>JAHDIE010000043.1 GCA_020630955.1 Saprospiraceae bacterium
CTTCTAAACAATCTCCTTATTCGCCAATTGACCACATGCAGCATCTATGTCTTTCCCTCGGCTTCGTCTCAAGGTACATGTAATGTCCTGTCTTTTGAGATAATCCATAAAGTCATCAATCCGATGACTATCAGATTTGGAAAATTCTGAACCGTCTATCGGATTGTATTCTATAATATTCACTTTTACAGGAAAGCGTTTGCATAACTTACTTAAGTTTTTTGCATCTTGGATCGTGTCGTTGAATCTTTGAAAAGCAATATATTCGTAGCTTATTTTGTTTTTTGTTTTGTTGTAGAAATATTCAAGCGCATCCATCAGGTTAGACAAAGTATTGGTCTCATTGATTGGCATAATAGAATCTCGTTTTTTGTCATCCGCTGCATGCAATGAAAGTGCAAGATTAAATTTTACCTCGTCGTCTGCTAATTTTGTAATCATTTTTGCTATTCCAGCAGTACTTACAGTGATTCTTCTAGGTGACATATTGAGTCCATCTTTACCTGTAATTAGTGCAATACTTTGCAATACATTTTTATAAGCAAGCAAGGGTTCACCCATGCCCATATAAACAATGTTACTTAGTGGAGTTCCAAAATGTTCAAGAGATTGTTCATTAACCATGGTAACTTGATCATAAATTTCGCCTGGATCCAAGTTCCTCATTCTTTTCATCTTTCCAGTTGCACAAAAGCTACAAGTCAAACTACATCCTACTTGAGATGAGACACAAACCGTAAATCTTTTGTCTTTTACCACTGGAATTAAAACAGATTCTATTAAATGTTCATCGTGCAGTTTGAATCTTGTCTTGATTGTTCCATCATTACTTTTTTGAATCAAATTTGTTTTGATTCTGTTGATGGTGAAGTTTTCAGCCAAACTTGCTCTTAGATTTTTAGACAAATTGGTCATATCATCAAATGAGTTGGCGCCTTTTTCCCAAAGCCATTGAAATATTTGTTTACCAACAAATGGCTTTGCTCCATATTCTGACATAAGATCAATTATTTGATCTTTAGACAGTAATCTTATATCTTTTTGATTTTTGATAATTGTTGGTTGATTTAATGATCAATTATCAACCTGTAACAATAGTTCCAATGGTTTCTCCTTCAATTATTTTGGCAAGGTTGCCTTTTTCATTGATATCGAAAACAATAATTGGAAGGTTGTTTTCTTGACATAATGTAAACGCGGTCATATCCATTACTGCCAATCCAGCCTTGATTACTTCTTCGAATGAAATAGATTCAAACTTTATAGCATCTGGATTTTTCAAAGGATCTTTGTTATATATACCATCTACTCTTGTTCCCTTGAGTATGACATCTGCTCCAATCTCATTCGCTCTCAATGCGGCGGCGGAGTCAGTAGTAAAATAGGGACTACCTGTACCTGCTGCGAATATTACAACTCGTCCTTTTTCAAGATGTCTAATTGCTCTTCTTTTAATATATGGTTCAGCGATTTGGACCATTTGGACAGCGGAAATCAGTCTTGTAAATACATCAATGCTTTCAAGTACAGATTGTAATGCGAGACCATTTATACAAGTTGCCAGCATTCCCATATAATCACCTTGTACTCGTCCAATACTATTTTCTTTGGCATTGAGTCCTCGAAAGATATTTCCTCCACCAATAACTATAGCTACTTCTATTCGCCTTTCTACTAAGTTTTTTATTTCATCAGCGTAATGTTTGAGCTTGGCGGAATCGATTCCAAAGCCATCTTCACCCATTAGGGCTTCGCCACTTAATTTAAGAAGAACTCTCTTGTATTTATAGATCATAGGGAACTTTGTGCATAGATACAAAAAAAGCGACTTTTTATAAAAGTCGCTTTCTAAATGTTTATCCTAATTCAATGTGTTTGAAATCTGTAATGGTTAGATCTCCATTGATTGATTTTAAATAAGCACTGACTGATTGCTTGCTGTCTTTGACATAAGCTTGATTCAATAAGGTAGATTGCTTATAGAATTTTCCAAGCTTACCCAAGGCTATTTTTTCTAACATTTCCTCAGGCTTCCCTTCTTGTCTTGCTTGTTCTTTGCCAATTTCGATTTCTTTTTCTACTATAGATGCATCTACACCATCTTTATCAAGAGCAACTGGTCTCATTGCAGCAACTTGCATAGCAACATTTTTCCCTGGCTCTTCAAACTCAGGGCCTTCTAAATTTAATGCTACAATTACTCCTGCTCTATAACCCATATGGATATAAGGCAAAACCTGTCCTTGACCAGCTTCTGTTACAATCTTCTTGTAGCTACTCAATTCAATCTTTTCACCAATAACACCTGTTTGCTCAACAACTTTTTCACCAATGGTCATCCCATCTCCGAATGGAAGAGTAAGAAGTGCTTCATTATTTTCTGGTAAATTTGATAAAGCTATGTCCGCAATGGCATCAGCCATTTTGATAAAATCCTCTCCTTTTGCAACAAAATCAGTTTCACAGCTCAATCTAACAACTATTCCATTGTTTTTGTTGTGTGATGTCTTAGCAATTACAACACCTTCTTTTGCCTCTCTGTCTGCTCTCTTGACCGACAACTTCTGACCTTTTAGTCTTAGAATTTCTATTGCCTTATCAAAGTCTCCATTAGACTCTGTAAGTGCTTTTTTGCAGTCCATCATTCCAGCTCCAGTCTGATCTCTCAATGCCTTTACATCTGACGCTTTAATGCTCATGTTTATATTATTTATCTGTTTATTAAAGTTTGTTATTGTTTTTTCATGGTCTCTCTATCTTTCAAACCCTCTTTAATGCAACCCGTCAAATACTTGGTAATCATACCGATTGATTTGGAAGCATCGTCGTTGGCAGGAATAGGATAATCTACAGTATTAGGGTTTGAGTTTGTATCTACCATTGCGAAAATTTTAATGCCCAATTTTTTAGCTTCAGCGATTGCAATGTGCTCGTAATGAGTATCAACAACAAAGATTGCATTTGGTAATCTGTTGATATTAGCGATACCACCCAATACTTTCTCTAGCTTATTTCTTTCTCTCGTTAAAGTCAATCTTTCCTTTTTGGTAATACTAAGATTTGTATCACCCAACATTTTATCAATGTTGTTCATCTTTTTGATTGATCTTTTGATGGTTGAAAAGTTGGTCATCATTCCTCCTAACCATCTTTCAGTAACATATGGCATAGCAACTCCTCTCGCTTCAGAAGAAACGATTTCTTTTGCTTGTTTTTTTGTTGCAACAAACATAATTTTCTTTCCTTGCTTAGCCATTTGCTTCATGACTTCACCAGCTTCTACAAGTTTGTCAGAAGTTCTGTTTAGGTCGATGATGTGGATTCCTTTTCTTTCTTGGAAGATATAAGGCAACATCTTTGGGTTCCATTTTCTTTTTAAGTGCCCAAAGTGAACTCCAGCATCCAATAATTCTTTATATGTAGGTACGTTCATTTTCTAAATAATTTTTGAAATAATTGAATAAGGAGATTAACGCTTAGAGAACTGGAAGCTCTTTCTTGCTTTTGGTTTACCAAATTTCTTTCTCTCCACTTTTCGCGCATCTCTTGTCAAATATTTTTTATCCTTAAGAGGCTTTCTGTAATCAGCATTAACTTTTACCAATGCTCTAGAGATACCCAATCTGATTGCCTCAGATTGCCCTTTAAATCCACCACCATTTACATTCACTTTGATATCAAATTGATTATCAAGTTCAAGTGTAGTGAATGGGTCAGTGATATTAAATTGAATATTTCCCTGAGGAAAGTATTCTTTAAAATCTTTTCCGTTGATCATGTATTTGCCAGAACCTTCAGAAAGATATACTCTTGCTACAGAAGCCTTTCTTCTTCCTACTGTATTGATTACCTCCATTATTATAGTGTTAACTCTTTAGGATTTTGTGCTGCATGTGGGTGCTCGCTACCTGTATAAATAAATAGTTTCTTTATCTGTGCTCTTCCAAGCTTTGATTTAGGGATCATACCTCTTACTGCTTTTTCCACAATATCTGTTGGTTTTTTTGCCAACATTTCTTCAGCAGTTCTTTCCTTTTGACCTCCTGTATATCCTGAATATCTTTGGTATACCTTGTCTTTCATTTTGTTACCTGTAAATCTAACTTTATCAGCATTTAGAACGATAACATAGTCTCCAGTATCGATATTTGGGGTGTATGAAGGTTTGTGCTTACCTCTTAATACCATAGCAATTTTGGAGCACATACGTCCAACAACCTGCCCTTCAGCATCAATCACATGCCATTCTCTTTTTATTTCAGATGGCTTGGCTGTAAGCGTTTTATAACTTAATGTTTTCACGAAAAAATTTTTATTAAATGGAATAAAAACACCGCTTTTCTAGAGCGGATGGCAAAAGTATGTTTAATACTTTTTATAGGCAAGAAATTATAACGATTATTTTACTTCAACCTCTATAACTAACTGATAATCAGCGTGATTTTCGCTTTTTTTTGTAATGAACTAGAAAGGAATTGACTCTTTTATTAATTTTTTAATTGTTTTTACTGATTTTGCTAAATTAACCGCTACTTTAATTTTTGAAAAGAATTGAGTACGAAAAACCATTCCTAAGGTTCATCACGTATTTTTAGCCAATCTTCGTAACTAACTACTCTCTGTTCTTCATTTGACCTTGAAGGACCAGGTAATTTCCCTATAAATTCGAGTTCGTGGCCATCTGGGTCATTAAAATAAATTGATATTGAAGGCATCCAGCAAAACACCATTGGGATTTCCTTGTCATCATTTAAAAAGTTCCAACACTTAATACCTCTAGATCGTAAGAAGTCTACGGAACTATTTAATATCCAATCAGAATCACATTCAAAAGCAAAATGTCTTATGTCGATTTCTTGTTTTGGTTTTTCCCAGAGTCCAAGCATTGCTTGTTTATCTATTCCAATCCAAAAAAAAGCAGTCCTTCGTTCTATGCCAAATCGACATTGTTTTAAGCCAAGTATTTCTGTATAAAATTTTATCGAACGTTCAAGATCTTCGACAAATAAATGAGTTTCATATAATCCTTTTATCATTTTAATTACAATAGGAAGCTACATACTGAAACGCCTTATCAAAGCCCAACTCGGCAGAAGATCTTACATCGGCACAAGCTCTTTCATTTTGGCCTAGTTTTGCATATGCATTTGATCTATTAAATAATGCTTCAGCATGTTTAGGGTTAAGTAAGATTAGAGCATCTAGGCTTTTTAATGTTTCCCCATAAGCACTTGCATTAAAGTGGCATATACCAGCATTGAGATAATGGCTTTCTTCTTTTGGCTCTGCTTCACTAAGTTGAGTAAATGCTATTGCAGCAGCAGGATAATCCTTGGTCTTGATTCTATAATTTGCAATATTCTTAAGAGAAGACACATGTTTAGGATCCAACTTTAAAGCGGCTTCATAATCATTGATTGCGGCTTCCATATTATCCATTTTGGAATAAATTAGTGCTCTATTATAATAACCTTCGATAGTAGGGTCAGCTTCCACATAGGTGTTGAAATCAGAAATAGCTCTTTCGTATTTTTCAAGTTTACTAAAGGACATTGCCCTATAGTATAATGCTTTGGGATAATCAGGATTAAGTTCATATGCTAATGTAAAGGAGTTGGCAGAATCAATATAATTTCCCAATTGATAATGGCATACGCCGGAATTGTAGTGTGTTTTCGAATTATCAGGATCTAATTTTGCCGCTTCCGCAAAATCAACAATTGCTTTTTCTAAGTTTTTATCTTGCATTTGAATATACCCTCTATAATAATAGGCATCATATATTTCTGGATCATACTTGATTGCACGTGTAAAACCAACAAGTGCATCCTTGTAATTTTTTTGTTTCATTTTTACATATCCAAGGTAATAATGTGCTTTAGCATATTCAGGAGTAATATTGGTTGTTTTTATAAAATCTGCTGCAGCTGCATCATAGTTTTTTAATCTTAAACTTGCTGTTCCTCTATTATAATATGCCTTATCATAGCTTGGATCCGCAGCGATTGCATTTCCATATTCAATAATTGCAGCCTCATAATCTTTCATTTTAACTTTTTCTACGGCTAGATTGTATGCCTTTATGCATTCTGCATTTTGACTATGTAGTAATGGGATAGAAATGAACAATATCAAGGATAATTGTAATAACTTCATGGACGAATTTTTTTAATTGCAAATATAGAATTTAACGACACTAAACCTTTAATAGGTATGCTTGTTACTGAATTTATACTTTTGTAAATAAATTTTAACCAATCGGAAAGAACTTAGACATAAAATCAGATCCTAATGCATCATCAAGAAAGTTAGATCACATAAAGTTAGCTTTTGAATCGGTTGTTGCAAGTTCTAGTTTGGACAATAGGTTTAATTATGAACCTATGTTATCTCCCCTTCCGGGAAAATTATTAGGTAGTGAAAGAACTTTTGCCGGCAAAAAAATGAAATATCCTATTTGGGTATCAAGTATGACTGGAGGTACTGAACTGGCAAATAAAATCAACAAAAGCTTAGCAAGAATTTGCGGAAAATATGACTTAGGTATGGGCTTAGGTTCTTGCCGTCAATTATTGCATAGTGATGAATATCTTGGAGACTTTCAAGTTAGAGATCTCATGCCAGAACAACCATTGTTTGCAAACCTAGGTATTGCTCAAGTAGAAAATTTAATTCGTCAAGATAATCTACAAAAAGTGAAAGCCCTTCTTGACAAACTTTCAGCTGATGGATTAATCATACATGTCAACCCTTTGCAAGAATGGTTGCAGCCAGAAGGAGATGCTATTATGTCTGCTCCAATTGACACCATTAAGAAAATTCTAGATACAGTAGACTATCCTATTATTGTTAAAGAAGTAGGTCAAGGGTTTGGAAAAGCAAGTTTAAAGGCATTGTTTTCTTTGCCACTAGAAGCGGTAGACTTTGCAGCAAATGGTGGTACCAATTTTTCAAAAATTGAACTTTTTCGCTCTAATGTCATCAAGCAGGAAGTCTATGAAAAGGTTTCTAATTTGGGTCACGATGCAAACACCATGGTTAATTGGTCTAATGAACTTTTAGAAGAAGGTTTAAATATCAAGACTAAACAAATAATTGTATCCGGTGGGGTAAAGAATTTTTTAGATGGGTATTATCATGTTAAGTCATCGAAACTTACCGCTACTTACGGTATGGCCTCAGGCTTTTTAAAATATGCATTGCAGAGTGATGATGAACTTGATCAATTTACAAAGTTACAACTAGAAGGATATGATATGGCACAAGCCATGTTAAGAATAAATTAGGATGAAGGAAGAAAATCAAAAAAAAATAAGTGGATTTTCATCCATGCGAAAGCGGGATAAAATAAAATGGATAGCAAAAAATTTCTTTAAAGATCCGGAAGTTGTCATCAGTGAACTATCAAGTTATTGGCATAGCAATGATGAACAACAAAGAATACTAGATGGATTTAGTGAAAATACGATCAGTAATTTTCCAATGCCATATGGCGTCGCTCCAAATTTTCTAATCGATAATAAAACTTATTGCGTTCCTATGGTTACGGAGGAAAGTTCCGTGGTTGCTGCAGCATCTGCAGCCGCAAAATTCTGGATGGAAAGGGGAGGATTTAAAACTGAAATTATTGGTACAAAAAAATTAGGGCAAGTTCATTTCCTTTGGTATGGAGACCCAAAAGATCTAAAAGATCATTTTACCGATGCTAAAATCAAAATGATCAAGGATACCAGTGAAATTGCTGCGAATATGAAAAATCGTGGTGGTGGAATATTGGATCTTGAATTATTGGACTTAACAGATAAAAAAAAGAACTATTATCAAATAAAAGCTTCTTTTGAAACATGTGATTCGATGGGGGCAAACTTTATCAATACATGTCTTGAAGAATTTGCAAAAACATTAACTGAATTCTATCAAAAACTTACTGGGAAAGATGATTGCATCGAGGTCATCATGAGTATACTTTCCAATTATACACCAGAGTGTTTGGTAAAAGCTTGGGTTGAATGTCCAATTGAAAAATTAGGAAGCTTTAAAAATGGAATGAATGCCGAAATATTTGCAACAAGATTCAACGATGCAATAGAAATTGCAGAGATAGATCCATATAGGGCAACCACACATAATAAGGGAATATACAATGGTATTGATTCTGTCGTCATTGCAACAGGTAACGACTTTAGAGCAATCGAATCATGTGGTCACACTTATGCCTCTGAAAACACTTATTCTAGCTTATCTCACTGCTCAATTAAAGATGGCGTTTTTAAGTTTTGGCTCGAAGTGCCAATGGCTGTTGGAACCGTTGGAGGTCTTACCAGTTTACACCCCATTGCTAAAAGAAGTTTAGAATTACTTGAAAACCCAAACGCAAGAGAACTTATGGGTATTATTGCAGCAACTGGGCTCGCCCAAAATTTTGCAGCTATACGATCACTTATTACTACGGGAATTCAACAAGGTCATATGAAAATGCATTTGCAAAATATTTTGAGGCACCTAGAAGCGACCGATAAAGAATATGAAAAAGCTTATTTGTATTTTAAAGATAGAGTAGTATCTTTCGGAACCGTAAGGAATTTCCTCAATCAAAACCGACAAATCATCTCTCAAACCGATTTAAAGGAGACAAATTAATAATGTATCCTCAATAGTATACATTTAACAAGAAACAAAACTGAGTTATCGCTACTGAACATTTTGGCAGAGGGAAATTACTTCTCACAGGAGAATATGCTGTATTGGATGGTGCTAAATCACTAGCATTGCCGTCGAAACTAGGCCAAAAACTAGTTATAACCAATCAAAGAAGTTCTGATTTAAGTTGGAAAAGCTTTGATGTAAAAGGGAATTGCTGGTTTGAAGCCAAAATTTCTTTTTATGATTTTTCAATTCTCAAAACAACAAACGACAAACAAGCTGCTTATTTAGCAAAGCTTTTTAAAGGGGCTGTACGCTTGAATTCAGACTTTTTATCTAAATGGAGTGGTTTTAAAGTGCATACAAACCTTGATTTTCCATTGGATTGGGGTTTAGGATCTAGTTCTACTTTAACATACTTAATAGCGCAATGGGCTGACATCAATCCATTATTATTACACTTCGAAGTTTCAAATGGATCAGGTTATGATGTGGCATGTGCTGGTGTCGATCTTCCAATTTCCTACCAAATGATTGATGACCAAATCAAATTTACGGAAGTAGATATAGAATGGCCATTTGCTGACCAATTATACTTTGTTCACTTAAACAGAAAACAAAGTTCAGAAGCAGGAATGAAGTACTATCTAAAAAATGGCAAAGGAAGAAAGCAGTTAGCCAAAGATTTAAGCTCAATTACCGAAGAAATCATTGATTGTGCTACCTTAAATTCTTTCGAAAAACTTCTTAAAACTCACGAAGAATTGGTTTCCAAAAGCCTCATGTTATCTCCAATGGGCAAAGAGTTCTTCTCTGATTATTGGGGAGCAATAAAGTCATTGGGTGCATGGGGTGGTGATTTTGTCTTGGCAACAAGTGATAGAGATCCTATAGAAACTAAGACCTACTTCAAAAAGAAAGGTTATAAAACTGTTCTTCACTTTACTGAGTTGTTTGATTTCCAGAAGGTTATCTCCTAAGTCTTGTATTTTTTTTAAAATTACATCTCTTGTATTACAATAATTTGTAATATATTATTCATCGCAAGTACATAAGTATTAACTTTGTAGCATGAGAAATTCTACATTAAAGGTTCAAAATAGCCTGACAAGAAACAAAGAAGTATTCAAGCCTATAAATGAAGGATATATTGGGATGTATGTCTGTGGACCTACTGTTTATAATGATGTCCATTTGGGAAATTGCAGAACTTTTGTCTCTTTTGATATTATATATAGATACCTCCTGTTCTTAGGTTACAAGGTGAGATATGTCAGAAATATTACGGATGTCGGACACCTACTCGACGATGGTGAAGATAGAATATTGAAAGGAGCAAGATTAGAGCAATTGGAACCTATGGAAATTGTACAAAAATACACCAATGGTTTTCATAACATGATGGCCATATTTAATACCAAAAAACCAAGCATCGAACCTAGAGCTACAGGGCACATTATCGAGCAAATCGAAATGGTGCAAGAAATTATTAACAACGGATACGGTTATGAAAAAAACGGATCAGTGTATTTTGACACTGTCAAATTTGCAACAGATGGTAAAGGATATGGTAAGCTTTCAGGTAGAGTTATAGAAGAACTACTTTCCGAAACAAGAGATAACCTTAAAAACCAAAGTGAAAAAAATCATCCTTCAGATTTTGCTATTTGGATGAAAGCAGCTCCTGAACATATCATGAAATGGAATAGCCCATGGTCTGTTGGATTTCCTGGATGGCATTTAGAATGCTCGGCAATGAGTACAAAATACCTTGGAAAAACTTTTGACATTCATGGAGGTGGCAACGATTTGAAATTTCCTCATCATGAAAATGAAATTGCTCAAAATATGGGTGCTTGCAATTGCCAACCAGCCAATTATTGGTTACACACCAATATGCTATTGATGAATGGAAAAAAGATGTCCAAAAGTGATGGGAACACCATATCCCCTGAAGAATTATTTAGTGGAGATAGCCCACATGTTACCAAAGGGTTTTCCCCAATGGCCGTCAAATTCTTTTTCCTTCAATCTCACTATAGTTCTCCAAATGATCTAACCAACGATGCTTTGCTTGCTGCAGAAAAAGGATACAAAAGATTGATGCAAGCTCATAAAACATTGCAAAGCTTAAACACAAAATCTATAGGAAATAGTCTCGATGCTGAATTCAATGAAATTATCGAAACAGCTTTGGCAGATATGGATGATGATTTCAATACACCTAGAGCTTTGTCTCGACTTTTCGAATTGGTAACAAAAATAAATAGCCTTAAAGAAGGACATATTGATATTAACCAACTGAGCCAAGAAGCTTTGGATCATTTGAAAAAATACTTTGACGCATTCCTTTTCGACATCTTTGGATTGTTGGACGAACAAGAAGCAAGTGGTGGAAACTCCGATGCTTTAAGTGGTTTAATGGACCTCATCATTGATCTTAGACAAGGTGCTAGGACCAATAAGGATTGGACAACCGCCGACAAAATCAGAGACAAATTGAAGGAGTTAAATATCGAAGTAAAAGACGGGAAAGACGAAACAGGTTGGACCATAAACTAAAAAAATGAAACACGTAAATAAATATCTTATTGCGCTTGCAACAATACTAATGGTTTATGGCTGTGGATCTGACGGGTCAACATCCAATAAATCCGAAAGCAAGGGGCAAGCTGCACCAAAAACTGTAAAAATTCCTGCCTTTAGTGCAGACTCAAGTTTTGTTTTTATCGAAAAACAATTGTCTTTTGGGCCAAGAGTTCCTGGAACAGAAACCCACAAGGCTTGTAAAGATTGGATGGTACAAAAATTTAAAAGCTATGGAGCTGAAGTAATCGAACAAGATTTTACAGCAAATTTATATACAGGGACAAAAGCAGCCTCTACCAATATCATTGCTCAATTCAATCCTAAGATGAATAAGCGTGTGATCCTAGCGGCGCATTGGGATACACGCATGTTTGGAGATAAAGACGAAGATGAAAGTTTGCGCGATAAACCTATCCCTGGTGCAGATGATGGTGGCAGTGGTGTTGGTGTATTACTTGAGATCGCCAGACTGATCAACGAAAATCCAATTGAAATGGGTGTCGATATTATTTTGTTTGATGCAGAGGATCAGGGAAAGTCTGGTGATGGAAGAGCAGAGTCTTGGTGTCTTGGATCACAATATTGGTCAAAAAACAAACACTCAGGCAACTATAAGGCACAATACGGCATACTCTTAGATATGGTTGGAGCAAAGAAGCCTACATTTGGTCAGGATGAATATTCCCTTAATTATGCAGGGCCACAGGTTAAAAAATTGTGGGATCTTGCACAAAGAATGGGCTACTCTGATATGTTTGTAAATCAAAAAACTACAGGCTTGATTGATGATCATGTATTTGTAAATACGATTGCAAAAATTCCAATGTTAGATATCATCAATCGTACTACAAATACTGAGTCATCGTTTCAAAAATGTTGGCATACACACTGTGATGATATTAGTGTCATTGATAAGAGGTCATTGAAGGTTGTGGGACAAGTTGTTACCGCAGCAATTTATAAAGAGTCAATTGGAAATTTTTAAAACAAGAATAAACATGAAGCAAATTTTTACCTTACTTTTCATTCTTTTTCTAAGTCTCGTATCTTTTGGTCAGACTTTTAAAAACCAACCTTTGATATCAAAAAGAACTGCAGATTGGTGTCCAAACTGTGGGTCATGGGGTTGGGAATTCAAACTGGCAATCATCGATGAGATTCCTGCTGACCAGGCAACCATTGTTGCATTGCACCATAGTGGAGGATTAGCAAACGAAACCAATACTGCTTTGACTGATGCCTTGGGCGGATTTGGACAACCAACTTTCTTTCTTAATAATACAAATCTTAGTGCTTCTAGTGGAAATTGGATGAGTAAACTTGAGCAATTGAAACTTGATGTTGAAACCATGAATAACGAAATTCCTGGTTTTGGAATCGAACTACATGGTTATCTAGGCGCTTCCGCAAATGAGGTAATTGCAGAAATCGCTTTGCATATCAACCAAGCAGCAGATGGAGAATATTACTTAGGGACATATTTATTAACCAACGACTTGGTGCACAATCAAGCAGGAAATAGTGCTGGTAGCAATGCTGAACATAAAAAAATACTTCTTGATGAATTCAGTGGTTCCCCATTCGGAAGAGAAATTGGTAATGGACCAATTCTCGAAGGAGTAATGGATTTTACAATTACCAATACATTTACAGAAGTGCCAGATGCACAGACTGATATCATTGTTGTCGTATGGAAAAAAGAGGGTGATGATTATACTGTTGTAAATACGGCTGCTATAGAAGGAATTGAATTATTGTCAAGCAATGAAGAAGTCAATTGGATAACAGATGCTAAAACATATTTTGCTCAGAGCTCAATCAATATAAATCTTCAAAGTGAGGAAGTAATTGGAGAATACAAAATTAACATTCTCAACACCAGCGGGCAAATTGTAAAAAGATTATCAGACAAGACACTAGACAAAAGTCTTGAAATCCAGATGGATGCAACTGCTTTGACAACAGGAACCTACTTTATCAATTTGGTTTCTAGTAAAGGAATCTGGTCTGATAAGGTGATTGTATTGAAGTAAAAATTAATAAATTTATAATAAAAAAAGCTGGATCATTCGACCCAGCTTTTTTTGTTTATATTATCTTGGAAATACTAATTAACTATAAAGAACATGAAGATTTCATTCAAACTTAATGGAAATGACAAAACCATCGATATCGATGGAAGTACACCTTTATTGTGGGCAATTCGAGATAAGATTGGTCTAAAGGGAACCAAGTTTGGATGTGGCATTGCTCAATGTGGTGCTTGCACAATACACATTGATGGAGTTGCTGTCAGATCTTGTATCTACCCAACAGAAATGATCGAAGGAAAGTCTGTTACAACCATTGAAGGAATTTCTGGTGAAGAAAATTTACATCCTGTACAACAAGCTTGGGTAGAAGAGGTGGTGCCACAATGTGGTTATTGCCAATCAGGTTTCATCATGGCCACTGCTGCTTTACTTAAAGAAAACCCAAATCCAACTGATGATGAAATAGACGAATCAATACGAAACATTTGCCGCTGTGGTACATATACTAGAATGAGAAAAGCAATTCATCGAGCAGCAGAAATTAATTTGAAACAAGCAGAAGATATAGAAAATGACCAAAGAAAATAAAGAAACTAGTAATCAACCAAAAAGCAAATCTCGAAGAAGATTTATTGTGCAAAGTGGATTGGGTACACTTGGAATTTTGGCAATTGGAACTATAGTCTTTAGAAATCCATTGCGAAGAATGTCCTATGGAGTTGCTGAGACATTAATTCCACCTTATGCTGGCAAAGGTAACAAGGCAAATCTCTGGTTAGAAATAACAAAGGAAAACAACTTGGTAATACATTCTTCCAAAGTAGAAATGGGTCAAGGGACATTTACCGGAATTGCACAAATCGTTGCAGATGAATTAGATTTTGACATTACGAAAATTAAAGTAATTGCCGCAAGCACAGATTCTGGAGTAACAGACCTGTTGGGAACAGGAGGTAGCTTCTCAATTGCCTCGCTGTTTACCCCTTTGAGAGAAATGGCTGCAACCATGAGAGAACTAATAAAGCAAGAAGCTGCAAAAAAACTTAACATAGATATAACCAAATTATATACGTCAAACGGAACGATTGTAGCTGATGACCAAAGTATAACATTTGCAGAAGCATTGAATGATGTAAAAGAATGGAAACTGCCAAAAACACCAGTACTTCGTCCTACAAAAGATTATAAATATATCGGCAAACCTATTCAAAGAGTAGACATAAATGAAAAAGTAACTGGTGCGCCAATTTTTGGTATTGATGCTGAGATAGAAGACATGTTATATGCTACAGTATTGCGGCCAGAGATCATTGGGTCTACCATTGAATCCGTTAACACAAGTGCGGCCGAAAACATGCCTGGTAATATCAGGATCGTTAAAAGAAAAAATTGGTTGGGTGTAATTGCAGATAGTTTTGCAGAAGCTCTGGCTGCAAAAAATGAAATAGAAATAAATTGGACGACCCCAGATAAAATCTGGACCGAAGATGACCTTAGAGAATATCTCCAAGTTGGAAATGGAAATAAAATGATCACACAAAAAGTAGGTAGTCAACTAAAAGAAAATGAAGAAGAATTTTCCTTAGAGTTTACAAGTCCGATTGGTGCTCATGCTCAGATCGAACCCAATGGAGCTGTAGCAGATGTAAAAGATGGAAAGGCAACCATCATTATTTCTACACAAGTTGTATTTATTACCCAACGACAAGTTGCAAAAGCTTTAAATATCTCAAGTAAAAACGTAAACGTTATCCCAACATTTTTAGGTGGTGGATTCGGAAGAAGGCTAAACACCAATCATGCTGTAATTGCTGCAAAAATGTCAGAAGAATTAGGAAGACCGGTTAAGTATTTTTTTACAAGAAAGGAAGAGTTTCAAAATGACACCTTTAGACCACCTACCCACCATATTATAAAAGGAAAGCTTGGTGAAAATAATCTACTTGAGTACATGGAACACCATTACGCAAGTGGTGATGTTGCGGTAAATTCTGCTTTGATGCCAGGGATCACTAATACACTTATGGGTACAGATGTTGGCGCCATGCGAGGAGGGAATATCATGTACAATATTCCAAATCGAAGAGCGGTGCAATGGCATAGAACTCTACCCTTCGCCACAAGCTGGTGGAGAAGTTTAGGTCTACTTGCAAATACCTTTGCTTTGGAAAGCTTTATTGATGAGATGTCGATCAAAGCAGGAATTCACCCTGGGCAATTTAGACTAAATATGCTAGAGGATGATTCAAAAGGTAATCGTATTAAGAATGTTATCAAAGAAGTTTTAAAAATATCCAACTTCAATGATAAAACGAATGGGAATAGTGCAATGGGTTTAGCAGCATCAATAGATACAGGAAGTCCCTGTGCTCATGTAGCAGAAGTCTCTATAAAAGAAAATAGAATCAAGGTTGATAAAGTATTTTGTGTTCTTGATTGTGGTTTGGCCGTCAACCCTGACCAAGTTAAAGCTCAATGCGAAGGTTCTATAAATATGGGAATTAGTGCTTCTCTTTTTGAAAAGATGACGATTAAAAATGGAGCTATTTTTCCAGAGAACTTTGGTGCTTACCAAATGGCATTGATGAAAGACTCACCCAAGGTAATTGAAGTAAAACTATTACAAGGGGTTGACGATCCTCTACCAGTTGGTGAACCCCCTTTGGGCCCTATTGGAGCTGCAATTGGTAATGCAATAAGAAGAATAACGGGCAAAAGATTGACTGATTTACCAATGAAATTATCCTAATTATTTTTAAGGTATCAATTAATCTTTCAGCAATATTGAACGTTTTTGTAATATTACTCAGAACAGTATAAAGTATTTCGAATGTATAAATCGAATCTTGTGGAAATCCCAACTAGAATAAAAGAATGATTATGGTCAGTACCAATAATTAAGTTTTAATATCAATGCTCGATTATTGGTTTGTAGATCCCTTGGTCCACCCATTCCGTTAAATACATCATAATTATCTATGAAAACAAAGTAGAGGTCTGACATGGGAGCGAACCTCCATTGAAGTCTTGAATTAATGCCCATAAACTCACTTTGATCTAAATACTGAAAAAGTGTGGTCCACAATAGATTTCTATTAAAGCCAATTTCTAGTTTACTCAACAAGGCCGTAATTATTTCATTTCCAAAGGGATCTGGAAAATCTAGTTTATTCCATTGATATCCAAAACTTAGATTTCCCCAAGGCTGGATTCTAAAGTTAATATCCGCTTCAGCTTGATTTAACCTACCATTGTAAAAGCTTCCTGTCTGTCCACCGACACCAAATCTTACAACCTTTCTTTCATCAGAAGAATATCCTGCCGACATCCAAGAATATTTGTATCGCTGTGCAGGTAAGGGTTCCCCATTGGATACAAAACTAAATGGATACAATAAATCCACATCATTCCTTCCCATCCCAAAGCTTACTTCCGCTGTAGACCGCAATGCCATGGTATAAGAAAACTCATTGAGTAATTCATTAAAGCTCCAATCAGGATTGGTAAAATAAACGTTGGTTAGATCAAAAACATGTCTTGTTACTTTACCCTCTTTGGGTCTTATCTTATAATTGATACCAAATACATTGTCATTAAACCCTATACGTATCGATGTGTCTCTTACTGCATCATAGTTTTCGATTCGTTGCACAAAACCTAAATCAGCAAAATAGTTCTCTTGGATAGTGGCACTTGCCAACAAAATTTCCCAAGATGGGTCTGTGTAAGCAACTCCATAGGTGTAAAAACCTGTTTTTGACTTCACTTCTGATTTAAAAGAATGATGGGCACTTGCCCATCCTGCCATTTTTCCATCATTACTAATGTATACTCCTTCTATGCTTGTGTTTCTTCCAAAATCATTCTCGATCGAACTTGTTCCATCGAATCCTTGTCGGTTCAAAAACATACCTTTTACAAACGACCTTCCAAAATTTCTTTGCATGGCTACAGCGCTTTGATTTTGCGCTGCAGTGTTGTCGCTTTTCAAAGAATGGATATTCATAACTCCAAGTCGTGTCTTCTTGTTTAGGTTTCCCGTCAATCGTGCTCCATATAAAATAGGAACTGCTTGTCTTTCGCTATCCAATCCAATTGTGCGGGAAAAGAAAGGTCTAACTCCTGGATAACCTGAATCAGAAAAGAGATCGCTGTTTTCTAAAAAGAAAGTTCTTTTTTCTGGTAGGAAAATACTGAATCGCGTTAAGTTGGTAACCAACTCATCCACTTCTATCTGTGAAAAATCTGGATTGAGCGTTAAGTCAAGATTCAACGTTGGAGTTACAGAAACTCTTGCATCTAATCCTGCATTAGCAGAAAAGACAGCATCTACATCTGGCTCCTTTGAAACGGATGTTGTGACGTAAGGAATAATATTAAAATTCCCTTTCTTTGGCACTGGTGGTTTGTCAAAAACTAACGCACCAGCAAAAGCTACATCAGGAGGCCAGAAAGATTCTGGAACCGCTGTCCAATTGTGGTACTCGTTTTCATTTACATGATTTCTTACAAAGTTCAACCCCCATTCTGTTTCATCTGGACTAAATCTAAGAATCCTAAACGGGATTGCCATTTCCATTGACCAGTATTCATCTGTCACATGTACTTCATTATACCACTTATTGCTCCAGTCACTGTTAATATCATCCAAGGAACGAAGCGCATCCCATTGCTGACCAGCAGCACTTGTGCCAAATAGAAAACCATTTGTAAGTGTATTTAACGGATCAAGTATAATTGCTATTCCATCATTGTCCCAATACTCATCTCTCTTTAAGGATTGAATGATAATATCTTCTTTTTGATAGCATTTTGCAGCTACATACAAGTTATCTTTATCGTAACTAAGCCTAACTTCTGTTTTTGGGTCTGCCCCTTCCGCAAAAAATGGTACTTTTTGCCAAAAGTCTGTACCTACATTGGCGTTTTGCCACACCTCCTCTGTCAACTTTCCATCGATATTTATTGTCTCTGTAGTTTCGAATATCTCTATCCGAAAAACTTTTTTAAAGTCTTCTACAGCAGGTTGGCAGAACGTAACTTGCCATCCAAGAATAAATAATAGGACCTTTATTAGCTGTTTCAATTGTTCTTTTTAATTAGACTTGCAAAACTAGTGCTTCTAATATAGAAAAATAAACTATATGTATTTATTATCAAGTTTTTAACGAGTAGCAAAAAAAAGAGGAATGATTATAAAACCATTCCTCTTGTAAAAATTTTAATGTTCAGTTCTAGCAATCACTTTTTGCGTTTATTAATTCATCCTCCGACATCAACTCTTTTACAGTTCCATCTTCATAAATTATTTCAATAGGATAAATCAATTCAGGCTTCTGGTCACTATCTGGATTGGCTTCAAACCATTTTTTCAATGCTTCTCTAAGTTCTTCTACTGAATTTTCTTCAATGATTTTGTCACCAATTTGAATGGAAATTGGAAAAATAAAATTAAAGCATATTTTTGACGCACTCTCAGCTTGAAACTCTTTACATGCATCCTTTATTCTTTCAAACTCATCATCATTATTGATGATAAGCAACTCATCCTTAAATTTAATCTCTACTGGGTAAACAACCGAAGGTCTTTGATCCGTTTCTGGGTTTGTATCATACCAATCCTTAAGTCCATTATCTTCTTCATTCAGCAAAGTGATGGTTGATCCATCTGGCATTTCAAAAGAAACTGGAAATATTAATGTAAAACACTCTTCTTTATAATCCCATTTCTCACGACAAGCATTTTTGATTCTTTTTAATTCATCATCATTTTGAACTGGAATAAGTTCTTCATTAAAGTGAATTTGAACCGGGTATATTAACTGAGGTCTTTCTTCCGATTCTATATTGGCTTCATACCAATCCTTTAAAGCAGAATCGTCTGCACCATCCAAAATCAAAACTGATTCATCAGGCATAATAAAGCGAATTGGGTATTCAAATATAAAACATTCTTCTTTGGGCAAAACGCTTGCTAGTACGCCATCGTATTTCTCTTGTTCAAAGGTCTTATGCTCTTCTTTGTCTTTTTTAAATAAGTTCTCTTTGTTGCATGCACTCAATGTGACAAGAAACAAAACAAGCCATATCGCTGAAGATTTTTTCATGTAATACTTTTTTACAAAAATAGTCATTCATGATAATAGTTGCTGATAACTAAAGTTAAATAACTCTTTTCCAACTCAAAACTGGAATTAAGCCTAATTGTTGTTGTAAAACTTGAGATTCCAAAAGCTTATCGTATACATAAAAGGCATCATTTTTTCTATTTGTTAGATTTTGAATATCCAATGCAATGATTGATTTCTTAAAATCATATTGAATCCGCATATCGAATCGGGAATATGGTCTTAATCTAATAGGTTTCTCTATGTCGAAATAATCATAAGCACCTCCTCTTAAGTGAAAAGCAAAATTTATCGAAATATTTTTATTCTTTTTCAAAGACCAAGACTTAGAAGTATTGAAATTGAAGAGATAATTAAAGTTGTTGGTAACACTTAAGTCTTCTTTTAAAAGCTCAACGGCACCAAGAGAAAAAGATTCTTTGGTTAGTCCATTTGTGAACTCAAACAAAGTCAAATTTGTATTTATATAGAATCCGTTGTTAAACAGTTGATCAAACATCAATTCTATACCGTAGTTTGTAGCATCTCCCCAATTTTTTAAAGAATTTATTTGGGAATTAGTGGGTGCATTAAAAATTGGTGAATAACCGATAAAGCTGGCGGGTAAATCATATAAATATTGATAGAATAACCTGATCAAGGATTTTTGATTTTTTCTTATTTCTGCTTTATATGAAATTGAAGTATTTAAACTTTTATTACTCAATAAGTGATCTTCAATGCTTCCAGAAAGAGGAATAAAGCCATAGATGTTTGCCGCTTGTTCTTGAGAACTTAAAGAGGTCCCTAATTCAACACTTTGGTTATTAAATTGTCTTGAAGCAATAAAGGAAAGTTCAGGTGTCACTTCTCTACTTGTAAACTCAAGCTTAGGTCCCATTTTTCCAGTAAAGGAATAATTATCATTAAACCAAGTATATCTCAAAGCAAAATGTAAATAACTCCTCCAATCATCTGACCTCGACATAGGAAAATTATGCGCCACATTTGATGCACTACCATTAATCAATAAGTCAAAGTTATTGATTTCGTTTTTGAATAATGGAATTTGTCCAGCATAGGATATTTTAATGTTTTCAAATTGAGAATCTGTAGAACTATTCAAAAAATCAGATTTGCTAACTCGTGTATCCTTTTTTTGAGAATACATCAAAGCGTGTTTATCTCTTTTATTGTCAAACACTAAACCCGTGTAAAAAAAATAGGAATTAAAATCTATGTCTTTGAGTTCTTTTTCAATTATAGCCTCTTCTGGATTCTCTACCCCCCTAAAAATATTTGAACTAAATCCACCTCCAGAAATTAATTCCAATTTTGGCATCAATCTCACTTGAACGAAACCATCAGAAAAGGCAATTTTTTCTCCTCCAAAATCTACACCTAACTGACCCAATAAACCTACTGTTGAATATCTAAAATGTGTCTTTACTGGAATGCTACTTTTCTTAGTTTGTGTGGCAAGCTCCAATCCCAATAATCCTATTTTGAAAAAATTTTCACTCTCGGATAGAAAGTTAAAGTTTGCAATTCCTCCAACTGTTGTCGGAGTATTTTCAACATGGGTATTGGCATGAAAACTGAAGGACTTGATTACGTCAAAGGGAATTCCTAAGACACCTCCAGAACTCAGACTAGAATTATCACTAAAGGTACCTGCGTTACTAGTATGATTTGGGTTCACTATCTCTGCACCATGAATAGTCCATTTGGTAAAATCAGATGGTAGTCCATGATAGACAATTCCATTGGCTTGGTCATTGGCCGTAGAAATCCCTACATGCCTATACAATACTCTCGACGGGTCGTCAAATGTCGCGGCCAGCTCTTTGCTTTTTCGACTCACATAGAGACTATTGTGTTTTAACCTAAATTGACTTGACAAAGGATGGTCTGAAAGCACAAGTGTATCTGTCAAATATTGTAACGAAAAACTGGTATCAGACTGGGCTTGTATTTCCAAATAAAACCCAAATAGAAAGTAGAAATAAAACAATTGATAAAAAGATATTTTCTTCATTAGCTAAGCTTACTACACTAGATTTAATCTATTCCTAAAATTTTATTTAACATAGCTTGGTCTTTTTCACCACCTGCAAAATCGTCAAAGGCTTTTTCGGTAACATTGATGATATGATGGCTGACAAAATCAGATCCTTCGCTAGCACCCTGTTCCGGTGACTTAATACAACACTCCCACTCTACTACAGCCCATCCATCAAAACCATATTGTGATAATTTACTAAAGATAGCAGCAAAGTCAACTTGACCATCACCAAGTGATCTAAATCTTCCTGCTCGATTGATCCAACTCTGGTATCCACCATATACTCCTTGACGACCAGTAGGATTAAATTCTGCATCTTTCACATGGAACATTTTAATTCGTTCATGATAAATGTCGATATACGTCAAATAATCTAATTGCTGTAATACGAAGTGGCTTGGGTCATACAGCAAGCATGCCCTAGGGTGATTATTAGCGGCTTCCAAAAACATTTCATAACTCGCTCCATCAAATAAATCTTCACCAGGGTGTACTTCATAACAAACATCCACACCATGTTCATCAAAACTATTTAAGATAGGCTTCCATCTTTTGGCCAATTCATTAAAGCCTGTTTCGATTAGCCCTTCTGGTCTTTGTGGCCATGGGTATACGGTATGCCACATTAGTGATCCTGAAAAAGTTGCATGGGCATTTATTCCTAAATTTCTACTAGCTTTTCCTGCATTGATAACTTGTTGAACAGCCCACCTGGTTCTTTCTTTGGGTTTACCATGTAACTCTTTGGGTGCAAATGTATCAAACATGGTGTCATAGGCAGGATTAACAGCTACCAATTGACCTTGAAGATGGGTTGACAGCTCCGATATTTCCAAACCATGTTCGCCAACTTTACCTTTCAATTCATCACAATAATCTTTACTTTCTGCTGCAAGCTCTAAATCTATCACTCTTGAATCCCAAGTGGGAAGCTGTATCGCTTTATAGCCATGGTTGGCTACCCATTTACAGATTGTGTCTAATTGGTTAAAAGGGGCTTCATCACCCATAAACTGAGCTAAAAATAGAGCTGGTCCTTTGATGGTTTTCATATCAAATTGTTTTGCTCTAAAATAACCAGAAAATCAATCTTTTAAGGAATGTTCTCCAACTTCTATTTGCCAACCAGTGGATTCAGCAGCAACACGTAGCATATCTATTAAATCTTCTTTTTGTTCTTCAGCAACATTGAACAAGTCACTGTCCTTTACAATTTCGGCAGCATAGTTTTTGGCCTTTTCGTTGATTTCATTGAGTTCTTCTTCGGAAAAGTAATTGAATGTTCCTTCCTGGATATCATAATAGTCAAGATCATGATCTATTGCCAACAACTCTGCTGGACCTATAGAATCAATATAAATTGTTTTACTAGTTTCATCAATCCTGAAACTTGCTCTTTCAAAGTCATACCCAACCAATACCTTTGCATTTACCCGAACCAGAATTTTCTTACGCAATGGTGATATGTCATAATATTGATAGTCTTTGTAATCATAGATTTCCGAAATCTGTCCCTCAGCAGCAACAAATTTGAATACCTTTTGCATTTTTTCCATCATGGTATTGGCTGACTCTGTTACCTGAGGCGTGCCAAAATTTTTTTTGAATCCCAGATACCAACCAATAAGCGCAGCAAAAAGTATTGCTGCCAATATGAGTATGATGTTTTTTGTTTTATTCATTCTATTTCTTCTAGAGGATACATTAAGCCTTCATAGTTAGAAAGAACTGCTTTCACAGATCCTACCGATACTGGAGATTCAATAAGAAGTGGAATTTTATTATTGTCATCACTTATGTAAATATTCATCACTGCTTCCTCCGTAAACACATTGCCTGTCACCAATGTTGGTTGGAATACTGAAACACTATATTCTCCTAAATCTTTGATGTCTTTTTTTGCATGATAATCGGCGTAGTTTAAATTTAGGGAAAATAATTCTTTATCAAAAAATACGTCCATTGGCAAAACATCTCCTGGCGAGAGAACATCTACATCTGTATTGCGCAAAGAATATATTATTGAAAGTAAATCGTGTGCACAATGGTTTAAACTAAAACTTTGCTCTTTTGCAGTTTCTCTTTTGTTTCCTATATATTCCTTAACCAAGTAATCATCTTGGTTAAAAGAAATGGAATCAAAGCGTATATACTTACCTTCTTCCACTTCTCTTTTAAAGTGAGTTGGTAGGAGTGTAGTTGTGTCAACTTTACTCTCAAAATAATCCCTTACTTTAAATATTGGATCATATCTTTTATATGTCCTTCCATGGCATACAAAATGATATTGGTCATCTGCTTCTTTGACTTCAAAACTTACCTCACCAGCTGAAATCCACAAATAGCCCCAATTATAATAAACTGTATATGTAAGTTTTTCTCCAACTTGAAAGTTATTGTTCGTCATTTCACATGGCATTTCTTTAGTAGAAGAAAAGTCTTGTGAAAACAATTGAACTAGGCCGATTAATAATATGAATGGTATTAAATAATATTTATTGATTGTTCTCAATTCTATTTGGTTCTAAAATAGTTGTTTTCATAAGTAGTATCAATCCAAAAAACGCTGGTAACATTAAATTAATTATCCAAAGCCCAAAGGTGGTGGCTAAAATTGAGATTTCATTAACATTAAGCACAGAAAAGACCATTATAGCAATTTCTCCACGAGCCAATAAACTCAGCATACTCGGCAATGGTAAAATAGATTGAATCAAATATACCAATGCCACACAAGCCAATAAAGTCATTGATTCTATTCTTGCACCAAAGTAAGTAAGAAGTAAAGCATATTGGCATAAAAAAACGATGTACCTGGCTAACGAGAAGACCAAAAGTATAAATAAAGAACGCTTACTAAATTGATAGGCCGTAAAAGACCCCCAGCTTTTTATTTTTTCAAAAACTATATGAAGTTTAAATATTCTTTCAATTTTTTTTAAGCTAAAAAATACCAAGACCAAAATGAAAAGACTAATGGTTCCAGAAATCAAGACACCATTTACCGAAAGGTTAAAAATTAAGTTACCATCATCCGCAAGAATGAATAATGAGAAAAGTCCAAAAATTAGTATTACAATATTGAGCGATAGGCTTGTTAAAAAATTAGACTTAACGGATAACCAATTTTTATCTTTTGTAAGCACCAATAATCTGCCAGCATATTCTCCTACTCTTTGTGGCGATATCATACCAAGGGTTATACCCATCAAAATGGCACGAATAGACATTCTAATGGTTATTGGATGGTGTTGAATTACTAAGAACCTCCATCTTAAGGTTTCAAGAAACCAATTAGGTATCATTAATATAAACGTGAGAATTAAATAAAAGGAATTTCTATCTCGGGCATTATCACAAAATTGATTATAAAGTTTTTCAAAATTATGTTTCAAAAATAGTTGCTGATATACTGTATATATCAACAAAGCCGCAATCAAGCATTTAATAAAGAGCGAAATATATTTCTTAGGAGATTCTACCATTTAGACTTAAAGATGCAGAATCTTATATATATTAAAAAAACAAGTTATATAAGTTCTATCTTTGGATTATGAAAAATTAATCTATAATTGGATTCGAAAGATAACTTACCATATAAAATTTTAGGCGTTGACCCAGGCACTACCCTTATGGGTTATGCTATTCTGGAGATTGTTGATAGAAGTCCTAGACTTATCACGATGGGAGTTTTTAAGTTAGATAGGTTTCCAGATCACCAAACGAAGTTAAAAGAAATCTTTCTACAACTACAGGAAATCATCGAAACTTATATACCTAAGGAGATGGCTATTGAAGCACCATTTTATGGCAAGAATGTACAATCTATGTTGAAGTTAGGTAGAGCTCAAGGTGTATCAATGGCAGCAGCCATGACCATGGGATTAAAAATACATGAGTATTCCCCAAAGAAGATAAAGCAATCGATAACGGGAAATGGAAATGCATCAAAGGAACAAGTTGCCGCGATGTTGACCAATATGCTCAATATTAAAATCCAGTCAAAATATTTGGACGCTACCGATGCATTAGCTGCAGCCATGACTTACTTTCATGCATCACAATCTCCACTTGCAGGAGAAAAAACTTATTCTAATTGGAAACAATTTCTAAGTGACAACCCGGATAGACTTCAATAGACCATATTTGCTGCAATCTTTACGCAAAGTTCTTCAAACTCAGATTTTTCAAGACTAAGTTTATCTTTGACAATACTCATATCATTGGGATCATTGATTGGAATCAAATGAACATGAGCGTGAGGGACCTCGAGCCCAAACACCATCAACCCAATTCTTATGCAAGGAACAACTTCTTCGATTGCAGCCGCCACTTTTTTTGAAAAACTCATCAATCCTTGGTAGTTGTCATCAGATAGATCAAAGACGTAATCTACTTCACTTTTAGGTACCACTAAAGTATGTCCTTTTGACATTGGATTTATATCTAGGAAAGCAAAGTAGTTTTCATCTTCAGCAATTTTATAGCAAGGAATTTCACCATTGATGATTTTGGTAAATATACTTGACATTAGATGGAGATATTCATTACCTCAAATTGGATTGTTCCTTTTGGGGTTTGTACCTCAGCGATTTCTCCAACTTTTTTGCCAAGTAGTCCTTGACCAATTGGTGAGTTTACTGAGATTTTCTTTTCGCGTATACTTGCTTCCGTTTCTGAAACCAATTTATATTCAAATTCTTTATTAGTGGCAACATTTTTAATTTTCACTTTTGCCAATATGGTAACTTTAGAAGTATCAATATCATCTGTGCTTATTATTCTGGCATTTGACATTGCTTTTTCCAATTCGTTAATTTTGGCTTCAAGCAAACCTTGTGCATCTTTTGCAGCATCATATTCTGCATTTTCAGAAAGGTCTCCTTTTTCTCTTGCTTCAGCAATAGCGGCAGAAGCCTCTCTTCTTGCATCAGTTTTTAAGTAGTCTAACTCTTGTTTCAACTTGTCATAACCCTCTTGAGTCATATAACTATACCCAGACATAATTATGAATTTTTATGGTTTAATAATGCTTAGCTATAAAGCTAAAGAAGACGTCTCCATCCGAAGATGAAAACGTCTTTTTGTATTTTTTAAGGCTTTTGAGGGCCTCCTATTATGCAAAGGTAATTAAAAAGTAAGTCTTACGCCAAAATTATGTGTTCCTCTAAAAGGACTGGTTGTTCTATAGGCATAATCAATACCTAATTTGTTCGCTGATCCCTTTTTCATTGGAACATTAATTGTTCCTCCAGCGCTAGCACCTGTATAGATATTATTATTGCCTCCGGTAGTTTGTCCAATTTCATATTTATATCCTCCTCTCAAGGTGACAAGATCACCATAATGCAACTCTGCACCTCCTCCAATTTGGTCTCTTGAAAATGCATTTGATGTAAAATTGGCAAGGCCTCTAATGTAAATATCATCATTTAGATAAAAATCGTAGGAAAAACCAATATTCAAAACAGAAGGTAAATCAAAACCCTCAGCTCTTGAGTCAAACTTTCGTGGATCTTGATCTTCAATCACAATAACTTGTCTCGAAAGTCCTTCACCAGAAAACTTCAATGGAGTACCTATATTTCTAAGGGAGATTCCTAATTTGAAGTTATCCCTGTCTCCAGATACGTATTGAACCCCAGCATCAATCGCTAAGCCAAAAGCAGTCAAACTTGGTAAAGTTTCAGAAATCAATCTTGTCAAGATTCCTACTGAAATTTTATTCTCATAAGTGTAAGAATAACCTAAACCTAAGTTCACAAAGTTTGGAGAATAAAACCCACCTGTTCCTTCAGGTTGATCTTCTGTAGTAATTGGAATTTCACCAAAATCCATAATCGCAAGACTGAATCCAAAGGCCCCATTTCCTTTACCTCTTTGGGCATATCCAACAGCATTGTGTTGTAAACCAGAACCTTCATATAGTCTGGTATTGCCTAAATAGATTTCTCTACTAGACAATCTTCCTATACCTGCTGGATTAAGTCTTAAGGCTTCTACTCCAGATGCAAATGATGTTGTCATCGAGTGTAAGCCAGCACTTCTTGCCCATGGGTTTAATAACAATTCTCCTGCTCCAGCCTCTCCTTGTCTGTCAGGATTACCTGCAAAGCATAAGCTTCCAATGGCAATAAATAATATAAATGTGTATAAAACTTTTTTCATAAAATTGGTTTTAATGGGGAGCACCCAAATGCTCCCCAAAAATTTGTTTTTATTATAATCCTGATGGATCGAATTTTCTATTTACTCCAAACCACTTGATTGTTTTCTCTGCACCAAGTGCTTGGACATGAATCAAGTAAACACCACTTGCTACAGGAATACCTGTGCTATTGTTCAAATCCCAAACTACATCTGGATTTGTTTGGGTTCTAGGAGTACCTGGGTTAGAACCACTTTTGTTTCTGACAACCTCTGTTCTTTTAAATTGTCTAATAAATTTACCATCGAGTGAAAAAATGGTTACTGTTGCTTCGTCAGGAAGGTTAGTAATTTTCACCGTTTTGGTAAACTGTGATGTTTCATATTGAGAAAAACCATAGTAAGGGTTTGGCACAACATTAACCATCGATAAAATATCATTCTCGTCCTCTGTTACTACATCGGTAAGTGCTTTTTCTTTTATTTCAAATTCGTACTTAGGATTTTCTCCAATGGTATTACAACCAGTAGGTTGTGAAATACTGTATTCTGTTTCTTTACCATAGCCATTATCTGCTCTTAGCTTAATCGTTACATCGTTTGGTACTGCTCCATCAGCATAAGATAGCATGCTTACACCTGTAGGCAACAATGTCATTGAAGTCCAAGTAACAGAAGTATAAGCATTAACTTTTGCAATGACACTACCCCCTGCAATTTGATTTGCAAAGGCCTCACAGCCATCGTAAGCTTGTCTCGTCACATATACACAATGTTGTCCTCCAGCTAGGTATGCTCCTGGTTCAAATGGATTGCCTGATGGGTTTGGAACAGCGGCAATAAACTGACTGGTAGGATTATACATCATATCAGCTCCAATAGGGTTTCCTCCATCAATGTATTCTGCGAGATCCTCTCCATAGACAGAGTTTTCACCAAAGAATATGTTTAACCTTTGACCTGTTTCAACATCGATTGCATATCCTGGGAACCAGCTCATACCAGTACCCGTTCCATCTGGTTGTCCATCTTTTCCAACAGATTGACCAGCTCTAAGACTCATATTATCTACATTTCCTTCTGTTTCTAAAGCAAATTGTTCATAGATAGGACTAGCTGTCTCTACGACCATACATCTGGACCATTTTGACTTGTCAGAAGTAAATACTACATCAACATTATTAAGGCTGGATATATCCGCAAAGTTTCTGACAAAGTCTTGTTGAGGCTCCCATGCTGGTGTAAGGTAAAATGATAATTCATCATTGTTTCTCCCATCTGTTAACAAGAATGGATACCAAGTTCTTTCTCCGAGAGTTGAAAAGTTGGATCCTCTATCTAAGTCATTATAAAACTCTCCAGAAGATGTTCTCATGAAGTTAAGAATTGGCGTTAAGAATGGTGGTAAGTCTATACCCTGACCATCATCAATGATTCCATTGTACCAATTGACAGCGGCAACATCAGCATATTCGCTTGAAACACCAATCGCTCCATTATTTCCTATATTTTCTCCTGGTTCGTTTGATTGACCAACCGAAAGAGAAAATCCATACTCCGGAAGTAGCTGCTCATTTAAAGAAGCAATAGATTGTTCAGATTCAATAATATCTCCATTATCAAGGTTGGTTAACCTCCATGTTGACTCGGCTGACAATCTGCAATCTGCATTGCTATGATTACCAATCAATTCTAAACTGAACTTACCATTCTGAACATTAATAGGGTCATAAATCTTAACAGTTATTGGACCTGCACCTTCCTTGTAAGTAATATTTCCATCAAAACCACCATCAAGTATTTTGTCATGCATACCTTCTTCAAGATCAAGGAAATTACCTCCTACTCCGACTCCTGATATTCTAGTAATTATCGCACCATCTCCATATTCTGCATTTTGATCTGAATAGGCAATAGGTCTAGGCACAACGGTATAGGTTTTAATATTCTTTCTTCCTTCAAGATATGGCGTTGCTTGTCCTAGCTCAACTGCAGGATCAAATACCTCATAACTGTTATGCGCATAGGCAATAACCATATAGTGGTATTCCTTGTGGTTAACCAATCTGCTATCACCAGGAGCGAAGGCATCCTCTAATATTCTAAAAGTATGACTAATTCCATTATCAGCTCCATCAACCATTCTAGTAGGTGTATATACCAGCTGACCGTTTGCAGGGTTAGGATCTACTTGGGATGTCCAATTATATATTTCGTCAACACCATTTGCAATATCCACTTGTCGGATCAATCTTGCTTTTTCAATATCACCAAGTTCTTGCGGAGTTACTACTGAGTTTGCTAATTGGAATATTTTATATCCTTCGAATTCATATCTAGCAAGAGAATCAGGAATTTCTTCAGCCGCTAAGATATCTCTTTCAAAATATCCTTCGAAGGCATTATTACTAGCAATTGTATCATTAGATAAAACTAAAATAATTTCTCTATCAAG
>JAHDIE010000088.1 GCA_020630955.1 Saprospiraceae bacterium
GATTGACTATTGTAAATGGAAAGAAAGTGCCCTCATAAAGATGAGGGCTTTTTTTATTTTGATTCCCAGCTTTCTCGTAACTTACCCCCTGATGTTAACTAATCCATCCACCATATTACTTTTCTTTTTTATTGGCCTTTCGGCAAATACCTATTCTCAAGTTGACATTAAAAAACTAGAAGAACGATTGTCAAATGCTCGAGAAGAAAATAATTACCAAGATTTGGCAAATACTTACTTGGCGATTGGTGATTATCACGAAGAATATGATAAAAATCATGAAAAGGCTTTCGAGTCCTATACAAGAGCCATGGAATACTTCAAAGTAAGACAGGATAGCAACTCATATCATCTCACTAAATTAAAAGTTGCTAACAACCTCAGACTTACGCGACAGTCCCAACAAGCCTTGGTCAACTATAATGAAATTATTCATTATTTTAAAAGAACAAACCAAGATGAAAATTTGGCAAAAGCCTATTTAGATGTCTCTATTCTACATGCTATTAATAATGACCTTGAACCGCAAGGACTATATCTAGACTCAATAAGAAGATTTGATTTTATCAAAGAAGATACGCTTTTTCATGTTTTATACAACTTTGAAAAAATAAGATATCATTACTCAATTGGAGAGTATTCAATCGCAAAAAACTTAAGTACAGAAACACTTGAACTTAGCAACGTTTTAGACCAAAATCTTTACAAAGGAAAAGCATTATATTATCTTGGTGTTTTAGAGCCTAGAAGTAATACCGAAGAAAAATTAACCCATTTGCAAAATGGATTTGAATTTGTTCGATCCGAGTCTTTAGAACCATTAAAATTAGACTTATTAAAAGAAATTTCTGAAACACATTTAGAAAATAAAGATTTCGAACAAGCATATTTTTTTTCCAAACAGTACAGCGAATTGAATGATAGTATTCTGAATAAAGAAAGAATAGAAGCAATCAACAATCTTACTGTAAAGTATGAAACAAAGGAGAAAAAGCGAGAAATAGAGACTCTTGAAAAACAAACAGAATTAATTAAAAACATCAATGATCAACAACGACGTGCCTTGTATGTTTTAGGTGGTGGTTTGCTTCTATTAGCCATAACAACTTATTTTATCGTCAATTTTTTTAGACAAAGAATAAAGGCGACTAGGATCATCAATATGCAACGAGATAAAATTGACAAGCAAAAAATTAAAGATTTAGAAAATGATGTCAAGATAAATTCAATGCAATCCGTCATCGAAGGTCAAGAATTAGAAAGAGAAAGAATTGCAAAAGATTTACATGATAGTCTTGGTGGTCTTTTAAGTGCTATAAAATTGCAATTTGAAAAAGTAAAATCAGATTCTGATATTGTTGGAGAAGATTTTGACAATGCCCAAGGTTTATTGGATACCGCAGTAGATGAAGTTAGATCAATTTCAAGAAATCTGCAACCTGGCTCATTGAGTGACATGGGATTAGTTGCGGCAATTAATGATTTGGTTAATAGGTATGTTGGAGAAGCATACCCTGAAATAGATTTTCAGCATTATAATATACCTAAGGATCTTGATAATATGTTTGCCACCTCAATCTATAGAATTATCCAAGAACTTTTAAATAATGCAATTAAATATGCAAACGCCAATGAAATCATAATACAATTGAATCGAGAAGATGAGGAAATCATTATTTCTCTCGAAGATGATGGCGTTGGCTTTAACACAAAATCTTTTGAAAAAGGAATGGGTCTCGAGAATGTTCAATCAAGAGTAAAATACCTAAAAGGCGATTTGCAAATAGATAGTGAAGAGAATATTGGCACCTCTTATCTTATCCATCTAAAGATGTAGAATGTTTGATCAAGATTTAATAAACAAACATTTAAACATCCCATCTCCAATTTCTTCCATAGATTCAAAATTGTTTAGAGAAAAAAATGTTAAACTTTTTGTCAAACGGGATGATCTTATTCATCCCGAAATTTCTGGAAATAAGTGGAGAAAACTATTTCTAAATCTTTTAGAAGCGAATGATAAAAATCAGGATACAATCCTAACTTTTGGCGGAGCCTTTTCAAATCATATATATGCTACAGCTGCTGCATGCAATCTGTTAGGCTTCAAATCAATAGGAATTATAAGAGGAGAACATGTTGATGAATTAAATCACACACTCAACTTTGCAACTTCAAAGGGGATGAAGATTGTTAGGGTAAGCAAAGCAATTTACGGAAAGGATAAAAAATTAATAAGCGATCAATATCCTTATTCCTATGTTATTCCAGAAGGTGGAAATAATGATTTAGGTAGAGAAGGGATGAAGTATCTAGCTGATGAGTTGAATTCTGAATTTAAAGAGAATCCAACCTATGTCATAACTCCGATTGGAACAGGTTGTACAATTTCAGGACTAATTGATAACCTATCCAATAACTTTAAAGTCTTGGGCATAAATGTTTTAAAAAATTTAGAGATAGAAAAGCAGATTTCGTTGCAATTAAAAAACGCAAAAAGCAATTATTCTATATATAACGATTACCACTTTGGTGGATATGCAAAAACAACAGATGATTTAATTGATTTTGCAAATCATTTTTCTAATGAACACAATATTTATTTAGACCCAATCTATACTGCAAAAATGATGTTTGCAGTATACGACCTGATCCACAAAAACACATTTCCGGAAGGGGCAAAAATTGTATGTATACATACAGGCGGACTACAAGGCATCAAGTCCTACAATCGCCTAAAAGGAAAGAAAGTTAAATGGACTGAGTAAGCTTTTGAATAACTTTAAACTCTGAAAGAAATACCTTAGCAACTACTCGAAATACTGTATACACAGGAATGGCCAAGACCATTCCAATGATGCCTCCGAGTTGCGCTCCTACTAAAACAATCAAAAAGATTTCAAGTGGATGAGCTTTTACAGATCTTCCAAAAATGAATGGTTGAATCAAGAAGTTATCTATTAACTGCATGATGACAAAAACCAAAACAACCTTACTCATTTCGGGAAGTAACTCATTGTAAAATGATAAATCTAAGTTTGAAGTAAATGTAATGATAAGAGCAAAAGCAGCTCCTAAGATTGGTCCTATATAAGGAATCACATTCATCAAAGCGGCAAAAAACCCAATTAGCAACGAATTTTTAATTCCAAAAACAGAAAGCAACAGACTCACTAAAGTTGTTATAATTATTATTTGAGTGGCAATACCTATAAAATATCTCACCAATAATCTGGAAGACTCCTCTACCGCGTGTTCTGTTTCTTTCTCATGACGGTCAGGAACAATATTCGTAATCATTCCTGTAAATAAGCCTTGTTCTCGTAAAAAGAAAAATGCGATGAAAAGAATTGAGAAAATTGCAATTATAAAATTTCCTAGGAAGCCTACCATTCCACTGAGTATTGTTTGGATTCGTTCAGGATTTATAAAAGAAATAATATTTTCTTTTGCAGCATCAAAAAATGTTTTGTTTGAACTTTCTGGAACGGTTGGCTCGACAGGAAGAGGGTCAGCCTTATATACATTGACCAGAATCGTAACTCCTGTTAGCAAAGAATCATTTTTTATTATAGAGTCAAGGTGCATTACTTGTGCTTCCGCAAATGTCTTTTCTTCTTTGGGAATATTTATTGTGTCTAAATTCGCAGGCTCGTAGGTTTTAATAAATCCTCTACTCTCCAACATTTTTTGCCAATCGTTGATAGGTTCTTCAATTGCTTCAATAGCCTTTGCATAATCAATATTGGAAATATTTCGAGCTTGCTGAAGAAGAGGAGGAATAAAAATCCAAAGAATAATAACACCGAATAAAATAAAAATGAATAGGGTTAAAATTGCAGAAAGATTTTTACCTAAAAACCTTCTGAAGAATCTAAAAAACGGAGACCCTATCATTGAGAGAGACCAAGCAAGAATTATATAAGCGACGAGATTACTAAAATAGTACATGATCCCGAGTGCAACAAGGACAGAAATAGCTATAACTATATATCTCGTTTTTAGAACCATGTAATAAAAGTATTATTTCTTGTTTAAGAATTCTATATTTCTCTTCAATCCCTCAAATTTTGTGCGCTTGACAGGACTTCCTTCAAAAAGACGATTAAAAACTTCATTTGTTATTTCAAGCCATTCCTTTTTTGATTTTTTAAGCAGCTCTTGCTTGGGGATAAAGCTTTCTTCTGAATGAACCGTTGAAAACCTATTCCAAGGACAAACTTGTTGACAAATGTCGCAACCAAACATCCAGTTATCCATCTTGTTTTTAAATTCAGAAGGAATTTCTTCTTTAAGTTCAATAGTAAGATAGGATATGCATTTTTTAGCATCCAATACATAGCCACCTTCGTCTATAGCATTTGTAGGGCAAGCATCAATACACTTGGTACAAGTTCCACAATGGTCTATTGTTGCATCATTATATTGTAGTTCAAGATCCAGTACAATTTCCGCCAAGAAGAAATAAGAACCTTTTTTCTTATTTATAAGAAGGGTGTTTTTCCCAGTCCAACCAAGACCAGCTCTTTTTGCAAGATCTCTTTCAAGTAGCGGTGCAGAATCAACAAAGCAACGTCCATTGATTTGGCCAAACTTCTCTTGTATAATATTTAGCAATCTTTTTAATTTTTTCTTGACAACTTTATGATAGTCCTTACCATAAGCATATTGAGAAATTTTTGGAGCCTCCAGGTCAGATTGAGTTTCTTCAGAATAGTAATTATAACTTAGACAAATGACAGACTTAGCTCCAGGTACAAGCTTGGAAGGATCAACTCTTAGATCGAAATGATTGGTTAGATAATCCATGTTGCCATGTCTATTCTGATTAAGCCAAAGATCAAGCTTTTTTGCTTCATCTTCTAAAAACTCAGCTTTGGTAAAACCAATATCAAAGAAACCAAGTTCTTGGGCAGTTGATTTTATAAAACTTGTTCGATATTGAAGATTAGAATTGTTATTCATCATAATAAACATAGGGTAAAAACTTCTTATATACTTGTGCTTAGTGCTTTATATATATAAGAAATAAATTTTTAAAATTGTCTTGTTAAAGAGTAATATTTAGCATACTTTTGCAAACCCTTACAGAAGTGAATAAGGGATAAAAAATAATTGACAAAGTGGAA
>JAHDIE010000044.1 GCA_020630955.1 Saprospiraceae bacterium
TAAGTCACTATAGATGTAACACTTGTCCATCAAATGAAGGGAAGACATTTGCCGGAAGGCGAACACTCAAATCCTGATGTTTACCTAATTGATGTCCCATATGTGTGAGATAGGCTCTTTTTGGTTTTAATTCTGAAATAAATTGCAAAGACTCGTCCAAGTTCATGTGCGCGAAATGCTCGTCTATCCTTAGTGCACTTGTTATCAAAATTGAAAGGCCTTGCAATTTGAGCTTTTCTTCTTCGGATATAGACTTGATGTCTGTTAGATAGGCGAAATTTCCAATTCTAAATCCCAATATTGGCAGGTTCCCGTGAAGAAAGTGTATGCAATTGATCTCTTCTCCATTTATTGTAAAGTGGTCATTTTCAATTTTATGGGTTTCGATTTTGGGTGCGCCTGGATATGGGTTTTCTCTGAATACATATTGGAATCTTTCTCTTACATCATCAACAACCCTTGGTAAAGCATATAGTGGGAGAATAGAGCCTTGCATGAAGTTTATAGGACGCAGATCGTCGAGTCCAATGATATGATCATTGTGTTCATGAGTAACGAGTACAGCATCTACTTTGGTAATTTTATTTCGTAAGAATTGTTGTCTTAGGTCAGGTGAGGTGTCAATGAGGATATCTGTTCCCTTGTCAGTTTGAACATAAGCAGAAACTCTTAATCGAATATCTTTTGGGTCTTGTGAGGTACATACTTTGCAGGTGCATCCTATGATAGGGATACCTTGAGATGTTCCAGAACCAAGAATTGTTACTTTCAAATTATCTTCTAAGCCACAAGGCTTTTTGTGAAGATATCCAATTTTAGGACTTTTTGGAGCATTTGTTGGCTAGTCTCTGTTAGTTCAGGAGTGCCAAAATCAACTTGAGAAAGAATGTCAACAAGAATGTCAATTCGAGCTTTTACATCAAAAAACTTATTAATGACAATCATTCTAGAGTCGTTAACGATACAATATCCTGATTGGAAGTTGCCTCGTTCATATCTAATCTGATAATTTAATTCTTGAAATAATGACTCAAGTTTTTTTAATGTATTTTTGCTTTTTCCTATGCTCATTTCAAATCGATTGGGCTCAAATATAATTGTTTTCCATATATATGCAAAAGCAAAATATGTACATAAAAAAGCTTTTTTTTACTTCAACTATTATTTGTCTGATCTTCAGTGGTTTATCTGGACAAAAAGGTTTTGATCTTTCTTTGGCCATGGGATTCAATGCTTCTCAGATTGCAGGTGATCAACTGGCTGGCTTTGACAAGCTTGGAATCAATAGTGGGCTAAAGATCTCTTATAGAGTGAAGTCCAAGATGGATGTAAATATGGAAATGCTATTTTCACAAAAGGGGAGTATTACAAAGAGAAGATATGTTCCTGCTGGAGGAAACAGAATGAATACGACGTTTAATTATTTGGATTTTCCTGTGTACCTTACATACAATGATTGGTATCAGGACTCAGGAGATTATTTTAAAGTTGGCATTCACACAGGACTTAGTTATTCTTATTTGCTTGGTCGCAGATTAAATAATGAGAAAATTGAAAATGTTGAGGATTTGAAAAACTTTGATTTAATGGCACTTTTGGGTGTTCATTATTCATTCAATGAAAATTGGACTTTATTGGTCAGGTACAGCAATTCTTTTATTAGAATTTACCAGAACCCCAATGAACCTGACTTGAAAGGATGGGTAAATTATCATTGGACAGCCAGAGCAGATTATAGATTTTAAAAACAAACAAAAATGCAATTTAGAATATATTTAATAGCAATTATTGGTGTATTTACACTGATCTCTTGTGGAGAGGCAAATGAAACTGCGAAAAAAACTAATGCAAATAAAACATCTCAACCAGTCGCAGCAAAATCCACCGGTGTCAAAAATAAAGTGGCACTTGAGAGTGTACCAAGAGCAACAATATTGGATTTGTGGAATAATTGTACCTATATCGATTATATTTTTCATGATCTTCCTTTTAGCATGAGCCAAGATGAAAAGGAAAGTATCCAAGCAAATCTAAATTATATTGCAACTGAGCCTCAAGAATATATTCCAAACAATTGTAAACCTATTGCAAGACAGATGTTTCATGTAGGTGGAGACATTGTTTTGGAATGTGATGTATACCTTTCGGATCAATGCCAATTCTATGTGTTTGTAGAAAATGAAAAACCTAAATATGCCAACAAAATGACCCAAGAGGCATTGAAGTTTTTTGGTACCATGTTTTCTAAAGTGGACCAGCAGAAGGCCAACTAAAGATGATTAAAAAGCGGTTTGCCTCCATTGACTTAGGCACCAATACTTTTCATATTTTAATTGCAGAAAAGCAAGAGGACAATCGCTTTGTCAAGGTGTTTCAGAAAAGAGAATATGTCTATTTAGGCAAAGATGGGGTAGGGCATATCAATGAAGAGAGTTTTCAAAAAGGAATAGAAACACTCACAATTTTTCAAGATTTGATGCAACAGCATCAAGTTTCTAAGTATAGAATCACAGGAACGGCTACACTGAGACGAGCGGATAACGGTCCTCTATTTTGTCGTGAAATAAAAAGTCGATTGGATCTAGATATAGATATCATTGATGGGAAGAAGGAGGCTGAATATATTTATAAAGGCGTTAGGTCCTATCTTTCTGACCCTTCCGGCAAATATTTAATAATGGATATAGGAGGAGGAAGTGTAGAGTTTATACATTTTGATCAAGAAAAAATGCTATTTAGCCAGTCTTTTCCAATTGGTATATCTGTATTATATAATAAGTTTCAAAGAAACGACCCTTTGACTGCTGAAGAAATCGAAGAGGTCGAAAATTGGCTTCAGCATCAATTAAAAGATCTTGAGGAATATATTGAAAATCAAGAAGTACACACGATGATAGGTTCTGCCGGAAGTTTTGAAGTGATCAATGCTATTCTTGAAAAGGCCTTATCAAAGGAAAATGTTGGATGTTTTACAACAGAAGAATTCTTAAAGATATACGAAGGAATAATTCCATTAAGTAAAGAAGAGAGAATACAATATCCTGGAATTCCTGAAGAGCGGGTAACTCTTATTCCTATCGCAATCGTTCTAATAAGATTTGTATTAATCCATTTCAAGATTGGGGCGGTATTGTATTCTCCTTATGCTTTAAAAGAAGGTGTTATATCAGAAATGATTACTTAAAATTCTGAAATACTTCCCCCTGTATATTCACTTTCCTCTATTTCTTTATTAGCAGGATTTCCAGTGTATTTAATGCTTGCGCCAGTAGAAGCTTCTGCTTCAATACTTTTACTAACATGCACTTTTGCCATGGCTCCTGAGGTTGCTTCAATGACAGCTGATTCTGAAATCAAATCTTCAGATTTGTATGATCCACCAGCGCTGATATCAACCTGTTGGTTTTTTGCTTCGCCACTTAAAACCATATTTGATCCTGAGCTTACCTTTGCTACTAAGTTGGTACAGATTAGTTCTAATTTAACTTTCGCCCCACTTGAGGATTTTAAAGAAATATCTTTTGATTTCAAAGCTTGATTTGAGCTAACATTTGCTGCAGAAGAGGCATTGATATTATTTAGTTTTGTATAGTAAAGGTCCACATTAGCCGAACGATTATTGTTACTTCCTTTTTTCCAAGTAATTCTTAAAATACCATTTTCAACAGTTGTTTTTATATCGCTTTCAGCACCGTTGTTGACAGTTACAGTTGCAGAATTACTTTCTCCTCTGAAAAGTTTTACATTGATGCCTTCTCCAACCCTAAGTTCATTAAAATTATCTAATGACCTAACATTAGCTTCTGCAAATGAAGAAGAAATGACAAATAAAAGAATAAATAAAGTTGTTAGCTGTTTCATGATATTAAAAGTTTAAATTATAAGGATTGAATGTAAATTTTCAGAAACAAAAATAATGATGATATTCGTATTGCTAAAGTTAATCTTATTAATTCACATTTGCTTTATTTTTGAGGAAAATGGAGAGAAGGTCATTTATAGAGATGTTTCTAGCTGGTGCAACTGGATTTACTTCCATAGCAAAACCAGTGAAGGATACACATGAATCATTTAGTTGGAATAAAATAGCCAAGCAATATCCCGACAGTCGCTCAAAGCTCTTGAACTTAAACACAGGAAGTGCAGGTGTGATGCCAAAAATTGTTGAAGAACAATTTTTGAACTTTGTCTCTGCATTAAATAGATCAGCACCCTATGAAAAAGCAGCCATTTGGAAAGAACTAGAATTAAGGGCAAAACAAGAACTTGCTGAAATGGTTGGAGCAGATGCAGACGAATTGGCCTTAGTAAGAAATACAACAGAGGGTTTAAATTATATTCTAACAGGTATCAATATTCCAAAAAATGTTGATGTAGTTGCTTCGCAATGTGATTACACCCTTGCATTGGATACACTCAAAAAATTAGCAAAAGAGAAATCTTTTAATCTAAAAATGATTGATTTAGAATTGCCTCTAAATCGAGAAGAAATATTAGCTGCTTACAAAAAGAAAATCACTGACTCAACAGAATTAGTGTTAATCACTGCAATGACTCATCGGGAAGGTCAAATTATGCCAGTCTCTGAGATTTCTCAAATTGCAAAAGAACATGGCGCCAAGGTATTGGTGGATGCAGCACATGCAATAGGTCATTTTGAGCATTCTGTTAAAAATTGGAATTGTGATTTTTACTGTGCTAGTTTGCATAAGTGGCTTGGTGGTCCTTTGGGTACAGGAATGCTATATGTTAAACGAGATAGGATTGTGGAGGTGAGAGGAAGCTACAATGCAAACCAAAACTTATTGGATAAAATGGAAAAATTTGAGTCAGTTGGTACCAAGTCATTTGCACTGAATGCAGCTGTCCTTTCTGCTGTTTATTTTCATCAATCTATTGGAACAAAAAAGAAACATAATAGGTTAATGGATCTTACAGATTATTGGACAACAAGTATTAATGGCTTCCCAAATATTAAAGTATATAAGCCTGAAGAATATGGTGGAATAACAAGTTTTCATCTGCCTGGTTCTTCTAGTGATATTCTTTCCTTTTTCCAATCAAAAAATATTCATTTTAAAAAAGTAAGAGCACCGAAAGCAAAACAAACCAACTACCGAATAAGTCCAAATATATATCATCGATATAAGGATCTGGATCGATTTATAGGAGCAATGCAGGAATACACTTTCGGATTATGAAGGAATTGATGAATTGGTTAATATCAAACAAACTAAGAACCTTCCTCATTTCCTTAGTTTATTTTTCTCTTGTCATCTTTCCCCATGAATGGGTTGGGCTACGGATTAATAAAGCATTTTCTGGAATCCCTAGGTCTTCCTACGATCAAATTATTTTGATTGTTTTTTTAATATTTTTTGCGATTATTTTTTTGTCAGTCTTTCAAAAGATCAGAACTCATCCACTGAGAGGTAAATTACTTTTGTGTTTAGGTTTTACAATGATGTGTATCTTTTTTGTAAACAGCTATTTATTTGTGATTAATATTGAAAGTGTTCATTATGTGCAGTATGCTGTTGGAGTTATATTGGTTTTTGCGCTCTGCGAACATTATTTTGTAAGCTTATTTCTTGCTTGTTTGATAGGAATTTTTGATGAGTCTTATCAATATTTTTATTTAGCACCAGAACGTACAGATTACTTTGATTTCAATGATGTAATTACTAATCTGTTGGGAGCAGGGTTAGGATTAATCCTTCTGAGAATCTTTCAAATACGACAAAAGGTAAAGCCAAGGATAATCAGAAATGGATTCCTAATTCCTCTTTTGAGTTTAGTGGCATTGGTAAGTATTGCTTTGGGAACTAAAATATTATCAGTTTATCCTTCCGATGATTCCTTCATGTTGGTAAAAAAAATCCAAGAAGGATGGTGGACAACGGTTCCACCTGATGTTACTTTTCATGTGGTTCAGCCCCTTGAAGGCTTGTTGATTATTTCGTTGTTATTTTTGATTTACTTTTTCTGCTTCAGTTCTAAGATTGCAGAAAAGAATTGATTGCATCTTTAGAAGCTTTTGTTAGAACCAGTTGTCCACTAATTGCAGCTCTTTCTTCTAATAGTTGGTCCCAATGGTCAGTTCCTTCCCAGAAAACTGTTTTTAATTTTGAAAGTGCTGCTGGATTGTATGAAGAAAGTGTATCTAAAAACTTTTCTAAAAAAGAATTCATTTCAATGTTGGAGTCAAAACACTCTTGGTAAAGACCGTTTTTTTTTGCCCAATCAGCGGTCTGCCAAACATCTGGTGTTAAGGACATTTTACTAAAAAGAGATCTTCCAATTTTTCTTTCAACAGCCGGCCCAATAACAAAAGGACCTATGCCAACCGCAAGTTCACTTAATCTAATACTAGCATATTTTGTTGCCAAACAATAATCTGCTGCTGAAGCAAGCCCTACTCCTCCTCCAACTGCTTTACCTTGAATCAGGAGAATGACAATATTTTTTGATTTCCTTATTGCGTTAATAACATTTGCAAAGCCCATAAAGAATTTTTTACCTTCTTCAATATTTTTGATCGAGCTTAATTCTGTGAAGCTTGCACCAGCACAGAATGTGCGATCACCTCGACTTTTAATAATGCTAATGTTTAGGTTTTCATTTTCACTCTGTTCGTTTATATTTGATTTTAACTCCGATAACAAATTTCCCGGAAGGGAGTTATGTGCTGGGTGATAAAACTCAATAATTCCGACATTTTTTTCTATACTTGTTAAAATTTCGCCTTGCTGATTCATTAAAATTGTCTTTGAGGCGTAAATATACTACTGTGAGTCTCATAAGTCATATATATTATATAACTTTAAGCATCATTATACATAGCAATTTTACTGAATAATCAGTGGTAAAGTTTATTAACCCCAAACTAACTAATTGAATATGTCAAATGTTGCAGAATTACTCCCTGACGAGGAGTTAAGGAAGATATCATTTAAAAAAAATACCAAATCAAGAGATTATTATATCTCAAATTTGGGAAGATTATTTTCCGTGCACAAAATTTCTGGCCTCAGAAAACTTATGAAGAGTACTTTAACAAAAAGAGGTTACCCTAAAGTAAGTTTGAAATTGGCCGAAGGATACGAAAGTGTCTATCTCCATAAAGCAGTTGGAGATTGTTTTGTAGATCCACAAGGAGATGATAATACCTTTCTTATTCATATCGATTATAATCGATCCAATAATAAGGCTGAAAACCTTAAGTGGGTAACAGAACTCGAACAAAAAGAATACATTCGTAAACGCGGTGAGATTTTTGAGTACAAGAAAAGTACTGGTGGTGGCTATTTTAAATTGACAGCACCACAAGTAGCCTTAATCAAAAAAGCATTGTTAAATGGTAAAACCAGAAAAAAAATGCTGGCAAAAAGATTTGGTGTAACATCTACTCAGATAAAAAGAATCGAAAGAGGAGAAAATTGGGCCAATGTAAAGGCTGCAGAATAAGTTTAACTTACATTTATTTGCTTTAGTAAGCAGATTACTCTCTATAACTGGCCTGTTAATACTAAATTTGTGCTCTCAATTGTACAAATGCAAGTAAAATTCAACGGTGCAGCACGAACTGTAACAGGTAGCTGTCATTTAATCACCCTACAAGATGGGTTCCGCATTCTATTGGATTGCGGTTTGTTTCAAGGAGAAGGTAACTCTGATGAAGTCTGGAAACTGAACAACAAATGGTTTTTTGATCCGGCAACTGTCGATGCTATTGTTCTATCACATTCACATATAGATCATAGTGGTAGGATTCCAAAATTATTTAAAGATGGTTTTAGAGGAAAAATATATTCGACCCATGCGACCAGGTCACTTGCAGCCATCATGCTCTTGGATTCTGCAAAAATTCAAGAGTCAGACGTTTCTTATTACAACAAGAAGCTAGAAAAAAGAAAGAAAAAAGATAAAGTATTTAGAGAGCCACTTTATGAAAGCACTCATGTAGGACCAGTAATGGAAATGTTTATAGCTGAACCTTACAATCAGTGGTTTCAGGTTCATCCAGATTGTGAAGTTATATTTACGGATGCTGGTCATATTTTAGGAAGCGCCTGTGTAACTTTAAAAATCAAAGAAGGCTCTGAAGAAAAAATGTTTGGCTTTACAGCGGATATTGGGAGACCCAACAGACCGATCCTTCGTGATCCTGCACCGATGCCGCCTTGTGATTATTTGATTTGTGAATCAACTTATGGAGACAAAAATCATACTGCTCCACCTCAACAATCTGAATCATTTTTAGAAATTATCAAGCATACCTGTATTGAGAAAAAAGGCAAACTGATTATTCCAGCATTTTCAGTAGGAAGGACTCAGGAGATTGTATATATGTTGGATCAAATGGAAACAAACGGAATATTACCTAAAATTCCAATTTATGTCGATAGTCCACTTGCCGTAAATGCCACAACCATTTTTGGAACACATCCAGAGTGTTACGACGACAATCTAAATGAATATCTCCTAATTGATGATAATCCTTTCGGATTTAATGCGTTAAACTACATTAGAGATGTCAACGAATCCAAAGCTTTGAATGGCAGAACAAAACCATGTATCATCATTAGTTCTTCAGGGATGGCCAATGCTGGAAGAGTTAAGCATCATATTAGGAATAATATTGAAGATGAGAAGAACACGATTCTTATTGTTGGATATTGTTCTCCTTTTACACCTGGTGGAAGATTAAGAGCTGGTGCAGACGAGTTGAGATTGTTTGGAGAAATGTATCCTGTAAAAGCGGAGGTAAAAATAATGGATTCATTTTCTGCACATGCGGATCAAACTGAAATGGTTGATTTTATTTCTGTGCATAAGGAGAAATTAAAAAAGATCTTTTTAGTTCACGGTGAATATGATACTCAAAAAGCATTCAAATACAAATTGGTTGGAGAGGGTTATGAAAAAGTAGAAATTCCTGATTTGGGTTTTGAATATGATTTGTAATAAATGAAAAAGAAAGTTAGTTGGATTCTGGTGTTTTTTTGTGCCTTCATATTTTATGGATGCTTAGATAGAGACTATTATAAAATATCAGTTCCTCCACCATCGCCTAATATTTCTATTCCATTGGTAACTTTAAATTCTACCTTGGCTGAGTTGGGACAAAATGGTTCGGAAAATATTAGAGTCCAGGTTGATGCGGATGGTAAACTTACATTTTTCTATGAGGGTCAGATTTTGAAAAGAAGTGTTTTGGAAGTTTTTCCACCACTTCCATGGTTTAATGATTTTCCAATTACAGATTCAGTTGCTCCACTGAATCTTCCAATCGATGATGGCTTTATCATTCAAAATGGAATATTTAAACAAAGTTCTATCAAATTTAAATTTAGAACTACGTTTCAAGAAGATATTTCAGTTAAAATGAGAATGCCTGAATTAAGTAAGGACGGAATTGTTCTTGAAGAAAATTATTTGATGGAATATCAAGGCGGTGATGACAACTATTTTGAATCAGAATTAATTAGCTTGGATGGATATGATGTGAATGCAAATGACAGTAAATTATATTTTAATTATGATGCTCGAAGACCTAATGGGGAAAGAATAGTTTTTGATGAGGCCTATATGTTTATTGATGTCATTTTGTTTTCTTACATGGAGGGTTTTTTTGGAAACAGAGAATACCCTTTGACTGGATCAGCAATAGACATCGGTGTTTTCAAGAATTGGATTTCAGGTGGTTTTAGTTTTGATCAACCAGAACTGACCATTGGCGTTGAAAACTCATTCGGGTTTCCTGTTACTGTATTTTTTAGTAGACTGGATATGACCACCCTTTCGGGAAATGTATTTGAGGTAGAATCAACAGCAATTGATGACGGGATTTCTTTTCCTTATCCTGAAATTTCAGAAGGGACGGTTGTGAAAGATACAAGTTTTTCAATAACTGCTGATAATTCTAATATTGAAGATGCGTTTAATGAAAAAGCAACCATGGTCAATTACGATATATTGGCAGTAGCTAATCCAACATCTGATGACCCAGTAGTAGGCTTCTTTAGTGAGGATTCATTTTTTAATATCAACACTTCTCTCAAATTACCTATCCATACCCGGATTGATGATCTTTTACTTAGTGAAACATTCGATCTTAATCTTGAGAGTTATGATCAAATTACAAGTGGAGAACTAATATTATCCATTAAAAATGGATTACCACTCCAAACAGAGTTGCAAGTTTTATTTGAAGACGCACAAAATGATTATCAAGATTATTTGTTGGAGGATCAATGGACCGTAATTGATGCCAGTAAATCAAATGATGGTATTGAAGCTCAAGAATTACAGGTATTTAGATATCCAATGAATGAGACCTCTTGGGAAAAAATTCGTCAAAGTAAAAGTATGCGTATAAATCTTAAGCTGAATACTGAAAATATAGACAATGATGAATACATTTGGCTATATGATTATCATGGAATAGACTTGAGCATTAGTGCTACAATAAATCAATAATACATGAAGAAATTTTCCTTTGCACTTTTATTTCTGACGAATTTTGTCTTAACATCTGATGCTCAGGACAATTGGTCGCAAAGTTTAGCAGATCCATTTTTAAGCCAGCATGACACATTAGATTATAAACTAAGAATTTCTCCTTTTAATGTGATGATCCATGGGAGTAGTAGTTACATCGTCAAGGAAATTACTGACCCCTTGGATACAGTCCGACAATTAAATTGGAGTAAATTGTTGACTAAGACCAAAGATAAGAATGGAGCATTTGGTCAATTTTCTTTTAGTCTGTTGAGTACAGAGTTTTATTACAAAAACCTTGTTTTTAATGTGGGCTTTTCCAACAGGTCGGAAGGTTATACAAGTTTTGATGGACCGGGAGTTAAGTTTGTAATAGGTGGAAATGCTGGACTAGATGCAAAATCTGAAATAGCTCCAGATATTCACTATAACTCATGGTATCAATTAAATGTTGGCGCAAAAAAATATTTCAATAGTTCGTTCCTCGGTTTAAACTTAAAATTGGTTGACGGCATTGAACATTTTTTATTTGATGGATCTTATGAAGTTACCGCAGATGATATATTTAATGAAATAAGGATTCAACGCAATGTCATATTGCAATCTACAAGTTTGGTTCGATATAATAATCTGGAGGATATTGATTTTCAACCCAATAAACCGTTTACAGATGATATAAGCTTTGCAAATATTGGACTTTTATTTGATCTATATGGTGGTACAAAGGTGGGCCAACATGTTTTTAATCTTGCCATTACAGACATTGGATTTATCAATTGGAATCAAGGAGCTAGAACCAATGAATACGAGAGCAAAGGAGAAGTGACTTATACTGGCATTGACTTGTCTGAAGCTTTAAGCAACGAGTTTGAATTTAACCTTCAGGATAGTTTAGAGAACATTATAGGCTTACAAAAAACAGACACAAAATCTTATAGAAGTAATTTGTTGACTAAAATCAATGCCAGATACCAATATAATTTGACCGATGATTTTTCTTTGGGTATAAATAACTTTTTTGCTTTGGATGGAACTTACGGTTACTTTCAAGTAAGTATGTTTGCCAACAAATCATTTGCTGATTGGATTGATCTAGGTCTAGTTTATTCTTTTGATCGTTATACAGCGGCGAACATAGGTGCTTCAGCTCATATCAATTTTAAAAACATTCGTTTAGGTCTTAGTACACAAAATATCATATCAATATTTGATCCTTATGGATACAAAATGAGCAATATCCATATTGCAACTCAAGTAAAATTTTAATTGATAGAATAAATTATTATTGTTTTTTAGTTTGTTTTAATGCATGATATTTCTTTCTGTACAAAGAAATTCGATTTAGACTAATTTTTATGTTAACAATCGGCTATATGCAATATGGTGATACAAATGTATGTTATTGATTATTTAACAGTAGTTATAATTCAGTATCCATGAAATACATTTTCTCCTTAATTCTAATTCTTGAGCTATTTACTTTAAGTGGTCAAAGTCTAAATATTCCATTAATCACCACCAAAGGCACAGCGCAGGTGTATGTGCCAGTGGATGAAGTACATTTTAATATAACAATTTCAAAAATAGAAAATGATATTTCTTCTGCCCGAGAGGAGAATTTAAAAGTATCGAGACATATTATTGAAACTTTAAAAAATAAAGGAGTAAATCCTAAATATATACAATCAAATTCACTAGAGATAGGACGAAACTACTTGAGAAATAATAGAGATAAGTGGGAAGGTTTTAAAGCAACACAAATTATTTATGTTTGTCTTTTGGATCCTTCAATGTATGATGATATTATGGAGGATTTGATAGTTATGGATATTGTAAAAATTAGAGGCCCAGAATACAAAAGTTCGAGATCTGCAAAAGCAATGGAGGAGGCGAGGAATGAGGCGATTCTGATCGCAAAGAAAAAAGCAATTCAATTGGCAGAGGCTTTAGGACAATCTGTTGGATCTGCAAAATTAATCACAGAAAATCATGCTGGCCGGGCTAGTGTAGATACCTATTCTAGCGGTACAACTTTGGTAACAGATGTGGAATCTAAAAATCAATCTTTTGAGCCGGGTCAATTGGTGATTCAAGCAAGCGTTTCGGTTTCGTTTTTATTAGAAGAATGAATTTTGGAAATTATTATTGCAATTGCTATTTCTTAAAATCATTCCATTGTGAAATTATACCTTGTTCTTTATTCATAAAGGATTTTGTTCCATATAGAATATTAGATCTTCTATCATCACTAACAGCATTTGAGTACCACCATTTTCGGGTTGCTTGGACAGTTTCAGAAAGAGGCCTAAAGTTTAAACCAGCAGCAATAGCTTTATTGTTTTCTGTCTTTGACATACCTTTGTATTTTGGTAGTTGGATAACCCAGGGTTGTATTCCTGTTAGTTGATTTTTTCTCAAGAAGTTGATATCGTCTATTTGTATATAATTGATAGGACTATTGAAGCTGGCATGAATTCCATGTACAAAAGCATTGGTTGTCATCGAAAACCCAGGTCCAGAACCATTAAAGGTTCCCGTAATTTTATTTTCTAATAATCTTATCATCCATTCTGCCAAATCTCTTACATCAATATATTGGACTACTTCATTTCTGGATCCAGGTATTATAACATCTCCTCCTTTTTCTATCCTGGTAAGCCAATATGGAAATCTATCTGTACGATCTCCAGGTCCTACAATAAGGGTTGGTCGTACAATTATTGATCGATTTATTCCAAAGCTATTGATGGTTGCAATTTCAGAATTGGCCTTCATAATTCCATACTCATAAGTAGGAATATCAGAGGGATCCGCATTCTTTGGCATGATTGTTACCAACTTTCTTTTTTCGCTGAAGTCTGCACCATGGAAAGGGAAATATACACTAATCGATGAGGTATATAAATATAGATCAACATTATCTACTAAAAGCTTTGCTGTTTCTTCTGTCCACTTTGTCTTTCTACCTGAGTTATCAATTACAACATCCCAAGTTCTTTTCTTTAGAGACTCAAGGTTGTTTTCCCTATCACCTACCAGTTTTTCAACCTTGTCAAATAGTTTGGTATGAATTTTTGGCACTGTCTTTCCTCTAGTAAATATGCTGACTTGATGACCTCTTTCGAGTGCATATGCTATTTGATGAGGTCCTAAAAAACTTGTACCTCCAAGGATTAGTATTTTAAGACTTTTCTTCGACTTTTCAGTCATTGCAAATTGCCTAAATGGACTATCAATTAACATGGGTGCCAATCCAAGAGCAAGACTATTGCTTAGAAATTCTCGTCTATTTTTTTTCATGATTTAAATGCTTATCCATTTAAAGTAGAAAATTTCAAAGATTATTAACCTGTTTGAATGTTAATTTTAGATCAGTAAAATATTAAATAGACGAACTTAATATAATCATCTATGATTAATGGCTGTATTTCTAAAAGAAACAATCAACTTATGATATTAATTTTTTACGCCAGCATAATTGATTCCGGTCAATCTATGAAGATCATAGTCAAAAGTTGATAAATCATTTTGATTAAAATTTACTATATTATCATGACCACATGATCTAGCAATCACCTTAATTAATTCATTAGTAGCCAAAAAGAAATTTTTCAATTGGTTGGCAGATGATTCAATAATTAATCTTTTCCTCAAGTGATTTTTTTGTGTTGCAATTCCTACAGGGCAATTGTTTGAGTTACATGCTCTCATGCCTAAGCATCCTATTGCCTGCAGAGCTGAATTGGAGACAGCAATAGCGTCTGCACCTAGCATCATTGCTTTTGCAAAATCTTCAGCAACTCTCAGTCCACCAGTGATAATTAAAGTAACATCTTGTGCTCCAACTTTGTCTAGGTGTTTTCTGGCTCTTGCCAATGCAGGAATAGTTGGTACATTGATATTGTTTCTTAATATAGTAGGGGCAGATCCAGTCCCTCCTCCTCGACCATCAAGAATAATATAATCAACGCCAACCTCCAAGGCAAAATCTAAGTCGTCTTCGATATGACTTGCAGCGATTTTAAAACCAACAGGAATACCGCCAGTTCTTTCTCTCACTTCCCCTGCAACTTTAGCAAAATCTTGGGCAGAAAACAAATCTGGAAATGCTGCTGGTGAAATGGCGGTTTCTCCAACCTTTAAACCTCTTACCTGAGCTATTTCTTCTGTTACTTTATTACCAGGCAGATGACCGCCAGTACCCGTCTTTGCACCCTGTCCTCCTTTAAAATGGAAAGCTTGAGATTTCATTACTTTATCCCAAGAAAAACCAAACTTGCCTGATGCAAGTTCATAGAAATATCTACTATTGTTTTCTTGCTCTTCAGGCAGCATTCCTCCTTCACCACTACAAATTCCTGTACCTGACAATTCAGCACCCATTGATAATGCAATTTTTGCTTCTCTTGACAATGAACCAAAACTCATGTCTGAAACAAATAATGGAATTTCTAATTTTAGTGGTTTTTTTGCGTTTTTGCCAATAATGACTTTTGAACTAACCTCTTCCTCGTCTAACAATGGTCTTTTGGCAAGTTGAGCAGGAAGAAATTGGATATTTTCCCATTTCGGAAGTGTGTTTCTATCTACCCCCATAGATGCAGAAGGACCATGGTGTCCCCAGTTTTTTAAACCATGTTGTGCCAGTTCTTTTATATAATTTGTATAGGGTTCTGTAGTTTCTGGATGGGTATCAGCAAATTGACCCAAATAATTTTCTCTTTTAAATGGTTGAGGGTGATTTTTAAGATAATTTTCAATTTCATCTTCGTCAATGTATACATACCCTGCTTCGACATTTGAGTAAAACTTATGCAGCGCCTCTTCGTTGTTGTATTCACTGACACCAGTATCAATCCTATAATCCCAATTATGAACTCCACATATGATATTGTTTCCCTCTACATAACCATCCGCCATCAAAGCACCGCGATGAAGACAACGACCGTACAACACAGAAACATTTTCACCAAATTTTATCGCAACTAAATCTAAACCATTAATCAGAAATCCCTTTGGCTTTTTTTCTTCTAAATCTGTTATTTGACATAGCTTAATTTCTTTCATTTTATTAATTTTTCAATTTTTAAATTGTTCGCAACACCATGTAATGTATTGTTATTTATTTTGTGAACGGAAGAAGATAATAATTAACCATTGTTCTATTTCGATTTCTCCATTAATTGTGGATCTATAAAATCATTCTGAACTTTAAAAATTCTTAGATTATTTTCTATCCAACTCAAAACCCAGCATTTCAATGGGCTTGTTTGCAAATATATAATTCCATTCAGGCAAATATCCATCCTTTTTAGCAACAAAGAATAAATGTTCATCAATTGGAACATTAATACTTATTGCTCCAGAGTCATCACTGACATAACTAATACTTGAACCTATATTGTTTGCCATTGATTCGAGAATTTCTACATTGGATGTTGCTTCTATTTGATGAGCAAAGTTTATTGCTTCGTTTTTTGGTATAATATAAATGTAAATCTCAGATTGAGGGATTCCAGAATTGTTGATAGAATTTTTAATTTGAATTCTCAAGTCTTTATTTGTCTTGATACTGAATGGATTTTGAATAGCCTTCGTTATTTCATTTTGAGTCTCAATTTCTGCATTGCTCGTTTGTTCAACATTGTTGGTTTTCCAAACCAATTGATAGATGTCATCTCTCCCTTTTCCTCCAGGTCTGTTGGAACTGAAATAAACTTTTGAGCCATCTTCAGAAATCGATATACCAAAATCATCAAAGGTAGAATTGATTGGGTTAGGTAGTCTTATTGGACTTCCTGGGTTTCCTAGTTGATCTATTTCACTTAGGTAAATGTCTAGTCCTTTACCATCTTTTACATCAGTAGAATAGAATAATAAATTTTTATAAACGAAAGGAAACCAATCATTTCCCGGATTATTAATTTGCTTTCCAAGGTTTATTGGTTTTGACCATTCATCGTCAGAAATTTTTTCCGACTTATACAAATCCATTTTTCCTAATCCACCTGGTATCGTAGAAGCAAAAATGATGGATTCACCTTGTTTGAAGATTGCTGGATGGCAATAATTATCTGAGCTTTTGCAAAAGCTTAGTTTATTTATACTATGCCATCCTCCATGTGCATATTCAGCTTGGTAGATTTGTAATAAATGTCTACCTAAGGAATCGAAGACTGCTTTATCGTTTTCAAAATTGGCCCTTGTAAAATACAGTTTGTCATTGCTTGAATCCCAGGATAAAGGACCCTCATGATATTTGCTGTTTAGTTCAGTATTGAAAACAAAATTTGTAAGTACGGACTCTTTATTGAGCAATGAAGCTTTAATGTCAAAATAATCTTTCTTTGCTTTGATCAGTCCAATATTTTCTTGTCTACCAATGTATAATAGATAATTGCTCCACAGCATTGGACTAAATTCTTCACTTTCTGAATTTATAATTTCAACATTTATTATTTCGGCATCAACCCATTTGGATAAAAAGTCTATATTTTCAGATTGCGCAAAAACATTTACGGTAAGTGGAATAAATAATATGATGAAAAATAATCTCATATTAATAATACCTTGGGTTGATGATATTCTCAGCATTTCTTTTTCTTGAAAATCGATAGTTCAAAATCAATTCTAAAGAACCACTAGAAAATTGTCTAAGCTCAGTTAAAGTGATGTCATAAGCCATACCCAAAAATATTTGGAGATCGTGTTGGTAACCCAAAATGAGATCTAGGGATTCTGCAGGATTAAGCGTACTTCCTCCAGTACTATAATTAAGACCTAAATGGTATTTATTGTCTAGGATTCCAATGGTAGATAATTCGAATTGAAAGGGAGTAGCTTCTGCAAAAGTAATCAGTACTTGTGGGCTAAGTTCCCATTTTTCAGTAATTTGAAACTTGCCTCCTCCCATCATGTTCACCAATCTAATTTCTGATGTTTGCAATTCATCTTGTTCTTCTTCGAAGTCTATATTGGCTTTATTAAGCCTTGGTATTGCTGTGCCAAAAAAATAGTCCTCATTATGATAATATAGCCCGAATCCAATATTGAAAATTTGCCTAGTATAGATATTTTGTTCTATAGAATTGTCATTTGAAAAACCAGAAGGTGGGCGCAAATTCTCATCCGTCCAGTCAGCTTTGAATTGTCGAAGCGAAGTTGAAATCCCAACACTAAACATTCCTTTATGTAATGGAACCTTGTAAGCGTAAGATCCCTTTATTGTAGTTTTGTCAAATATTGAAATGGCTGTTTTATCAATGTGGAATCCTAGGCCAAGATTTTGTTCTAGTCCAGAGAAATTTAAACTTGCTGAAAATCTATTGGGTGATCCTTCAAGACCAAGCCATTGATTTTTGTATATCGCCGTTAAGCTAGTATGATCGTAGGTGCCAGCAAATGCAGGATTGTAGCCCAACTTATCATAGGCAAATTGAGTAAACAAAACGTCTTGCTGTGCATTGATGTTTATAAAGAAGAAAAATACTATATAATATGTTAGTATATACTTAATCATCTATCTCTCAATAATTAGAAATCCCGCCATTGTAATTTCGGCATTCATGCTCATAAAATAATAATATGTTCCATCAGGAAGATCTTCTCCATCTCTTTTTGCCATCCAATTGTTTTGGTAATCTTCTTGGGCAAAGACCAATGCCCCAAATGAATTAAATATTTTTATGTTAACTAGGTCTCCATCTCGGATACAAGGAATAATAAATACATCATTAACTCCATCTCCATTTGGTGTCATTACATTAAATGGCTTGCATGCATCGCCTCCGTTGTTTTGATCTATATTTATTGTGATTGTCGCATCATCGCAAATTTCCGGACAGTTTGTATCACAGATTGAATATTGTACATTGAATATTCCTGTTAAGTTATTTGTATTTACTTCAATCATGTCGTCTATGACTTCAAACTTCGGACCTCCAATGATATTTTCAATATTGATAATTACATCCCCAAATAACTTATCATTGTCTAAAATGGGAAGCATAATATTACTCGCTCCAATAATAGTGTATTCATCATCGTTGGCTTCAATCTCGTCCACATAAGATATTATGATCGATTGAGATCCAATGATTCCACAATTTTCTTGAGTGCTTGTCATCAGTATCTCAGTTTCACCAATATCAAAGACTAAGATACTTATCTGATTTGTGGCTATGTTTTCTAAAGAGACATTACTTCCAATCACAGAAAAGTTTAAATCTAGGTTATCTGGATTACTAAAACTGATATTGGTTTCACCAAATTCACATATAAAAATCTGTTCGCTTAAAAAGTTAGCAGCTTGAGATTCTTCTTCAATCGTTATAGTTAGACTTGCAGCTCCTTCTGATTCGCAGCCCATGATACTTTGGGTAATAGTAAATAGTAAGGTGCCAATATTAAAATTACTTAAATCAAGATTGGTAAAATTACCGTCAGTGGTACTTGCCACCAACTGTCCCATAAAATCATACAAATGAAAATCTCCTTCAATTGGTGATTCTATAAAATCTGTCAAACTTATATTACTAATTTGATCTTGACAGAACGCAAATGATGAATTATTGAGAGTAGGAGTTGCTGGCCCATTGGATAAATCAACAAAAAAAGCATCGGAAATTTCCGACTCACAAATACTAGAAACAGCTTGAACAAAATAATTTCCGACTTCTCCAAAATTAAAGTTGTCAATGCTAAGGGTGTTGGCTTGAATGCTGGATCCATTGGGAATAGTCCAGATATATTCTATGTCATTTTGAAAATTATCAATTTCTAACAATAGCTCTTGTCCTTCGCATAAGGAACTTGGTCCAATAATGATTGGGATATCCAATTCTTCTTCCAATTCTATGAGTAGACTTTCGGAAGCTTGACTCATACATCCGTCAATTATAACTGTCAAAGTATAAAACCCAATATTTGCATTACTTGATGGAGAAATATTTAGAGCAGGTTCATCTGTAATCAACTGACCTATAGGTGTATTCCAAATGTATTCATCCACTTCATCACTTACATTTGAAGCTAGAATATTGATCGAGGCACCAAAGCAGGATATTCCATTTTGAGCTATTACAGGTTGCTCAGGTATAATTACAGCATCAATATTTGTATAAACAATATCAGAAATACAATTGTCATTTTGAATCTGTAGTCCATATTGCCCATTGCTTGATTGCCCTTGGTAAGGAATGATTAAAATTTCCTCATTAGAGGCAAAGCTGTTAGGTCCAGTCCAAAGATATTGGTACCCTCCCGGAGGAAAGATTGATGGGAAGAAACTTATAGGATCTCCAATGTTCATGCAATCTCCTGAATTATTGGATAGGGCAGTTACTTCAGGAACTGGAATGATTTCAACCACAGTTGTTGCTACTCCTATGCATCCTGCAACAGTTGTCACTTCAACAGAATAAACACCATTGACAGCAGGTACATTTACAACTCTACCAAAAAATTCTAAATTGTTGGGAGTAGTCCAATTGTAACTTGCATCAGGAATAAAGCTAGCCATAAGATTGACTGAACCACCTTCACATATTGGACCATTGTTATTCGCACCAAGTGTAATTTCAGCCTCAATCTCAATTACAAAAATATCTGACTCAGGACTTACACAATTGTCGTCTTCAACTACAACCGTCCAGTTACCTCCAAGCTGAGTTTGAGCATCAGGAATGATCAAACTGTTGGTGTTACTCGTTGTGTAAAGAACACCATCTAAAAACCAAGTATATTTATCCGAAGCAACATTGTTGCTTACCGTAAGACTTAAAGCAGAACCCTCACAAAGTATATTGTCTCCGATGAGTGTAGGTTTTTCTGGGGTATTGAAAATGATTAATTCTGATATTGCGGGCTCTGATTCACAACCTCTATCAGAAACTACAAGTTGATAACTGCCCTGCTGATCAAAACCAATATTTTGAAGGCTTGGTGGATTTGCTTCATTGCTTTGGTATCCATTTGGCCCAGTCCATAAGAAATCCAAAGTTGGATTTATATTTTCAGTGTTAAGTGATACTGACTCACCTTCACAAGCTGTAATAAAACTATTTTCAACCAATGCTTCAGGAAAGTTTATTACCTCTATCATATAAGCGTTAGAAGCATCAGATTGGCAACCATTACCATCCACAATGCTGTAGTAGAAATGAGTTCCAAAACCAGGTGTAATAGTCAGTTCAGGATCAGTACTTGTACCTACCAAAACCCCATTGGGAGCAATTCCTTCATACCATAAATAGATTACCTCATCACTGTAACTATTCGAACTAAGCATCAATGGATCGCCTAAGCAAATGACATCTTTGTTGCTTTCTATAATGGGGTTTCCTAATGCTTCTATGATCACTTCAACATTTCCATTAAACACACATCCATTGTCCTTTATGACTTCAAGAAAATATATTCCTGAATTATCAGCACTCACATTTTCAATCTTTGGATTTGGTTCATTGGAATTAAATCCAGCAGGTCCAGTCCAAAAATATTCGAGCTCTAAATTTCCATCAATATTATTAAGTAAAGTGAGCGTGTCACCTCCACACAACGAAGAACTAAATTGTGGATTAAGTGTTGCAGATATTGGTTTTAATAAAAAAGTACAAGTATTGTCATTGCCAAATTGATCTTGTACATTAAGGCTTGCTAATAATTCTGAACCAATGTCAGCACAATTTACAACAGGTGCTTCTATCTCTACAGATACCGAATCACAATTGTCAAACAGTTCAAAATCAAGCATTGAAAGATCTATTGTGATGCCTGAATCATTATTAATATCTACCTCTATTTCGACATCTCTGCAATCCAATGCAGGTGAGGAATTATCATGCACATCTATAATGTAATTACACGATGCTATATTTCCAGAATTGTCTGAACTTGTTAATTCAACATTAAATGATCCTGCTGAGAAAGAGATATTTCCATTGTTTATATTTATGGTGTCACCATTTGATATGTTGGTAACGACTATGCCGGGTATCACTTCCGTAAATGCCAAACTTGCTGTAAGAAAACTAGACATGTCAGTTTGGCCATTAAAATCCAATAAACTACATGGTGCAATTCCGTCAAGATTGATATCCGTGTTGACAAAATTAAATTTAATCTCACCATCCGCATTCCAATCAGTTAATTGTTCTAAACTTAAATCTATAGTAATTCGCTGTGGAGTAATGCAAGATTCGATTGATTGAGGTGTATTCGCCAAGATATTTCCATCTTCATCCCGAATAGAAAAGAAGCCGTTATCTGCCGATGTATTTGCCAGTAGCTCGACAATAAGTACAGGGTTTAAGATGATGTTGTCAAGATTAATATCTTGAAAATTGATTTGTAAATTGTCCGCAACAATCTGCCCTTCGTCTTGTTCTGTAAATTGCATAAAACGATCATTTCCTTCTGGAAGAGTTTGAACAAAATTAAAGTCACTATTGCAATTTTCAATAAATTGGAAATCTGGATTCAGCGCTAAATCTACAAAACAAGTATCATTTGGCAGGATGATTCCAAAATCGTCAGGACATATTAATTCGGGCAGCTCTAAATCCTTAATGTTCAAAACTTGCAGGCATGTATCTCTATGTCCTCCACAATCTTGAACAATATAACTAAGGTGATGTTGGCCAGTTCCTATATTGATCGTGTCCCCTGGGATGTATGATCTTTCTTCTTGCTGATCTAAAACATAGAAATATTTTATTGGGTTAACAATAAGGTTTGGAATGATAATCGTAAAACCTACTTCAGAAGATTCTAAACAATCAAATATTTCAGTTATTTGATACTCTAGATCAAGCAGAATATGTCCTTGATCAATCCATTGCTTTGTAAAATCGAGATCTACTTCAAATTGAAGTGTCTGTTCATCACAAAAACTTAATGGCTCTGAATAACTAAAGAGTTCGTTTGAACTTCCGTCACTAACCCTAAAATCTAAACCTAAATTGTCGTTTAGAAAACCTTGTGTATTTATTTGAACAATGGCTCCTTCAATGATTGCTTCGGCATCGCCAGCTGTAAAATCCCATTGAAATCTTAGATTTTCTGTTTCTGCTGTAAAACTATCCAAGACAATTACTCTTTTAAAAAGATAGTGGCTTCGTATGGTGTCACAATGACCTGTAGCTTCTAAATTTTGTAAGGGGAATTCCAATTCACAGGCTCCATTTTCCAGATCAAAGTTCAATTCCTCCATACAGTTTATAATACTAGGAGCAATGGTATCTACTAAACTTATTGAACTGTTTGCCTCAGTTTTATTTCCACAATCATCAATTATTGAAATTGGAATTAACTGATGTTCAAGTAAGGGTTGATTATTGCAAAGTGTTTGTGGAATGAATTGATAATTGAAAATAATTGAATCAGGGTCTAAATTTTCTTTTATAAATATTTTTGCTGTACCGCAATTGTCTTGAGTCTCTAAGTTTGGGAGTAAGTCTAAAAAGGACAATAGACTTTGATCAAGCGCAGTAATATTGCTACATTCAAATACAAGTTCAGGAATAGAATTAGTGATTTGTGGTCCTGTTTGATCTATTATATTTATAAATTGTACATAACTTGATTCATTACCGCATACGTCTACAAAGGTCCAATCCCTTTGAAAACTGGAATTACATACATTTTCAGTTAATATGCTGTCTTGAAAATTGGTTTCGACGGGTGCGCAATCAATAATTCTATCAATATAAGTACTGATTAAACTTAGGTTCTCATCGCAATCAATACTTATGTTTTGGTTTGCAACAATGATAGGTGCAAGGGTATCTTTAACTTCTACAATTTGATTAGTCATACCTATGTTTCCACAAATATCTGAGGCACTATAGCTACTAGTAACTGTATAATTGTAATAATCACATAAATTAGGATCACCACCTTGTGTAGATTCAGTTGTTGTTTCAATTTCTAATACCCCTTCACACCCATCTAAAAAGATAGGTGTTACATTTGGGATGGTATCAACACAAGCGATTAATGTGTCCGTAAGAAGATTTGTAATAATAGGAGAAATGGTGTCAATTATAGAAAAGCTACTTGTTGTAACATTAGCGTTTCCACATTCATCAAGAACAAAGAATGAAACATCCACATTCCAATCGCAAGTATTTCTGATAATTTCAATATTGGTGGTATCACTAACCAATGCAAAACCGGAGTTGCCTAAATTGTCATTCCAGATGTAATTATTCCAAATGATGTCACCACCGCATACCTCATTGGCGATTGCACCACCTATATTGTCCAACCATTGCTGCAAACTATCAACAATCCCGATGTCACATTGTAATTCTAAAGATTGAGCAGCTGTTACTATAAGCGGCTGGGCTATATCTTGAATAATAAAATTTGCGTAAGCAGTATCGCTCACATTCAGACAATCATCAACTGCATAAAATCCAATCGGAATCATAGCAGTATTGCCACAAAGTGTGTCTGAAGAACTTTCTATTTGGGATTCAAGATCTTCATTGAAAGTATGAAAAAATTCTACTTGTCCATCATCGGACACAGCAAGTCCTGCATGGTTTTCTAACCAAGTATCAAACTGTTGTTGGTATGGGACCCCACATGGGATTGTAAGATCTTCGGGAAAGGTAATGATTTCTGGTGGAATAGTATCCACTAATTTATTGAAATCATTTCCAAACAATAGGTTTGGGATTAAAATAAATACTATAAGCGATCTGAGGGCAATTCCATACATATCCTGCATCTGTTTCAGCTGCAGATAAAGTTAATTATAATAATGCTATAACGTGCTAAAATGCGATTAGAGGCTTGCCGAATAGTCTGCTAGCTTATCTTAGGACCGATTATTCTTCTTCTGAGTTATTATTAAGCCGTTTGTCTTCAACATTTTCGTTGAGGAATTCATTGATTTTATCAACTTGAATGCTACTTTCCATTTCTCCAAATTTGTTGATATTGATACTGAAACCTTTTAGTTCTTCATGGACTTTAGGCTCCTCGGTGGTATTTTTTTTGATATTCTTTTTCATTAATTTTTTTCGATTTGGGCAAAACCTGCCTTCCATCTAATTAATACATCTTCACGACCTAATAGTTCCATCATTTCAAATAAATCTGGACCTTTCATAGTTCCTGATAAGACAATTCTTAAAATTGGGAAGATTGCTCCAAAGCTAATTTCATGATCAGTTATATATCCTTTGATCTTTCCACTAAGGCTTTCTGCAGTAAATTCTTCATCTTTTTCAATTAATGAATGAACAGCATCAAAATGTACTTGGTTCTCGGGTTTGTATTTTTTGTTTAGAGTCTTAAGGTCATATTCTACTGGTAGATCAAAAAGATATTGACCTTTCTCAAAAAAATCAGGATAAACAGTTACCCTTTCTTTCATCAATTTAATTGACTTAAGCATAAATTGATCACTAAATGATGAAAATTTATTTGAATTTTTACCATTTCTAAGAACATTCAAAATTTCCACTTCAGGTTTTCCAATAATATATTGTTGGTTAAACCATTTGGCTTTGTCAAAATCAAATTTTGCTCCTGACTTAACAATCTTCTCTAGTGAGAATAAATTGATCATTTCTTTTCTTGTCATCATTTCTTTGTCATCTCCTGGGTTCCACCCAAGTAATGATAGAAAATTGACAACGGCTTCAGAATCAAAACCATCTTCTCTAAATCCTTGAAAAATTTCTTCGCCACTATTCCATTCTAAAGGAAAAACAGGAAAGCCAAATTTGGCTCCATGTCGTTTGCTTAGCTTTCCTCCACCGGTCGGATTGAGTATAAGAGGTAGGTGGGCAAACTTTGGAGCTTCCCAATCTAAAAATTTGTACATTAATACATGATGAGCAGTACTGGATAGCCACTCTTCACCTCGGATTACGTGACTGATTTCCATAAGGTGATCATCAACAATATTTGCCAAATGATATGTTGGCATACCATCAGCTTTCATGATGACTTTATCGTCTAATTCGTTTGATTCGAAACTTACTTCACCTCTAACGATATCTGTAAAACTGATGGTTTCATTGGTTGGGATTTTAAGCCTTACCGTTACGTTGCTGTTTTGAGATAATAATTTTTCTGTTTCCTCATTACTTAAGGAAACACTGTTTCTCATTTTATCGCGAACCTGCCAATTGTATTTAAAAGAATGGTTGCCTTTTTCTTTCTCTTCTTCTCTAATTTTTGTCAATTCTTCTTCGGTATCAAAAGCATAATATGCATGCCCTCGATCTATCATTGCTTGCACATATTTAGCGTAGATGTCTTTTCTTTCAGATTGTCGGTAAGGCCCATGTTCACCTCCATATCCAGGACCCTCGTCAGGACTTATTCCAAACCATTCTAAGGCTTCTTTGATATAGTCTTCAGCACCTGCAACATATCGATTTTGATCTGTGTCCTCAATTCTAAGGATAAAAGTTCCTGCAGTTTTTTTTGCAAGAAGATAGTTGTAAAGAGCGGTTCTTACTCCTCCAATATGCAATGGTCCTGTAGGGCTTGGTGCAAATCTTACTCTGGTCTGTGACATTTTTATTTATTTGAGCTGCAAAAGTAAATTAAAATATGAAAATGAAATTGGTTTTGTGAACTCCTAAATCAATTTATACTAGTTTACTTCTGAATATCAGAAGGGCAAAGTAACTTTTATATTATAAACTCTGAAAGAGAAAATGCACGGTTAATTATCATTAATTTTAAACCTATGTTTGTAATTAAAATTTAATCTCATGGTATCAAAGAAAGAAATCTTTAGAAAAATCAGAATTCTCATTACGCAAAGTTTTAATAATCCTACTGAAGCTTTTGAGTTTTTTGATAAAAATGGCGATGGCTTCCTTGGTAAATCAGAATTAATCCAACTGATAAAAGATGCTAAGATCAATAGATTTTTTAGTTCGACCGTTGCTGACAAAATGATAGAGGGTCTTGATGAGGATCAAAATGAAAAATTTGATTGGAAAGAATTCAAAAAGGCTTTAAAAAAGTTGATCGAAGAAACTGATTAGTCAATATTTTCTTTAATTATAAATAAAGTAACAAATACATTATGCGTAACGACTTCAACATTGGACCTCTGAGTGACCATAGAATTAAAGAGTTCTTTGACTACCTCAATGATCATATATCCGATAATGGTAAAGATGATACACCAATGTTTCTGCCAATCTCTAGGCAAGATTTAAAACTACCAAAGGAAATAGAAAAAAGTTTTAAAGAGGGTCAAGACATCTCAATGGATGGGAAGGGGTGGCGTCGAATATTTATCGCTTCAAATAATGAAGGAAAGATAATCGGTCACATCGATCTGAAGTCTCAAAATCAAAATTATACAAACCATCGGGCGATGCTGGGCATGGGTGTGCACAGAGCATATAGAAAACAGGGATTGGGTAGTTCCCTAATTGCAAGTATTGTTAATTGGGCAAAAATTAATACCCAAATATCTTATATTGACTTAAGGGTACTTTCTTCTAATTTGGCCGCCATCAAACTTTATGAAAAATTAGGTTTTCAGAAAGTAGGGGAAATTAAAGATATGTTTAGAATAGATGGAGAATCTTATAACGATATTAGGATGGTAAAAAAAATCAAGTAATTATATGTTGATGTGCTACATAGCTGATTAAAAGAATCATAATTGGTGTAACTACTTGACAATACTCTATTCAAGTTGAGCATTAATTTTAACACAAAAAACCTGATCTAAAAAGCACCCTTTTTTCATTTTCAACGTTACAATAATGTAACCCATTATATTTCACAACTGATAATTGAATGTATTTAATAAAAACACCACAGTTTATTAGAAATTCCTTTCCCGGATTCGTCTGGGATATTTCTATAAAGGACACAGAATTAGAAAAAGAAATTTATCTCACCTTTGATGATGGTCCAGTTGATGAAGTAACACCATTTGTTTTAGATCAATTGAAAAAGTATGATGCCAAGGCTACATTTTTTTGTGTGGGTGAAAATATTGATAATCATCCCAAAATATTTAAGCAATTAATAAAGGCTGGACACAGCATAGGTAGCCACTCTTATAATCATCTCTCCGGATGGTTTACAGATAATGCACAATATTATTCCAATGTAGTTAAAGCTGCAGAGCTTAGCGATTCTAAATTATTTAGGCCACCGTATGGAAGAATAAAACCTAGCCAAGCAAAAAAAATCCAGGAAGACTATAAGATTATCATGTGGGATGTCCTAAGTGGAGACTTTGACCCAAACATCACCGTTGAAAAATGCTTTGATAATGTAATTTCTAATGCAAATTCAGGATCAATTGTAGTATTTCATGATAGTATAAAATCATATGCTGTTTTGAAACAAGTTCTTCCAATGGTTTTAGATTTTTATCATGAGGAAGGTTATACTTTTAAAAGCATCACAGAAGATAGTTTTCAGTTAAATTTGAACTAAATTTTACTCTCTTGATGTTATAAGAATAATGTCAAAGTTTAAAAATGATATTGATAAAGAAGAGTTTGTAAAATACATCTCTCAATGGTTCCAGTCAATGGGTGTAAAAGTAGTGTATGCTGCTCTGCTTCTTTATCATGCTTTTAATTCTAAAGACACACCTAAATGGGCAAAAAATGTCATCATTGGCGCTTTAGCTTATTTTGTTTCTCCGATTGATGGTATCCCTGATCTCACTCCATTTCTTGGATTCACAGATGACATGGGAATCCTAAGCTTTGGTCTAGTTATGATTGCTTGCTACATTGATGATGGCATTAGAATGAAAGCAAGAAAAAATCTCTCCCGCTTTTTCAAAGACTATAAAGATATCGATCTTACTGAGGTAGATAAATTTTTATAATATTTTTTGAAGCTAGGCAACCTTGTCTTTCTTCTCTGCATAAACTATGGTAATTAATCAAATGTAAAATCCAAATTTATGCATCAATTCTACTTTGTTAGTAAATGGCTATTTGTCAGTTTACTTACTTCAATTTCTATTGTCTTAATTGGAGGTGGACCAGCTACTGTTCATTTTGATATGAATGATTGTACTGCTTATATCCCTAATATGACCAATTTAGATTATTCCGAATTTATTGCAACAATAGATAATACGGATCAAATCGAAATGTCTGTAGTTGGAAACCATCTTTATAGGTTGAATCCTTCTGAAAATTCGCATTCTTGTACCCCAGGTGTTAATGACACCGAAGGAATGTGCGTATCTTATGATTTAGAATGTAATTACAATCCAGGTAGCGATAAATCTGTGCGTTTCGATATAAGGGTAAGCCCAAAATCTAATGAACCAGTTACACTATCAAAATTAAATTTTTACGAAAAATCTCCGTTGCAATTTGACTGGATTGATGGGATTAATGGACTAAATAACTATTCACTTTTTTATGGAATCAGGGTATTAAAAGATAGTCTTGTAATATTTGAACAATCAGGAATAGCCACAAATAATGAATGGACAATTCAAAATTTTGATTTCTCTAGTTATTCTGAATTTACCGTTTCTGAAACAACAGTATTTAATTTTGAACTATTGGCCTACTGTCCAGTGGGTAATGCAGGTTTACAAACAGTTTGGGATGTTGACGAAATTAACATTGAAGCCATTTGTAGTCAATCGAATGGTAACGTTACAGGTGGTACTTTGACAGGCGGTCCCTTTGAATTTTGTGTAGGAGATGGTGTATCAGATAACATAGC
>JAHDIE010000045.1 GCA_020630955.1 Saprospiraceae bacterium
TCATCGTCTTCACATTCATCTTCACAACTTTCTAACAAATCATAAAATTCATCTTCATTATTGATCGTGATCGTTTCGCCTGATTCATCAATAACATCAATTGGAAATACAGGCATTGGGTCTAGCTCTGATTCAGGGTTAGCTGTAAACCAATCTATCAATTCTGTTTCAAGTTCTTCTACAGATCCTACTGTCACATTAGTACCATCTGGAAGTGTTAAGCCAATAGGGAAAACAATTTCAAAACAAGAAAACTCATGGATTTCTTCAAGGATCTCACATTGATATAGCAGTTCTTCCAATTCTTCAATATTTGCAAGAGTAACAGTTTCTCCTCCTTCATCAATTACGTTTATTGGGAAAACAGGCATTGGATCCTCCTCCGAATCTGGATTGTTTTCGTACCAATCATCGATACTTGTCTCTAAAGCATCATCTGAATCAACAGTGACGGTGCTTCCATCTGGAAATTGAATATCAAATGGATAAACAAACTCAAAACAATCAAATTCAAACTCTGAAGCTTCATTCCCATCTTCATCTTCATCTTCATCATCATCTCCTCCAGCATTCGAGCTTACAATATTGGGTTCAAAATTTTCTGTTCCTGATTCCATGTCTTCCATTTCTTCTTTTTCACAAGAGGTCAATACAGCACTAAAGGCCAAAATCAATACCAACCATTTCCAATTTTCTAAAACTTTCATAAGCTAATTTTTTAAGTGAATAATGTTATATGCACTTAGAACAAGCTACTAGAATTTTACCCTACCATAAATTTTATTATTTTACAAAAAACTAATTCAATCATGAGAAATTTATTCGTCATCATCTCCTCACTTTTATCCTTCAATATGCTAGGCCAACTCAATAGTGGGTCCATTGCACCTGATTTTAGCGGAGTAGATATTGATGGAGTAGAGCACAATCTTTATGACCTATTGGAAGGAGGTAAAACAGTAATTTTAGATTTTTCTGCTACCTGGTGTGGTCCTTGTTGGTCTTACCACAATTCTGGTGCACTTCATGAATTTATGGAAATGTATGGGCCCGAAGGTTCAGATGAAGCCATGGTATTCTATATCGAATGTGATGCAACAACTGGCCTTGATCAACTTAATGGCAATGGAGGAAACACTGTTGGAGATTGGGTTACTGGCACAAATTACCCGATTATCAATGATACATATATTTCCAATCAATATCAAATTGGTTCTTACCCAACCATTGCCATGATCTGTCCAGACAGAATTCTACAATTCATTGGAACACTAAATGCTTCTGATTTAGCCCTTACCATGGGCAATTGTCCAGATGGAAATCAAGTGCCAGACATAAATTTTTCAGCAAGCAATTATTTTACCTGCAATGGGGAATTAGAAGTAGAATTTTATGATAATAGTTGGCCTAGAGGTGGTTCATACCTTTGGGATTTTGGAGATGGAACAACTTCTACGGAAATCAACCCAATCCATCATTACTCAGAAGAGGGTAATTATTCGGTGAGCCTTAATGTCACCAATGACCTAGGAACAAATTCTCTCGAATTAGAAAATTATATTCAAATTGGAAATGGATTTAATAGTCCTCACCATAACATCGGTCCTGAAACCAATGAAATAGGTGATGGGAGAATATTTGAAGGAGGCCATCAAGGATTAATTTTTGATGCCCATACAGATGTAGTTATCTCTTCAGTCTATGTGTATTCTGATCGCGATGCAGAAAGAACAGTTGTTGTTCTGGACAACAGTGGAAATCTTATCAATATTACAAATGTCAATATACCTGCTGGCGAATCAACAGTCAATTTGGAATTGTTTGTACCACAAGGAAAAGATTACACACTTGGGCTATACAGCGATGCTTACCTTTTCAGAAATAGTAGCGGACCTAACTATCCGTACGATTTAGCTGGATTAATAAGTATCACCAAATCCACAGCAACTTCTGTAGCCTTGGACTACTACTATTATTATTATGATTGGAATGTTAGAAAAGCCAATTGTCAAGAGCTGAGCCAAAACGAGCAATTTTCTTCTGAATTAATTAATATCTTTCCTAACCCATCTTTTGACAAATTAATCCTGCAAGCTGATGGAATAGATGATACTTCCGTAAATGTCTTTAATGCCGAAGGGAAAAAAATAAATTGTCAAAAATCAAAGTTTTCTGACAAACTTATACTTAACATTGATCATCTTGAATCAGGAATGCATTTTATCAAAATTGGAAATACTGTTAGAAAATTTTATAAAGAATAATTGTTAACAACAATGCCCCTGGAGTTAACTCCAAGGGCATTAGTAAGTTGAGTAGAAAACTTCTATAACGACATTGATTTCACTTGAATGACTCCAAAATTTCGCTATCAAAGATTCTATTTCTTTGAGGTCATGTCTTCCAACAACATACGTTGGATTTTAAGAAGCTATCTTAAATGATTGGCTAGTCGTAAATTTGGTTGTATTTTATATCTAAGCCAAGATCTATATTTGCAATAACAAGCTTCAATATTTATAATAAATATAAAGTAAGCTTTGGATGCGTGATTATATTGGATTACAAATTCGGTAAGAGGCAACTTTTTATCGGTGGGAGGTATATCAAATGGCTTATTCGTTCCTATTTTTTAGGATTTCAATGATTTGGCTTTTATTATTTCTACTTACAGGAATTTTGATACCTTCAATCATAACTTCATTATTATTGGTATCAAATGATAAAATCTTATCAGGATTAATAATAAAACTTCGATGACTTTTTACAAAGCCTAGAGGTAGCAACTCCTCCTCCATTTCAAACAATCTAATGGTGGATACAAATTCTCCTTCTGTGGTGTTAGTTATTGTATAGTCATCAGAGGCTTTAACAAAATTAATGTCTGCTACTTTAATCCTAAAAAGCACTCCTCGTTTCTTAAATATCATCGTATTTCGAACAGGAAAAACGAATTCATTTCCTTTACGTTCACCCATTCTTTTAAATGCTTGTTCGATTGTAGATTGAAGGGTGTATTTCTGAATTGGTTTGACCAAAAAACCAATATTTTCCACTTTTGAAGCTAACTCAAAGTTCTTGTCAAGATTATATCCTGTTATAAAAATGATGGGTATTTTAAGATGCGCAATGTTGTCTGCCAATTCAATCCCGGATAGATTGCCTTTGATATTTACATCCATAAGAATGAGATCGGGATTTTCTTTCTCTATAATTCTTGCTGCTTTTCCAGAACTATCCACTAAATCAATTACTTTATAACCAATTTCTTTAAGCATAATCTCAATTTCGAGCCCAATCGAAATATCATCTTCTACAATTAGAATATTTAGCGAAAATTCAGACATAAAGTAGATTAGTAGCGGCTTGTTTATTCAAATTACAAAATCCTCAATTATTAGTTGAGCTAATAATGACTTAGTTAATAATCGGTAAACGGCTATAAATCATCGGTAAATGGATTATTTCGGTTGTTTTCCACAATCTAAACTTTATAATTGTTGTGTAAGCCTTCAATTTCATAGAGAATCATTATTTTTAAACGAACCCTTAATCGAATTATACAATGTGTCCAAGATTTCTCAAAAGCATATTAGCATGTTGTCCATTGTTCTTCGCTTACCTTGGCATGACAACTGGAGAAAATCAGGATAGTTTAAGAAATGTCATCAAGCACGAAAAATCATTAGAAGAAAAAGTTGATGCTGTATTTAAACTTAGAGACATTTATAAAAATACCAATAATGATAGTGCCCTAGTTTATGGCAAATTAGCACTTGACCTATCTCTTGGTAATAATGATTCCTTAGCCATCAAAGCTTATGCAAAATTGGCTCATACTACATATATGAGTAGCGATTTTGAAGCCTGTTACGACTATACTTCAAAAGGAATTTTACTAGCGAAAGAAAATAATATTGATTATTATCTTTCGCATTTCTATAATGTCAATGGAAATGCAATGCAGGAACAAGGCTTATATAATGAGGCCATGGAAAATCTTCTAAAATCAAAGGATCTTGCAGAAATAAAAAAAGATAGCTATGCGCTTGCAAGAGCAAATGTAAACCTTTCATACATCTACTACAGAATCAAAGATTACGATAAAGTTTTTGAAAACACAAACGAAGCTATAAGCATTGCCAAACTTAATAATTATAATAATGTCTTACTCTTCGGATATAATATGCTAGGTGGTGCATTTGAAAGCACTGAAAATTATGACGAATCTCTTAAATATTATAAAATCGCCTATGGCATTGCTGATTCTCTCAACTCCACCATTCAAAAAGCAACAACACTACAAAATATTGCAGGAGAATATGCAAGAAGAAAAAATTATAATGAAGCCATTAAAGCATTTAATGAAGCCATTGTTTTATTTGAGGGTATTGATGACCTGAGAGGCAAAAATGAGGTCATGGGCTCATTAGGAGAATTGTACCTGAGAAAGAAAAACTTTTCTAAAGCTTTAGAATTTTGCCAGCAGGCATATAATTACAGTAAGGAAAATAAAATCCTACATGAGCAAGAAGTAAATTCCGAATGCCTTTATCATGCTTATAAAAATCTAGGGGATATCAACAAAGCGCTAATCTACCACGAAGAATTCAAATTACACAGCGATTCGATTTCCTCTTCAGAACGAAAATCTGAACTAACCAGCATTGAGTTAAATCATAAATTCGATAAAGAAAAAGAACAACTTCGTATCCAGCAGTTTGAAAAGGAACTTCTTCTAAACGAAAAAAATAAAAGATTCTTTTCCCTTTCCGTTTTTTTTAGTTTAATCGCATTAGCCGGTCTTCTGTCTTATCTGTGGGTACACAGAAAAAATAAATTAATTGAAAAACAAAAACTTGAATTAGAACAAATTAACGCAACTAAGGATAAACTTTTTGCCATCATCGGCCATGATCTAAAACGTCCAGCCATCGCTATGAAAGGAATTTCTTCAAAGGTTAAATATCTATTGGATAATAAAGATTATCAAAGACTAGAATTATTTGGAGAACAAATAGAACAAAATGCAAGTGCATTTAACAAATTGGTCAATAATCTTCTTCATTGGGCTCTTCTACAAAAAGATGTTATGCCTTATAAGCCTAAGCATATTTCTGTTGATAATCTTACCAAAGCTTTGTTTGACCTCTATCAATCCGAATCGCAATCAAAAGACATCAAATTGAAATCAAATGTAGATGAAAAAACATGGGTGTTTGCAGATGAAATTGCCCTTAATGCTATCATCAGTAATCTTTTGGACAACGCAATCAAATTTACGCAAGTAGGAGGAGAAATATCTATCAATGCCCATCAGGAAAATGGTAAAACAAATATTCAAATTATAGACAAGGGTCAAGGAATGTCGCCAAATCAACTTACAAATATTTTTGATCTCAGAAAAGGCAAAACAAATATAGGAACCAAAGGAGAATCAGGAACAGGTCTTGGTCTACACTTGGTTTCAGAATTGGTACAACTTAACAAAGGGAAAATATCTGTGGAAAGTATTCCAACCAAAGGAACAACTTTTAATATTAGTTTACCCAATCAAGCGATTTAATAAATATCAATTTATTGTTTTAACAACATCATTTTTACCAAACAAAATAACTAAGCCAATCAAGGTTATCCCAGCCAATAAAAGAAATGTCAAACCAAATCTTGCGGGATCATTTCCATATACCCAACCAGAAAATAAAGCTCCAAAACCAATGCTGATTTCAAGTGCAATATAAACTGTCGCCAAAGCCTTTCCTCGATTTTCATCTTTACACCGATCTATAATCCATGCAAATACCGCTGGGGAAGCCACGCCAAGTGAAAATCCCAAAAATCCTGAAGCCAAAAGAAATTTATTTGGGCTATCCACCATTGAAAAATATGTCAAGGATAATGATAGCAAGATCAAAGATACTCGCAATACTTTGACCCTCCCATAAACATCAGAAACCTTTCCGGCAACCAATCGAGATAATACAGAACACAGCGTGAAGCTAGTAAAGAAAAAACCTTTATTCCCAACACCCAAATAGGCAGATTGATCGGGCCCTACTGTTAACAAAGCTCCTATACTCATGTACAACAACAAAGCAATTGAAGCAGGTAATAAAGCAGAACGATCAATGATATCAGTTTTCTTCAATACCAATAGTGAAGGACTGAACTTTTCCGTGTTTTCCAAAGACTCTTTCATTCCCAAAACCATCAAAGCAGAAAGTAAACCTAGACCCGAAGAAAAATAAAACATCATATCAATAGAATACTCTGCAGCCAAATAACTCCCAAAAGGTGGTGCAATCGAAGCACCGATGTTCATACTAACTCCTAAGATTCCCATCGCCTCACCTCGCCTCGAAGCTGGAACAATATCTGCCAAATATGCAGCGGTCGCTGTTGGCTTAAAACCGGTTGAAAAACCATGGAATAAACGCAACAATAAGAAGGCAAAAATAGAACTCACAAATGGATATAAAAGACTGGCCACAACACATACCAATGTCCCAATAATCTGCACAGGAATTCTTCCTATTGTATCTGTCAATTTTCCACTAAATGGACGAGATAATCCCGCAGTAGTTGTAAATAAAGCAATGATTAATCCGATATACTTTTCTCCTCCCATAGCTCTCAAATAATCTGGAAGTTCTGGAATAATCATATTAAAACTAGCAGAGAATAGTACTTGACTCAAGCAGAGAAGGGCAAAAACAAAAGTATATAAACGGGGTTCATTTACATGGCTAGAAGGCATGCTCAAAGATAGCGGAAATAGTGAGATGAAAATTTATTATTTCATTTTATCAATTACATAAACCAATAAATCCACTACTATCCCAAAACCAAATTCTTCATATACTCCGCACCAATCCTTGCACTTTCCAATGGCGTATCTGTATCATATCGCTCTTGCTCCATGAAAAAATATTCCATTCCATTATCCTTCGCTACTTTTAAAATCTTCGCGAAATCAATTTTCCCAGTTCCAAGATTACAGGATGCCTCTCTTTGGTCATCTGGTGCATCTTTTAATCGATCCTTAACATGACATAACCTAAATCTCCCAGAGTATTTTTTCAAATACTCAATAGGGTCAGCACCACCAGTTACGACCCAATAAATATCCATTTCATGATAAACCAATGCTGGATCAGTATTATCCATTATAAAATCATGAGGAATCATTCCTGTAAAAGCACGGAAAGTATAGGCATGATTGTGGTAACCAAATTTTATTCCTGCCTTCCGACATATCTCTCCACATTCATTAAATTTATCTGTTACCTTCTTCCAATCATCCATACTCTTCTGAGGACCTATCCATGGACATATTAGATAATCCATTCCTATAGCAGCAGCTTGCGCTGCTTTCATTTCAAAATTTTCCTGAATGTTACAATGGCTTGCTACCATCTTCATCCCTAAATCACCAAGATAGCTTTGATAATCCCTTGGTGTCATGCCCCAAAACATACCTTGTGCTCCCTCAAACCCTTCAATTTGCTTAAACCCATAAGAGGCTACTTTAGCAAGTACTCCCTTGGGGTCATCTGGAATATTGTCCCGCAAGGTCCACAACTGAATCCCAAACTTATCGATCATGTTTGCTTTACTCATCATCTTCTCTTCTTCCACCATCCCTTTCTTAGATGTACAAGCCAGGTGTGGTAACAACATAGTTCCTGCTGCCAATGCGCCGGTAGTCATGATAAAACTTCTTCTTTTCTTATTCATGTTGATTTGAGTTCAAATTAGATTTGTAGATAGTATTTTCGATTTGTTTCAACAAAATACTTAATTCATTGAACTCTTTTGGAATTTAAAAGCCAAATATCATATTTGATTAAGTTTGACCTTATGAGAATAAAAATCAATTAAGCTTTCTATTCATTCCTCGCACTGCCTCTTCAATGCCTTTTGGACTCAGTGGATACATGGGAATCAATTCTTTAATAACCATGGTGGTAAAGGTATGTGCCCAATACTTTTGTGGCTCAGGATTAAGCCAAGCGATTTTCTTAAAATGGCTTTTCATTGCTCGGTAACTTTCTATACTAGGTTTATTCAATTCATAAGCCGCCATGGCAGCATCGCCCACAATGAAAACCCTATAATTTGGATCTTTTTTTAGTATCTGCTCTACAGATTTAGACTTAATTCGTTGTGCATCTGAGAAAACTCGATCATAGATGGTATTATGGAAGTAGTAGGTTTCAAGATCATGGGCAAATCGTGTTTTCATTTTCCTAAACAAAGTCTGCACGACTCGAATGTATGGGTCCATAGAATACCCTCCATTATCTATCATCAACAACACCTGAAGTTTATCTTCCTTCTCACTTTTTATTTCTGGGATAAATAAACCTCCCCTTTTCAAGCCCTTCTTTATCGTGACCGGAATATCCAAATCTTCACGAGCGGATTCCTCGATGATCCCCTTCAAAGAGGCCAAGGCTGCATCAACATTATTGTCATTTATAATAGCATCAAGATCTACAGGAAAGTACTTTCGATCGTTCAAAACTTTACGCGCCATTTTACCTCCACCCGTACCGCCCACTCTCAACCCATCTTTTGCAGCTCCTCCATGACCATATGGAGATATCCCACCTGTTCCTATCCAATGACTACCACCAGAATGATTTGATCTCTGTCTATCCATAACTTCTTGCAGACGCTCTAATAATTCCTCCAAACTAAGATCAGAATAGTCTGCCATCTTATCAAGTTTCCTTCTTGCAGTTTCCAACAGATCATCTTCACTTTCTTGATCTTCTAGATCACCACGATCATTATCCCATAAGGTTTTACCATCCAATACCTCCTTGATATCATAATGTGTCATATGGACTTCATCTAGAAAAAGGTTTACCAAATCATCGGTACTTAAATCATCACCCATTCTATCAAGATTATCTTCTTTCCATTTTTTGAATGTTTCTGATCTTAGAATCGCATCTGACAAGCGATCACCATGCTGAATTTTAATATTAAGAAAATAGTCATAATAAGCTTTCGTAAAAGGACCCATCATATCTGGATTCTTAACCACTATACCTTTCAGTACATTGTAAATATCTCCAATGGTTTTCACAAGATTCCGATCCATTGCTTTTCTCAAAAGCAACAACGCCCTAACATCGACCGGAATCTCATATTCCTTAAATTTTTGTGGGAGTTTTTCAAACATTAATTGGGTGTACTTCGACGATTAAAATCCATCGGATTATTAAGTATTTTTTGTTGTACTCGCTCTAAGTCAGTTTGGGTTTTGATAAGTGTCCCTAAACCCTCAAGTTTTTGAATTTTGTCAACAGCTTCGGAAGTGCTATAATTTTTCACATACTTAAGCCAATTCAACAGTTCTCTGGTGGTTGGTGATCTTTCCAGTCCTATTCTTCGCAAATGATAAAACACATCCAAAGCAACATCTACAATCCGATCTTCAACCTTTGGATAATGCTTGGCAATAATTTCTCTCATTGTGTCTGCTTCTGGAAAATGAATGTAATGGTAAATGCATCTACCCTTAAAAGCGGTGGGCAATTCTTGCTCTCGATTTGATGTAATCACAATCGCAGGCATATTCGCCTCACTTACTTCTATTATCTCATTTGATTCCGGCATAATAAACTTTCTATGGCTAAGTGCATACAGTAGATCATTGGGAAATTCTCTCGGTGCCTTGTCTATCTCATCAATCAATAAAACAGAATTTGGTGTAGAATAAGCTTTTGCAGCCGGTCCTTTAGCAACGTAATCAGCAAGTTTTTCAGGATTCCTACCCCCGGTTGACAATCTACTTTTAAGTCCTTTCTCTTCTCGTTGAGAATTAAGAATTTCAATTTGAGAGTCCCTCAAATATTTGACATGATCAAATCTTGCCACAAATTGTTCAACATTGCTCTTCGAACCAGTTGGATACACAAACAACTCTAAGCCTTTATCTTTTGCATATTGGATAGGAAGCTCAGTCTTTCCTGTTCCTGGCTCCCCTTCTATCAACAAAGGCATACCCAAAGTCCTTGCAATATGAAATGATTGTGCCAACTCTCTATCACACAAATATCTTTCGGAACCAGTCCAAAAATCAGTCTCTGCCATTTTTAAAGTTTAAGAGGTCAATATAATGATATGCTTGGTGTATTTGCAAGAGAACATGTCTCTCGATATTCAAGAATTCTTTGTTTTTCACATTTATTTCACTTCCGTAAATGAATATGAGCTCCATAATTCTTTTTTTCTGCTTAAAAAACTCAAATTTGTGTGCTTAATAGTTTAAGCATATGATACTATTTTTCGGCCTTCCTAGCTCGACCATTTTTGCAGTCCAAACTTCTCAAGCCCTTAACGATGATGATCTTCAAAAGCTATCCTGGCTATTTGGTGATCAGCAACAAATCAATCAGGATACCATTGATAGTAGTTTCGTTGGTCCCAGAGCTGCGATGATTACTCCTTGGAGCACCAATGCCGTAGAAATAACACAAAATATGTCCATCCAAGGGATAGAGAGAATTGAAAAATTTACAGCAATAAAACAAGAGAGTAACGATTTCGATCCGATGCTCTCAGAAAAATTTAGCAAACTCTCTCAGGATATTTTTACGGTCAACATCCAACCAGAAAACATCATCTTAATAACAGATATTGATGCCTACAACAAGCAAGAAGGGTTGGCCTTAAATCCAGAAGAAATAGATTACCTGAATAAAGTTGCAGAAAGAATTGAAAGACCACTCACCGACTCAGAAGTTTTTGGTTTTTCTCAAGTAAACAGTGAACATTGTCGACACAAGATTTTTAATGGAACTTTCATCATCGATGGAGAAGAAAAAGAATCTTCGCTCTTCAAAATGATCAAGGAAACATCCAAACAAAATCCGAACAACATCGTATCTGCCTACAAAGATAACGTTGCCTTTATCAAAGGACCAAAAGTTACCCAGTTTGCACCAAAATCTGCTGATCAACCTGATTACTACGAAAAAACAAAATTCGACGCTGTCATTTCTCTAAAAGCAGAAACGCACAATTTCCCAACAACGGTAGAACCATTCAATGGTGCCGCAACAGGATCAGGTGGTGAGATTAGAGACCGACTTGCTGGTGGGATTGGTTCACTTCCTCTTTCAGGTAGCGCTGTCTATATGACCTCCTATTCTAGATTGTATCAAAATCGACCATGGGAAAAGGCCATGGCAGAAAGAAAATGGTTATATCAAACCCCAATAGATATCCTCATCAAAGCATCCAATGGAGCATCAGATTTCGGCAATAAGTTTGGTCAACCCCTTATCAACGGCTCACTACTTACTTTTGAACATGAAGAAGATGCGCGAAAACTTGGCTTCGATAAAGTAATAATGCTTGCTGGAGGCATTGGATATGGCAAAGCAGATCAAGCATTAAAAGATACTCCCAAAGTCAATGACAAGATCGTCATCTTAGGGGGAGATAATTACCGAATAGGTATGGGTGGTGCAGCAGTTTCTTCTGCTGACACAGGAGAATTTTCGACTGGAATAGAACTAAATGCTGTACAAAGGTCCAATCCTGAAATGCAAAAAAGGGTAGCAAATGCCATTAGAGGATTAATTGAGAGCTCTGAAAACCCAATCGTATCGATTCATGATCATGGTGCTGGTGGACACCTAAATTGCCTATCTGAACTGGTAGAAGATACTGGTGGTCACATCGATCTAGCCAAACTCCCAATCGGTGATCCAACACTTTCAGCCAAAGAGTTAATTGGTAATGAATCTCAAGAAAGAATGGGTCTTGTCATCAGCGAAAAAGACCTACCTACCTTACAGAAAATAGCTGATCGAGAAAGAGCGCCTATGTACACCGTTGGTACAGTTACAGGAGACGATAGATTTATCTTCGAATCATCATCAAACGGAGACAAACCCATCGACCTCGCGATGAATGACATGTTTGGTAGCTCCCCGATCACCATTTTACGCGACAAAACAATAGAAAGATCTTATGATGAACCAAGTTATTCGAAATCCAAAATCAACGAATACCTTGAAAATGTGCTGAGGTTAGAATCTGTAGCTTGTAAAGATTGGCTGACCAATAAAGTGGATAGATGTGTTGGTGGTAGAGTAGCAAAACAACAATGCGCTGGACCTCTACAATTACCACTTAATGACTGTGGCGTGATGGCCTTTGATTATGATAGCAAGCATGGAATAGCCACCTCAATCGGTCATGCCCCAGTAAGTGCTTTAATTGATCCAGACGCCGGTTCTAAGAATTCTATTGCAGAAGCATTGACAAATATTATCTGGGCCCCACTCAAAGATGGTTTGAAATCTGTTTCGCTTTCTGCAAATTGGATGTGGCCTGCAAAAAACGAAGGCGAAGATGCGAGATTATATGAAGCAGTAAAGGGTATTTCTGAATTTGCAATCCAGTTAGGAATCAATGTCCCTACGGGCAAAGATTCAATGTCGATGAAACAGAAATATCCAAATGAAGATGTACTTGCTCCTGGTACTGTCATTGTTTCAGCTGCAGCTCATTGTGATGATATCAACAAAATAATAGAGCCAGTATTCAAATCCTCAGGTGGTGCAATTTATTATATCAATTTCTCCACCTGTAGTTATCAGCTTGGAGGATCCTCTTTTGCGCAGACGCTAAACAAGGTCGGCTCAAAAGCACCTACAATCAATGATGCACAAAATTTCTCGAACGCTTTTAATGCAATACAAGAATTAATCAAACAAGAAAAGATTATTGCTGGTCATGATATTTCTGCAGGAGGAATGATTACTACCCTTCTGGAAATGTGTTTCAGTTCGAATCATTTAGGAGCAGAAATTAATTTAACCGAACTCTCGGAAGATGATTCTGTTAAATTACTTTTTGCAGAAAATGCAGGAATCATTTTCCAAGCAAAAGATGAAACTATTGAGCCATATTTAAGAGAAAGATTTGTACATGCAATAAAAATCGGTCAAGTAAGCAATACGCCTTTTATCACTTGCGTAAATGGCGAAGATCAATTCAAATTTAATGTTACTAATCTGAGAGATACCTGGTACGAAACTTCATATTTGTTAGATCAAAAACAATCCGGCTTAAAGCTTGCAAAAGAAAGATTTGAAAATTATAAAAAACAAGAACTCTACTTTTCTTTCCCAACTCAATTTACAGGCAAACTTCCAGCGATTGACAGTAGTAAACCAAGGCCGAAAGCAGCAGTGCTGAGAGAAAAAGGCAGCAATTCAGAAAGAGAACTTGCCAATGCCATGTATCTGGCTGGTTTCGATGTCAAGGATGTCCATATGACGGATCTTATTTCCGGAAGGGAAAATTTAGAAGACATCCAATTTATTGGTGCCGTAGGTGGATTTTCAAATTCTGATGTCCTTGGATCAGCCAAAGGATGGGCGGGAGCATTCCTATACAATAAAAAAGCAAAACAAACTCTTGATAACTTTTTCAAACGAGATGACGTATTGTCTGTAGGTATTTGTAATGGCTGCCAACTTTTTGTTGAGCTCAATCTAATCAATCCTGAGCATAAGCAGAAATCTAAAATGCTGCATAATGATTCTGGCAAACACGAAAGTGCCTTCACCTCAGTTATTATACAAGAAAATAATTCTGTGATGATGGCTTCCCTTGCAGGCTCTACTTTAGGAGTTTGGATCTCTCATGGTGAAGGAAAATTTTATTTACCCGAAGGAGAAGAAAATTATAACATAGTTTCAAAATATGGCTACAATGGATATCCTGCAAATCCAAATGGAAGTGATTATAACACTGCCATGATGTGTAGTAAAGATGGTAGACATATGGTCATGATGCCTCACATCGAACGTTCTACATTCCAATGGAATTGGGCGCACTATCCCGAAGGACGGAATGATGAAGTAAGCCCTTGGATAGAAGCTTTTGTCAATGCTAGAAAGTGGATAGAAAATAAGAACCACTAGTCCTAATGAAAAAGAAAATAGAACCTAAATCCAAGAACATTCTTATGGGTGAATTGAAAATAAATAAGTAATTCACTTGTTATTGCTTTTGCAAAATGCACATAATCGTCTCTACTCATAAAGATTCCATTTGTAGGACCTTACAGTGTAGAAATTAATATAACCCACAATAGCTTTGCCATTAATTTTAATAACTTTGCATTAAGAATATTTGTAATATGAAGAAGTTATTGGTTACTGGATCATCAGGACTCATTGGATCAGAGGTTTGCATTCACTTTGGAGATTTAGGTTGGGAAATTCATGGCATTGACAATAATCAAAGAGCTGTTTTTTTTGGTGATAAAGGAGATACTCGATGGAATCAAAAACGATTAGAAAAAACCATTTCAAACTTCCATCATCACGAATTAGATATTAGAAACAGAGAGGCAGTACTCAAGACAATAAAAGAAATTGCACCAGATGCAATTGTGCACACTGCGGCACAGCCTTCACATGACCGAGCTGCTGATATCCCATTTGATGATTTTGACACCAATGCAGTAGGTACTTTTAATCTACTCGAAGCAACAAGACAGTATTCTACACAGATTCCATTTGTACATTTATCAACCAATAAAGTATATGGTGATGCTCCCAATGAGATCGAATTGGTAGAATTAGATAAAAGATATGATTATGCAGATCCTACTTACGCCCAAGGAATTCCAGAGACATTCAGAATTGACCAAACCAAACATTCTTTATTTGGTTCTTCAAAAGTAGCTGCAGATATTTCTGTACAAGAATATGGTAGATATTTCAATATGCCGACCGCTTGTCTTAGAGGAGGCTGTCTTACAGGACCCAATCATAGCGGTGTAGAATTACATGGATTCTTAAGCTACCTGATCAAATGTAACTTGATTGAAAGAGAGTACACTATATTTGGATACAAAGGTAAGCAGGTAAGAGACAATATTCATTCTTATGATGTGGCAAGATTTATTGAAGAATTTATCAAGGCACCAAGAATGGCTGAGGTATACAATTTAGGAGGTGGAAAAGAAAATACCTGTTCTATTCTAGAAGCTTTTGATCTTATTTCCGGAATTTCTAACATACCCATGAAGTATAATTACAGTGACCAAAATAGAATTGGAGATCACATATGCTACTACTCCGACTTAAGTAAAATGAAATCTCATTACCCCAACTGGGATCTTACCAAATCATTAGAAGATATATTTAATGAAATATACTTGACGTGGAAAGAAAGAATCCAATAGCAGTAACTATTGTAGATAGAAACTATCCACCGAACAAAAGCGTCATCGCCGAATCAGCAAGTGATTTAGCCAAAACTTTCTTAAATCACAATATTGAAGTATCGATCGTACATACTGACGGCAGCTATCAAGGTGGTGGTGCTGAAGGAGATATTCATGGAAGAATCCACAAGGTCAGATCAATCTACAATGGCAAGAATAAGTTTATAAGACTATTTAGTAGTCTTATTGAAGGATTGTTATTAATCAATAAATCGATAAAAGTTTCTACTGGCCCTATAATTGTCATGTGTAGTCCGCCTTTATTAATCTACTGGGCAGCTCGAAAACTCAATAAAAGAAATATTCCTTGGATTTATTGGTCAATGGATTTATATCCAGAGGCCTTCGTCGCGAATAGACTCACCAAAGAAAAAAATAAAATTTACCAGCACTTCTTTAAAAAAATATATCAGTCGGCACCATCAGGATTAATTAGTCTAGGAGCAATACAAGCAAAATATTTAGCCCAAAAATACAAGAAGGAAATCCCAACTATTATCATGCCATGTGGAGTACTTATCAATAAGCCATTAAAAGTCCCTGAAAACAATACAAAACCTAAATGGAAAACCGATGACTCTAAAATCTATTTTGGATACATTGGAAATTTAGGTGAAGCACACTCCACCGATTTTCTTAAGAATATAATAGACAACATAAATCCAGAAAAGCATCAATTAATTTTAGTTGTCTATGGATCTAAAGCGCAGGTAGTCAAAGACTATATCAAAAATCCACCTGAAGGAGTTATTCTTCTTGATTATGTTCCAAGAAATGATTTAAATTACATAGACGTCCACCTGGTTTCTTTAAAATATAGTTGGATAAATGTTTGTGTACCATCTAAATTAGTCAGCGCAGTACATCAAAAATCACTTTTTTTATTTTATGGTGATAAAAACTGTGATAGCTGGCAAGACTTTAAAGATGCTGGATGGATTATTGAACCGAGTGAAAATGCTGAATCACAAACCATTGAATTCTTAAAATACATTAATAAGGAAGAAATTGAAAAAAAGAAAAATAAAATCTTAGGTTTTCCAGAAAATATAGAATCTGAAATTAGACAAGCACACCTTAATATCGTTTCTATGGTAAAGAAACTAAATGAATAACATTTTAGTCACAGGAGCGTCTGGCTTTATTGGAAAACACTTCCAAAAGTCAAATAAAGAAAAGTACAACATAAAAACCTGTTCTCTAAGAACTAAAAATTGGGTTAAACAAACATTCGAAGAAGTAGATTGCATATTACATTTGGCAGGAATTGCTCATCAAAAAAACATTACAGCGCAAGATATTTATAGAAAAGTAAACACAGATCTAACAATCGAGCTTGCTAAAAACGCAAAAGAAAATGGAATAAAGCATTTTATTTTTATGAGCAGTGTCAAGGTCTATGGCGATAGTTATAGTAAACAAACCTTAAATATCAACAGTGAGACCATACCAACAGATGCCTATGGTATTAGTAAATTGGAAGCTGAAAAGGAGCTTTCACTAATGAATGACGTGAATTTTAAAGTAAGCATTGTTCGTACCCCTGTGGTTTATGGACCTCAAGCAAAAGGCAATATGCTAACATTAATGAAACATATCTACAAAGGAACTCCTCTTCCTCTAGGAGATATTGATAATAAAAGAAGTCTGGTTAGCATAGACAATTTGAATGAAATGCTGAATAGGATAATAGATTTAAAAGCGGATGGTATTTTTATAGCTGGGGACGATCATGCTATATCAACAAGCCAACTTATTAATTATATCGTGAGAGGCCTAAATGTAAAAGCAAATATTTTTAAACTTCCATTCTTAGGAAGAAAATTTATTAAATTACTCAAACCAGGATTCTACAACAGAGTCTTTAATTCCTTTGAAATTGACAATAAAGAATCATTGGATAGATTAAATATTAAAAATCAAATACCAACACATATAGCAATTGAAAAAATGACCAACTGGTATAAACAAAGTAGCGTATGAATTACAATTTCAATCTGCATAATTTCATCAATGATAAAGTTACCGAACGTGAGGAAAGTCTTTTTCACGAAGATTTAGAATCAAACAAGGCAACATTACAGGAAGCCTTGACTGGAAAATCTTTGCTGGTAATTGGTGGTGCTGGAACCATTGGTTCATCTTTTATAAAAGCAAGTCTTCCCTTTTTACCAGGCAAAATTGTTGTTGTGGATCATAACGAAAATGCCTTAGCAGAGTTGATCAGAGACCTTCGAAGCAATCCAGATTATCAATTGCCGAATGATCTTAGAACATATCCCATTGATTTTGGAAGCATCATTTTCGAAGAACTATTAAAGAACGAAGGTAAATTTAATATAGTCGCTAATTTTGCGGCACACAAACATGTACGCAGCGAAAAAGACATTTATTCCATCAAAGCCATGTTACAAAATAATGTTTTCAATTCCTTAAATTTATTAAATCTTCTAGCCAAAAACCCCCCTGATCATTTTTTTGCGGTTTCTACAGACAAGGCGGCTAACCCCGTTAATGTGATGGGCGCAAGTAAAAAACTCATGGAGCAAATCATCCTTGCTTTCCAAAATACTTTTAAAGTTAGCACAGCCAGATTTGCAAATGTTGCTTTTTCAAATGGAAGTCTACCAGATGCTTACCTGAAAAGAATTGCAATGGGTCAACCCTTAACTAGTCCAAAAGATATCAGAAGGTACTTTATATCTCCTACTGAATCAGGCCAGTTATGCCTACTCGCATGTATATTATCAAAAAGCGGAAACATCTTTTTTCCAAAATTAGATATGAACAAAGAATTAAAAACTTTTACAAGCATTGCTGAGGACTTGTTAGCCCATCTCGGTTACGAAGCAGATTACTCAGATAGCGAAAAGGAAGCCAAAGAGAAATCCAAAAATTTAAATCATGCATTAAAAAAATATCCTGTTTACTTTTTCGAGTCCAATACAAGTGGTGAAAAATCTTTCGAAGAATTTTATACTGAAGAAGAAAATTATGCGCTTGACAAACATAAAACACTTGGGGTAATTAGCACAAACAATGAAATGGACTTGGAACAGACAAATACAGAAATAGCAAAACTTAAGCTTCAACTTAATGAGGCCAAGCTTTCTAAAGAAAAAATAATTTCAATACTTTCAAGTTACGTTTCAAGCTTTCAACATATCGAAAAGGGCAGAAACCTCGATCAAAGTATGTAATATGTATAAGCCTATAAAAAGAACTTTAGATATCCTTATCGCAATTATTGCTTTGATCATTTTATCACCACTTTTTATCATAGTAATTATTCTTCTCAAATTAACTGGCGAAGGGGAAGTCTTTTATCTCCAAAATAGATTGGGACTACACAACAAAGAATTTAAGATATACAAATTCGCTACCATGTTAAAAAACAGTCTTAATATGGGCTCTGGTTCGATTACAGTACGGAATGATCCTAGAGTTACTAAGGTTGGAAGGATTTTAAGAAAAACAAAAATTAATGAGCTGCCTCAAATAATCAATATACTCATTGGAGATATGAGTGTCGTAGGACCAAGGCCATTGGTGACACGAACTTTTAATGCTTACCCTGATGAAATTAGAAATGAAATTTATAATGTTAAACCTGGTCTTACAGGTTTAGGATCTATTTATTATAGAGATGAAGAAGAACTTATCTCAAGCGCCACGGAAGAGCCACATGTGTTTTACGAAAAAGTTATAGCCCCTTACAAGGGTGCTCTAGAAATATATTATCAAAATAATCTTTGCACTTTTACCGATCTAAAATTAATCTTTGCAACTGCCTGGTATATCCTCTTTCCGAAAAGTAATCTACTTAATAGACTTTTCAAAGATCTACCATCAAATCCATATGAAAAGTAATTCTTTTAAGAATCTAAAATTATTACATTTTATAAAGAAGATTATTTATTATTTTTAAGCAGATGACTTCAGAAACAGAACAGCAAAAAACACCAAAGTGGCTTAAACGACTCGAGAAGGAAAGTTGGCAAGCAGAATTATTAATTTCTGGGTTAGCACTTTATGGGACCCTCTATCTACCAGAATTTGTCTATATTTTAAGCGATACATTGATTGATCGCCTTCCTGTAAAATATTATCTAGCAGGTTACGCTATTTCGTTTTTCTATTTATTTGGAATCTCAATTCTGACGACCTTTTTTATTATCCATTTTATAATAAGGGCTTATTGGGTTGGTCTTATTGGACTTAATTCCATTTATCCGAATGGATATAAAATTGAAGACGGGTATTACTCGCCCATATTTTCCAGACTGATCGCAAAAAAACTTCCTACCGTCAAAGAAACGATCAAAGCCGTCGACAAGCAATGCAGTGGTATGTTTGCAGGTGCATTTGTTTTTATGCTCATGTATGGCATGATGTCTGTTAGTTTTTCAATTTTGTTGGTCATTTATATGTTGACTCACCAATACATTCCTACCCCAATATGGATTGCTCTAGCTGTAGTTTTTACTTTCATAACTTTTGCAGTAAGTATATTTGGATTCTTTGGTAAAAATGAAAAGTATAGAAATAATGAAAAATTACAAAAGTATTTTTTTGTGGCTTCCTATATCTATGGCAATATCATAACACCTTTTATTTATAAACCACTTAATCAAATTATTTTCACCTTCCAATCGAATGCCAAAAGTGCTTCAGCAAGTATTAAAGTTGCATTCCCATTTATTATTATCGCTTCTGGCTTGTCAATGCATTACTTAGAACAATCAAATATTGGGATTCTAATAGCCAAAGGAAGTGGAGATCAAATAAACATCTTTGACAATAGTGTTTACGCCAACAATTATCTTGATCAATTTGATCCAAATCAAAATATTTTTATTCCAGTCATTGACTCCGACATCATTTCTGGACCCTTTATCAAACTTTTTATTCCAGTTCTTAGTCATGAATCCTACATACAAGATTTAATTTGTGGTGAATATCAAGAAGATGAAATTATAAAAGATGAAGCCGATCGGATTAGAGAAAGAAAACATTTTCTCAATTGCGCAAAACAATATATATCCGTTTTTCTCAATGAGGCACCATATCAAGGTGAATTTCTTGGACACAATCACAAACAAGGAAATCGATTTGGAATCTTAACTTATATCCCTACATCAATCATTAGCCCAGGGAAAAATACCATTAGAGTTCAAAAAATAAAAAATAAGGAATCTGAAATATTTGACAATTATCGAATCAAATTTTGGTTTTCAGGATAAGTCACCAGCATGGATTTAGATAGCATCGCAATAAACTTTAATGAGACAGGGATACTCTTCATGAATATCACCCTTGCCTTTATCATGTTTGGGATAGCGCTTGATCTAACCTTAGAAAATTTTAAAATTGTTCTTACTTCTCCAAAGAAAGTATTGACTGGAATGTTTTCTCAACTTTTATTATTGCCTGCACTTACTTTTCTGATCATAATCATTATGAAGCCTGCCCCAAGTTTAGCCTTGGGTATGATATTGGTTGCCTCTTGTCCTGGCGGAAACATTTCAAATTTTATTAGTTCACTTGCAAAATCAAATGTCGAGTTATCAATTATCTTAACCATTATTTCTAGCACTATTGCCATCTTCTTTACACCCATCAATCTAGCTTTTTATGGAAATCTTTATGAACCAACACAAGCAATCCTTAGAGAGGTAAACATTAGCTGGTTTGAAGTAATAAAAACAATTTCCTTAATAATTATCATTCCGATAATTATTGGATATTTATTTAAAAATAAATATCCCAAGCTTGCCTTTAAGCTAGCCAAACCAATGCGTATCATTTCAATGGGAATGTTTTTAATTATTGTCTTTGGTGCTTTGGTATTGAATTATCAGAATTTTATAAATGTAATAGCTTCCATCTTTTTCTTAGTGCTGATTCACAATTTAGCCGCCCTGTTTTCTGGTTACTTTTCAGGTCACTTGATGGGTCTACCTTTTAAGGATAAAAAAACATTGACGATAGAGACTGGAATACAAAATTCAGGTCTAGGGTTGTTGTTAATTTTTAGTTTCTTTGATGGCCTTGGTGGTATGGCACTTATTACTGCTTGGTGGGGCATATGGCACATTGTTTCAGGCTTTACCATTGCCTATATATGGGGCAGAAGTTAGTTTTTTCCTTCTTTTATGTCACACTTTATCTTTTCATGCCATTATATATTTGGATGTAAGTGTTAATTGATTCTTAAAATTTGCTCTTTTTCTTGTTTTAAGGTGTAACATATGCAACCATTGGCCGTTTTAGAGGCATATACAAGTATGTAGAGAACATAAACTTATAACAAATGAAAACCCCGAGAGAAAATTTCAACAAAACACAAAAGCAAACACTTGGTTATCTTTTGAAGCAGCATATAGAACTTAAAAAACTTATAGATTCGCTTTTTTCTAAAGCTTGGAATACCAATTCGATTGAACCGTTACTTGAGATCAGAAGCTTAAACTCCAGCTGCATCTCAAAGTACAATGATCTTATCATTAACAATGAGTTGATTATTGAAAGAAACAATAATGACAATATTTCATTAAATACTGGTTATCAAGGTGACTTAAATCTTTGGGAAATAAATACCAAGTTATCTAAATTGATTCCCATGTATCAACAAGCCATTACCAACATTCATCTTAATTCTTTTGTAAGAATGTTGATCAGTATAAATATGGAAAAATTAATTCTTGCTAAGGATAACCTATTACACCCTGTAAAACCTATTCAAGAAGCACTTACAGCGTAGATAATATCCTTCTTTACGACCATTAAACCATCTTCTATCCTAGGTAGGAAATGGACATGTAGAATCACATTTACCTAGAGTAAGAAAATACTAATTCTTCTTATTTTCAACTGTCAATATTAGATGACCTGCAATAGATAATAAACAATAGGCTAGAAAATAATAAAACCCCTCGTGAAGCTGAGCATCAATATTATCATCAGATTTTGTAGCCAGAAATGCCAACATGATGCCGACAACAAAAACATCAGCCATTGACCATTTACTAATAATCGAAACAAATCGATGCCATTGATTTCTTTTTGGTAATTTTTTAATAAATAATACCAAGCATAAAATCAATGCCTTCAAAATAGGCACCACGACACTAAAAAATAATATCAAGCCAGCTACCAAGACATTTTTATTTTTATGTAAGGTCTTAATGGTTCCAATGATACTTTGTTTGGTATTATGAAGTTCCACACTCCCAAGTATTGGGAGATCCACACCAATATTAATGGATAAGATTGGTCTGACTAATCCAGGATATAGACAAATCAAGGAGGATAGAATTAGAATAAAAGCTATGATATTTCTCAATGACATAGGAAAAAGAAGCGGAGAATGAGGGATTCGAACCCCCGATACCCTTTTGGGGTATACACGCTTTCCAAGCGTGCGCCTTAAGCCACTCGGCCAATTCTCCGAAAGTGGCTGCAAATTAAAGAAAAAATGGCCATACATTTATATGTAGAGCCACCCATTCTGAAAAGTTCTTTGGATTATGTTCTAGTGATCAGCTATTGTTACTGTTCTATACTCCTATATGTCAATAATCGCAATAGGTAACCCCTTTAACACAACAAAAAACAATTTTGCTTAAATTTGTTTGGCATGACAATCTATAACTCACTATTAAGTAAGAAGCAAAAAGGTGAAAAATCTTTGGCCATCCTTATCGATCCCGATAAGATGCGCCTGAAACATCTTGAAAACATTATACAAAAGTCCCTTGATGCTGATGTAGATTACTTTTTTATTGGGGGAAGTTTGATTGTCAACGATATGCTTGATAATGTCCTTTCTGAAATAAAAAAGGCATGTGATATACCCATGATCCTTTTCCCCGGCAACTCTTTCCAATTAAGTTATAAAGCGGATGCAATTCTCTTCCTTTCCTTAATTTCGGGAAGAAATGCCGAATTGTTAATCGGGAAACATGTGATCACAGCACCTTACTTAAAAATGAGTCCGCTAGAAATAATCTCAACAGGATATATGCTAATCAATGGAGGTGTAAATTCTACTGTACAATACATGAGCAATACATCTCCTATTCCGAATGAAAAAGATGACATTGCAATGTGCACCGCAATGGCGGGAGAAATGCTTGGACTCAAGCTTATGTATTTAGATGCAGGTTCTGGAGCGACAAATCCAGTTTCAGAATCAATGATTGAAAATGTAAGTGGTGCCGTAAAAGTACCTTTGATTGTCGGAGGCGGTATAAGAACTCCAGATAAGGCTTACGCAAATGTAAAAGCAGGGGCAGATCTTATTGTAGTAGGAAATGCAGTTGAAAAAAATCCGAGCCTCATTAGTGAGATGGCACAAGCAATTCACAATCAAAGAAAAAATACAGTCTCCGTATGAGAGGCTTGATTATTCGTTCAACCGGTAGCTGGTATGAGGTTGCACTTGAAGATGGACAAATCATCAAAGCAAGAATAAAAGGTAAATTTAGATTAGATGGATTAAAATTAACCAATCCAGTAGCTGTTGGTGATTATGTAATCTTAGAAATGGAAGGAGATGCTGAGAATACCGCCACCATCACTGAAATCGAAATAAGAAAAAACTATGTCATTAGACAGTCACCACGGAAAAAACATTTCTTACATATTATTGCTTCCAATATAGATCAAGCCATATTAATTATTACGATCAATCATCCCAAATTAAAACAAGGATTTATCGATCGATTTTTATTGATGACTTCTCCATATAATATTCCGGTAACCATTGTTTTCAATAAATCCGACTTGTACAATGAAGATGACTTAGCGATATATCAATACTTAAAAACTGTTTATACCAGTATAGGTTATAATGTAGTTCTTAGTTCTGCAATCGATGGAACTGGTATAGAAGAATTAAATAAAATATTACAAGGAAAAACTTCAATGCTCAGTGGACAATCAGGTGTTGGCAAATCAACCTTACTCAATGCCATACACCCTGAATTAGAACTAAAGACCCAAGAACTTTCAGACTTTTCTGGAAAAGGACAACATACTACCACCTTTGCAGAAATGTTCTTTATCAATGAACAAACAAAACTCATAGACACTCCCGGCATCAAAACACTTTCATATAATCATCTTGAAGTGATGGACATTGCACACAATTTTAAAGAATTTTTTATCCTTTCGGAAAATTGTAAATACAATGACTGCACACATCGCAATGAACCCAAATGCGCAGTCAAAGAAAGCATTGCAAATGGTGAGATCGCCCAAATGCGATACGAAAACTACTTGGTCATTCTTGAAGAAGTTGAAGATCAAAACTACTGGGAAAGAAACATAGATTATTAATAGGCTACAAATAGTTTATTTCAGGCAAAGATTCCTTAGTTTAGAATATTGTTAAACGAAAAACTTCAATATTATGAACGAAGGTGTCATTGATACTAACCTTGGGAGTGAAATGAGCATCACTCCAGAAATAAAAGCTTATTTAAAAGAATCAGCAAAATGGGCGAATTTCCTGGCTATCGTAGGGTTTATCTCTATAGGTCTATTGGTGATTTTAGGTCTATTTATGGGTGCGATCATGAATACTGCAATGGGTGAAATGGCCAATCAAATGGGTGCTGGAGCTGGTGCAATGCCAACTACTTTAATAACCATACTTTATTTAATCATGGGCTTACTCTACTTTTTCCCAACACTTTATCTTTTCAGATTTGCAAGAAAAATGAAAGTTGCGCTTGCTTCTGATGATCAAGCATTTTTGAGTGCGAGTTTTATGAACCTCAAAAGCATGTTTAAGTTCATGGGAATTTTAATGGCCATAATAATTGGATTCTACTTAGTAATAATTGTATTTATGTTATTAGGGGGTATGTTTGCCATGATGTAAACCTTTAAAATTAAATGGGCCCTGCACATCAACATGCGCAGGGCTTTTTTATTTATTCCAATATGGATTTAGCAACATACATTACCACAACATCCAGGAGGGCAACAAGCTAAAAACATAGCTGCTGAACCTAAAACCATTGAAATCGCTATCAATGTCTTTTTCATAATTTTAATGTTTTAATTAGTTAAGAAATATATTACATCGTAATATTACGATAGCTATAGCCAAAAAAAATGCTAACAACATTTTCCTGTTGTAAACAAAGAAGTTACTTGTGATAATAAATTTTTACAAGCTTCCATATCAATACAATAACAACGAAAGGTCCCATCAACTTCTCCTTTGATTACTCCTGCCTCCTTCATTGCTTTCAAGTGTTGAGATATCGTGGATTGAGACAATGGCAACTCTTCAACAATATCACCACATACACAAGAGCCATTTTTTGCCAAATGTTCTAAAATTGCAATTCTTGCAGGGTGAGCAATAGCTTTAGCTAGTTTAGCCAAATAATTTTGCTGCGAAGTGAATAAATTTTCCTTTGTCTTTCCCATTCTATCGTAATATTGCGATTAATTAATGACAGAAGCAAATTTTTGTATGAAAAAATCTAATTTATTCTGAATTAGTGATTAAGAATATCGTGTATTGATATAAATATTAATGATTTTTGGTTGCTTCCATGCAGGCAACCAGATTTGCCTTATTCTCATCAGACATTTGGTGTAAAGGGAGTCGAACATCATTTCCACACAAGCCAATATGCTGCATGGCAGTTTTTATTCCCACAGGATTTCCTTCGATATAAAGCCACTTGTGTAAATCATAGGTTTCTAAGTTTCTTTGTCTGGCCTTATCCATTTCTCCATTCAGCGCAAATCTTGCCATCTGCGAAAAAAACTTCGGATAGACATTGGCCATGACTGAGATCACACCATGGCCACCAACAGAAATCATGGGCAAGGTAACTTCATCATCTCCCGACAAGATTAAAAAATCATCGGGTGCATCTTTAATAATTCTGGTAGACTGTATCAAATCTCCTGTTGCTTCCTTAATTGCAATAAACTTCCTACTAGCCTTGGCTAGTTTTACTGTTGTTGCAGCTTCCATATTTGACTTTGTTCTACCAGGAACATTATATAGAATGATTGGAACCGAACTTACCTTTTCCATTTCCATATAATGGGCAAATATTCCTGCTTGATTCGGCTTTACGTATTCTGGACTTGAAGATAAGATGGCATCAATTCCTTTAAAATTATAATCATGAATTTTCTTAACCAATTCTATGGTATTCTTTCCACCAAAATTTCCTGCCACAATTGGTTTTCGACCTTTGTTAACTTCTATGACAAAATCTAAAATCTTTCTTGATTCTTCTTCGTTGAGTGTAGCTGTCTCTCCAGTAGAACCGAGAGGAACTAAAAAGTCAACTCCCCCATCGATGACGTGCTCAATGACATTTGCATAAGCATCAAAATCTATACTTTTATCATTTTTGAATGGCGTAATCAAGGCAACGCCTGTTCCTATAAACATAGATGAATTCATATCAAGGATGGATTATGTAATTTGAAGTAAAGTTGATAAACTCCATCGGATTATTAGCATCTGCACCCAAACAAATATTCCAATCTATAAAATCCTCAGAATTAATGTCTGCAAATTTTATTTCTGCTCTGACTAACCGAGCAATAACTTCGAGATGTGGTTTCCAATTTTTAACCAAAGGGATAAAATATACAAACTCATGTCTAATAAAATTTTCAACTTCTTTTTGAATGGGCCATTTACTCAGTGGTAAATCTTCTTTTAGATATGAGTAATCATATTTGTGGGGAATGTCCTTTCCTCTAAAAGAAAGAATTTTACAATCCGCTTTTGCAAATGGGTGTTTTTCAATTTCAGAGATATAATTTGAGATTTCAGAATCGGTTTCGTCTAAAAGGATACCAAATTTATGCTTTGTGCTAGGACTTGGATATTTGTATTTAGCTAATTTATTCTTTAGAATTCTTCCCAACAATGGCATAAAGTATTTACTTACATGATATCAAACTCCCCCATTTTAGAATATTTCTCTAGACGGTGCGCTATAAGTTCTTCTGAACTCATTTCTTGTAAAGCTGCTATTTCTTTTTTAATGTGTGTTCTCAATGTTTTGGCCATTTTCTCTGGATCTGTATGTGCCCCACCCAATGGTTCTTTCACGATATCATCAATTAATCCAAATTCCAACATATGGTCTGCGGTCAGTTTAAGTTGCTCCGCAGCAGTTTCTTTATGATCCCAGCTTCTCCACAAGATAGATGAGCATGATTCAGGCGAAATTACTGAATACCAGGTGTTCTCTAACATAAATACTTTGTCTCCAAGTCCAATACCCAAGGCTCCTCCACTTGCGCCTTCACCAATAATATAACACACAATGGGTACTTTCAATTGTGCCATTTCGAATAGGTTTCTAGCAATTGCTTCCGCCTGGCCTCGTTCTTCTGCCTCGATACCGGGATAAGCTCCAGGAGTATCAATCAAACAAACGACTGGGTAATTGAATCTTTCGGCCATTTTCATCAATCTTAGCGCCTTTCTATAACCTTCAGGGTTAGCCATGCCAAAGTTACGGTATTGCCTCATTTTGGTGTTTACCCCTTTTTGTTGCCCTATAAAGACCATTGGCTGCCCATTAATACGCCCAATACCTCCAACAATTGCCTTATCATCTCCAAAACGTCGATCACCATGAAGTTCTACGAACTTTTTAGTGATCTGTTCAATATAATATAAGGTATATGGTCTTTCTGGATGTCTAGAAAGCTGGACTTTTTGCCATCCAGAAAGGTTAGAATAGATATCCTTTCTTGTGTTTTTGATTTTGTTTTCAAGCTCCTTAATCTTGTCAGATACATCTATATCTCCCTCACTCTCAATCTGTTGGAACTTTTCTAACTGCTCAAATAGTTTTTCTAGTGGTTGCTCGAATTCGAGAAATACCATAGTTTCATATTTTGATCAACATCAGTACAATATAGTACCAAATTACATGGGATAGTCGGCTAAATTAATAAGGATTTTACTTAACTAAGTATTCTAAACAATTATTTCATAAAAAAGCTTTCTTTCACTTGTTTTTGTAGTATAGAAAAATTAGTTTTGCCTTCGCTTTAAGCAACGGTCTGGTAGTTCAGTTGGTTAGAATACCTGCCTGTCACGCAGGGGGTCGCGAGT
>JAHDIE010000046.1 GCA_020630955.1 Saprospiraceae bacterium
AAAAAAAGCCCTCATCTTTATGAGGGCACTTTCTTTCCATTTACAATAGTCAATCCTAAATATAATAAGTGATTCTTTTGTCTAACTTTTGGTTGAGAAATGGGAGGCAACGACTTCGTCAAAAAACGGAAATAATGGGTTGTTATATTGTTTTTTGCTTTTTATAATCAAGCATCATTGCTCCCATATTCTCTTCTAACCAACTTGTGAATTATTGTTATCATCTAAAGTCTTAGCAATAGACGATTAATTCTATATGTTCCGCGAATTTTTTTCTTATTTACTCTTTAGTAATAATTATAATTCAAAAGTATAGTGTATGTGAGTAATAATTATCATGTTAAACACCCATTTTAAAAATTGAGGGTTTTCCCCTATGCCATCTCAGGAACTTGTGGATATTTTTGAGATATTGTAATTATTACTAACAAATACCTAAAAACATGGCTACCAAGATTCTAATAGCAGACGATCATTCGATGTTTGCGGATGGAATTGAATCCATCTTAAACAGGCAAGATGGAATTAAAGTGGTTGGCAAATGTTATGATGGGATATCTATCTTACCCTTTCTGAAACAAAATGAGGTTGATATCATCTTGTTGGATGTAAACCTTCCTGAAAAAAATGGAATTGAAGTTTGTAAAGAAGTTATAGCTGCATTTCCGGAAATGAAAATTTTAGCGATTTCAATGTTTAATCAAGAAAGCTATGTTTCAGAAATATTAAAATTTGGGGCTAAAGGATATATACTTAAGAATACAGGCCAAGATGAGTTAATGCAGGCAATTCAAACCATTGAAGGAGGTAATACCTTCTTCAGTAAAGATGTAACGCAAACCATTATGCGAGGGCTTATGAATGATAGAAAAGGAGGAACAAAGTCTGAAGGCTTCATTCCAAAAATAACGAGAAGGGAAAAAGAAGTTCTTAAATTAATCGTTCAAGAATTCACTACGCAAGAAATCGGTGATAAATTATTTATTTCTTTGAAGACAGTTGAGTCACATCGTTCAAGCTTGCTTGCAAAGGTTAATGCAAGAAACACAGCAGGGCTAGTTAGAATTGCTTTAGAAAAAAAGTTAATTGAATAAGCTAAAGTGTGTCATCTTGGTGATGAGCCTTGTACCTTCCTTTTCCAAATTTTGTACCATTAAACACTTCTGTTACTCTTAATTTTAGCCTTTCTTCTTTCGGTAAATTATTGAAGTCTTGGCATTTTGTAGAACAGCAGCCCTGGTGTTTTTCTGAACAATCTTTGCATTGAATAAACAAAATATGACAAGCATCATTAGCACAATTAGTATGGTCATCACTTGGATTTCCACATTGATGACATTTAGCAATTATATCAGAAGAAATTCTTTCTCCTAAACGGTCATCAAAAACAAAATTTTTACCAATAAACTTATTTTCTAATCCAAGTTTTTCTGCTTGTCTCGCATATTCAATTATTCCTCCTTCTAGTTGATAAACCTTTTTGAAACCCTTATGTCGATAATATGCGCTTGCCTTTTCACATCTGATGCCTCCAGTACAATACATGATAATAGGAGTGTCTTTTTTGTCTTCAAGCATTTCTTCAACAAGAGGGAGGGCTTCTCGGAAAGTAGCAACATCAGGAATTATTGCATTTTCAAAATGGCCTACTTCACTTTCGTAGTGATTACGCATATCCACAACAACTGTTTCCTCTTCTTGGGTTAACTTATTAAATGTTTCCGCATTGATATGAATGCCCTTGTTGGTTACATCAAAACTTTCATCATTTAAACCATCAGCAACTATCTTGCTTCTAATCTTGATGATCAATTTGATAAAAGATTTTCCATCATCATCGATGGCAATATTTAGTCTAACACCCTGTAAGAAAGTTATTTGATCTAACTTTTCTCTTAATTTTTCAAAATGATGTTTTGGAACTGAAATCTGTCCATTTACCCCTTCTTTGGCCACATAAATTCTTCCAAAAGTCTTAATAGAGTCTAGGAGAATAAAAAAATGATCTCTAAATAAACGTGTATTTCCTATGTGAGCATATTGATAGAAAGAAAGAGTAACTCTTTCAAAAGGCTCATTCAATAAAGCCTCTTTAAGCTCAATTTTATTTATTTTGTTGTATAATGTCTGGCCCATCGCTTTTGCATGAAACGTGAGAAAAGATCAAAGTTAGCCTACTTTGACAAACTTTTCATAATAAATATGTTCGCCCATTTCTACCATTATAAAATAAACACCTGCCTTAAGGTCATTAATGTTCATTTCAATCTGATTTTGTCCAATGGTTTTTACAGTCTCCATCAAACTTCCTCTGGAATCAAACAACTGAATATTAGCCTTAATATCTATATCAAAAGTGATCGATAATTGTTCACTAGCAGGATTTGGAAAAATCACAAAAGGGTTATTATCTGAAATATCTGAAACACTAGATAATTGGATTGCTTGCTCAATTGCTGCTAGAACATCAATTCTACCATAACCGTATATGGGGTTAGGTACTTCTATACTGCTATATCCATCACAGTTCAATGTATCAGTTTTGGGAATTGCAGTTGTTTCCAAAATATCCTCAATAATATCAACCCTTCCAGCTAACTCTGGGTTAGCAGAAATTATCAATGCCACTGCACCAGCAACATGAGGTCCAGCCATACTTGTACCGCTAAATGCTCTATATTGATTGTCCCTGATACATGATCTCACTGCAACACCTGGTGCTGAAACATTTGGTTTTAATCGGAAAGAACTATCAATGGAAACCATGCCTCTACTACTAAACCTAGCTATGCTGTCATTGGAAGCAGTAGCACCAACAGTAAATGAATTTTCAAATATTGCTGAAGGTGTACTTACAGTATTGCAATTGGGTCCACTATTCCCTGCTGAAACAACAACTACAATTCCTGCTGATTTTAGATTATTAACTGCTTCCTCCATGATGGACCAATTTGATTCATTGCAGCCTTCCATTTCAGGACAGGACCAGCTATTGTTAATTACATGAGGTGCTTTGCTTGGGTCTGGGTTGTCACCATTTAAATCTGTTGGCGCAAGAAACCACTCAAAACATTCTAAATATGTTGCAGGAGAACCATATCCTCGTTCCATATTTCTACATGCAATCCATTTAGAATCCGGTGCCACTCCAATTGCATTGATTGTATCGGATCCTACCATAGTTCCCATGGTGTGTGTACCATGATTATGGTCATCGCAAGGAATAATTAAGTTAAGTCCACAAGGGTTTGTCGAGTCTGTCACCAAGGTATCCATATGCAATGGATTAATTACATGTATTGCGTCATGCCAGCTATAATTGTGATCAGCAGTCCCTGTGATTGCATCATAGCCTTTATATTTATTAATTAATACATCATTGTCCCAATCAAAACCTGTGTCTTGGCCTCCTATGATTACATCCTGTCCTTTGTATCCCAGATTCCAAACACTATCTGCATTAATCATTTTAATACCCCATTCAGGCTCAGCTTCACGAAGATCAATTTGATCCATCTCCTTAATGGGTTCTTCAAGCATAACTGTTGGATTGAAAGAAATATTCTTTACATTTTTCAGCTTTGAAATTTCCAAAGCTAATTCAAAATCAAGCTTTGTGTGAATGCAATTTGCGATCAAATATGATTGAAAAGATTTATTCTTTTGATGCAGTAGTTGCACAACTTCTCTTTGACTTTCCGTGGCATTATGCTTAAGCAATGAATAAACTAATGATGCTTTCTCTGTTTTTTTGAGATTTCTTTCTATATCTATTTTTATTTCAGAATCAAAAGAAATCAAACATTCTTGTTCGACAGTATTGGTCGTGAGGACATCATAAAGGTAATCATCAATATTATTTGTCTGGGCGTTTACATTTATAATGAGGAAAGAGATAAAAAATAGAACAGTAGTAAACTTTAGCATATAATTATTTTAGAAAAAATTGGAACTTTATACTTTAAAAACTAATTACGAAGTTAATTGATATAAATTCCCAAATCAGAATAAGTTTATCATTAAAGCGAACAAAATCAAGAATGCTGATTATGGCCAATAAAAATAGATATTCACAAGAGGAATTAGATGAGTTTGAACTCATCCTAGATAAGAAATTAGAAAAAGCTAATGAAGAACTGGCTTATTATAGAAAGCAAATTGAAGAATTAGCTGATAGTCCGGAGGCAAAAGTAAAGGGATTAGACGATGGAATTGGGGCTGTTGAAACTGAAAGATTATATACTATGGCCTCTAGACAGCAAAAACTCATATCACATCTTGAAAATGCGAAAGTAAGAATCATCAATAAAAGCTATGGAATCTGCAGAGAAACCGGTGAATTAATCTCAAAAGAACGACTAAAAGCAGTTCCTCACGCAACCTTAAGCATTCAAGCCAAGCAAAAACGCAATTAAAAATTAACTTTGCGTTCTCAATATTAAGCGTGAAAAGAAGTCTTTTAGTAACACTCATCATTATCATTGTTCTGATCATTGATCAGATTTCTAAGATTTATATTAAAACCAATTTCGAATATGGATCTGGGTTTTTAATGTTTGGTCTTGATTGGGCAAGAATTCATTTTGTTGAAAATGATGGAATGGCCTTTGGTCTCTCATTTGGTGGAGTAATTGGAAAATACATTCTAAGCATATTTAGAATTGTTTTGGTTTTGGTACTGATCTACATCATTCGCGGAATGATACAGGCAAATGAAAACAAAGGATTGTTAATTGCTTTTTCATTGATCATTGCTGGTGCTATAGGGAATATTATTGATAGTGCATTCTATGGAATGATATTTTCAGAAACTCCTACTTTTCACGGAGGGATAGCAGAAATGTTTCCAGAAGGAGGAGGTTATGCTCCTTTTTTACAAGGCAAGGTTGTAGATATGCTTTATTTTCCTTTATACGAAGGACATTTTCCTGACTGGTTCCCATTCAAAGGAGGAGAAAGGTTTTCATTTTTTAATCCTGTATTCAATGTTGCTGATACTTCAATCTCATTAGGTGTTATAATTATCCTTGTTTTCTACAGAAGTTTTTTCAAAACAGAAGAGAAATCGGAAGAATTAGAATATCGAGAAGAGGAATAAAAAAATCCTACTCAAAATTGAGTAGGATCATTTTTTTTCGTTGGTAATTCTATGATTAAGCTTCTCCGACTGGCTTTTCTGCTTTGAGGAAATTAATCATTGCATTATTAACTCTATCGATGATAGAATAATTAATTGAATAGAACATATACTTCCCGTCCTTCACAGCTGAAACCACACCTGCAGTTTTCAGAATTTTTAAATGTTGCGAGGTCAAGGATTGCTCTATTTTTAAGTGACCATAGATAGAGTTTACTTTTATTTTATCATTTTGGTCAATATACTCGAGGATTTTAAGCCTCAGGGGGTGAGCTATTGCTCTCATTAGTTCAGTCGAGACGAATAGCTTCTCGGAACTGAACCTAATTTTAGCTTCGTTCATTATTTCTTATTTTGACAACCTTAATGGCAAATATCTAATTTTCTTTAATATAAAAAAAGAAATATTACTCTTTTTTTTAATTCGTAAAGAACTGATTGTCTATAAGTAAATAACGTAAAAGTAAATGTTCCTTATAAGGTTACTGATTTTGTTAATAATTATCCAGCTAAATCTTCGACTAAGTTTGCGATTTGCGCAAGTCTATCTTTATCCAAAGAATAATAAATGAATTTTCCTTGTCTTTCAGTTAATACAACTCCAACTCTTCTCAAAATGGCAAGGTGTTGTGAAGCTACTGACTGCTCTAATCGCAATTTGATATAAATATCTGTTACAGTCATTGTTTCACCATCCTCAAGTAAATCAATAATTCTTTGTCTTAATTTGTGATTTACGGCTCTAAGAACAAGTACTGCTTTACGCAAGTCTGCATAATCCAGTTGTACTTCTTTGCCACCTTTTTTAAGAGTAACAGTTTCGTTCTTTTTGTTTCTCATTAGGTAAGTTTTTTTATTTAGTTCGCGGAATACTTAATAGTTTTTACCAAAACTGTACCAAAATGTTAATGCGACTAGATTTTTTAATAAATGGGCAATTATTGCACAATTATTTACCTTAAAAGAGCTTTTTTTTGCTTTGAGTGATGTTTGGAGGCTTGAGATAATTGGGTTTTAAGTAATTGATATCTTCAATCAATCCATTGTTAAATTTGTGAAATGCCAATTGAGATTGGTTAGCTGCATCACATTTGGAATCGATGCATTCTATTGGGTAAGCAGCTAATAATTCCCCTATTTTATTAGCCCCATTTCCACATACAATCAAATTTTCTGGATCTGGCCAATCTTCAGGATAGACATTCTCTTCGATTATTAAACAATGATCACCCTTGATAAAGTTCAATGAATGATCAAATTCTGCTGCATATACTTCGTTTCTACGTGCATCAATCGTTGAAATTATGCTTTTAGACTTTTCGATATGGGGCTGAGCTAAAGATTTCAAGGTACTTATGGAAATGATTGGTATATCTAATGCAAATGCCAAGCCTTTAGCAGCACTCAAGCCTACCCTTAGTCCGGTGTACGAACCTGGACCAATGGACACTGATATAGCGGATAAATCTTTAAAGTTAATTGAGTTCTCTAGCAATATCTCTTCTATCATTAGATTGATCCTTTTTGTATGCATATTGGATTCTAAAGCATTCTTTACTGCTATTAGATTACCAGAATTTGACAGTGCAGTAGAGCACACACTTGTTGCTGTTTCAATATGTAGAATATTTCCGATCAGTTTCTTCTTTTTTTATAGGTATATTAGAAGTTCTATATCTCGACTTGCAAATATGAAAAAACTTACACTATTAATTATAGTTCTTGCATTCAATCAATGCACATCAGAATTTTCATCTACAACCAGTATCGATAAGGTCAGGGCACACGACCCCTGGGTCTTTAGATCTGTTTTAGATCAAGTTCCAAGAGTAATTACTATCGCCTTAGATAGCAATGCTTGGGTGTCATACTTTACTGACAAGGCTTCAATGTACAAAGTTTGGAATGGTGGGGTCAGTTTTGAAGGTGCAGTATATGACTATGCTCATGGCCCTCAACCTAGTTCATATGGTTATTCGTATTCGATTAATAAATATGAGAAACCTTGGAGTATTCGCAATAATGGAGAAGAGATCTCGGTAGATATTGATTACAAAGGTCACAGGTTTGAAAATGGACGAGTCTATATAAATTATGATCTATTAGCAACGGATGGGGGTGTTATACACGTTTCAGAAAGCCCAGAAATTATTAGCAATGATAAGCAACAAAGAATATTCAACAGAAGATTTAAAGTTTCTGGGCTTAAAAACGGAAGTACGCTTGTCCTTCAATGTAATATTTCGTCTATTATCACTGAGTCTGATATTGTCACTCAAGGTAAATGGCAAACAGTAAATAAAAATAACTACAAAAGGGAGGACAGAGAGTTTTTGGAAGTAGATGGAGAACTAAGTATCGAAAACGGAATTACCGATTTAGATGTTCCCATTGATTTTGCAACTTTGACAGATCCAAATTTAATCGAAGCTTCATTGGTTGCAGAAAGTGGCGCACCATTAGGTCTGCAATTGATTGCAAAAAATGATTGTAAAACTTGTCATAATACCAAAGTAAAGACAATCGGTCCCGCCTATCTTTCTGTAGCTAAAAAATATGCAGACACAGAAGATAATATTTTAATGTTGGTTGACAAAGTTAAAAATGGTGGAAAAGGAATCTGGGGAGAAGAATTAATGAATGCCCATCCAGAACTGTCAGATTTTGACCTAAAGGAAATGGTTAAATATGTATTAAGTCTAGCTAATCCTGAAAACCAACAAAAAGGCCAAAATAATGAAATCATCAAATTCGAAAGCGAAGATAAAATTGATGCAGAAAAATTATTACCCGGTGCAATTACAAAAATCTGGGATATTGGATCTGTCAATAAAATGCCAACATCCGTCTTCAGCACTAAGTCAAAATTTGCTGGTGTTCTATTAAATTATGATAATTTAACTGGGACTGACTTCAAAGACTTAAATGAAAATTTTGCTTTGACAGGGGAAGGTCTTTTGAAAATTGAAAAATCAGGAGAGTATGGATTCAGAACTTGGAGTGATGATGGCTCTTTATTTTATTTGCACAATCGACAAATTATTGATAATGATGGAAACCACGGTACCGAATTTAAAGAAGCTACAGTATTTCTTGAGGAAGGCCTGCATCCTTTCAGATTAGAATTCTTTCAAGGTGCTGGAGGTAAATTTTTGTCTTTAAATTATAAAACTCCTGAAAGTAAGTCTTGGGAGGTTGTTCCTGCTTCGATTATTTATCATGAAACTAAAAAACAAGCTGAAATCCAAGGGCAAAACCTTCCAATGGCCAATGCTCAATCCATCCCTGGAGATCAAAGTCCATTGACATCCATGCATCCTTCTTTTGATGTCTTTCAAGCAAAACCAAAGGATTTTAAACCAAAGGTAGGGGGCATTGATATTATGTCAAATGGAAATTTGGTGATAAGTACATGGGATCCAAGAGGCCCAGTATATCTTATTAAAAACCCAAAGGCAGAAAATCCTGAAGACATCATTGTAAAAGAAATTGCGTCTGGATTTGCTGAACCACTTGGTGTAAAAGTTGTCAACGATGTAATCTACATTATGCAAAAGCAAGAATTAACAAAACTTATCGATCACGATGGTGATGAAATTATTGATGAATTCCAAACCTTGTCTGATGATTGGGGTGTATCAGCTAATTTTCATGAATTTGGATTTGGTCTTGATTATCAAGATGGGTATTTCTATGCAACGCTTGCAACTGGAATTTTGCCAGGAGGAGCTAGTATGAAAAATCAGCACAAGCATCGAGGAAATGTAATCAAAATATCTGAAAAGGATGGGTCGACAGAGTTTATTGCTAGTGGTCTAAGAACACCTAATGGAATAGGTGTAGGCTACAATGAACAAATATTTGTTGCAGATAATCAAGGTGATTGGTTACCATCAAGTAAAATTGTACATGTTGAAAAAGGAGCTTGGTATGGCTCTCGTTCAGTAGATTATGATGGTACAGAAAACACAATAGAAAAACTTCCTGTTGTTTGGTTACCACAGGATGAAATTGGTAATTCACCTTCTACTCCAAGTTATTTGAATGTTGGTCCATATAAAAATCAAATGATTCATGGAGAGGTGACTCATGGGGGAATCAAAAGAGTTTTTGTAGAAGAAGTAAAAGGACAACTTCAAGGTTGTGTTTTTAGATTTATGCAAGGACTAGATGCTGGCATCAATAGAATAAGGTGGGATGGAGATCATACGCTTTATGCCGGAGGAATAGGTAATCCAGGTAACTGGGCTCAATCTGGAAAAGACTGGTTTGGTTTACAAAGAATAGAATACAATAGCAAGTCAACTTTTGAAATGCTTGCTATTAGAGCAAAAAGTAATGGAATTGAAATTGAATTTACTGAACCATTACAGGAAAGGGAAGGCTGGAATAAAAAGGATTATGAAATCAAACAATGGTATTACAAACCAACCAAAGATTATGGCGGACCTAAACTTAGTGAAGAATCATTAAACATTAAGTCTGTTAGTGTAAGTGTTGACAGAACAAAAGTATTTCTTGAATTAGAAGACATGAAAGAAAATCATGTCATTTATGTGAGATTAAAAAGTATGATGGTAAGTGATTTAGAACATTCTTTATGGACCACAGAGGCATGGTATACAATGAATAAAATTCCTAGTGATAACATTGGTTTTGTTACTTCTGCTCCAGTTCATATTAATAAACATAACAGTTTGACGGATAAAGAAAAGAAGGAAGGTTGGGAACTGCTTTTCGATGGAACAACAATGAGTCATTTTAGAAACTTTAAGAAAGAAACTATAGGAAAAAGTTGGGTTATTGAAGATGAAGCCATCCATTTAAAAGCAAAAAGACAAGAAGGTAAATGGAAAGTTGAAAATGGCGGTGACATCATCACAAAAGAAGAATATAAAAACTTTGATTTAAAACTTGAGTGGAAAATTGGAAACTGTGGAAATAGTGGTATCTTTTTCAATGTTCATGAAGGTGATTATGGTGTTTCCTATGAAACCGGGCTAGAAATGCAAATTTTAGACAATACCTGTCATCCAGATGCTAGATTTCCTCAACACAGAGCAGGAGATTTATATGATATGAAAGCATGTGCTTTTGGTACTGTAAGACCTGCCGGTGAGTGGAACAAAGTAAGAATCCTCTCTCAAAATGGCACTTATGAGTTTTGGCAGAATGGATACAAAGTAATAGAGTTTAATATTGGAGATGAAGAATGGGACAGCATGCTTAAGAACAGCAAATTTGCTACATGGTCAGGTTTTGCCAAATATAACTCAGGACATATTGCTCTTCAAGATCATAGTGACCCTGTCTGGTTTAGAAATATTAAAATAAAGAAACTTTAAAACCAATTAGAAAATAAATCGAAACAAATGGATAATGTAAATAAGAATAGGCTGTTTTTTGCAAGCTGTGTAGCATTGACAGTAACGGCAATGACCTTCTCAATCAGAGCAGGCATACTCAATCAATTGAATGTTGATTTTGGCTTAACCGACACCCAGCTAGGTTGGGTTAATTCAATGGCTTTCTTTGGATTTCCAATTGCTATGATCGTTGGAGGAGTCTTGTATAATTCTGTTGGGCCAAGAAAATTAATGTGGGTGGCTTTTATTGGCCATTTACTAGGGTTGGTTTTAACAATTTTTGCTGGAGGTTTTTGGGGATTAATTATTTCTACATTCTGTATAGGATTTGCAAATGGTGCCGTTGAAGCGGCATGTAATCCCATGATAGCAGATATGTATCCAGATAACAAAACGACCATGCTCAACAAGTTTCATGTATGGTTTCCAGGAGGAATTGTTATTGGTGCCTTGGTTTCCAAATTTATGACTGGTGCTGATTTAAGCTGGCAATTCCAAATTGCAGTGATGTTAATACCAACGATCATCTATGCATTTTTAATCTTTGGTCAAAAGTTTCCAGAATCAGAAGACCTATCTGCAGATACAGCTGAAAATGCAAAATCAATGCTAACGCCTCTTTTTATATTTATGGCAATATGTATGACCATGACTGCAACTTCCGAATTGGGCACTCAACAATGGGTGGAAAAAATATTAGGAAATCAAGGAGCGAACGGAATGCTTATTCTTGCGTTATGGGCAGGAATTATGGCTGTCGGTCGATTTTTTGCAGGACCAATTATTCATAAGTTTAACCCAGTTGGGGTGTTATGGGGCTCTGCAATTATCTCTACTATAGGTATTTTCTTATTGTTAAATACTAGTGGTTCTATGACTTATTTGGCCACAGCAGTATTTGCAATTGGGCTTACATATTTTTGGCCAACCATGATTGGATTTGTCGGAGAATATCTTCCTAAAACTGGAGCACTAGGAATGTCCATTATTGGAGGATTTGGAATGTTTGGGGTATCGTTATGGAATCCTGTTATTGGAGGATGGTTGGACAAAGCCAAAGAAACTGCAATAGGATTGGGCATGAAAGGAGAAGAAATTGATTTTTTTGCTGGACAAAAAGCCTTGGATAATCTTGCATGGTTTCCAGCAGCTTTGATTGTACTCTTTGGGATATTATACTTTTATATGAGAAGCCGAGACTTTAAGCCTGTAGAATAGAATAAATTTTACAATTCTTATTCTCTACAATTAGATTCATCTATAGCTTTTGAGTTGTTAAAGAATAATTCCAATTTGCCGAAAGGCTAACAAGATAAACACATAAGGTAATATTAGTTTAGGGTTAGAGGCTCTCTTCTTTTACGTTTAATAAATCAATATGAGAAAAATTGTTTATAACGCTCTCGTCTGTCTGCTATTGTTTTCCTGTCAAGGGTCAAAAAAGCTACAAAAAAATATAGTTTCTGAAAATGGTGGAAACTTAGAGACTATAATAGAATCATATCAACATTATGTCAAAAAGCATAGAACTCCTGCAGATGGGTGGACAGATGATAGTTCAACAATAATCCAGGATAAAAAATATATGTTGGCAAAGATCCAGGATCAAATGAATGCTCTTGACATTTCTACACTCTCAAATAATGATGTTATTAATTACGAAATGTTAAAAATTATTGTTGATGATATTTATTTTAATCTTGATTACGATAGTCACCTAATGCCTTTAAATGCTGAAGGTGGTTTTATCATCGGCATGGTTTATCAGACTCAAAATAAAGTTCTCAATTCGGAAAAATCCATTGAAAATTATTTCAACAAATTGCGGGCAATTCCATCTTATATCGATCAAAAAATATCACTTCTTGATCAGGGTTTAGCATCTAATAAGACTGTACCAAAATTGATTGTAAGTAATTGTATTGCAATGTTAGAGCAATACCTTTCTACTCCAACGAATGATTTATTTTTAATGAACCCGGTAAAATCTCTAAGTGACCACAATAAAGAAATTGGTCACCTAATCGTTTCAGAAAAAATATTACCTTCTTTTCAAAAACTCAAAGAATATCTTGAAGAGGAATATATGCCAAATACAAAAGAAGAAATTGGTGTGTATTTAAATGATGGGGGAAAAGAATATTATGAGCAGAGAGTCCGATATTTTACTACCTTAGAAATGTCACCTGATGAGGTTTATGAAACAGGATTGAAGGAAGTAAAAAGAATACGAGCAGAGATGGAAGCAATCATTGAAGAATTGAAGTTTGAGGGTAGTTATTCAGATTTTTTAAACTTCCTTAGAACTGATCCTCAGTTTTATGTTGATACTCCTCAGGAATTATTGAATCATGCCGCTTGGCTTTCCAAAAAAGCAGAAGAAATATTGCCAAGATACTTTGGAAAACTTCCAAGGCTGCCATTTACAGTTAATCCTGTTCCCGCATCTATTGCACCAAATTATACGACAGGAAGATACTCAGGTGGTTCCATGACAAATCAAAGAGCTGGTCAATATTGGGTAAATACATATAACCTACCGAGTAGACCTACATTTGTTTTACCCGCTTTGACTTTACATGAAGCTGTCCCTGGTCATCATCTTCAAATATCACTTGCAAAAGAGCTGGAGGGTCTTCCTTCCTTCAGAAATACATATTTAAGTGCCTTCGGAGAGGGTTGGGGTTTGTATGCAGAGTATCTTGGAAAAGAAGCTGGGATTTACACTACACCCTATGAGGATTTTGGAAGACTAACTTATGAAATGTGGAGAGCTTGCAGGCTGGTTGTAGATCCAGGAATGCATTATAAGGGTTGGACAAGAGAAGAGGCTGTAGATTTTATGGCTTCCAACACAGCATTATCATTGCACGAAGTAAATACTGAAATCAATCGATATATTGGTTGGCCAGGACAAGCAGTTTCTTACAAAATTGGAGAATTAAAAATTAGAGAACTACGAAAGAGTGCTGAAAAAAGATTGAGAGACAAATTCGACATTAGAGAATTTCATGATTTAGTTCTCTCCAATGGATCAATCCCATTAAGTTCTTTAGAAAGAATTGTACATCAATATATTAATGAATCATTGATTGTAGATTAGATTTAGTCTTAGCATAAAGAAAGAAGACTAAAAACAGCAATTATTCACTCATTTATACTAGATTGGATTAAATTTTTTAATAAAACCGATTTACGATGCAAAAATTTAATCTGCCGGTTGATCATTACACTTTAAGTGTTGAATTAAAACATTTAAAGTCTCCTGTAATGGGATATTTCTCTCTTTGGAATGGCACCACTAGAGTTGCTGATTTCAGATTTATTAGAAAAGAAAAAAGTCTTAATCCTCTAAAAATAGTAGATGATGTTATTGTTGGTGATCTATCCGACACCAATAGAGATGCCATCATAGATATACTAAGAAATGAAAAGCCCCTAAGACTTCTAGCATGGTATGATGGAGAACGTGTTATCAGTATACGTTTGGCAACCAGTGATACAGAATTAGAACCAATTGGAGAAGGAGAATAATTAGTAATTCTAGCCTAATACTTCCATAATATTATCTGCGAGTTCAATACCAATTTTTTCTTGAGCCTGAGTTGTTGATGCTCCAATATGGGGTGTGCATGAGATATTTGGGTGCACCAGAAGTTCTTTTCTAGGTGTAGGTTCATTTTCAAATACATCTAAGCCAGCAGCAGCAACTTTTCCTGAATTAATAGCAGAAAGCAGTGCGGTTTCATCAATGGTACCTCCTCTGGCGGCATTCAGAATCACCACGCCATCTTTCATTTTTGCGAAAGCAACATCGTCTAACACTGGAGAGCCAGTGAATGGAACATGTAGAGAGATCACATCTGCATTCGCGAAAACCTCATCCATTGATGTAGTTTGAACTTCATTGGAAATAACATGGGCACCAACTTTTTGAGTGATGGTTGCAGTAATTGGTCTCATGTCATGAGCAATAACATTCATACCCATTCCAAATGCAATTTTAGCCAATTCTTGGCCAATTCTACCAAAACCAATAATACCCATTGTCATCCCATCAAGTTCAAAACCTTTCGAATAACTTTTCTTTAGATTTTTGAATTCTGTATAACCATTATCTGGCATTTGTCGATTTGAAAGATGGACAAATCTTGCTAACGTTAAGGCGTGCCCCATGGCTAATTCTGCAACAGACCTTGATGAAGCTGCTGGTGTATTTTTGACGGCAATTCCTTTAGATTTTGCGTAGTCCACATCAATATTATCTAATCCTACTCCACCTCTTCCAATAACTTTTAGGTTTGGACAATTATCAATGAGATCTGCTCTAACTTTGGTAGCACTACGGACACAAATTGCATCATATTCTGGCAATTTGGTCATTAAATCTGATTGGTCAATTTTTTCAGTATCTACTGTATGTCCTGCATCTCTAAGTTTTTGTATTCCACTTTGATGCATACCGTCATTGATTAAAATTTTCGCCATGGTCTTCTATTTAGAATGCAAAGAAAATCATTTTTCCTAGCTTTAATGCCATTTTTACTATGATTCAGCCTAATTGCTGGGCTTTCAAGTCAAATAAAACATATGATAATTTTGAATAATATGTATTTTATTGATTAAATTTGCAATTATTCAAAATTTCACTTCGTTAGAACGTAAATTAATTTAGGCATGCAAGCACTTCAAATATTTCTCTTCCAGAAAAAGGGAGAAGATTCGGCAGAAGAATCTGTTAACATATTTAGTCAAATGATTGGTGATGGAGGGGTAGGAGACTTTCTTGGATTGGCTATTGTCTTAATCCTAGCATTATTATCCATATTAGCACTTGCTATATTTATCGAAAGATATCTAACGATAAAAAAGGCGGGAAGAATCGACGAAACATTCCTAAATAATATAAGAGCAGCAGTGGCGGCAGGAAATATTGAAGGAGCTAAGGCTGTGTGTAAAAATGTAAATTCTCCATATTCTAGAATGGTAGAAAAGGGTCTTCAAAGGATAGGAAAACCATTAAGAGATATAGATGCAGCAATTGAAAATGTAGGAAATCTAGAATTATTCAAATTAGAAAAAAGGTTGTCCACTTTGGCAAGTATTGCTGGAGCAGCGCCAATGATTGGTTTCTTTGGAACAGTAACAGGTATGATGTTGGCTTTTTATAAAATGTCTTCTGAGAGTAATGTTACTCCAGATGTATTAGCTGCAGGTATCTATCAAGCACTTTATACTACAGCGGGTGGTTTGTTTATCGGCATTTTGGCTTTTGTTGGATATAACCTATTGGTGGCAAGTGTCGATAAGGTTATTTTTCAAATGGAAAAAACCGCTGTAGATTTTATGGATCTATTACAAGAACCTAGTCACTAACATGAAAAAAAGAAATAAAGTAAGCGCGGAATTTAGTATGTCTTCTTTAACAGACATAATATTCCTATTGCTCATTTTCTTTATGTTGACCTCTTCTGCTATTCAGATAAACGTACCACTTGCAGAATCTGATTCAAAGACCGTTGCTCCTACTGATATTGCTGTAATGATTACCAAAGATGGTGTTGTTAAGTACAATGGCCGAGCAGCTAGAATGAGTCAAATAGAAGGCTTGGTCAAAAAAGATGTCAATGCTCAAAAAACAGATAAAGACGCAACCTTAAGTATAATAGCAGAAGTAGGCGTACCATGGGAGGAAGTAAATAAACTAATGACCATAGCTAGTAAACTTAGATTAAGAGCAATTATCGCAACACAACCAAGGGAATAATGGGTATCAAAAAAAGAAATAAGGTTAGTGCAGAATTTAGCATGTCTTCTTTGACAGACATTATCTTCTTGCTTTTGATATTTTTTATGTTGACCTCGTCAATGATAGTTCCCAATGCTTTAAACTTAAAATTACCCGGCAAGTCAAACTATGTTCCTCCCGCTCCAAAAGAAAAACCAGATGTTGTAAAAATTGCTCCAAAAGGCACTTATTATCTCAATGGTGCAAAAATCACAAAAAGTAATTTAGATAAAGAAATTAGAGCTTTAAAAAAGAAAGGAAAAAACGCTTCTTTTGTTATTGCACCTGATAAAAAAACACCGAATCAATACGTTATAGCTGTAATGGATATGGCTTATAGATATGGTGTTGCTGGAGTCTTAACAGACGTCAAATAAATTCTCCCAACTTGCAGTAAAAACTATTTAATATTGTGGCAAATCCACAATTACTTTACAAATTGTAACAAGTTGAAAATGTATACCGAAATAAGTGCGAGCATTCAGGAAAAAGAAGACAAAAAAAACAGCTTCTATTTAAGTGTAGCTTTACACATTGTACTTCTTTTGATTTTATTAATGATTCCATTAAAAAAAGCCATTACTCATTCTCCTGAATTATCAGGGATCATGGTGGATTTTGGCAATCCAAATGCAGGAGAAGATTACAAGCAAAATGAGCTTTTAGCAACAGAAGTCCGTGAAGAAATAAAAGAAGAAAACAATGTAGAACAGCAACAGCAAGTTGCCGAAGAAAAACCAATAAAAAAAATAGAAAACAATTTGGTTGAAAAAGAAAGTCCTGTACTTGCTCAAAAGGAAGTCATCATTGAAAAGCAATTGCAAAAAATAGAAGAAACAGCTATTCGCACAAATCAGGTAACTGAAAAATCTATTGAAGATTCTGAAGTTGAAAAAATAGCCGAAAGCAAGGCTAAGTTTGGTTCACTATTTAATAAAAGTTCTACAGGCACAATTGAAGATAAAAAAGGAGATGAATTTGGAATTCCAAATGCTTCAATCCTTGAAGGTCTAAGCAAAGGTACAGGAGAAGCTGGTGAAGGCTTAGATTCAAGAGGGCTTGTGTATGAACCAAAAATTGTAGATAAATCTCAAAAATCAGGTATAGTTGTAATCAAGGTTTGTGTCAACAATGCTGGAAACGTAATTTCTTCAAAATACACTCAGAGAGGATCTTCTACAACTGATAGTTATCTCATTAATCTTGCAGAAAAAAGTGCAAGAAAATATAAGTTTACGCCTAGTAATGTAGCAGAGCAATGTGGTACGATTACGATTGACTTTGTTGTAAAATAAAACGCCAGTTATAAATACTAGCTTCTAAATTTTATCAAGAATTAATTTTCTTTCGATTTTCTTTTATTCTTATTCTTCTTTTTATCCTTTTCAGTAATTGTTTCGTCATTCTCTTGCATTGAATCTTTAGATTGAACTGAAGAAGACGATTCTAACTTAAATCTAACAGGTAAATTATAAAGTACTGAAACTGTTTTTCCTCTTTGTTTTCCAGGAATCCAAGTTGGCATTGCATTGATTACTTTCAAGGCCGCCTCACCGCAACCATTTCCAATATCTCTGACAATTTTTGCATTCTTAATTGCTCCTGTCTGATCAACCAAATATTGAATGACTACCATACCTTCAACCTTATTATTTCTGGCTGTCTCTGGATATTCAAGATTGCCATAGATGAATTTCAACATTTCTTGATTTGCGCAATCTTTCAATTCTGATTTGTCTAAGTCTTTGTCTTCACAACCAGGAAATCTTGGCATTTCCTCCACTACTTTAAATATTTCCTCATTTTGATTTTCCATTGAGCTTTTTGCCGGAGCTTTTGTCTCTTTAGTATTTTGACCCGGTGCCGTTCTTGTTTTTGTGGCTTGAGAAGCTGCTGCTGCGTTTCCTTGTGGGTTTGCTTGTTGGTTTATCGCAGTTTGTTGTAACGCTTTCTGTTTTGCTTGATAACTTTGCCAAGAAGTTGTTTTGTACATTTCTTCTTTTGCAAATTTCATTTCCATCATCACGGCATCAGGTCCTTTATATCCTGGCGAAATTAAAATTCTTGCAAATTCTTCATCAAGAACAACAAATGCAGGATAACCCAATCTTCCATTTAGCAATGCATAAGCTAATTCATGAACTCCTCTCCCACCACTATTGATGTATTTAAATTCAGTGTCATTAAACAAAATATTTCCTTTTTGTTCAGCATTGAACTTGACTGCATAAAAGTTATCGTTTAGATATTTGACAACTGTAGCGTCTTTAAAGGTGGTTTTATCCATTTTTTTACAATACCCACACCAATCTGTATAAATATCAACATAAATCTTCTTGGGTGTTTCTTCTGCGGCGATCATAGCTTCTTGCCATGTGATCCAATTAACATCCTCCTGAGCTTGGATAGTATTTGCAATGATCAAAAATGAAAGGGCGCCTAACAAATATTTTATACCATAATTTTTCATGAAGCAAAAATAAGTTTATTCGGTAAGATTTAGCGTTAAGAGATTCATAAACTGCAAGAATATGTCTATGTTGTTTCAATATTACTCTTAATAAGCTTAGTTATTTTTTTGCTTTTTTTCCAATTCAGCAATTTTCCCCTTTTGAATTGTAAGCTGGCCTTTTAAATCCTGAATTTCTTTTTTCGCATTTGCCAAAGAGTTTTCCATGGAATTCAGTTTATTTTTACTCTTTCTGCCATCTTTTATCAGCTCTTTGTACATTTTTCTCCATTTTTTCATAATCACAAAGCCCATAAACCATCCCAAAATAAATGGTAGAATCCACCACAGCCACCAATAATTACAGAAATTTGAAAAAATATTTAAGCCCACCATGTTTATTTCAATTTATTATCCTAAGTTCCGTTCTTCGATTTTCTGCCATTCCTTCTTTGGTATCATTACTTCTAATTGGCTCAGTTTCACCTTTTGATTTAGCAGTAATTTGTTCTTCTTGAACACCTTGTTCCATTAAATATTGTTTAATAATATTTGACCTTCTTTGTCCTAAAATAAAATTATACCTAGGTGTACCAGTATTGTCTGTATGACCTTCTAATATAATTTTTTCTCCCGTACGTATCACTCGGTTTGCTACTTCATTTAGATATGTTTCTACTTCTGTGTCATCTAGCTTGTTTATTGAATTGACAGGAAAGTAAATTAAAGTTCTGTCATCAATTTCTTTAATTTTTTCACTCACTCTAACAATCCTAAATTTAGAAGCTGGCAAAAAACAACCCTGAGAAATATTAGAATTACTAAAACTATCATTCATTAATTGAAGTTGATCAGAAGGAAGTTCAAATACTTTGGCTAAAGCATCTGCTCTAGCCAAACCGAGATTTACAAAAGACGAATTATTTTTTTCCTTTGGTGAATATAAGCCTGTGATTCTTAATTTAGAATTTTTATCAATAAGGTTAATCAGGGAATCTTTAAATACCTTAAAGTTAGAACTTGTATAGACAATTGAATCTGACCACTTAAAATAGCATGAGCTAATAGTTGGGCAAGGCTCCTTAGTACTATTTTCAGAAATGATTCGGTCAGATTTTTCTAAATTATTACAAACTTTCAATGATAATATATAATAGAAAATTCCTAAGATTAACCAAAGTAACAATATTACATACCTCATAATCCAAAGGTAGTAACTGTTTAACTATCTATGGCAATCATCTGTTGATTATGGTTGATGAATATTTAATTGTCTGATTGACAATCATCTATTTCGATTTGAAGTGTCATAAATTCACTGGTTTCAAATCCAGGCAGAATACTAATTGATTTTCCAGCTTGAAAAAAGCCATCTGAAAGAATATCAAAATTTCCCGTAAGGGTTATAGAATCAATTGTTTGAAGTTCTAAGGCCCCATGAAGGTTATCAACAAGCTCATGATATAATGGTGTTCCAACACAATTGCAGAATTCATCAAGCAGGTCATTGTAGGTGCAATCGTTTCCATCATTACAACTTAAACCTATTAAATTTCCATTACAATCATCGCAACTATTAGGAATTCCGTCACCATCCTCGTCCATGTTGTCATCACCCAAAAGGCATAAATCTACATCATCACATACTCCATCTTGGTCTTCATCCAAATCGCATGGGTTACAGTATTTACTTATAGAACCATCGATTTTTAACGTCCCAGATCCGATATCTTTAATTATAACGGTTTGTGCGTCTGTTAACTCGGTTCTGACACATATTTCTTGAACTTGATTCTCTTCACCAACACCAGCAGGATTTACAATGGAGTGATTAATATCATTCAAATCAATTGAAATTCTTCCAAATATTTCTGTAAAAAGAACCTCAAAACATATTTCATAATTTTCTGCCATTGCCGGAAAAGACAATTTTAATGAATCTCCTGAACCAATATTACCTGTGAAAACACCATCTGGTAGACCACCTGCTTCTTCTGCGCTTGAAATTCCATAAGAGTCAATAAATGTTCCTGTATCCTGAGTAAAATCATTTGGGCATCCGCATGAAACTAATTCTTTATCAGGGTCGCCTTCCGAACATGGGCAATAATCAAAGCTTGCTCCATCTATTTTGATACCCCCGGTTATGTAACGGGAAACTCTAACTTTTTGGGTTCCTTGAACAAAAGTATTAAAACAGAAAGTTTGCAGTTCATAATCCGCCAGTAAAGGATTTGGATTAACGAATTTGTAAATTCCAAGATCATTGACTTCAAACTGTACTCCACCATCTGGTTCGCTAAAGCCTACAGAAAAGCATATCTCAGTTCCTATTTCCATAAATGGGAAACTTAGGTCCAAATAATCTTTATATCCGATGTAACCTGTTTTTGCACTATCAGGAACTCCAACTGCGTAATGCACACTACTAATGCCTTGAGAGGCAAGGTAAGAAGGTCCTGCAACTTGCGAGCCTCCTTCACAAGAACAATCTGGCTTCAACGATTCACCGATGTTATTGATACATTCATTATAATCATTAAGATCGCCTAAAGAAACTAAGACTCCATCTTCATCACAATCATTGGAAGGAATTTGTATCCAATCCGATGGTTCAGGGAACCCAATGATTCCATCTGCAGTACATGGATCATTTGGTGCTAAATCCAATTCATCACAAACTCCATCAAAATCACTATCCACTGCTGGAATCCCAACACATTCACAATTACTAGTAATTACTTCTTGTGTAGTACATGGATCCCCATCATCACAAGGGGTTCCAATTAATGCATCATTAAGTCCCAAACATAGATCAGAAGTATCACAAACTCCATCTTCATCTGTATCAAGCGATCCGTTTGGACAATTGCAATCCAAGAGCGCTCCGTCGTTAATCCAATCTTGGATCAATTGAAGTTCTTCATCATCCATTGCTGCCCCTACTCTTTCATTCATTGAAGGAAATGGTATTGGAGAGGAGCATCCATCATAGTTTGAGATTGTAATTACATCAACAAGTACTGTCCCAGTTAATATATTGGGGCCACATAAATCTCCTCCAGCACTTATTCCTTCGTAACTTGTTAAGTTTAAATTACCTGAAGCTCCAGGGCCACTATGGCAACCGGTGCAACCATTCATTGAAAAAAGGACTGATACATTCTCCCAACCTATTAAACCATTGTCACAATTATCCCATGAATTCTCTACATATCCTGCTGGAAGATCACAAGCTTCAATACTTGTTTCAGGATTTCCAAGTCCATCATTATCGGCATCTTCATAATAGGTATTGTAACCAGGTCCATCACAATTTCCACAAACATCTACTTCACCATAACAAGCATCAGGATCAACATCAAATCTTAGTTCAGCGACGCTAATGCAAGAACTAGATTCATGATTGTCGAGAAAAGTAAATAGAATTTTTTCAATAAAGCCAAATGATTGCAGGTTAGGGCCTGCAAACCCTTCATAGCTTTCAAGCTCAGAGCCCTGCTCCCAAATAAAAGTTCCAGCACCTACTTGGGACCAAGTTGTTCCATCGGTAGAGACATCTATAAAAACAGTTTTAGCTCCTTGAGCACTTTCACCAGCACGATTTGCATTCCATATTTGTGTTGAAGAAATAGCTTGAGGTTCAGAAAACTCGTATAATAACCAAATAGAATTACCCCTTAAGGCATTTGGATTTTGAGAAGTTGAACAAGACTGCCAGCTTTCAATCCAATAGTTGCTTTGATCAACACATTGAGCATTGGATCTGATCGAAAAACAAATAATCAAAATAATATATAATAAAAAATTTTTTGAGGCTATCATATTCTATTTTTTATTAAACAGTAAAACCAAGTGGGGTATACCCTTGTCCTGGTATCCAAAAGTTTGAGAGATTAGGTAATATATATGATAGATCAGATTCTGATGCTCCAAACCAAAGTGCTAATTCAGCATAAAACTCATCTGTACTTGTCGTTGGAATTAATCTACCTCCACCTGTATCCAGTGGGCTTCCTAAATACAATTCTGGATAATCACCTATCAAATGTTTTCCTGGAACTGCACCACCCATTACCAAAGCGTTACCACCCCAAGCATGATCAGAACCATCCCCATTAGAAACCAATTTTCTTCCAAAATCTGACATTGTAAATGTGGTAACATTATTCTCAATACCTAGTTCTTCCAAGGCCAATCTAAAATTATCAAGCCCATTATCTAACCTCTGTAATAAATCAGAATGCTCAATTAAATTATTATCGTGTGCATCAAACCCTCCTAATTGAATAAAGAATGTTTGATTACAAACATTTAAAATATTTCTGGCCGCCATGATTCTAGCAGCCATTTTTAGTTGCTTTTGAAAGCTATCCTCTTCATCAAAAACAGTTGTAATTGGTGTACCACTGGCTATTGCTGCATCAAATTCAACAGATTTCGATTTTGAATCTGAAAGGACTCCAGCATATGCTTGTTCCAAAGCATTGGAATAACTCTGTTCTAGTATATCATCTATGGTTTCTCTTTTCAATGTTTGGTAAAACCCAGTATTTGATGCTCCATTGAGCAGTACGCTTCCATTAGCGCTAGTGGAGGCTGTGTATGGGAGAATGTCATTCCCTCTTTGGAAAAGATTCAATCCATCCAACGAAATATTCATTGATATGTCTTGATTATTATTGTTAGAACTTAATAAATCTGCTAATCGACCGCCCCAGCCTAATGCATTTCTTTCATCAGGAATGGAGGTTTGCCAATGCGCCTTTTGATCTGAATGAGAATATAATCCTAAGGGGAGATCAATCGTTGCAAGATAATCTGACATACTTGTTGGCCTAACTAAAGAACCAATATTTGCAACAAATGAAAGCTTTTCTGATTCAAACAAACTTTTAATTTTTGGCATACTAGGATGTAAACCGTATTCTTTTCCGCCAGAAGTATTTAGAGGATTTATAGCTAACAATTCTTCTTGTGCAATTGCCAAATTTGTTCTTGAAGCTGCATAATCGTTGTAAGAATCATTGTCTTTAGGGATCAGCATATTATAACTATCGTTTCCTCCAGATAATAAGATACAAACCAAAGCTTTATAGTTCCCATTGACTGGTGAGCTTGTTACCCAAGACCTATTCGCAGAAGCTGCTGCTTGGAGTAGTCCCATATTGGTCATTCCAGATAAAAAAGAAACAGCCCCAACATGTGCGCAGCCCAATCCTATTTTATTTAAAAATGCTCTTCTCTTTATTTTATTTCCCATCTTATTATTGTTCACTTTTGAATGATGTAATCTGGTGATAAAAAGATATAGTATAACATATCATACATCATATCATAATCATCGTAATCATTCACATTAAGAATATTTTCATTGACGGTATTGGTAATGATATCCTTTGTTCCTTGAGTTAATTGACCTCTACAAATCAATATGTCCAAACGATCTAATAGTTCTTCAATTCCTGAATTATTATAAATAGCAATTTCATCTGTAAAATCCAATTCAGGAATATCGTTATCATTGCTGGTTAGATATGTTCCAGTACTATTTGCTGCTGTTCTATTTGAAAATGGTTTATATTTTAGGGCGTCTTCTATTTCGTTTAAGTATTCTATTGAACTAATTCCATCTAGAATTTCGAACTCGGGGGAACGCAAATTTTGAGGGGCAATAATTTGATCTTCCGCATAAAATGGACTAAAAAAATTAAACACTGAAATTGCATTGAGAAAAGACTGTTTCAATTTTGACCCATAATCCTCGTTATCATTTAACCAAAGTGTATCTGACGGACTTGAGATATCAAATGCTTTAAATAAACTTGTAAATCTTTCTATTGGTTGAATCAATTTACCATTTTCTGGATGATCAATCCACTCGCAATTTCTTGCCTCAGGATCTAATAATACAGCTTGGATCACTGACTTTAAATCTCCGCGAACACCTTGCCCATTATTATTAAACACCATGGCTACTCTCTTGATATAGGCAGGGCTTGGATTAGATTTTACAAAGTGCTGTATCAATCGCATACCAATGAAAGGTCCAACATTGGGATGATTAAAAATAGCATCTAGTGCTTGAGAAATGTCTGTATCTCCATTTTGACCTTCAGGAATAATTATATCATCAAAAATATTTTTACTACCGATTGAATGGTAGTCATCAAACATCATCGTTGGGAAACGATGATTAAAGTTGTTTTCAAAAAAATAGTCATTTTCTGTACCATCTTCTTTTATTTGCACCCCAAGTCCAGTAAACACTTTGGATAACTCTGCTACATTTTCGATATCATAGGTTGGAATTATATTTCCTTCAGAATCCAAAATAGGAGTTCCATCCAAATTTAATTTTACTAAACCAATTGAAAAGAGTTGCATGATTTCTCTTGCATAGTTTTCATCTGGAAGTGTGTTGCTAATCACATCTCCTCTTTTGTTTTGAAAATGACTTAAATATTTTGTCATTGCTGCACTATAGCTAACTTTCTCCAGAATGTCTCGATAGTTTCCAAATGCATTTTGATAAAGTATATCATGAAAAGTCATCAAAGCATCGTTTTCTCCAGAAAGCAAACTGTTTTTACTAACGACAAATATTTGGGACAAAGCAAAAGCAACTTTCTGCCTTAAAAAATCCGGGTCATTAAAGATAAAATCATAAAAAGTGAAACTAGTATATTGATTCGAATGTGAATCATTTGATATTATATTTTGGGTTGCAGCATATATTTCATCATATCTTTCCATAAAAGAGCTATGAGGAATTGCAAATTGTTCTTCAAGCCAAGCTTCTATTCCAATATTTTGAACATATTCAATTTGTTCATAATTAGCGCCAAGAGTTGCTTGAGCAAGAAATCTTGAAGCCCCAGCAAGGTCTGGGATCATCGTTGTGCCTGAAATCGAATGTAAACTAGTGTCTGGGCTGGCAAAGGGGGAGCTAGACACAGTAACTCCAATGTTTTGTCCTGCGCCAAGATAATCTTCATACACCTGTCCTAAGGAGGCCATTGGAATCAAAAGTATTAGACCTGAAATAAGTCGAAACATATAGGTAAGATATTGATCAAGGTTATGTTCTAAGGACAATTAAGGTTAGACTAACCCTGTGGTCGTTTTTGCAATATTTATATAAATGATAAACACTTACTACAAATGACTTCTATCTGACATAAAAAAGAAAGGTTGTTGTAAGTTAGATAAAATTAATTGTAGAATTAAATCAAACTAATAGTGTTTACCATAATTCCGTTTTTACCACTAAGGGTTAGCACTAAGAGTAGTAACTTTGAAGCAAAGCTTAATAAATTATCAAGAGGTTCCTTTGTTTAAGCCCCTGCTGGCTTTCATTCTTGGGATTATTTTAAGCCAAATAATAAGTGAAGAGCTACGAATTTCTAGCCTCCTGATTTGTGGTATTCTAGGTTTTATCATTTGGAAATTTTTCCTCAAAAAAAACTCTTTTCACTTTATTGGTAATTTTTTAATGGTAGGTGTACTTATTGGTTTAGGAATTGTTTCAGTACAAGAAAGAAGTCCTGAAGCGGTTGGTTTTTCATACGATACAAACTCAAACAAATACACTGTAAGGATCGAAAAAATATTAGAGCATGCAAAACATAAAAAATGCTATGCCAGTATTCTAAATTATCAAAATAGTAACTTCATATTTGTTCGGGGAAAAGGAAAAATCTTATTATATTTTGAATCAGCAACCGAGGATACTACTATTCAAGTTGGACAAGAATATTTAGTTCATTCCAAGATGTCCAAATTAAAAACTAACACAAATCCACATGCTTTTGATTATGCTTCTTATCTAAACAAACAGGGTATCTATCATCAAATTTTTGTAAAACCTGAACAGTATAGCTATCTGCGAACAAAATATAAAAATTGGATTGTAAGATCTGTTCATCGAATCCAAGAGAGTGCTAAAGAAACGCTTCAAAAATATTTTAAAGACCAAGAAAGTCTTGCATTAGTTAATGCAATGGTACTTGGTAATAGAGCGCTTTTAAGTGAAGATCAAAGTAAATCATTTATTAACACAGGAGCAATCCATGTATTGGCCGTATCTGGTTTGCACGTAGGAATTGTCTGTTTGTTTTTATCTTTTTTCCTTGGGCTTTTCGATCACATATACAGAATGCCAAAAACCATTAAAGGGGTAGTCATTATTATTTGCATTTGGTTTTTTGCTTTGGTAACTGGAGCCTCTTCTGCAGTTTGTCGAGCAGCATTGATGTTTAGTTTATTTTTTGTAGCCAAGGATATTCTTCATCGCCATGTCTCTAGTTACAACATTGTATTTGGTTCTGCCTTGTTGATATTAATACATGACCCACAACAATTATTTTCTATTAGTTTTCAATTCTCTTATTTGGCTGTAATAAGTATTATTTTTTTCTTCCCGTATGTTGATAAGTTCTTTGATTCAAAAATCAAATTAATCAATCATCTATGGTCATCGGTGGCCTTAGGCATAGCTGCTCAAATTTTAGTTTTCCCGTTAAGTATTTATTACTTCAATCAATTTGCCAATTCATTTATTCTTAGTTCTTTATTTGTTGTTCAAGTTGCCATGATAATCTTAGTTTCTTGTTTGTTGATCTTATTATTTGAATTGGTAGGTTTAGTTTGGGTTAACCAAGTAGTAATTGCCCCCATTATCAACAAGCTGATCAATTACTTTCAAATTGCTATAAATAAAATACAAGACCTTCCATTTAGTCATGTAGGAAACTTGTGGCTTGATAAAGTTCAATTAATTCTAATCTATTTATTTCTTATTTTCCTTATGGTGTTTATCAAGAAAAAGAATATAAAGATTTTGGCATTGAGCCTTTCTATTGTGATTTTTTATTTTGCTTACACCAAGATTTTAAATCAACAAAAATCCACCAACCATTGTCTATATATTTACGACTCCAAAGATGTTTTTATTGACATTTTTATAGGATCCAAGTGTTACTATATAGGCCAAGAAAGTGATGAAGCGGAAGCATTTGTGTATGGCAGAAATCGAATGGCCAATCATATTAGATCAAGTCAACCGATTTCATCATTACATTCTCATAATGCTCTTGAATTCAAAAACAACATATTAAGAGTTGGGAATACGATTATTGCTTTTGCAAATGAAAACACATTTACAGAAGTGAA
>JAHDIE010000089.1 GCA_020630955.1 Saprospiraceae bacterium
CCCATAATAGTCTTCTTAACATTCACTAAATAACTTTTACCAATAGACAAATACTGGTCTTCAAGTTTAATTTGATTTCCCTCAATGGCTTTTACACAATTGATGTTAATGACATAGGACTTGTGTATTCTCAAAAAGAGATTTGTAGGCAATTCAGCTTCAACTGTTTTAATCGTCTTTCTGACAATTTTAATATTGCCATCATTCAAAAAAACTTTAAATAATTTCCCCAAGACTGGATGTATTTGATTTCAGTATAAGCGATTCTATAAATCGTCTTATTGTCTTTTATACTTATGAAATCAGGCTGGTTTGCTATAAGTGATTCTTGGGTTTGAAGTTTTGAACTTGTATTAAAATCTTTCTCTAAAAGCAATATTCTTTTGAGTCTTTCAAGTGCTTTTATAAATCTTGAAAGTCGTATGGGTTTGTGTAAATAATCTACAACTTGGTCATAGTCAAATCCTTGTAAGGCGTACTCTGTATATGCGGTTGCGAATATAATTTTGGGTGCATTATTTTTCAAGGTATCAAGTAATTCCAATCCTGTTAGATCGGGCATTTGAATGTCTAACAGCACCACATCTACTTTTTCCTTATTAAGAAAATTCAAAGTTGAAATACCATCATAACAATGCCCAGCGATTTCGACATAATCAATATTTTGACAATAACGCTCTAATACCTTATGTGCAAGGGGTTCATCATCGACTAGGAGTAATTTTATTTTTGTCATAGCTCAATACTTAATTCAACAAGATAATATACTTCATTTTTGACGATCTTCAAAAGGTGTTTATTTGGAAATAGCAATTCTAATCTTCTCTTCGTATTCTGAAGACCAATATTTGTTTTGACTACTTTTCGGTTAGCAATAAGACTGTTTTTAACCGTAAATAATAGTCTGCTAGGAGTTGTTGTGAGTTTTATATGTACAAAACAATCTTTTGTGGAATGTGTGCCATGCTTAAATGCATTCTCAACGAAAGGAACAAACAACAAGGGGGATATCATTATACGTTCATCTGCATCTTCAAAATCAACTTGTACCTCACAGGTATCTCTTAATCTGAGTTGTTCTAACTTTATATAAGAACGTAGCAAATGGATTTCATCTTCCAGTCTCACTTGTCCCTGTTTTGAAAACTCAAGATGATAGCGCATTACATCTGATAATTCCATAATCATCTCCGAACCCTTTTCAGGATCGATATTATTCATCCCATAGATATTATTCAATGTATTAAAGAGAAAATGGGGGTTTATTTGAGCTTTGAGGGCATTGAGTTCGGTCATTGCCGTCTTAGCTTTGAGTTCTTGCAATTGGTATTGATTAATGATTCCTCTCTTTAAATATTGAAGCCCAATAGCGATAGCTTGTAGGAATATAAAATTGGTAATATTCTGAGTTCTTGAATTACCCAATTCACCACGTATTAGTAATTCTAAGGACTCATAAAGAATTGTACCTATTCCTACTATAACTATAACTGCTAGAGTAAAAGATACATAGCGTCGAGCATCAAACAAATTTTCCTTTACCCAGAAACTCAAATAGGTGATTATAATGATTGGAATATAAGATACCAAGGGTTCACTAAGACTTGAAAAAAAGCTATTTGTATTGTCTTCACCAAAAAAGGTCATTAGTGTTAAGGTCAAGTAACCCAATATCCATGTCAAGGTATGATAAACCCAGCGTTTTTTTAATACTTGAATCATACTGCAAGTTAAGCAGGATATTCGTGATTTTAAATATTTTGTGATATACGCCTTTCATCACACTTCTACCTATGTAGATCACTTCTCCAGTAAAGTGGGTCACTAATATATTTTTTGGAGGTCTATTCTATCTACTTTTGGATTGTAATCATTAATTCTAATCATTATTTAATACTTCTAAAATTATGAAACACAGTATCATTACAATCGCATTATTATTGATTTCTATTATTGGTAATGGGCAAAACTCCAAATTCACTAAATTAGATAGCTTTTTTATGAAATTGGAGGATAGTAATAGATTTTTGGGCAGCATAGCTGTCTCCCAGCATGGCAAAATCATTTATAATAAAGCCATTGGCTATGCGAATATAGCAACTAATGTCTCTAACACAAGTGAAACCAAGTTTAGGATTGGTTCCATCACAAAAACATTTACAGCCGTCCTTATTATGAAAGCTGTCGAAATGGGTAAAATTGATTTGGATGATACGATAGAGAAGTATTTTCCAGAAATCCAAAATGCCAAAGCAATAACGGTACGGCACCTACTTAATCATCGTAGTGGCATTCACAATTTTACGAATGACGAGGATTATCTTTCTTGGTATACCAAACCAATTACTAAGGCTGACTTTATAGATAAAATTGTGCATAAAGGCATTGATTTCGAGCCTGATGCTAAACATGATTACAGTAATTCCAACTATATTTTATTGACATTCATTTTAGAAAATATCTTCGGTAAATCCTATCCACAAATACTTGAACAATATATCATCGAGCCATTAAACTTGACCAATACAAGCTATGGTGGAGCAATCAACCCTGAGCAAAATGAAGCTCAGTCCTATCAGATGAATATAGAGTGGGACATAGAACCTGAAACTCATATATCAGTACCACTAGGCGCAGGAGGTGTGGTTTCAACTCCCACAGATTTATGTCACTTTGCAGAGGCTCTTTTTAGCGGTAAATTAGTTTCAGCCAAGAGCCTTGAGCAAATGAAGCCTGTTGGTGATGATTCCTATGGTTTTGCTTTATTTGACCTTCCATTTGATGAAAAAAAAGGATTGGGGCATACTGGACGAATAGATGCTTTTTCTTCCACCTTAACCTACTTTGAAGCCGACAAGCTATGTTTTGCCCTTAGCTCTAATGGTCATTATTACAGTAAAAAGGATATAGCTAAAGCTGTATTGAGTGAAGTATTTGATAGACCATATAAGATACCTACATTCGAAAATATTGAGTTGACAAGCGAAGATTTAGACCAATATTTGGGAACTTATGAGACAGACAAATTACCACTAGATATTACAATCAGCAAGCAAGGAAATACCCTTATATCACAGGCAACTGGTCAATCTTCCTTTCCTCTCGCACCAGAAGGAAGTCATATGTTTACTCGTAAAAGAAGTGGTATAAAAATCACTTTTATTCCTGATGAGCAAAAGTTTATCTTAGAGCAAGGTGGAGGAAAGTTTGAATTTTTATTGAAAAAATCAGTTGAGTCCATTGAGTTAACGAGCCAAGACTTAGATCAATATTTGGGAACCTATGAGACAGACAAATTACCAATGGATTTGATCATCAGCAAGCAAGGCAATAAGCTCATTGGTCAAGGTACGGGACAGCCTTCTTTTCCTCTAGCAGCAGAAGGTAGTGATGTATTTTCTAATAAGGACATTGGGTTAAAAATCACTTTTTTTCCTGATGAGCAAAAAATGAGCTTTGAGCAAGGCAGTACAGCGTTTGAAATGACCTTGAAAGAATCAGTCAAATCCATTGAATTGACGAGTGAAGAATTAGATCAATATTTAGGCACCTATGAGACAGACAAGCTACCAATGGATTTGATCATCAGCAAGCAAGGCAATAAGCTCATTGGTCAAGGTACGGGACAGCCTTCTTTTCCTCTAGCAGCAGAAGGTAGTGATGTATTTTCTAATAAGGACATTGGGTTAAAAATCACTTTTTTTCCTGATGAGCAAAAAATGCAATTTGAGCAGGGTTCGGCGACATTTGTTATGACGAGGGCAAAATAAGTGGTGCTTAAGTTGTGTTTTTTAACAAAAATAAATGCGAAAGACCTCCAGTTAAAAAGAGGTCTTTTTGCTTTTTAAAAAGGTGGAGTGAAAGACACAATTCATTCATGCATGTACTTCATTTTCCATATTACATTCTTGTTTTTTTATTGGAGCTAAGTAACAAGCAAAAAAGGCGTATTGATACCATAATACATTTTTGCATAAAATTTTTTATTCATTACGATCTTTGGAATTAAAATAATCTTTTATGAAATTTCCTTTTTTGTCATATAGTCGAATTCCTTTTAATTCCCCATTCGGATATAGTTCTGTCAGAAATCCGATTGCGAGTCCTTTTTTAAATGTCCCGTAATATTCAATCTGATTATTATGGTAATAAACAAATATTTGTCCATTTATTTTTTTTCCGCAGTCAGTAAAAATATATCCATATTTGTCGTGAGTGACTATATATTCCTGAATTCTTGACAACTCTACAGAGTATGAGGTGCTGTCTTTATCAATGGTTACTGGAATAGATTGATGTTTATATTTAATATTATACTCTCCTTTTGATTTTAGTTTAATTATTCCATCATCAAATTGAGGCTTATACTTTAAACCATCCTTTTCCAAATGATAATTTAAAGAAAAACGAGATTGATTATTACACGGATCAACTTCATATAATATGAATTTATACTCTTGGGCATTAGAGAAATTCATAAATCCCAAAAAAAATAATATTGAGACTAATTTAAAAAGTATCATTCTGCTTTATTTTTTCTTCTAAAATTTCATTGAACTCAAAGGAGTTTCTCCGTCAATCCCCACCAAACACACCTTTCAAAAGTCCTTTTTAATACCCTTTCAAATCAAGCTCTGCACAATCTATCAAATCTATATCTAGTTTG
>JAHDIE010000047.1:0-14788 GCA_020630955.1 Saprospiraceae bacterium
AAATTTAAAAATCATACTTAAGTCCAAAGTGAAGTGAATTGCTAGCTCGATTAGAAAACAAAGCGGATAACATTGTTTTCATATGAATCTCAGTCATTAAATCAACCCTCTCTGTCAATTCGTAATAAAAACCGCCAACAAATCTTAAGGTTTTATACTCTGGTCTAGGTACTAACTCAATAGTCCTAGATACAAAGTTATCACCAATCACATTTCTCTTTCTTGTTAAAACATCTAAACCTACAGCATAAGACAATTTATTTTCTGGCTTTATGTTGTACCTATATCCAAAAACAAATTGTCTTGGCGAAAATCTATCTTTTTGAACTCCAATAACCAATTGTTGATTTCCGATAAGAGTTCTTCTATAATCAATCGCTAATCCTGAATGACCACTAAGATATGCAGAGGCAGTAATCGTATTTTTTTTCTTATTTAAAGTTATCTCTGACTGACCAATTGTTGCCAAAGGCAGTAATAATGCAAAAACAAAAATTAGATTTTTCATAATAATTCTTTTAAGTGGTTCTCAAATTAGCAAAGACAGTTTCACATTACTGTCCTTGCTACTTTTTACACACAAACAAGAATCTAAACTTTGAATTTTTGCCTACTTATCAAGACCACTGAAGACAATTCAAATTTTTATTCTTGTTGTATATATTAAAAGAGCGCAGGAAAATAATTTTAGTTGCATTTAAAATCTTAAAATCTGCAACACTGCTCCTAAACCCAATAGCACTGGGGACACTTAACATAATATTAATACTTTTTTCCTCTATTATTTCTTAAAAACCTTTTGATAATGTACTTGAAGATCATTTATCCTTAAAGCAATAAAATAATAGCCTGAACTTAAGTTTTGCTCAGGAATCCAGCTTGCTTCATACTTGTTTGCTCCTAATTCTTGGTCTTCCAACTTTGCAATTTCTCTTCCATGCAAATCAAATACTAAAAGACCAACCTTAGCTTTTTTAAATACACCATATTTTATATTTAATTCATTTTCAAAAGGATTCGGTGCTAACTTATAAATCATTCCCTTATCAATATGTAAATCCTGTATACCTACAGTCATACCTTCCCCTTCCAAAACAATATCAAATTGTCCTTGCATAACTCCATCATTGTCTTCCACCAATGGGATAATCCTATTGCTTGCATCATAGGTTCCAGAATCGATGGAGGCCGCCGCATCCCCTGGAATCTTATCATCTCCTTCAAAGTATAGTTGGGTCGTTAATAAAGGAAAACCTGGGGGTGTTATTTTGAAATGAATGTGCGATGGTCTAAAATCAGGCCCGTTTAGATATTTTCCTGGTACAATGGTTTTAAAAAGATAGAATCCTTGTTGATTAGATTTTGTATATCCCCTAAAGTTAAATCCACTATTATCATATTGTCCATCATGATTGGCATGCCAAACATCTACAATTGTGTTTGGAATAAATTCAGAACATTCTAAATTCAACACTCGCCCACTTATCACCAACGGAATTCCTTCTGACCCCGCTGCGCCAAGAATTTGATCTCCAATCTCCGGCGGATTATCAGTATAGAATGGTCCTTCTCCATAATAATCTAATGTTGTTGGATTACAGACAACTTGATTTCCCGATTTTATTTTTTCTGAACTTGAAGATTTTGATATGCCTGTAGCTAGCACAGCAAGACCTGTATTTTTTAAAAAAGTTCTTCTGTTATTGCTCATGATTAAATTTTACAAGTTATAAAATAGCCCTATTGATAATCTTTGCAAAGACTCCCAATGAATTGCTTGTTTTGCAGTTTCTATTTGATATTTATATTGTGCTTCAATACCTCCATTTTGGAAAATAAAGTATTGCACATTAAATCCTACATTAAATGAAGATATTGAAAATATATTTTCTTCGATATCAATTTTTACTGGCAAAGGATTATAATTGTCTTGAAAAAACAGTTCCAAGGATCCAGGTTTTGATTTTGAAATTTGAAAACCAGCTGAAGCGAAAAAGGATAATGATTGTACACTATATAACTCGTAGTCAATACTTAGATCAAAATTAAGTTGCTTATAATTTGCTAATCCACGTTGAAGCTTCTCACCTCCCCCAGAATAAACATCAGGATTAGGATATCCAGTAAAATTATTATTAAATTCTCTTTTAATATTTTGTTGATTATAAGCCAATCCAAAACCAAATTTTGAAGTAGTCCACCAAATGGCGCCAAAAGAATAAGCTAGGTCTGTACTATCTTGAAAAGATCTCCCTGGAAAATCTTTTAAACCCTTTATATGAATAGAGAATCTCTTGGAAAAAATTTCAGAGACAGAACCACTATGAAATCGATCATTAATTATTCCCGATCTATCCATATCATGCAAACTTTTAAGTGATAAAAATTTACATGTCTTCAAGGTATGAATTTGTTTTAAATATAATTTATCTTTCTCAAAATCATAGCCCTTAAATGATCCAATAAGCTTATTTTTTTCATGAACAGAACTTTGAAAATCTGCATTCTTTTCTTTAATATTCAATGAATCAATTACAATAATGTTTTCTTCAGCGTAGAAATTATATACTTGAGGCTCAATCTTTTCAATTAGAAATGAGCTTGAATTTAAGTTAAATTTACCTGTAGCGTTTCTTACTGACCGATTGCTATCAATGGCACCAAAAAGCACTACTTCATTTGTTTTTTTAAACTTATTTTTTTTCTCCAATTTAGGATTAACAAATGTTTCACTAACTATGAAGTTCTTTGTTTTACTTTCATCAGATATTATTTTATTACCATTTAACTTATTTTCCTTTACTTCAGATTCTATAGTTGAAGTATTGCTTATATCATACGATGAATGATTCTTTCCACCAACTAGAAATACTACAGACCCAATTGAGATCAATAAAATTAAAACCAACAAGGATTTCCTAAAATAAATTCTTGTACTATTCAATCGAGATTCTACCTTAGACCATTGAGTCTCTTTGTTCGATAAATTATTGAATACATTTAATTGTTCTTGGAACAACTTATCTAACTGTTTGTCTTCCATGGTTTTCTTTTTGCTCAAATTCAATAATCATTCTTTTTAAGTTGGTCCGCGCTTTTGACAAATTAGATTTAGAAGTTCCATTGCTGATGTTCAACCTAGTTGCAATTTCTTTGTGTGAAAAGCCTTCCAATACGTGCAACACAAAAACCATTTTATATTGCGGAGAAAGTCTGTCTAAAAATTCTAGTAAATATTCACTATCCAATTTATCGGAACCTAGGTTTCTAATTTTATTAGATGGTAGTAGTTCTATTTGGTTCGATTTATTCTTTGACTTTCTATAATGATCAATTCCAGTGTTGATTATAATTCGTCGAAGCCATAGTAAAAATGGACTTTCTTCATTGTAGTTTTCGATATGAACCAACATTTTATATAGTGCATCATTTGCAATTTCCTCTGCCTCCTCTAGGCTAGAAGAATATCGACGTGCTATATTAAGCCCAAAATCATAAACATGGTAAAAAAGCATTTTTTGACTTGTTCGATCTTTTGTCTTACAAGCATTAATCAATTTTTTTAAGTCTTTGGCATTCATTAATACATCATAGAAGTGATCTTTATGATAATTAGAAATTCATTGTTTAGTTTATCGTATTACAGAATGTAGCATCAATTAGATTATAAAAAATAAAGTAGCCACAACTCAATATTTTAAGACTCACATTAAACTTTCCTTCTAATAAAATTTCTTGAGTGAATGGTTCATAGCTAATATTAGAAATCTCAAAATTCTCATTATCAAAATAAAATCCATTACTAGAGTATGGACTATTGATCCAATCATCATAAGAATCTGGAATTCTTATAATTGCTACCGATTCCATATTTTCATCAAAAGGGTTATTTCCCCAGACTTGATGTTTAAGAGTTTCAAATAATATTTCTAAATTTTTATACCTGTAGGTACTATCAGTAATTGCCTCTAAATTAGTTTTGGCCTCTCTGTAAATAAAGCTAAGTTCTAACTTTGAGAAATTAAATTCTGAATCCACGTTGATTTTATATTGCAGAGAAGATTCTATTAGTATAGAATCATTTGAAGAGTTGTTATTATCAAATCCCAAATATTCGTGGAATTTTCCAATCTGATATTGCTTGACCTTTAATCCTCTCTGTGAATCGTATGCGGATGTTATAAAACTTGTATCTATCCCTTCAAAATCACCTAGTGTTTCTATTGCAGTTACACTCATTCCTTCTGATCTCAATAAGTCATCATTGTTTGATTGAGGTTTCTCACAAGAGTAAAATCCAAAGATGAAAACCAACATGAAATAATTGAAACTTTGACCATACATTTTTTTCATCTCTAATTATTTTTAGCACCATCTTTAATCCAAGATTCAAACAACAACCGTTGCTCTCTTGTAATTGGATTAGCCTCTTGAATATTTTCAATCTCCGTTGGCGGCATCGATTCTTCAACAATTACCCTTTTCAAAAGCTCTCCATTATCAGCAACCAATTTTAAATTATTATACTTCTGAAAATAATTTGCATGACAATATCCATTTGAGCAAGACATTGCTAAAACTGGTTTTAAGTCATTCTCAAAACTTACAATATAGACCTCATCAAGTTCCTTACTGCAACTGTATGTAAAGCATAACAGAGCTAATAGTCCTACCATATTAGGCAATGAATTTGTGTTCATATTCCCTCTTTTTACATATAACACGAGATATTAATACTAAGGGTTGCCTTGGTGATAAAATTATTTATCCTAGAAAGCCAGGGTCTCTTTATTAATATTATTTGTTTCCTTCAAGGAAGTCCCTATGTGCCGTTATCCACCTCAATTCACCAAAACTCATTTTGAAAGGCATTCGTTGGATCAATTCTGTATAGTTTAGATCGGTATACACATTTGCAATCTTCAATGCCTTCTCTACTTTTTTTTCCTTCATCACTTCAAAAATTGAAATCTTACCCTCTTTGATTAACTTTGAAACATGTGTTTCAATAGTTCCTATTGCCAAACCTCTTTCTTTGGCTATCATTGCAATAGAAATTCCATTATGAAACATTTCTAAAGTTAATTTATACGTTTCTCCTTTTGCTGCCTTTGGTTTTAATTTCTGCTTTTTTCTTTTCTTAATGTCTTTACGAACATGTCTAGGATCACTTTTAAACACAAGCTCCTCCTTGTACTTTATATTATATAGCTTTTCAATCACTTTCCAAATTGAGTTCTCAACATCATCAAGCTCATTTAGATAACCCTTAATTCCGGATTTTACAGAATACTCCGCTCCATGAATAAATAACTTCTCCAAAATTTTTTCATGTATCTCATTGGTGAAATACTCCACAGCTTTACCACTCCGCTCAACAATATGTTTATCAGTAACTGATCGATCTTGGATCATCATTTCCAATCGTTTTGAAAATGTATTGGCTACCTGTTCAATTTTATAGAATTCTGAGTGTAAGTCATCTACCAACAACAGACAATCTGCTTGATTCGGAATTTCCTTATCCAATATGACACTCCTCCATAAATCAAGATTTGCGGAAATTTTACCAAGTGCATATCTCTTTTTAAAAGTCTGTTCTTCATAAATTCTTTTCTCCTCCTTTAGTCTATTTTCTATATCTTGATCACTTGATTTAGAAGCTGTAAATCGAACCACTCTTTGATCAACAATAATATTGCTAAGTTTAATCTTGGTAGAAAGACTGAGTCCTTCTAAAGAACGACATCTACTCAAAGCAACGTACATCTGTCCAGAGGCAAAACTTCCTTCTAGATCCAATATTACATTATCAAATGTTAAGCCTTGACTCTTATGTACTGTTACCGCCCAAGCCAATCTTAGAGGATATTGTGTAAAGGTTCCAATCTCGTCCTGCTCTATTTTTCCTGAAGCTTCATCAAGTCGATACTTCATATTTTTCCAATCTACTTTTTCAACTAGAATACTGGTTCCTTCAGAAGTTTTTATTGTGATATTCGTTTCACCTATACGCGTAATTTTTCCAATCTTTCCATTATAGTACAGTTCTTCAGGATGATTTCTAATAAACATTACTTGAGCTCCTTTTTTCAATATTATTTTTTCAGTAGTAGGATATGCACTACTTGGAAACTTTCCAGAAACTTTAGCCAGCAACGTTTTTTTAGGAGAATCCAACTTTTCCAATTCATCATTGTTGATTGCATCAGCTTTTCGATTGTGCGTTGTCAAAGTGATTACATCGCTGTAGTCAGGACTTCTATCAAATTTTTCATTCAATTTATCTACAACCAATTGATCACGAGATCCTTCACGAATTGAATTTAAAATATCTACAAATTCTTGTTCTTCTTGTCTATAGACCTTTTGTAATTCGACTTGTAGCATTTTAGATGATTGCCAAACATAAGCATCAAAAAAGTATGGACTTTTATAAAATTGTGCTAATTCTTGTTCAACATTATGTTTTACGACTGGAGACAATTGAAATAAATCTCCGATTACCATCAATTGAACTCCTCCAAAAGGAAGAGGATTTTTTCGTATTCTTCTTAAGGTATAATCTATAGCATCGAAGACATCTGCTCTAACCATACTTATTTCGTCGATTACAAGCAGTTCAAGCTCTAACAAAAGATCAAGCTTTTCTCTACTAAATTTCTGGTGTTTGGCAAGTTGAGCTTGATCACAAAACAAGTCCGCATCCAGGTTACTATATTTAATGGGAAGAAAGGTCTTTAATGGAAGTAATAAAAGTGAATGAATTGTAATTCCGCCAGCATTTATTGCAGCAACCCCTGTTGGTGCAACAACCAAATAATTCTTTTCCGTTTCTTCTAAGACCTCCTTCAACAAAGTTGTCTTTCCTGTTCCAGCTTTACCTGTCAAAAATATATTGCAACTTGTATTCAGGACAAATTCCTTCGCCAGATCTCTTTCGACATTTATCTCCTTATTTTGTTCAGTACTAGACATATAAGCATAAATGTAACAATAACTTTTTGGCACCTCCGAATAATATTCAGAAGCCTTATGAAATTAAGGATTTGATTTTGAGGTCTTACTCAATCACTTAGTCTATTTTAAAATGCTGGTTTAATCAAATAAACCATTACTTCAAAACCCTAGGTCTTTTAAATATTGGTACCGTACTACATGGCTCGCCATACATAATACTTTGAGCATGGGGTTGTAGCAATGAAGCAAGGGTAGAATACGCTGATGCAGGAACAGGTTTATTACTGCATCCTTTAATCACAATTCTTGCTTGGGTGTATTCAGAATATTCTTTAGATCGTAATATTTTTTCGTAATAATCTCTTAGATAAGCTGATTCTGTACCTTGATATACTTCTTTAACATAAGGTGCAGCTAGTGTAGAAATCAACATATATGCCCATACTGGAATAATGGCATCTGTTGAACAATGGATTAGAAGAACATGGTTTTGATATTGACTCCAATCAATCTCCTTAAGAGCGGATCTAAAGTCTTTTTCTTTTAATATCAATTCCTTAAATAAGTATTGTTTTATATCAATACTTGATAATACTTCTGTAGGGTAATGGTCTTCTAAATTTAAGGTTATTAAACCACTATTTGCTATTCGATTTACCAGCGTATGTTCTTCCATTAAAGAGTGAATTAGTTTATTTCACTATTAACACTTTCATCCGGCTCTTCGTTTCGATTTTCTTGTTCTAAATTATTTTCTTCTCCAGAATATATTTTTTCAGAATCAATATTCTCAGCTTCATTATCATAAGATAAAGCGTTGGTATGGCTATCTGAATCTTCCATGGCCATTTTCTCTCCTAGATTATTTAACATGGTTTGGCTTTGGAGATTATCTGTATGTTCCTCCATTATAGAATCTTGATTTGATTCTTGAATTATTTCTTTGTCTACATGCCCTTTTTCTTCATTTGCTAATTGAGCATTATATTTTGAATCATTTTCTTCAGCATTTACTGAATTTGGTGTTGTTGTTTCAATGGTTTCGGAGACCTCTATTTCCTCAGATGGCAAGAACTTAAAGTCCTCTGTAAGCCCTTCATTGTGCATTTTAACCAGACCTTCTTCCATTCCGATAGAGCTTTCCGAAACAATAATCTCCTTTAGTTTTGGTAAGTCGGTTATGTCCTTAATTCCAAAATAATCCATGAATTTGTCACTTGTACCATAAAGTATAGGTCTACCAGGGGTGTCTGCTCTTCCAAGTATTTCGATTAACTCTTTTTCCACCAGCTTTTGTACAGCATAATCGCAATTAACCCCTCTTATCGATTCAATTCCACTTTTTGTTATTGGTTGTTTATAGGCAATAATTGCTAAGGTTTCCATGGCCGCCCTAGATAGTTTCTTTTTACTTTGAATTCTCAAATAAGTACCAACAACATCATGATATGCTGCTTTGGTCATAAACTGATAACCATTAGATATTCCTACCAATTCAAAACTGTGTGTTTCATTACTAAACTTCTCTTGAAGGGAGGTAACAGTTTTTAGCACTTCATCATTAGAAACTTTTAGCTTTATAGAAGTCAATAGACTTTCTTTGATGTCTTTCACCGTAATCGGAGAATCTGCGACAAAAATCAGGCTTTCTATATATTGAGATAGTTTACTCAAGGTTTTTCAAATTTCTTCTCAAAGTTAGAATTATAGTGTTATTATTCAATCTTCTTGGTACTTGAATGAGGTACCAAGTATGTATTTTTTTTGCTCCTATATGTAACAGATTGCTATTTACGGAAGTGTAACACAAAGAACTATTTCATTGATATTTCTTTTTTAGGAATTCATCAATCCGTTTTAATATAATCTTCCTCAAGAATAGAAGTTATTGATAAGATGCTATTATCTGTAGAACCACTTTTCTCATTATTTCTTTGTCTTTTAGTAGTGACCAAGAACTTGAATCACCAGATTATTATACTTTCTAGATATATTCTAACTAATTTTGATCATATGGATATCAAGCAAAAAGAACTATTAAAGTCAAAAATTGAGCAGCAAATTGAACAATATATTGATGACATCAAAGGGATGGAAGAAATGACCCAACCTGTAAAACCTGAAAATTCTTTAGGAAGAATTAGTAGAATGGATGCAATCAATACCAAAGGAGTTCTGGAATCCTCTCTTAGAAACAAGCGCAATAAGCTCAATAAATTGAAAGTTGCTTTACAAAAAATCAATGAGCCAAATTTTGGAATCTGTGATAATTGCGAAACCCCCATCCAAGAAGGCAGATTAATGTTCTTACCAGAAAGTACTAAATGTATTAAATGCGCGGCCAGAAGGTGATTTTGGAACTATTTTTTTAACAAGGTTGTTAAGTTTTATAGAGCTATATCTTATATAGGTACAAAAAAAACAGGGTACAATTCTCGGTTGTACCCCGCATAACCCCAAAAAACCAATTGAAAACAATCTTCCCTTTCGGGATATATAGAGTATTAACAATTGACATATTTAAGCGGTAAACTCCTTTCCCGCTTATTATTTAAGACGGCTATTCTAAGATAGGTCACATTATTTTTAACTTTTTTTTAAAAAAACTTAGAAACCCCCATGTTTATTGGCTTTGAGGCCAATTTTTTTTAAAAATTAATTCAAAATTAGTGGTCTGAAATAAAAAAAGCGAGACTTTTTAGCCTCGCTTTTGAATATTAAATCTGTTACTTTTCTAATTATTTAAGGCAGCTGCTCCACCTACAATTTCAAGGATTTCCTTTGTAATTGACTCTTGGCGTGCCTTATTGTAGCTAATTTTCAGTTCATTTATCAATTCTCCTGCATTTTCAGTGGCTTTATCCATGGCTGTCATTCGAGCTCCATGTTCTGATGCCTGCGTATCAAGACAAAATTTCTGAAATGTAGTCTGCAATATGGAAGGAATCAAGGATTCAAGTAATTCCTTTTTACCCGGCTCAAAAATATAGTCTGCGTTGGATTTTTTCCCTTCTTCTGCTGTTCCTTTCGCCTTTGAAACCGGTAAGTATTGCACAGCAATTGGATTCTGCATAGCAGCATTCTTAAACTCTCCATAACAAACATCAACTCTGTCTAAATCCAATGATGAGAATTTTTCCATCATTGAATCTGCTACATTCGCTATATTTTCAAAAGAAAGATCATTAAACAAATCTAAATACTCAGTATTTAGAGTAGCCCCTGGAATTCTCTTTTTGAGATTATCGAAGCCTTTTTTTCCAATAAAATAGAATGTAAGGTTTCCTGACTTTGCTAATGATTCATATTTCTCATACAACTTATAAGCTTCTTTTGAAATATTTGTGTTGAAAGCACCAGCCAAACCTCTGTTTGATGTAATGACTATAACAGCTGCATTTTGCAACTCTCTTTCTTCACCATAAGAACTTCCTTCATCTGGATCGATATTAGACAAAATATTTTTAATCACTTTATCTAATTTTTGAGCGTAAGGTCTCATTTGCGTGATAGCATTTTGGGCATTACGCAATTTTGCAGCAGAAACCATTTTCATGGCTTTGGTAATTTGCTGCGTTGACTTTACAGAACTAATTCGTTCTCTTACTTCTTTAAGCTTACCTGACATTCGTTTTAGGCTTTAAATTGTTTTGCCAAATCAGCAGCAATTTCTTCTAATTTGCTTGTATGTGCAGAATCTAATTTTCCTGACTTAAATCCATCAAGAATGTCTTGATGATTTTGCTTCAAAGTAATATGTAATTGTTCTTCGAAATCTTTTACTTTGTCTACAGGAACATTTCTTAATAATCCCTTAGATCCTAAATAAATTATTGCAACTTGGTTTTCTACTGAAACTGGAGAATATTGTGGTTGCTTTAATATCTCTACATTTCTCTTTCCCTTTTCTAAAACACCCATTGTAGCAGCATCCAAATCAGAACCAAATTTTGCAAATGCTTCTAGTTCTCTATATTGGGCTTGATCAAGCTTTAGGGTTCCAGATACTTTTTTCATAGATTTAATCTGTGCCGATCCTCCTACTCTTGATACTGAGATACCTACATTAATCGCCGGTCTTACCCCTGAATTAAATAAATTTGATTCTAGGAATATTTGTCCATCTGTAATCGAAATTACATTGGTAGGAATATATGCTGATACATCACCCGCTTGTGTTTCGATAATTGGAAGTGCGGTAAGAGATCCTCCACCTTTTACGATTCCTGCTTTTACTAGTGATTCAGGAAGGTCATTCATTTGGTTAGCAATCTCATCAGATGCAATCACCTTTGCTGCTCTTTCCAATAACCTTGAGTGAAGGTAGAATACATCACCTGGGTATGCCTCTCTTCCTGGAGGTCTTTTCAAAAGAAGTGATACTTCTCTATAAGCAACTGCTTGCTTTGATAGATCATCATATACTATCAAGGCTGCTCTTCCCGTATCTCTAAAATATTCACCAATTGCAGCTCCTGCAAAGGGAGCGTAAAATTGAAGTGGTGCAGGATCTGATGCTGATGAAGAAACGATTACGGTATAAGCCATTGCTCCATTATCCTCCAATACTTTCGCAATCTGAGCTACCGTCGATGCTTTCTGACCTGATGCAACATAGATACAAAATACTGGCTCACCTGCTTCATAAAATTCTTTTTGATTGATAATCGTATCGATTGCAATCGCAGTTTTACCAGTTTGACGGTCACCAATAATCAACTCCCTTTGGCCTCTTCCAATTGGAATCATCGCATCGATTGCTTTGATACCTGTTTGAAGTGGTTCCTTAACCGGTTGTCTAAAAATAACACCCGGGGCTTTTCTTTCGATAGGCATTTCATACTTTGTTCCTTCAATCGGTCCTTTTCCATCAATAGCTTGACCCAAAGGATTAACAACTCTACCAAGCATACCTTCTCCTACATCGAGAGATGCAATTGTTCCTGTACTTCTTACCGTAGACCCTTCTTTGATTCCATCGGATGGTCCCAAAAGTACAACTCCCACATTGTCTTCTTCCAGGTTAAGTACGATCGCTTGAACTCCTGATTCAAATTCGACCAACTCACCTGCTTTTGCATTTGATAATCCATATACTCTAGCAATACCATCACCAACCTGGAGTACCGTTCCTACTTCCTCCATTTGAGCTTCCGTATTAACTCCGGACAATTCTTGTTTAAGTATTGCTGATATTTCGTCTGGCTTGATACCTATCATCAGTTTATAATTTTAGTTAGATATTTTATGAAAATGATTTTCTTAATTTATTCAATTTGTGCTTGACACTTGCGTCATATCTCTTGTCTCCCATCTCGATGATAAAACCACCAATTAGGCTTTCATCAATTTCCTCTTCTATTTCTAAGCTACTTGCTTGAAGATTTAGTGAAGCTTTGATGGAATTTAGTTTTTCTTCTGTAAGCTTTGTTGCAGTGATTAATTTAGCACTTGCAATGTTTTTTTTCTCCCTGTATTGGTTAATAAAAGCATCGCACATGGTAGGTAAATATGCTTCTCTCCCTTTTTTAACCACCAATTTGATAAAGTTCAAGGTAAGTTCATCTACTTTACCTGAGTAGACTGCATTTAATGCATTCCATTTCATCTCAGCATTGATGATTGGACTTTTCAACATCATGGATAAGTCTTGATTATCCAACGTTCCTTTGAATCCTTTTATGTCATTATAGATAACATCGAGCTTATTTTGCTCAACACAAGTATCCATTAATGATTTGGCATATCTGTCTGCTATTGTACTTGCTGACATAGTTTTAGTTTAACTTGATATCGTCAACAAATCTTGCCACAAGTGATTCATGTTCAGGAGAACCTGTCAATTCTTTTTTAATCACTTTTTCAGCAATGTCCAATGCCATGGTACCCACTTGACTTTTAATGTCAGCGATTGCAGCTTTCTTTTCAGCTTCTATTTCCATCTTAGCATTAGTGGCAATCTTTTGTGCTTCTTCTTTAGCTTTTTCCTTTGCCTCATTGATCATACTTGCACTTGTATCTTTTGCCTCCTTTAAGATCTTTGATCTTTCTTCTCTTGTCTGAGCAAGGATTTTTTCATTTTCGGCATTCAAGTTGGCCATTTCTTCTCTAGCCTTTTTTGCTTCGTCCAACGAATTTTGAATTTCGTCTTCACGCACCTTTAATGCATTAGCAATTGGTTTAAAAGCATATTTTCCAATTAACAACCAAAACAATCCAAAGATGATTGTTGTCCAGAATATTAATCCGAAGTCTGGTTTTATAACACTAAAATCTGCTAAAAATATCATGTATGTCGATTTAATAATTTTCTAAAAAGAACCGGTAGCCAAACCAACCGTTCTGCACCCGGTTCTATTAATAATCTTAGTTGTGATTAAACACCAGCAACCAAAAATGCCATTACGATGGCAATCAAGGCAGCACCCTCAACAAGGGCAGCCATCAAGATCATATTTGATCTGATATCTCCCACTGCTTCTGGTTGTCTTGCAATTGCTTGCATTGCACTGTCTCCTACTCTACCAATTCCCATTCCAGCACCAATTACTGCTAATCCCATTCCTATTGCGGCTATTGAACCTACCATTTTAAAATATTTAAATGATTAATTAATTACTAGTTAATGGTGATGCGGTTCTTCTACCGCTGCACCTAAATATGAAGCTGTCAATATCGTAAATACAAATGCTTGTATAAACGCAACCAACAACTCAATGGCCATCATAAATATGGTCAATAAGGTAGAACCAACAGCTGTACCTAAACCACCAGCCCATGATGTTCCTCCGTTACTAAACATAAAAATCAATGAAACAAAAACAATGATAACCATATGACCTGCGGTAATGTTGGCGAACAAACGCAACATCAAAGTCAAAGGCTTTATAAATATTCCTAAAAATTCAACCGGTGTCAAAATGGTCAAAACCCATTTAGGTACACCTGGCATTGCAAAAATATGTTCCCAATAATGTCTGTTACCAGAAAGGTTTACAACAAAAAATGCAAATAATGCCAACACCATTGTTACTCCCAAATTTCCTGTTGCATTAGCTCCACCAAAAAATGGTATCTGTCCCCAAAGATTTAATCCTAAAACAAAGAAGAAAATTGCCATTAAGAATGGCTGATACTTTAAGTATTTGTGTCCTAAAAATGGTTTTGCAACTTCATCCTGAATAAAAACAAAAATAGATTCTATAAAAGATTGAATACCTTTTGGCGCCATACCATCTCTTGCTACATATCTCTTTGCAACCTTCATAAACAACCAAAACATTAAAATAAACACAATGATCATCGAAGTAACATTCTTCGTAATCGAAAAGTCATAAAATGAAGAGATTCCTCCACCAAATAATCCAAAATCAGCAATACTCTTTGATTCCGTTTTGTACATAGCATCTCCAGTACACGCATAAGCTACTTCTTTCTCTTTTCCATCTACCATTTCTTTTTTATGTACAATCCCTTGAATTGGAACTTCGTCAGCATAAGGAAATTTAGGATCTACAATTCTTTTAACCGTACCAGCATCAAGGATATAGCCTTTATAAGCAGTATGTCCGTCTCCATGTCCATTGCTTTCAAAATCAAATTTGCTTGAAAGAAAAACATCCCATCCCTTTTCAGGTGCATATAAAATACAAGGAAGCGGAATTTGCAAGGGACCTATACTATATACATTGGCGTCTCCGATGTGATGAAATGCTGTTTTTGCAACATCTTTAGGTGTAAATGGTTCTCCATCTGCTCTATGATGCCATCCACATCCATGATCCCCATGAGCATCTGCATGGCCATGTGCATTATGATCTTGGTGGTT
>JAHDIE010000047.1:14888-27241 GCA_020630955.1 Saprospiraceae bacterium
CCATGATCGCCATGATCATTATAAGCAAATTGGGAATTTTGATACTGTGATGCAGAGGAGTTTATGTTAGATTGAGCTGAAATAGATAAGCTCAATAGAACTGCAAATAAAGAAAGTAGAATATGCTTTTTCACCTGAATGGTTTATACTGTCTAAAATCGCTGCAAATTTATTAAGATTAAGTACTAAATAAGCATTTTGATGCGATTTTTTAGTTGAATTTCAGCAAGTTGTGAATTGAGTTAACAATTTTTATTTGATGATTTTCTATTGCTTAAACTTATATTCTGTATTGGATGGAATCAACCGTACGCAGGACATAAAATATAGCCTTAAATCAAACTTTATTTGCTTAAAATTTTTTAGCTCAAAAGAACATTTCCCGTCATTTCAGGTGCGGGAGGAATTTGCATTATTTCCAAAATGGTTGGGGCAATATCAGCCAATTTGCCTTGAGCTAAGTTTTTGTATTTTAAATCATTCGAAATATAAAGGATAGGTACTTGATTAGTTGTATGAGCTGTATGAGCTGAACCATCAGGATTGATCATGATATCAGCATTTCCATGGTCAGCAATGATTAGTATATCATAGTCTTTTTCTAGTGCCTTTGGTACCAATTCAGAAAGACATTGATCAACGGTTTCAACTGCTTTGATAGCAGCATCCATGATTCCAGTATGCCCAACCATATCTGCATTTGCAAAATTCAAACAAATAAAATCAGGAGAATTTTGATCGATGCAATCTATAACCTTGTCTTTTAGCTCAAATGCACTCATCTCAGGTTTCAGATCATATGTCGCTACCTTTGGCGAATCAACTAAAATGCGGTCCTCCCCTTCAAAGACTTTTTCTTCTCCACCTGAAAAGAAAAAAGTAACATGAGGGTATTTCTCCGTTTCTGCAGCTCGCACTTGGGTCCTTTTATGTTTAGCAAGTACTTCTCCAATGGTGTTTTTTATTGTATCCTTTCGGTAAATAACATGAATGTTTTTGAAGTCTTCTTTGTATTCAGTCATCGTATAAAACTTCAGATTGATTGGTTTCATTCCAAAGGCTGGATATTCGTTTTGAGTAAGAACATCTGTTAGTTGTCTCGGTCGATCGGTCCTAAAATTAAAAAATATAACTACATCGTCAGGCTTGATCAGTCCTTCACCCAAAGAAAGTAATTTGATGGGCTCCATAAATTCATCAGTGAGACCTTCTGAATATGATTGTTTAATGCTTACTAATGCATCTGAACTTGGAGTTCCAATTCCATGCACTAATAAATCATATGCTTTTTGAATTCTTTCCCATCTTTTATCTCGGTCCATGGCATAATACCTTCCAATCATGGATGAAAGATTTACAGAAGTGCCTTCAATATGTTCTAATAATTCTTGAATAAACCCATATCCTGCATCCGGAGCAGTGTCTCTTCCATCCAGAAAGGCATTTACGAAAGTGGGAATATTATGCTCATTAAAGATATCACAAAGGGCTTTCAAATGATTGATGTGAGAATGAACCCCTCCATCAGAAACAAGTCCCATTAAATGGACTGGCTTATTATGGTCTTTAGCATATTTGATTGCATCCAATATTTGCTCATTCATTTCAAGGGTCTTTTCCTGGACAGCCTTGTTAATTCTTGCAAGTTCTTGATAGACAACACGTCCTGCTCCAAGATTTAGATGACCAACTTCAGAATTTCCCATTTGCCCTTCTGGCAGACCTACATCATCTCCATAAGTTATCAATTCTGAATGCATATTATTATCATATAAACCATCGATGAATGGTTTTTGAGCTTGATCAATGGCACTCATTTCTGGCTTTCGTCCATGTCCCCATCCATCCAAAATGATCAATATTACCTTCTTATTCTCCATGCCTAAATGTATTAAGAATTGACTAAAAAGCCCTCAAATTGATAAAATTGTATGCTTTTGACTAGAAATAAAGCATTTAACGAAAACTTAATTCTTGCATTGGAACATTATTTGACCTTACCTTCGTTATCATATAAAACGATAGCAAGACTATTTGTTTTGAAAAATTTAGGCTATGAAAAAACTAACGATAACATTATTCCTTTTTTTGGGGTCAATGTCCTTATTTGGGCAAGACTTTCAAAGCATTGTAAAATCAATAGAGAAAGGGGATATTGCAGCAATTGAACCAAAGCTCGAGGACCTGGTTGATTTTTGTTTTAATGATGATCAAGATTTACTTGAGAAACCAGAATTTGTTGTTAAACTGAAATCTACCATTGAAACCATTCAACCTAAGAGCTCAGAAATTATGCATGTTGCTGATTCAAAGTCTGATGCTAAATATGTTGTTGCCAAGGTGATAGCTGCTTCAGGTGAAAATTACAGAATGTTTGTATATACTGAAGGGGAGAAAATAATAGAAGTGCGAATTAATAAAGAATAGCGTCTTTTCCCAATACTCCAAGACCAAATAAAGCATAATCATATTTAGCTGGATCCTTTGGGTCCAGCTTTTTTAAATTATTGGTTATTTCTACAACTGTTTTCCAATCTGCTTGCTTCCTTTTGGTCAATCTTAATTGTAATGCAATTTTATGAACATGTACGTCAAGAGGAATATGTAGTTTTGAAAGTGGAATCCTGTCCCATATTCCAAAGTCTACCCCTTTAGAATCTTTTCGAACCATCCATCTCAAAAACATATTTAGTCTTTTAGCGGAAGAATTTTTCAAAGTATTGGAAATATGTTTCTTTGTTCGAATTGGGTAATCGTCTAAAGAAAAAAAGAATTTGTGAAAATTACCTAAAGCCAATTTCATATCAAAGTCAGATTCATTTTTTTGCTCCAAAAGGAAGGCATTTTCCAGGCTATCATTTTTTCTATAATACCATTGAAGCCACTCCAAAAAGTATAAAGTATCAATACTATTAAATGTTCGATGTTTGAATGTTAGAAAATGGATACGATCTTTTTCCTTATGATTGAGAATAAAATCATGTGGGGATTGACCCATAAATTCCATTAATTGCTTTGACTTATTTATAATGGTTACTCTTTGCCCCCAAGACAAAATTGCAGTCCAAAAGCCTGAAATTTCTATATCTTGTTTTTTGCTATAAGTGTGAGGAACAGATATAGGATCATTTTCTATAAATGATTTTTGATTATAGATTTTGTACTGTTTATCAAGAAATGCTTTAAGTTCCTTTTCCTTTCTCATTTTCTAGAAAATAAAAAAGGTTGGATTTATGTCCAACCTTTCCCTATAACTTATGTTTTTTAATCTAATCTATGGTTTGTTTTATTTCTACTATTTCATAACCTTCGATTACATCTCCAACCTTGATATCATTAAAATTCTTAATGGTCAAGCCACATTCCATGCCAGATTTCACTTCTTTTGCATCATCCTTAAATCTCTTTAATGAAGACAACTCACCTGTTACACCTTCTTTGGTAGGGTAGACGACTATTCCGTCTCTGATTAATCTTATCAAGGTGTTTCTTGTAATTTTACCATCTCTTACATAGCAACCTGCAATGGTTCCAATTTTTGAAATCTTGTATGTTTCTCTAACCTCAACCTCTGCAATAATTTTTTCTTCTTTGATGGTATCTAACATTCCTTCAATTGCCGCTCGAATTTCTTCAATTGCTTTGTAGATAATTGAGTAATGTTTGATTTCAACACCTTCTTTTTCTGCTAATTGTCTAGCTGATCCTGAAGGTCTAACCTGGAATCCAATGATGATGGCATCTGAAGCAGAGGCCAAAAGTATATCTGATTCTGCGATTGGTCCAACTGCTTGATGAATTACATTAACTTGGACTGTTTCCTGAGATTGTTTAATCAATGAATCTGCCAATGCTTCTACTGATCCATCCACATCTCCTTTTACAATAAGGTTCAATTCTTTGAAAGTTCCAAGTGCTAAACGACGCCCAATTTCATCAAGACTAATACGTTTAGAGGCTCTGTTGGTCTGCTCTCTTGTAATTTGTGATCTTTTCTGGGCTAGAGATTTTGCTTCTTGCTCCGTTTCTGTCACTTTGAATTTTTCTCCAGCTTGTGGTGCTCCACCCAAACCTAAGATTAATACTGGAGTCGATGGTCCTGCAGATTTGACTCTTTGACCTCTTTCATTGAACATTGCCTTTACCTTTCCAGAAGTACTTCCTGCAACTACAGCATCTCCAATTTTCAAAGTTCCGCCTTGCACTAATATTTTTGTAACATAACCTTTTCCTTTGTCTAGAGAGGCTTCGATTACTGTTCCAGAAGCAAGCTTGTTAGGATTTGCTTTTAATTCAAGCAATTCGGCTTCAAGAGATATTTTTTCTAATAATTGATCAATATTAGTACCTGCTTTAGCTGAGATATCTTGAGACTGAAACTTACCACCCCATTCTTCCACAAGAAGATTCATTTCTGAAAGAGCTTGTTTTATTCTGTTAGGGTCTGCTCCGTCTTTGTCTATTTTATTAATTGCAAAAACAATAGGTACTCCAGCAGCTTGTGCATGGCTGATTGCTTCCTTTGTTTGAGGCATGATTCTATCATCAGCCGCAATTATTACAACAACAATATCCGTTACCTTAGCCCCTCTTGCTCTCATGGCAGTAAATGCTTCGTGACCTGGTGTATCCAAAAAGGTTACTGATTTATCATTGACCTTTACTTCATATGCACCGATATGTTGGGTAATTCCCCCTGCTTCTCCATCTGCCACATTCGCTTTTCTAATAAAATCTAAAAGTGAAGTTTTACCATGATCTACGTGTCCCATCACTGTAACAATTGGTGCTCTACCAACGAGATCTGCAGGATCATCAACTTCTTCTTCTTCTACTTCTTCAACATCTTCTACATTTATAAATTCTACTTCATGTCCAAACTCACCGGCGACAAGCTCAATAATCTCGGCATCAAGTCTTTGATTGATTGAAACGATTACACCAAGGTTCATACATTTAGTAATTACCTCGGTAACACTGACATTCATGATGCTTGCGAGTTCAGAAACAGAAATAAACTCGGTAAGTTTTAGGTTTGTTTCTACTGCTGCTGCTTCTTGAGCTTCTAATTTCTCTTTTTTCTCATCTCTGTTTCCTCTTCTAATTTTTTGTCTCTTCTTTTTGCCTCCGCCACTCATACGAGCAAGGGTTGCTTTCATTTTCTCTTCAATCTCTTTTTTGGAAACAGTTTGTTTTTCGTCGTTTTTCTTATTGCCTTTTCCTTTTGAGTTGTTTCTTAAGTCTTTGGCAGTAATCTTTTTTCTTTTTCTTTTTCTTTTTGCTGCACCTTGATCTTTTGGTTTTCCTGGAGCTTTAGAGCCTTTCTCTTCTTTTTTCTCAAATTTCTTTGTGTCTATTTTCCCCACTACTTTTAAACCCTTTAGGGTTGGTGCGGAGTGTCTAACCATTTCAGAAGGAGTTTTTTCTGGAGCATTGGTGCTTTCTTCTTCTTTAACAGCATTTTCTTTGTTTGCTTTAGCTTTCTTTTCTTCCTTGGCTTTTATCGCAGCTTTCTTTTCCTCTTCCTTAGCTTTTTTAGCGGCTTTCTTTTCTTCTTCTTTCTTTGCTGCTATTCTTTCTTCTCTCTCTTTTTTCTCTTTGTCAAGATCCACCTTTCCGATCACTTTAACAGAAGGTAATTCTGCAGAAGGTCTAAATATTTTATCCTCCTCCTGCTTTTCTTCTTCAGGTTTTTCTATTGGAATTTCCTCTTTTTCTACTACAGGTTCTGGAGTAGGTTGTGGAGTAGGTTGTGGAGTCGGTTGTGGTGGAGTCGGTGCAATCGGTTCTGGAGTTTCATCTTGTTGTGTTCTACTACCAATTACCAATTTGTCCGCTTCTTCCTTTACTGCAATAGAATTACTGAACTCTTTTACCAACAGATCGTTCATCTCATCGGTAATCTTAGAGGTAGGTTTGTTTTCTATTTCAATCCCATTTTCCTGTAAAAACTCTACTATAGTAGCAGTTCCTACATTCAATTCTTTTGCAAGTTTAACAAGACGTTTTGCCATTAAAAATGTTTAGCTATTTACGTGCTTCAAAATTATTAAATTAAGCTTCTTCTTCGAATTCAGAAGCTAGAATCTTGAGAACTTCCTTTACTGTTTCTTCTTCTAAATCGGTTCTTCTCGTCAATTCTTCCATACTTAAATCGAGAACGCTTCTCGCTGTATCACAACCAATACTTTTCAGTTGGTCGATGATCCATGTGTCAATTTCATCATTAAATTCATCCAAATCTACATCTTCCATATCAGGGTCATCATTTTCTCTATAGACATCGATTTCGTATCCAGTTAATTTACTGGCCAATTTTATATTAGAACCACCTTTTCCAATAGCCAATGATACTTGGTCTGGTTTGAGGAAAACGTTGGCAGTACCTTTATCTTCATTGATATTGATACTTGACACCTTTGCAGGAGTCAAAGATCTTTGAATAAATAAAGTTAAGTTCGCTGTATAGTTAACTATATCAATATTTTCGTTTTTTAGTTCCCGAACTATCCCATGAATTCTTGAACCCTTCATTCCTACACATGCTCCTACAGGGTCAATTCTGTCATCATAAGACTCAACAGCAACTTTTGCTCTTTCACCTGGAATTCTCACGATCTTTTTAATTACGATCAGTCCGTCTTCAATTTCAGGAACTTCTTGTTCCATTAATTTTTCCAAGAATCTGCTATCCGTCCTTGAAATGATGACAACAGGATTATTGTTTTTCATTTCAACTTTCTTGATAACAGAACGCACCATATCTCCTTTTCTGAAAAAATCACCTTTGATCATTTCGTTTCTAGGTAATATCAATTCATTACCTGTCACATCATCAATTACTAATAATTCTCTTTTAAGCACTTGGTGAATTTCTCCTAATACTATTTCTCCTTCTCTATCGTGATATCTCTTGTAAACTTCATCTTTCTCCAATTCCATAATTCTAGAAATCAAAGTTTGTCTTGCTGCCATGATGGACCTCCTTCCAAACTCCTCAACATCTAGTTGTTCATAACACTCTTCACCTATTTCATAATCCTCATCTATAGATTGTGCTTCTGATATTGATATTTGACTTCTCTCATCAGTAACTTCTCCATCAGGAACAATTTCTCTTACTCTCCAAAGCTCAAGGTCACCACTTTGTGTATTTACAATTACATCAAAGTTTTCATCTGAGCCGTATTTTTTTCTAATCAAAGTTCTAAATACGTCTTCTAGAACACGTACCATGGTCGGTCTGTCAATATTTTTGCCGGCCTTAAATTCCGAAAATGATTCTACTAGTTTCACTTCAAAAAAATTAAAATGCTAAAAGAATATATGATTTATCTATTTTTTCAAATTCGATGGTGTGGTCTTCTTCAATCTTCTTCTTTCCTTTTCCACTTTCGGAATGGACAAAAATTAAGTTGTCTTTCATTCCTGTAAATACACCTTCAATTTCTTTTTCTTCATCAAGCAGAGAGATCTTTATCTTTCTACCAACATGTTGCTGATATTGTCTTAGAAGTTTTAATGGAGCACTAGCTCCTGGAGAAGATACCTCAAGTGTGTACTTTTCACCCATAATGAGACTTTCATCAAGAAATGCTTCAAGTAGCCTACTTATTTTTCGGCAATTTTCAAATGTCATTCCGTTATCAGCATCAATAAACACTTGTACCTTGGACTCATTTCTCTCAATGTTGATGAGAAAGCAGTCGTTGAAATCCTCTTCTTTTAAGACCTTATCTAGATGGCTCGTTAACTGAGCCAATACAGAATCCATAGAATTCTTAAATTGTTAAAATAAAAAGAGGGAACAAATCTGTTCCCTCTCTTGTCATTCGAAGCACAAATATACAAATAAATTAGGGTTTCTGCAATTTCAAGAAATCCAAGAACTTTCTAAACGCTTTATCTATATCTTTGTTTAACATTTAAATTTGGTATATCAATGCAAGCTGAAATAGAAATATTACTCGAAAAGGCCCTAAAACAGGAGTTTTTAACCCAAGAAGAGGGTGTTTTTCTGTTCAGAGAAGCTTCAACTCCTGATTTGATGTATGTTGGTAATTCATTGAGACAATTTCACCAACCTGGCAATATTGTTTCTTGGATTATCGATCGAAATTCAAATACTACCAATGTTTGTATAGCCAACTGCAAATTTTGCAATTTTTATAGAAGACCTGGTCATATTGAAAGTTATATCACATCAATTGATGAGTATAAAGTTAAAATCGAAGAAACTTTCAAATATGGAGGTGAGCAATTATTGCTTCAAGGTGGCCATCATCCAGACTTAGGTCTAAGTTATTATTCAGATTTATTTAAACAACTTAAAAGTTTGTATCCAAATTTAAAACTCCATGCACTAGGTCCACCAGAAATAGCACACATTGCAAAATTAGAAAGGGCTACACATACAGAAGTTTTACAAGTCTTAAAAGATTCGGGTTTGGATAGTCTGCCTGGTGCAGGCGCAGAAATTCTAAATGATCGAGTAAGGAGATTGATATCGAAAGGAAAATGTGGAGGCCAAGAATGGTTAGATATTATGGAGGCTGCACATCAATTAAATATTACTACTTCAGCTACCATGATGTTTGGTCATATAGAAACAGATGAAGAAAGAATGGAGCATTTTGTTAGATTAAGAGAAGTTCAGGCACGTAAACCAGAACATGCAAAAGGTTTTCTTGCATTTATCCCATGGCCTTTTCAAGATGAAGATACCATTCTAAAAAAGATAAAGAGGGCACGCAATAGTTGTACTGGAGATGAATATGTTAGAATGATAGCAATGTCCAGAATCATGCTTCCCAATGTCCAGAATATTCAAGCTTCTTGGCTTACTGTAGGAAAAAAGATTGCGCAGGTTTGTTTGCATGCAGGAGCAAATGATTTTGGAAGTATTATGATTGAAGAAAATGTTGTTTCTGCTGCAGGAGCACAATTTAGATTTACAGCAGATGGAATTCAACAAGCGATTAAAGAAGCAGGATTCTTACCTCGGTTGCGAAATCAACAATATGAATATCGAGAAGTTCCGAAGAACATAATACAACAGGAATTAAATCATGAAACCATGATTATAAATTAATGGATCAGATTTATTTAAAAGCTCAAGAAGCAGCAAATTATATAAAGTCCCAAGTAAATCAAATTCCAAAGATTGCGCTTTCTCTTGGTACAGGCTCATCTGTTTTAATTTCAAGTGCTACAATTATTAAAAGGATTGTTTATTCAGATATTCCACACTTCCCTACAAGCAGAGTTCAAAGTCATGTCAATGAATTAATCATCGCTCAAATTGATAGCCAAAAGGTTATTATTCTTGGAGGACGTATGCACTATTATGAAGGCTGGTCAATGAAAGAACTCTGCTTTCCAATACGAGTATTACAAGCACTCAAGGTAAATGTGATTTTATTCAGCAATGCATCTGGAGCTTTGAATCCAAATTACTCAGCTGGTGAAATTATCTTGGTGAATGATCACATTAATATGTTGCCTGACAATCCTTTAAGAGGAATCAATGATGATCGATTGGGCTTAAGGTTTCCTGACATGTCCGACAGCTATAGCTTTAAACTCAGAAACAAATTAAAAGAACAATACCCTAAAATAAAAGAAGGAGTATATGTTTCGTTCCCAGGTCCAAATTTAGAAACTAAGGCAGAATACCGTATGCTTCATAGAATTGGTGGTGATTTGGTTGGGATGTCTACAGTCCCAGAAGTGATTGTTGCCAAACATGCTGGAATGGACGTCATGGTTTTGTCTATAGCATCTAATATCTGTTATCCTCCAGAACAAATAACGGAAACTACATTAGAAGAAGTCATAGAGGTAGTAAATGCAAGTGGTGAATTGTTGTTTGAGTATGTTTCGTTTATGGTTTCTGCAATTGAGGAATCTCCTAGAATCTAATTCCAAAAAACAACGCAATGTTTTGTCTATTCAATGTTGAATTATAGGCTGCTTGTTCAAATATAGGCTGTAAGTTTTTCTTATTTCGATAAATTGCACCGATTGAAATACCTTTCTTTAATCTGTAATCAAGAATTAATCCCAGATCAAGAAAAGGTGTTAATTTATTAATATTTGTTTGATCTGCTATTATTCTAGAATCAGCATAGAAAAAATTATTATTTTCTGAATTGATAGATTTTAATTGGTTTTTTACTCCTATTAAATAAGATGCTCCAAAACCAATCGATGGACTTATACTGAGCTGTTTTTTATTAATCAATGTAAATTCTCCTGTTCCACTAATTTCAAGTAGATGTAACTGATGTTTGTTTTGTAAATCGATTACCAAATTTGTTTCATTCTCAAGATCAGAAGCTAATCTTTCAATTACTATTTCTGAGTTAATAAATCCTAATGGAGTGGCCATTCCAAGTTCTTTTGTATTATTATTTAATCCATTTTCTTCGTCAAGAGAATAAATTATTTCAGAATTATGGCCAGAATTGAAAGTTAAACTTTCATAGGCAGTACCAAGATTAAAACTAAATTTATTGGTAATTGATTTTGTCCCCTTTAATTGAATAAAAAAACCGTTTCCTGAATCGTGGCTAAAATCAAAAGGATTAAGATCTGATTTGTAATTATCATTAAGAATCAGCGATGCAAAACTTATTCCTGATAAAATGTTTAACGACCAGATTTTTTGTTCTATATTATTTAGGTCTACAAATGAAGAAATGTCATACGACTTGAATAATTCTAATTTTTGTGAATCGTTACTCAATAAGAATTTCGATTTTCGATTTAAAGATTGAATAGTTAACAATATTCTTTTATTTACTATTCCATAATCATCTTGGACAATTGGGACTCTTTTAATCGAACCTTTTTCTGATTCTAATATTTCTTTAAGTTCTCTATTTCTTGTATAACTACTATTGAGATTTGTGTTAGATTCTTTATTTGTAAAGATTGTCTTCTTAGGCAAATGTTCAGATGGGAAAGCTTTGCTATTAGAATTGTTAATTGAAGTTTTCTCTTGATTTAGTGAATTGACTTTATCAATTGAAAGCGTTTCCTTTTTGATCAATATATTTTGGGTAGTCTTAATATTATCTGAATATGCATTATTGTTAGTTATTAGTTCAGAAGATGGTACTTCGGTTTTACTAGTATTGGATAGAAAATATATCAAAGAAATAATTGAAATGAAACCAGTAATTGCAAAAATTATAATTTTATTTCTTTTGTTCCTTTTAGTATATATCTCATCCGTTATGGACTTAAGTAATTCAGGTCCACCTTCCAACCAATCCTCATTCTGCAAATTTGGATCGTTAAATAAATCCTTAAATTTATCCTCCGTAGGCATATTGTCCTTTTAACAGGTAATCAGTTTTTTTTAAGTTTAATCTGAGCATTTTTCTTGCCTTCAAAAGTTGTGATTTCGAAGTACTCGTTGACACTCCCAATTTTTCTGCAATTTCTTTATGGGTATATCCATCAATTACATACATATTAAATACTGTACGATATCCATTTGGTAAATTCATTATTAATTTGGTCAGGTCTTTCAAATTAAGCTGATCAATTGCAATTGGATCTAACGGGATATTTTGCCCTATATCTATTATGTCTTCAGAATCTTGCAATATATTTTTTCTTCTTAAGTGCTGAAGACACACATTAATTACAACACGATTTGACCATGTCGAAAAATTAGCCTTTTTTTCATTATACTGAGCTAAGGACTTAAAAATTGCAATAAAAGATTCCTGAACGAGGTCTTCTGCATCCTGTCTTTTTTTCGCATATCTCAGACAAGTCAACATATAAAATCTATTGTATTTTTTATACAACAAATTAAAATACTCCTTCTTACCAGAAAGAATTTTTTTAATAATGATTATATCTGAAGTTTGTTTTGACAAAGAAATAAATTGTACATATACAAAAGAAATTTTAAGAAATTGTTCAATGAGAATTCAATTTTTTTGAATTCTCATTGAACAAAAATCATTACTTATTCAAAATTAATTTCTTATAATACCTTTGTTTAGAATTAGAAATCTCTAAATAGTACATTCCATTTGACAAATTCTCTATTGATATACTTTGGCTGTTATCAAGATTACTTATGTGTTTTATAAGTAAACCATTATTGTTTAAAATTTTAATATTAATTGGATTTTCGAATTTTTCACTAAAATCAATATTAATAACATCTGTTGTTGGATTTGGGTAAACATTAATCTCATTAATTTTATCAATGTTATTTACAGAAGTAATTTCAGGAATTAATACTGCATCAATTACATGTACAACTCCATTACCTGTCTCTATGTCTGCCACGGTTACTTTTGCATCATTTATAAATACTCCATCACTAT
>JAHDIE010000090.1 GCA_020630955.1 Saprospiraceae bacterium
CGATAGTACGATAAGTCTACAAAGTCTATGCTTACATAATCCATGCTGTCTTGCTCGTAGGTAAACTTGGCAACTGGATGGTTGTCTATACCTAGGGTGTCTGATGGGCTACCGTCTATTGGTCCTAGGCGTAGGGTGTTGTGGTTGGGAACTGTACCCATACAAAAGTTAGGTAAAGCAACAGCTCTGTTTTCAACATCACAGTCAATACCTAGCTTATCAGGATAATTGATCCTATGCATAAAGGTACATTGATTAGCAGAAGAAATATAAATCTTACCATCAGGACCACGTTGCATGGTTCCATATAATGCTCTCCAATCAAAAGGATCGCAATACTCACCTTGCCATTCTCCAACAGTCTTTTTGGTATCCAATAGATTTTCAGCTGCGGTCTCAAACTGATACACTTCATAACTATTACATATATAAAGCAACTCACCATTAGGACTGAATTCCAAACCATTATTAAGGTGTGTGTTGGTATGTATCTCTATACCAGAAACAACATCTAACAATGAATCTGGAATATAATACATTTTAGGATCGATCAACATTCCTGTCTCTCTATCAAACCCAGAGTACATTAAATCAGAAAAACCTGTTAAATTAGTTCTTCGCCATGTATAGGAGGCAAAAGCGGAGCCTTGTTGATTAAATTTTGCTTGACCATTGGATAGTCTTACAGTAAATGGAAGTGCTTGCTGGAATGCTAAATTAATACCACTAGGATCAATCAAATAGGTAAAGGTCTTATCATCCTCAAACTGTATCAACCACCAATCTCTCCCATTGGCATGTTGACACATGGTTATTCCTCCATACTTTTGTAAGTTTTCATTTATAATTACTCCTTTATTGACTATTTCTAATTGATCATCCGAGTTCTTAATAATTAGTAAAGACTTTAATTCACTTAATCCAGTGAAATTTGCACCATCAATATTATGGTACAAAACCAACCATTCGCTTTCTTGATTAGGAAAAGCTATCGAACCAATACTTTGATTGGTTAAAAACCCGTGTGGCTTTACTTCTCCAAAATAAGTTTCTGCAACAAAATTATCCCAAATGCCACTAAAGTTGATGGTATCACCATTAATCAACGGCTGATGCATCCAGTCATGAATAGACATGCCATTGGTATAATACAATATCTCACCATTTTCATCACAAACGATATGATTGGTTTTATCCATATCCAAGGTGATCTCATACCTATTCTCGATAGTAGGAGGTATGGTATTGAAGTTAAGTATTGATGCTCCCCATGTATCTAAATAGTTTGGATTATCTCGATTTTCCCAATAATTTATCCAAATATGATCCTCTTTTTGAGAAAACAAAAGTATGGGAAAACTTAAAGCAAATATGATACAAATAATAATCCTCATGAGTTATTGTATAATAGATATAGGTTTGACAAAATTTTCGACTTCAGTTTGAATAGTTATAAAATATAGCCCACTTGATAAAAGATGAACATCTAAACTCATCATATTACTAATTTCTTCGGTAGATAAAGATAAATGAATTTTACCAGTTATATCTAGTATTACAATTTCCTTCACTTTTTCACTTTTATTTATTGATATATTTAACGTACCAGAAGTAGGATTAGGATAAATGTTGTAGCTCAAGTCTCTTTGAAGGCTTTCACGACTTCTAAGTTTTGAAGACTTACATAACTGCGCATCATCATACTTATGAAAATCAACATCATATAAGACTTCCATATATCTTCTTGCTTTGAACACAGGACGGCCATTCTCATAAGCACACAGATTGGCTATTTCTTCAATTTTTGATAGATATTTCTCTGGTAAATTTTGAAGAGAATCAATTAATAGTGCATTTTCTATCACTGCCATTTCCTGATATATTTTTTCAAAGTTTGCCTTTGGTTTTAATTGTTTGATTTCACGTTCAAGTTCGTCATAGTATTTTTTCTTTCTTTTATTCTTTTCAGTAACTATCTTTTCTTGATCTTTTTCAATTTTCTTTATGTCGTTTAATAAGAGCTGTACTTTTGCTTGATCTGCTGCATGGTCCATTTTCGCTAATTGATCTTGCAGTTCTAGTTTATTCTTTTTTATGTTACCTAATTTGTCTTTCTCATCAACCGTAAATCTTCCTGCAACATTCAATTTAGATTTGACATATTGCTGATTAGCCAAATTAGTACCTTTTACATCACCAAAAATTTGAACTATCCAAGGATAGGTATCTGTCCAACAATCAAAACCAATATTGAAAGGGGGATAATACATTTGTTGACCACCAATATTTCCTTTTCTGACTTGTCCAAATTCATGTGCATTGTAATACCAATCAATGAGATTTTGCACCTTAGTATATTCTTGAATATTTAGCTTTTCTGTTCCTTTTTTTACTAAATCGTCCACTTCTTGAATTCTTTGCAAGAACATATTACATCCGATAGGAGGAAGCACTGGATCACCAGTTGGATCACTAGTTGGATCATCACCGTCTGTCAAATTTAGTCCTGTTGCATCATCTGGAACATCTGGAAAAAGACCAGAATCACAAGGGATACAGCTCTCTTCTTCATTAGGGAATAAGTCTGTAGGATTATAATCGTCATTACTTTGGCAATCACCACTAATTTCTGTTGGTGTTTCTTCTACAAACCAATCAGCATTATAGTCACTAGGAATAAGATAATCCACATTTTCTTCTACAGTAAAACGACCAGAAAATACATCATCAAAGGCTTCGTTGATTGCTTCTGCTGAGCCAGCTGGCCAAATATTTCTTTTGTGAGATTGACCACCTATATCTGCACCTTCTACGAATAGTGATTTGCTACTATTATTTGTCATCCAGTTTCTTCCAAACTGTATACCTTCCATGCATGTATCGAAGATTACTCCGCGACTGTTTTCATGTGTCCAATTGGAGCAGAGGTATGCGTTGCTTACATCAGTAAGACGGATGCCTGCATAGCCACCATTTACTGTATTGTGTCTTAGTGATATTTCACTGGCGATTTCTATATCAATCCCTGTGGAAGTATTATTATTAATGGTATTATTTTCTATAAGTATATGGTTGACACTACCAGAGCCTTGTACACGTATCCCTTTTGCTTCAACATCAATCGTATTGCTGTAAACATTGACAAAATCGCTTGTATAATCTGTTCCAGCAGTATAGGCATCAGAAATTGTAATTCCCCAATAAGATGAAGAAGGAATATTATTGTTACTTATATCTGAGTCGCTTAAACCAGTGGCTTGGACTGCTACATGACCACTAATACTAGAGTTAGATTGTACATTAATACTATTTGAGTATATACATGAAATGCCGATAAGAGAGCTTTCAATAATTGGATTATTATAGACAGAAATGTTCGAAGTTCCTCCTAGTACAATGCCCAATGTATTGTTTGATAGACTATTTCCAGAAATGGATGAAGATGGATTAAAATCACATTGACTGATTGATATTCCATAGTCACTATTTGTAATAGTATTTCCTTCTATGGATAAGTTGAGATCTGATTCAAGAATTCTGATTGCTTTCACAGAATACTCATCACCACTATTAGACAAGGCACATCCTGAAATGGTACAGTTTCCGTTACTTTCATTGACAAAAATTACTGCATTGCCAAAATTTGATGAAGTTGAAGTGATATTACTTATAGTTGATTGAAAACAATTAAAAATGTGGATTCCATTTCCTATTTCCTGACTCGGTACGCTACCCCCATTAATTGTTACATCATTAAATTCAATATCTTGCACATTTATAGCAGAATTCACAGCATAAATACAATTTTCATTGAAGTTTCCACTGAAAATACTATTGTTTCCATTTCCATCTGTTGCTGAAGATGAGAACCCGCCACCAAACTGTCCTCCCCCTATATAAATTCCATAATTCGTTGAACCATTACCAAGAAAAGTATTTGAACCAATAGACGCTCCAGCTTGATAAGCAATATTGCCTGTAACTCTTATAGATGTATAGTTATTTTCAAAAGTATTACCTTTTGCAATCAAGACTGGGACACAACCATCCATGATAAGGATTCCGTTCTCTGCATCTTTAATTGTTGAATCTTCAATATTAAAAGTCTCACAAATATTTAATCCTATCCACCTTTGATTACATGCTTGCAATATAGATTCTGAATTTATTTTCAGATTATCATTTACATCAATACCACTATCATCTTCAAAGTTTAATGTGCATGAAATAAATTCTGATCGGACATCAACATTTAAGATTCCATTAATATATATTGTCAAATTTTCAAATATAAAAGATTGCGGGTTTCCTTGAATTACCGTGTGTGGAATAACATTTAGCCAAGAGGAAAGATCATTCATTTCTTGAGTTGCATCTATGACATAAATA
>JAHDIE010000009.1 GCA_020630955.1 Saprospiraceae bacterium
TAGGTGCATTATCATTGGTAAGATCTAGTGGAACATCTAAAGGACCAAGAATTCTGACATCATAAAACGCAATATTATTGTCCATTCCTTCAAGGAAAGCACCGCTATTTAATTCTCCCAAAGAACAATTTTCATCTAAGCTTAGATAAATTTCATCATTACAACTCATTGGCGTTTGTTCGAATACAAATAAGTTTGCCCATTGGCTCGTTACAGCACAATCCGGGTCTGGTGTGTTATCAGATGTAACTACAACATAGTATGCAGTGGTTGTTTGAGCATTAGAAACTACAAGTGTGTTTGAGGTAGCTCCAGGTATAGCTGTTCCAATCCCTCCAAAACTTTGATACCATTGATAAGTCAAAAGCGGGTCATTAGTGGCAGATGCTACTACACTAAAAATTGCATCCTCTCCAGGGCATACAAAAACATCTGTTGGATGCTCTTCAATAGTTGGTTTAGGGTTTACTATAACATTTACGGAAGTAGATCCAGTACAGCCATTCACGTCTGTCACAGTTAAAAAGTAAGTACCAGAATGTGTATTGACTTCTGTTGGGTTATAGATTATAAATGCATCTGTAGTGGTACTAGCTCCTAATGGCCCATCCCACATATATGAGTATGGTTCTGTACCATAAGATGAAACAACAAGTGCGTTTAATCTAAGTTGATTTGGTTCACATACATCCTCATGTTCCATCTCAACCTCCATTGGAGGATAAAGATCTATTGAAATTGGAACAGCACAACCATAACAAATGAGACCAGTTACTGGATCAATATTAACAGAAACAGCCCAATATATATCACCTGGAGTAATTAATACATTTGGAATAGTAATCGTAAGACCTGTACCTATCGAACCTGTAGTAACATCAATAGGTGGTGATGAAGAAGGGCCAAACCAATATACATCAGTAGCATCACCTCCAATTGTTACCTCTAACTCCGCATCTCCATCTGGACAAATTAGAACTTGTTCTAATACAGGAACAGCATTATTTGGGTTTGCACAAACAACCATTGTTGTTTCTGCATGTAAAACACAACCCTGTTCATCCAAATAATCATAACTAATCACATGAGTACCTGCTCCTGCAGCAGTTGCATCGAAGTCTGCAGTTCCATCCGCATTGTCAATTACCCCTGGTCCAGAAAATGTCCCAATAGGATCTATTGTCATTGAAGGAGAACCTAGCGGAATTGGACCAAACAATGAACCATCTCCATTTGGAAAACCTGTTGTTGCTCCACAGCCTGATGGACTTACCCAATCACCGGCAGTATATGTCCATAGGACTGATCCATCTAAATCAATCACAATTGTTCCAACTGCATCGCCGCAAGACCAACCATCTCCAAAGGAATCCTTAAAAGTTATATCGTAAGTATCTGTTGTTGGAAGACCCGTTGCCATCTGTCCCAAACCCGCACCTCCTGATGCAACAACAGCTCCTGAACTATTTGTGATACACCAAGATGTTTCTCCTGGAAATCCATCTGATGGGGCGTCTACAATAAAACCTCCAAGTAGAGGTGTAATCGTTCCTGTTATACATTCTTCAATCGTATTATTTAGTCCACATGAAGTAGCATCATTATTTATAAACTCGCAAGCTTTTTCGCAAGTATTTATAGTTATAGTTGGTTGGTTCCAAACGCCAGCTATGGTGTTGCTACACCCATTATCATCTATCACTGTAATTTCCCAAGATCCATCTACGATATCTGAAAGAGTAATTGTCCCCCCTTCAGAAACAGAAGTTGTTGCCAAGCTTCCATTTCCACCAGTGTTTGTTACGGTAAAACTTGAGGCATCATAACTCGGCATTCCTCCTGAAACATCGACTGTTAAAGTTCCTAAGAATGGGTCCGATCCACAAACTAATAGATCGTTAGCAAACTCAATTGGTGTCATGACAACAAATTCTTGACAAGCACCTATATCAAAACATTCACTTATTCCTGGACCACAATCATAGTCTATCAAACTGGTTCCTCCTGGTTCATCAAAAAGATATACTGGACATACGTAAAATGAGGTATTATAATTTGCGGCAAAATTACTTCCAACACCCCATCCATTATAGTCAACATTTTGTGTTACACAACCTGGACCAAAATTTTCTAAAGGCGCACTTCCAGCAAAAGCACCAACCCAATTTGGTTCTGCTAGTATATTATCTGTACTTGGTAAGCCTGATAATATTGCAAAAGCAACACCTGGTGTACCAGATAATCCACATGGATCTGCCGGTGACATATTAAAGTTGTTATCAGAGGTAATGATTAATTTATCAATGCCCTGTCCAAGGTCACACAAGATTGTTGTATTGGTTGAAATAGAACCAGCATTTGCGTCACAACCTGTAGTGCAATCTGGAGGAGCAACCAATGCCAACATTGCTGAACATGAAACATCACAATCTAAACTAACTACAATATCATCATTTGATGCATCGGCTGGTAATACTAAAGAAGCATTAAATGTACCAGAAGAACCTGCTGCCGTAGCAATTGGTCCTTGCTCAACACCTCCTACGGTAATGCTCAAATTTCCTGCACAAACATTGTCCCAATCTACTTGAAAATCTAAGTTGTATGTATTTGTTCCTGGATCACATGGTGTAGTAACAAGGTTTAATATGTCTACACTACATATCGGTGCACAGGAAGCTGGAGCAGTTACAGCAACTGTTGAAGTACATGCTGCATCGCAATCAAAAACTACCACGATATCATCGTTTGATGAATCGGAAGGTAGATTTAAAGATAGAGTTATTGTCCCAGAAGAACCTGCAGTTGCTGCAAATGGACCTTGTTCCACACCACCAACTATTACACTTAAGTTTCCATCACAAGCACCTGAATAATTAACTTCGAAACTAAGTGAGTAAGTGTCCGTTCCTGGATCACAAGCACCAACTGATAAGTTATCAATACTTACAGAACAAACTAAGCCTGGACTTTCAAACATAATGGTTGTACCGGAAGCTTCTGGTATTGGATCACAGTCTGCATTTGTCCAACTACCAGTAGATCCATCACCAGAAACATTCATTGTAGGTGTATATGGTTCAGGGCTTCCATTCGGTGGACAGGTTCCAGTAAATGTTGCAGTAAAGCAAGCTGTCCATGGTCCTGTTTCGTCAGATTCACCAAAATTATTGGTTGGATCACCATCGCCATCAGAATCGATATAATATCCTGGATCTAATCCACAACAATCAGTAAATATCCAGTCTCCTGTACCTGAAATACTCATACCTGTTACCGTCCAGTTAGGATCAGAGGATGGAAATATTCCATGAATCCAATTTGTACCCGTTTCAGTAAAGCTGGTAATGGTATAACACCAATCCACACTTAGGTCTAATGTACAGTCATAATTACTAGTTCCAGAAATTAACGTTCCGGTTATTGTCGGACCAGTTGAAAAACTTGTCCCATTTGCACACCCTTGAGCCTTTAAATCAAAAGACCAAAAAACAAATATACTCAGAAAGGCTATTAGAATTTTATTCATCATTTAGAATTCAAATTGATTTGAGAAAGTTTTATAGTTTAGACTTCATTGACATAAGAATACTTCTTATGACCATGGCGGTTTTCGTATCTGGCGAGATCGACTTTCTAATATTATCCCAGACTTCATAATTTTCCTTAGATATGTCTAGCATTTCATCTAATAAAATATCATCCATAGGAATGGTGCTATATTCTTCATAGCATTGTTTTAATTTTGCTAGTTGATCTAAGTATAAATCTTGATCATTATCGTCAAGAATCAACATAATGTCTGTTAGATTTCCTCCAAAGGAGTCAACTACATTAAAGTTTCCAAAAAGTTCTTTTTGATTCGGATGCTTTGATTGGCTAAATGAAGCATTAGCACATAGCATTGCTATGATAAAAATGGCAATTATCCTCATTGGTTAAGTTTTGTTTCGTCAATTAATCTTTATAGTATAATTGGGGCTATACTTAATGAGGTTATGCCTTTTGGAAATTATCCTTTGCTTAAATTTTATTTGGGGAAGAGTTTATAAATGTATAAATTTTTGACTTTATACAAAGAAATTCTTTATATATAATATATCTCATGTGTTCTAGTGTTGTTTTTTTGTTACAAACGGCTCAGTGTGACCGTTAATTAAGACATATTTAGGATAAAATCTAGATAAAATGTTTATGTACTCTTTCGGAAAATTGTTTTCTAATAAAAACAAGGCAATCTCTCCAATGTTAGACTGTCTCCTATTCCTATATTTGTAACAGAAACCGAACACATGCTCAAAAAATTAGAATCCATACATAATAAGTTTCTTCACACACAAGAACTACTTTCAGATCCAGAGGTCGTTTCTAATATGAAGAAGTTTACAAAACTCAACAAAGAATACAAAGAACTTAAGTCATTCTCTGACGTCTATCAAGAATATAAAACACTTCTCGATAATATCGATAATGCAACAGAAATGCTTGCAGATGATGATAAAGAAATGAAGGAGATGGCTCAAATGGAGCTTTCTGAACTAAAGCCTAAAGTAGCAGAAATAGAAGAAAAGATTAAAATTATGCTGATTCCTAAAGATCCAGAAGATAGCAAGGATGTCGTCCTTGAAATTCGTTCAGGAACTGGTGGAGATGAAGCTAGTATTTTTGCTGGTGATCTATACCGCATGTACAACAAATTTTTCGAGTCGAAAGGTTGGAAAACAGAAGTTGTCGATGTAAATGAAGGCACTGTTGGAGGTTATAACAAGATTGTTATTGAAGTATATGGAACAGACATTTATGGAAATTTAAAATTTGAGTCGGGAGCTCACAGAGTTCAAAGGGTTCCAAAAACAGAATCTCAAGGTAGAGTCCATACCTCTGCTGCTACCGTTGCAGTAATTCCAAAATTTGAAGTAGAAGATATAGATATAAAAAAAGATGATCTAAAGGTGGATACCTTTAGGGCCAGTGGAGCTGGTGGTCAACATGTAAATAAGACCGAATCTGGGGTAAGGTTTACACACCTTCCCACTGGTATAGCTGCAGAAAGTACAGATAGTCGATCTCAGCACAAAAACAGGGAAATTGCACTTCAAAGACTCTATGTAAAGGTAAGAGAGGTCCAAAAAGAAAAAATTTATTCTGAGCAAAAAGAACAAAGAAAGTCTCTTGTAGGCTCTGGTGATAGATCTGACAAAATTAGAACATACAATTATCCTCAAAATCGAGTTACAGACCATAGAATAGGTTTGACACTTTATAAGTTAGACACTATTATCGAAGGAGATCTTGGTCAGGTAATAGAGGCATTACAAGTTTATGAAAATGCCGAAAAAATGAAATCTGAAGACAGTCTCAGTTAATAACTAATTATGAAACATTTTTATAGATTTATTTTTGTTCTACTAATTGGCTCTTTCTTTCTATCATGTAAGACAGAAGGTAGCGAGATCTTAGGAACATGGTATACAAACGGGACTTTGGGTCCAATGAAAATCGAAATCCAATCAAGTAAAGGGAAGTTTATTGGATTTTTGGTAGAACAGCAAGTCAATGGAAGTTTTATTCAAGGAGGTACTGAGCTAAAGGATCTTATTTTTCGTGATTTAGAATATAAAGATGGGAAATACCTAAACGGATTGTTTTTACAAAATCCAAAAGGTTCCAATCCCTGCGACTTTAAAATGACTTTTTACACACAAGATAAAAGATCGATGCGTGCAGCCCATCAATGTAATACAATCAATAGATTAGAGTTCTTCGAAAGAGACGGATACCCAGAAAAACCATATATCGATTCAAAAGTAAATACAATTTCATTAGATCAATTACTAAAGGCAAATCCAAATAACAAAAAGAAGTAATTGTCCTAAGCATTGTTTCCCAACTTTAATTGAAATATCTTTGTCCCCGTGGAAAAAATCAAGGACATAACATTTTCTGAATTTTTAAAGATTTTCCCAGACACTTCTTTCCCTGCAGTTATTTCCAAGGATAGCATTTTAGAATTTTCTAGAAACAATATCGCATTACCGGCTGTTGCTATCTCGAAGTATATTCTAACTTGGGATCCTGACACAAGTGAGTATGTTGAATATATTCCCTGTTTTAAGTTTCAATTAGAAAAAGACTTTGTTGCAATAGTGTATCACAAAGCAGAGCTTTTAAAATATGAATACTTTTTAGCCGTTCTAGATAAAAAAGGAAATCTAATTTCAAGAAAAGTAATTGCCGGATTGATTTCCGATGGAAAACAAACCATACAATCTGCAGCAACCATTACCAATGACTTTAGCATTCATATTGCTGGAGCTAACTCAACTGACACTCACCTCTTTGATGGTAATGATTCAAAACAAATTTATATGGAGATTCTTGCCAATGGGCAGATTGTCTCCATAAATGATGAAGAAAAAAATGACAAAACACAAGAAAAAAAGTAAAAAAGCTAACAGTAATTATCTAAAGAAAAAAATTGTTTCTGTACTCTTAGCAAATCCCAAAAAAAGATACTCTCCAAAATCAATTAAAAAGAAACTAAAGTTTTCAAACTCTACTGATCAAGTACGTGCCGTTATGGATGAACTTGTCGCCAGTAAAAAAATCCTCAAAATAAAACCTGAAGTCTATAAAGCAAACAAAAACTTTATCAAAAAAGTTATTGAAAATTCTTTAAACACCTACAAGGGTATCGTTGATATGACCAAAAGGGGTGCTGGGTTTATTTTAGTAGAAGGCCTAGAGGAAGATGTATTTGTTCCCTCTAAGTTTTTAATGGGAGCAATGAATAAAGACGAAGTTTTGGTCTCTGTATCTGAAAATTCAAGAGGCAAACGTCCATCAGGTAAAGTAATCGAAATTTTAAAAAGAAACATCACACAGGTTGTTGGTAAATTCCGAAAACTTAACCGCTTTGCTGTTGTCGAATATAAAGGCAAGCATGGTATCATTGACGTAAATGTTAACCCTGAAGACTTCAATGGTGCAGTAAATGGTGATTCAGTTTTAGTGGAAATTACCTCATGGGGTAAAAATCAAAATAAATCCCTTTGGGGAAAAGTTGATGAAGTTCTTACAGAAACGGATGCACATAATTTTGCAATGCAACAAATTATTATTGAAAATGGCTTTGAATTAAGTTTTCCTGATGAAGTGATTACTGCAACCAAAAAACTGTCTCAAAACATTTCAGAACAAGAAATTGCATTGAGAAAAGACCTCAGAGAAATTACAACAATTACTATTGATCCGTTAACTGCTCAAGATTTTGATGACGCGCTATCTATTAGAACCCTTGAGAATGGAAATACAGAAGTGGGTGTGCATATTGCTGATGTAAGCCATTATGTAAAACCAGATTCCGTTATTGATAAAGAAGCATTTAGACGAAGTACGTCTGTCTATTTAGTTGACAGATGTGTTCCCATGCTTCCAGAATTATTATCAAACAAACTTTGTTCTTTAAGACCTAATGAGAATAGTTTGTGCTTCTCAGCAATTTTTGAGTTTAATGATAAAAATAAAATAATTTCTGAATGGTTTGGTAAGACCGTCATTCATTCAGATAGAAGATTTACTTATGAAGAAGCTCAAGAAATTATTGAAAATGGGGAAGGTGAATATTCAGACGAACTTTTGAGATTAAACAAGATTGCCAAAAAGCTAAGAAAACAGCGATATAAAAATGGAGCGATATCTTTTGAAACAGAAGAAGTTCAATTTAAATTGGATGAAAACAATCGTCCTGTTGACATCTATGTCAAAGAAAGAAAAGATGCGCACCTTTTAGTAGAAGATTTTATGTTGCTAGCTAATAAATCTGTGGCCATTTTTGTTTCCAATAAAGGAAAAGAAAAACAAATTGTTCCTTTTGTCTATCGAGTTCATGATCTTCCCAATATGGAAAGACTTACAGACTTTAGTCTTTTTGCCAAAGAACTTGGATTTAATATGAATTTGGACACACCTAAAAATATTGCTAAATCCTTCAACTCAATGGCAAAGGCAGCACAAGAAGATGAGCTCGTAGCTTTATTACAACCTCTTGCGATTAGGACTATGTCTAAAGCTATTTATACAACAGAGAACATTGGTCATTATGGTTTAGCATTTGAGCACTATACTCATTTTACCTCTCCTATACGAAGATACTCAGATTTACTTGTACACAGAATATTAGAAAAGAATATTGATAGCACCTTAAGAGTCAAAAAAGAAGAACTCGAAGCTAAATGTGGCCATATTTCAAAAATGGAAAGATCTGCTATGGATGCAGAAAGGGAATCTGTTAAATATAAACAAGTCGAATATCTCTTGGATAAAATAGGCCAAGAATTTGAAGGCTTTATATCAGGCATGATAGATTCTGGAATTTTTGTACAATTAAAAGAATCTAAAGCAGAAGGTCTTATTCGATTTGATCAACTTGATGAACCATATGAACTACACGAAAGTAGGTTATATGCAATAGGAATTCGATCAAAAAGTAGAATCACAATGGGAATGAAGGTTATGGTAAAAGTAGTGGACGCAGATATGGAATTAAGACAAGTAGATTTAGATCTTATTGACATAATAAAATAAATGAAAAATATTTGGACACTAGTGTTAATAACATTTTTACTTTCATGCAAAGAAAATCATTCTTCAAAGTTTAGAATTTCTGAGTCAAATATCATTATTCATCCAGACAGATATAATGTAGGGTTCTTAATCATGGATGGTGTATATAATACTGAATTAACGGCACCTTTCGATATTTTTCAACACACTATTTTTAGAGACAGTATAAAAGCAATGAACACCTTTCTTATTGCAAAGACAAAAGATATTGTAACAAGCTTCGAAGGTATTCGTATTATTCCCGATTTTAGTTATCGGGAGTCATTTCCAAAAATTGATATTCTTGTTGTCCCCAGTGCGGAACATCATTTAGATACAGACCTTGAAGACAATGAACTTATTTCATTTATTCAGTCTGTTGACAAGGATGCCCAGTACGTTACCTCTCATTGTGATGGCGCTTTTTTGTTAGCAAAAGCTGGTCTCTTAAATAAGGTTACGAGCACAACATTCCCATCAGACATTGAGAAATACAAAGAGATGTTTCCAAGTCTATCTGTACAAGATTCTGTACTATTTGTTCATGATGGAAAATACATTACTTCTGCAGGTGGAGCAAAATCATTTGAAGCATCATTATATTTAACGGAAGTTCTATATGGTTCTGAAATTGCAAAACGCTTAGCAAAGGGTTTGGTTATAGATTGGGATCTCTCGACAGTTAATCACCTTGTAATCGAATAGTAAAGCTCTTTAAGGCACAATTACTATTTGCGCTTGACGCAGAATTGACTATTTTGCAGTACAAGCCAACAAATTATGATGTCTATTTTTATTAAGCCTTACTTTACCAATGATGCCGTTGTCTTTGGTATACTAATGATTATTCTAGCCTTAATTTTTCATACCTCTCATCTAGAATCAAAGGGGTGGAAAAAGTTTTACACATTTGTTCCCTCCTTACTCTTATGTTATTTTATTCCTGCATTATTCAATTGGCCTCTTAATCTAATTTCGCCTCATTGGTTTGATGGACCTAGTCTGATGGCTCTTCTTGAGGCCAATAATTTAGTTCTACCCAATGGTCTTTCATATGATCAAACCATAAGTTGGATGACAGAAAATGGAATTACAAAAGAAATGTATAGTCCTGTTACTAGACATTCGAGTCTTTATTATATGGCTTCACGATACTTACTTCCAGCTAGTTTAATTCTTTTGTGTTTGGGTATAAATCTTAAAGCTGTATTTAATTTGGGGTCTAAGGCCTTGATTATGTTTTTTGCTGCTTCGTTAGGAATTATTATTGGAGGTCCTATCGCATTGTTATTAATCTCTAATTTCTTTCCAGATCTTATTGGAGGAGTTACGCCTGATCAATTATGGAGAGGCTTAAGTACTGTTGCTGGTAGCTGGATAGGTGGAGGAGCGAACCAAACAGCGATGAAAGAAATTTATGAAGTCGCAGATAATCTATTTGGAACAATGATCGTAGTTGATGTTGTCGTTGCAAATATTTGGATGGGTTTCTTACTCTATGGAGCTAGTATTTCCGATAAAATTGATGTAAAATTAAAAGCGGATAACTCCTCTATTTCTGCGTTAAAAGAATCGGTTTCAAATTACCGAGCTAGTGTTTCCGAAATGCCTACTGTAACTAAAATGTTCGTTTTAGGTGCTATTGCATTTGGTGGTGTAGCATTATCTCATTGGGGTAGTGATGTCATTGTGCCATTTATGAAAAGTTTTAAAGAGACCTTAAGTAGCTGGAGGCTAGACAGCCTAATGTCTGGGTTCTTTTGGTTAATTGTAATATCCACAACTATTGGTGTTGTGGGGTCTTTCACAAAAGCAAGAAAGCTTGAAGGAATTGGTGCATCACGTTGGGGAAGTATATTTATTTACATACTCGTTGCTACGATTGGGATGAAAATGAATTTAGGTGATGTTTTTGACAATCTTGGCCTTTTTGCTGTGGGAATAACTTGGATGTTAGTCCATGTCATGATTTTACTTTTTGTAGCTTGGTTGATAAAGGCACCTTTCTTTTTTGTAGCTGTAGGAAGCCAAGCTAATGTTGGGGGAGCTGCGTCAGCACCAATTGTAGCATCAGCTTTTGACTCTTCTTTGGCTCCTGTTGGGGTGTTAATGGCTGTTTTGGGCTACGCCTTGGGTACCTATGGAGCTATCGTGTGTGCTACCTTAATGCAAGTAGTTGCTACAGGTTAACTAGAAATTGAGACATTATAGCTTTATTTAATGTTTTTGATTTAATAGGCCTTTCAGACGGAACTTATTGATACTCATAGGGTTTATATGCACTAATAAGCGATTTTCGCTTATTATTTTTTATCTTTGCAGTCCTTTTGGGACAGATTAAACCATATATATGAGTAAAAAGAGAATTCTCTTTATCACACAAGAAATGAATCCATACACGGTAGTGTCGGAAATTTCTGAAAAGGTTAGAGCTCTTGCTCCCCACGTTCAAGGTGGAGAAATTGAGATTAGGGTATTAATGCCAAAATATGGAGTTATCAACGAAAGAAGACATAGACTCCATGAAGTTGTAAGACTTTCTGGAATGAATATCATTGTTGATGATGACGATTTTCCATTAATAATTAAAGTTGCTTCCTTACCTGGAGCTAGATTACAAGTATACTTCTTAGATAATGAAGAGTTCTTTAAGCGGAAATTTGTTTTTAATGATAAAGAAGAAAAACCTTTTGATGACAATCAAGATAGAATGGTTTTCTTTTGCAAAGGAGTAATAGAAACAGTCAAAAAATTTGGATGGTCTCCTGATATTGTACATTGTAACGGTTGGTTTACAGCTCTTGTCCCCTTATTCCTCAAAAAAGTGTACACTCACGATCCTGTCTTCGAAAATTCGAAGATCATATTCTCGATGTTCCAAGATGAATATTCACAATATTTTACGAATCGATTCTTTGATATTGCTAGAATTAACGAATTAGAAGAAGTCGATTTACAAGATTTTAGAGATGGTGATAAGGTTTTATTAAACCAAGGAGCCATTGCTTTTTCTGATGCAATTATCAAAGACAGTGAAAATCTATCTGATCAAGAAGTAAAAGCTTGGGAAGACTCTGAATTACCAAAATTAGATTTCTTTGCTGATGATGAATACAAAAAAGAAAGTTTAGCTTTCTTTAAAGAACTTTTGGGATAATATTTTTTTATGCCTTCAGTTATATCTGGGCAACAATTTTTATATGAGATTACTATTTATAATTGCCGCTACATTATTGTTTTTTTCTGCCTGTGAAGATCCTGGAACTATAGGTTCGGGATTACTAGGAAACGAAGAGCTTCAAATTACATTTACAGATTCCATATATGTAAAAGGACGGACTGTACCAGGAGATAGTGTTGGAATCGTTTCCACAAATATGTCTATCGGAGTTTTAGATGACCCTATTTTTGGAAATACCACAAATCGAGTATTTCTAGGTGCTGAATTAAGTTTAGTTCGCCCTGATTTTGAATTTGGTGTTTTGGACTCTGTCATACTTAGAATTCTTCTCAAAGAAGGCAATAGTTATGGTGACACCATGGCTGTTCATCACACCGAAGTCTATCAACTAGAACAAGAAATGTTCGAATTTCTTACTGAATTAGAAACGGGTTTAGATTCATCAACCGAAGTTCCATATTCAAATAAATTAGGCGACACCATGTTTGTTGCTAATTATGTCGACTCGATTTACGTAAATCGCCACATTCTTGATACAATCATCGGTCTCGCTCCTCATTTAAGAGTAAGACTAGATCGCACAATTGGAGAACAATTTATGGGACTTACTAGTGATGAATTAACCGATAGTCTTTTTAGACATACATTAAATGGTTTTCTTATCCAATCCACACCGAGTTTAGATAATATGCTTGCCTTAGATTTTGATCAGCAAACAGGAGGTGGCTTTCTTGATTTTTATTATCACAATTCCGGCACTTCGGGTGATACAGCCAAAATATATACAGCAGAAGTTGGACGAGCGAGATTCTTAAATGTTCAGCATAATGTTGAAGGTTCTGGATCTGAGCTAGAAGCAGCATTAAATGATATAAGTGATGATCAAGAGTTCTTATACATGGAACCATATGCAGGAGTAAACATAGAGTTTGATCTTTCCGAATTAAAAAACTATCAAGACAAAGTATTAAATAATGTGATTTTAGAAATGTCCTTAGCTGAAGTTATGGGCTTTGATTACGATACATATCCTCCAATTGAAAATGTAACACTTAATTATAGAAACGAAGATGGTGAGTTAAGGTTAATTAGTGATATCAGCACCGTTGGTGTTGTTCTTGATGATATTGAAACGTATTTCGGTGGAAAACTTATCGAAAAAGATGGAGTTATGAAATACTCGATGAATATTACCAATCACGCTATCCAACTCTTAAATGGTGAGTTTGATGACAACTATAAAGTTATTTTACGATCATATTTTAAATCAAGATTCCCGAAAAGATCCATTGTTCAAGGAAACAATGGCGATAACCAAGGACCAATTCTTAAATTAGTTATTACGGAACCATAATCAATTTATATGTGTGGCATTGTTGCCTATATTGGCAAGCAGCAAGCGTACCCTCTTATTATAGATGGGCTTAAAAAATTAGAATACAGGGGATACGACAGCACTGGAGTTGCTATCTTAGAACAAGGTATATCAGTATTCAAGAAAAAAGGGAAAGTTCAAGATCTTGAAAACTTTATAAATACAGAAACAAAAAATACCAATGGCACTTTGGGAATGGGCCATACAAGATGGGCAACCCATGGAGAGCCAAATGATAAAAATGCCCACCCACATACTTCAGGTAATCAAGAATTGGCCATTATTCATAATGGAATTATTGAAAATTACACTACCCTAAAAAAAGCATTGATTGAGTTAGGGCATTCTTTCAAAAGTGATACAGATACAGAAGTTTTAATCCATCTAATAGAAGAAGTACAGCTAAAACATAATTTACACATTGAGGAAGCCGTCAAAAAGGCATTACAAAAAGTTGTCGGCGCTTATGCAATTGTGGTAATCGATAAGAAGTCCCCTGATATTATTATCGGCGCAAGAAACTCAAGTCCTCTTGTTTTTGGATTAGGTCAAGATGAATACTTTCTTGGTTCCGATGCAAGTCCAATCATTAAGCACACGAATAAAGTAATCTATCTAAACGATGAAGATGTCATCAGCATTAATAGAAATGGAGACTACAATATCAGCAACCTTAAAAATAAAACGGTAAGTCACCAAATTAAAGAATTAGATTTAAAAATTGAAGAGTTAGAAAAAGATGGCTTTGATCATTTTATGTTGAAAGAAATATATCAACAACCGGCAACCATTGCACAAAGTATGAAAGGCCGACTTAATGCTTCTGAAGGCTGGGCGGTTTTGGGTGGTATGAAACAACATATCAATCGTATCTCTAAGTCAAAAAGAATTATCATGATGGCTTGTGGTACTTCTTGGCATTCTGCATTGGTTGGTGAATATCTTTTTGAAGAAATAGCAAGGATTCCTACAGAAGTAGAATATGCCTCCGAATTCAGATATAGAAACCCAATCATAAAAGAGGATGATTTTGTAATTGCTCTATCGCAATCTGGAGAGACCGCAGATACTCTTGCTGCTATAGAAATTGCAAAAGAAAAAGGAGCTTTTGTCTATGGTATCGTAAATGTTGTAGGTTCATCTATTGCAAGAATTACTGATTCTGGATCTTACATTCATGCAGGTCCAGAAATTGGTGTAGCATCTACTAAAGCTTTCACCAGTCAAATAAGTATTATTACTTTGATGGCACTATATCTTGGACACGAAAGAGGTATGATTTCTGAAAGTGATTATCGTGAGTTATTAAGCGAGCTAGAAGTAGTTCCAAAAAGAGTAGAGCAAATTTTAAAGAAAAATGACCATATAAAATATATTGCATCCGAAATTAAAAGTGCAGCAAATGCGCTTTACCTGGGCAGAGGTTATAACTTCCCTGTTGCACTAGAAGGAGCATTAAAGCTTAAAGAAATTTCATACATTCATGCTGAAGGCTATCCAGCAGCAGAAATGAAACATGGACCAATTGCTTTAATCGACATGTATATGCCTGTTATCGTAATTGCTACCAATCAATCTGCTTATGAAAAAATAGTTAGCAATATCCAAGAAGTAAAAGCAAGAAAAGGCATTGTAATTGCAATCATTAATGAAGATGACACCATTATAAGGGAAATGGCAGACTTTTTTATTGAAATCCCTTCAATTGCAGAACCCTTAACACCATTATTATCAGTAATACCTTTACAATTGCTTTCTTATCATATAGCTTTAATGAGAGGATGTAATGTAGATCAACCAAGAAACTTAGCAAAATCTGTAACTGTAGAATAAATACTACCTTTACACAAAATATTGACCATGGAAAACATGACCTATAACACTGAGCAAGAACAACTAATCATTCCTGAATATGGAAGAAATATTCAAAATATGATTGAGTTTGCAAAGACCATAGAAGAAGACGAAGAAAGACAACGGTTTGCTGAATATGTTGTGGATCTCATGCTACAAATGGCAACAAATTCTCGAAACAATAATGAGTTTAGGGATAAAATGTGGCTACACTTTTTCATCATAGCAAAACATGACATCAAGGTTACACCACCAAATGGCGTAATTCCAAAAAGTGAGGAGTCTATGCTTCAACCACTAAAAGTGGAATATCCAAAAAATAATTCCTTATATAGACATTATGGTCAATTTGTTCAAAAGCTAATTACCAAAGCAATAAAAATGGAGGAAGGACCAAAAAAGGAAGAATTTAAAAATATCATTGGTTCTTACATGAAACTCGCTTACAAAAATTGGAGCAGAGAGCATTATGTCAATGATGAAGTGATCAAGGAAGAACTGAAGAACATGAGTGATGGCAAATTGCTTATGGATGAAGATATTGTTTTAAATAAAATTAGAGCTGCCAATAAAGCTCCTACTCATAGTCATAGATCTGGTGGAAGACACTCTGGAGGAAGGAGAAAATCTAACAATAAGTCTGGAGGAAGATCAAACAGAAATTACAAAAAAAGAAGATAACTTACTTCTTTTGACTTTCAAACAATAAGAGCTCTATTTCGTTTACACCTACCAACTTTTCTTCTCTTGAAAATTGGCCTATGGTAAACTCATGGTCTCCTAATTGTTTAAATCTGAAGTTGTCTTGAAGAGAAAAAACAGTTTCACAATCTTGTTTATTACACTTTCCAATCCAATTGCCCGACCTGTTTGCCAACTGCAAGGATAGAGGTTCCGATTTTTTGTTTCCGTCTGGAAAAAGGGTTTCAATATTTAGATAAATGTTTTGAAAGTAAAAATCTTTTGAGTGATTAACTTTTAATGCCAAATCATATTTTTGGATGGTATCCTCAACTGTAATTTTACTCTTTAACTGATCTTGGTATAGCCAATCATTGTCAATTTCCAACTTTTCTGAATGAATAGGATTTGGTTGACATGCAGTAAAAAATAGTCCAAATATTAATATTATGTATAGCTGTTTCAATTCCCGAAATAGTCTTTCATCCTTTCAAAAAATCCTTTTTCTCCGACTCCAACTTTCGGTTGAAAGTTCTCCATTTCTCGCATCTTTTCCATCATCACTTTTTCTTCTTTGTTCAACTCTTTTGGTGTCCAAATATTGACATTTATTAATTGATCCCCAACACCATACGCTTGAACTGAAGGGAGCCCTTTTCCTTTTAATCGAAAAATTTTACCCGCAGGTGTTCCAGCTGGTATTTTTATTTTAACAACTCCACCAAGTGTAGGAACCTCTACCTTAGTGCCTAAAGCCGCATCTGCAAAATTTAAAAATAAATCATAAATCACATTTTGTCCATCTCGTGAAAATGATTCATGCGGTTTTTCTTCAACAACAACAAGCAAGTCTCCTGTTTGGCCTCCCATTTTCCCAGCATTCCCTTTTCCTCTTAGGGATAACTGCATGCCTTCTTGAACTCCGGCAGGAATTTCAATCTCAACTTCTGATTTATTCAACTGCCTTCCTTCTCCCTTACATTTACCACAAATAGCTGTTACTTGTTGCCCAGAACCATTACATGATGGACATGCCGTGGTCGTTTGCATTTGACCCAAGAATGTGTTCTTTATTTGACGTACATAACCACCTCCATCACATGTTGTACAGGTTTTTACAGAAGTACTATCTTTCGCTCCAGAGCCATTACATGTGGAACATGTTTCTTGCTTATTTAACTTAACCTTTTTTGAAACACCACTTTGAATTTCTTCTAACGTTAAAGCCATTTTGATTCTTATGTTTGAACCCTTTTGGCCTGCACTTCTTCCTCTACTTGATCGACCACCAAAGAAGCTTTCGAATGGACTTCCTCCATCTCCAAAAATATCACCAAATTGACTGAAAATGTCTTCCATATTCATACCTCCTCCACCAAATCCACCTGCGCCGCCATTTCCACTTACTCCAGCATGTCCATATCGATCATATCTTGCTCGTTTGTTTTCGTCACTCAAAACTTCGTAAGCCTCGGCGGCTTCTTTAAATTTTTCTTCTGCAGCTTTGTCATCTGGATTTCTATCCGGATGGTATTTCATTGCAACTTTTCTATATGCCTTTTTTATTTCGGTTTTATCTGCTCCTTTGCTGACACCCAAAATTTCATAATAGTCTCTGGCCATAATTATTATTTTCCAACCACTACCTTAGCGTGTCGGATTATCTTGTCGTTTAAATAATATCCTGTAAGCACAGTATCCACAATTTTCCCTTTCATTGATTCGTCAGGAACAGCAATTTCTGTCACCGCTTCATGCAGTTCAGGATCAAAGACTTCACCAGTGCTTTCCATTGCAGTCACACCCATATTCGATAGTGTCGAATGAAGTTTATTATAGACTAATGTTACTCCTTCTGAGAATTTTTCTTCACTACCTTCATCCTCAGCACTAAGTTTAGCCCTATCAAAATCATCCATAACAGGAAGTAATTTGGAGATCGTGTCTTGGGCTGCATTTCTCATAAGCTCCAATTTTTCCTTTACAGTACGCTTTTTGAAATTCTCAAACTCAGCATACAATCTAAGATGTTTGTCTTTAGCCTCGTTCAACTCATTAGTCAATTGATCGAGTTCAGAGATTTCCTCTTCAACTTGATCATTTACTTCTTGATCCTTCCTTTCCTTTTCTTCGATATCCACATTTTCTTCCTGGTTATTCATTTTCTTCTTTGCCATTTTTTTCAACTTGTTTATCATCATATTTATTTATCTCAAACCCTTTGCCAATCCGGAAATAAGGCCAATTTGGCACTTATTTAAAGGTAAACTGTCACTTTAACTTATTGGCAAGTAGTTTTTGCAGGTTTTCGTAGCTTTCATTAACACTTAACACCTCTCCATTTGGCGAAAGTAGATATTTTGTAGGGATCTCTCTAACACCAAATGCTTTAGCAATCTCTGAACGAAACCTATCTGTCAGTATAATGTGATATGGCCATCGAAGACCATCTTTTTTTATCGCAGCTATAGCACTTTCTTTTTTTGTTTCTATAGCAACAGAAACTAGTTCAAATCCCTCAGAGTCTGTAAAAGCTTTCCCGTTAAACTGATTATAAAGCTTTACAAGGTTTGGATTATCTTGACGACATGGTGCACACCAAGACCCCCAAAAATCTAGCAATACATAATTGCCTCGCATTTCTTTTAACTCGAATGAATTACCGTTTACAAGCTTTGCTCTGAAGTTTGGTAACTCTTCTCCATCTGAGTACTTCGGAGCTTGCCATATGTATTTGTAGCCCAAAATGCCCAAAATACCAATCATCAAAACAACATTAATTATTTTTTTCATATATGTGCGCTCATTGTTTTATAAACATTAACCAATACTACTTAGCTTTAGGTTTCTATTTTGCATTATGTCATCAAATAAAAGCCTTAGTTGTGTCTGTTAATCTAGTTAATTGGTTTGAAATCCCAGTCATTGATATTAATAGAGCTTGCGATTTTTATTCTTCTGTTTTCGATCTCAAGCTTACGCAAATGTCTTTCGGTTCCTTAAAAATGGCAAGCTTTCCTTCAAAAGGTGGCCAAGGAGCAACCGGAGCCTTGGTAGAACATAAAGACTACTATACTCCTTCTTTAAATGGAGTTGTAATTTACTTCAGTACTGATGACATCAATAAAAATCTTTCTTTAGTCAAAAGACACGGAGGTAAAATAATTCAAGAGAAAAAAGAAATAGCACCCAACCAAGGCTTCAATGCCGTTTTTGAAGACTCTGAAGGAAATAGGATTGCCTTACACGCCAAAGATTAAAACTGAAAACCTATAGATAATTGAAAACCAAATTTTCGATCGTAATCTTCTCGATAAATAAAACTTGCATCATCATTGACTTCTTGAAGGGAGTGGTCAAATTCTGTATTAGTAGAGTCTCGCAAACCCAAACTCACTATACCCCTCAAGTACAATCCAGAGTTAATATAATAGGAGGCCCCTCCTGATAATGCAACATCAAATGCCTTAAAGGCTTTATAAGATCTTTCATTATCAAATTCGTAATAATAATATGCCGGCAATGTACTAGGAATCACAACCTTGTCTAGTTCTCCGTCATTATTCAAATCATAATCAATGGTAATGTTCTGAATCTGACTACTGACACCAAAAGCATTTCTTGTTTCATCCGAATAATTATAACTCAATGTTTGAGTATACCAGATAGGAACATCCAAGTCATCATTTCTAAAATTAAGAGTTCCTTCTCCTACAACTCCAGCAATAAAATCAAGCTCAATTCCTCCAAAAACTTCAAACTTTCTAAATGGTTTATAAACTACATGTAAGGGTAAAGTGAATGAATTAAATCTTTTTTCTAAATCGAAAGTTTCTCCACCAAATAATGCAGCTGTTTGTCCATTAGAAATTGATGGTTGCAAAAACACATCTGATTTTATAATCGTCAAAAACCTATCATTATATTGTTGCTTACTGCTTTTCTGAACAAATGAAAGCTCTGTTCTAAAACCAAAGCTCTCGGAGAGGTTATATTGTCCTGTTATCGCAAAAACAAATCCCTGAGAAAATTGCTGAGTTTCGTTTGCTTCTAAAGGACCAAGAAGTTTAAAGGAGCTAAGCCCTGTTCTCACTCCAATTTTCAGATCCTGGCTATAAATAGATCCAAAAATCATCGATGCACACAATAACAATAAATATTTCTTCATATCTACTTTGTTTACTCCCTTAACGTCATTTTTATCAAAGGATTATTTCACTGGACAAAAATACAATCCTTACTCGTCTTAACTGTATCTTGAGGCATATTTGGCAGTTTTTTAATACATGGCAAGACTTAACAAATTAATGAAATTCGCAGAAATGCGCTCATTCTCGAATGTATTTCAAAATTTTGACCCCAGAGAACCCAAACTTATAGGGGCCAATAACAGGGAGATTGACTTGAAAGGTAATTGGAATAAACTCCATTTTCACAATAACAACCCTATTGTTTTGGAATTAGCTTGCGGAAGAGGAGAGTATTCTTTAGGGTTGGCCAAGCTTTATCCAGGAAAAAATTTTATTGGTGTTGACATAAAAGGTGCTAGAATTTGGAGAGGAGCAACCAATGCCAAAGAAGAAAACTTGCACAATGTTGCATTTTTAAGAACCAGAATTGAGCAAGTTGACCTTTTCTTTGGTCCTGAGGAAGTTTCTGAAATATGGATTACTTTTCCAGACCCTTTTTTAGGGAAAGAGAGTCGACGCCTTACGACAAATAAGTTTCTAGATAAATACAAACAATTTGTATCAAAAGGTGCCCTACTCCAGCTTAAAACAGATTCTATCGACTTATACGAGTATACCAGGGAAGTATTAGCTAGTAGAAAAGATGTTCAAATCCTTGTTGACAATGCTGATATCTATAAGGGAGAAGTTAATGAACAGCTTGCTATTAAAACCTATTATGAAAGAAAACATCTCGCTGAAGGAAAAAAAATCACCTATATCCAATTTGTATTTATATAAATATATCTTTGGGCCAAAATCTACAAAATGGAAATGCTTACTGTTGGCACTGTTGCCTTTGATGATATAACTACTCCCTTTGGAAGAGCAGAAAAAGTAATCGGGGGTGCTGGTTTGTACAGTTCTATTGCTGGGTCCTACTTTACTGGACCTGTTAATTTAGTCTCAATCATTGGCGGGGATTGGCCAAAAGAGGAACTGCATGCTTTGGAAGAAAGAGGCGTAGATACAGATGGCATTGAAATTAAAGAGGATGGCAAATCTTTTTTCTGGGCAGGAAAGTATCATGATAATATGAATGGCAGAGACACCCTTGCGACAGAACTTAATGTTTTAGCTGAGTTCGATCCTGTTCTTCCTGAACACTTTAAAGACAGTAAATATATATTGCTAGGAAACTTAACTCCTGAAGTTCAAAGTAAAGTTCTAGATCAGTTGGACAACAACACAGAGCTTATTGTATTAGACACGATGAACTTCTGGATGGATATTGCTCTTGATGCATTAAAAGCAGTTATTAAAAGAGTTGATGTCCTTACTATAAATGACGAAGAAGCAAGACAATTATCAGGAGAGTATTCATTGGTTAAGGCTGCGGAAGTAATCCTTACCATGGGACCAAGATATCTAGTCATTAAAAAAGGAGAGCATGGTGCTTTACTTTTTGGAAATGGGGAAGTTTTCTTTGCTCCAGCTCTTCCTCTCGCTGAAGTCAAAGACCCAACAGGAGCCGGTGATTGTTTTGCCGGAGGCTTTTTAGGTTATATCGCTAAAACACAAGATACTTCATTTGAGAATATGAAACGTGCTATAATACATGGATCAGCAATGGCTTCTTTTTGTGTTGAAGATTTTAGTATAGAAAGAATCAAAGGACTATCAGAATTCGAAATCAAAGAAAGAATTGAGTCTTTTAAGAAGTTATCTCATTTCGACCTCTAAGAACATTTTCGTCTACTTCACAATATGTAGATTCTAGAATTTCTTCTTCACTTGGGATAATAATATCGATATAAAACCCTCGATTTTCTTCTATCGTCATTAACTTCTCTTGTTTTATATAAAACAAGATTACAATATAAATAAACAGGAGTAGTATTTTCTTTTCCATATACTTACTTAGTAGATAATTATCTTTTTTATAGTATTATCTATGCCTGACTTTATTTGTAAAAAATAAACTCCAGGTATGAGCGCAGCACTTTCAATATGAAGGGTTTCTTCATTTGTGTTCTGCGAGAGGAGTTTTTGACCAGAAATCGAAAGTAAGTTTATTTCTAGATCTTTTCGATCCTTGTTGCCGTTCAAAATAATAAGTTTATCACTTACATTTTGGGCTATAAACAAAGTTGGTGTATTCGATTCTTCTATAGAAACTGATTCGTTGATGATAAAATTGTACAAAACTGAAGAATTTGTCCCACATTGATTCATTGCCTCTATTAGTAAATAATATTCACCTTCATTTAGATCTGGCCCATCAATAATATTCGCGTTCCCTGTAACTGTTGTTGTCCAAACAATATCTGTTAATTCACTATTTTCTGAAATACTTATGATATAATTATCGGCATACTGTCCATTCCAAGAAATTTCACCCAATTGAGAAATTATTTCACCATTTTGAATACTTGTTATTTCTGTTATTTCTGGCTCTGAGATTAGCTTGATAACCATTTTTGCTTCTAGACCTGATCCCATTTTAAGGAATAATTCGTTAATTCCATCTGACAAAAGATCCGTGTTCTCGACCTCAATTTCTAATTGACCATCACCGCTCAAAGGTAAGTTAGTAGCAACAAGACTAAATGGTATTTCGTCTCCAGAAATCGTTTCTAAACTTAATTCAGTCTCTTCTATTTCTTCTAGATTGTAATAATAACGTAGACGCCCAAAATTGTTTCTGCAAATTTCTTTACCCTGCAAATCTAAAGGCACCAATGTACTCTCCTCACTTCTTGTAAAGCAAACTTCAACGCTCCAGGCTTGAATCTCTCCTCCATCAAAATTATAGGTGTCCGCAACATTTAGAGACCATTGTCCTTGTGCATTTATTTGCGCAATATCCCTAAATGGGGTTTCTGGTTGGTATACCATTCCGTCTGTTAATGGGCAATTAATTTGTGCTAATCCTTGATCTGAAAATCCAGCGATTATATCATCTTCATTCCCACATTCTAAAGATAAAATTTGAACCAGATGATCGTTTTCAGGATTAGAGAGACTTATAATTAAATCCTCAATATAGCTATGTTCAATTGTAATATTAGGAATGCTAATATTGTCAATTACAAGCGGGTAATCAAAAAATAAAAATGATTGTACTTCATTTGTCCCTTGTTCAGAAATTTCTACAGGAACATCTTCAGAGTTTACCACAATACAATAAACTTGAGAGGTCATAAAACTATTTGATTCAGACCATTCTCCTTCTCCACAATTATTTATTGCCCTAACTCTCCAATAAAACTCTGTTAAATTGTCCAAGTTAAATACCACATATTCATGATTAGAAATGTTATTTACGGAAGTAAACAAATTAATAAATCCTTCATCATAGGAAATCTCTATTTCGTATGAAATAGCGCTATCAAGCTCATCCCAAATAAATTGTTGCGTTGCTGATGCCTCTATTCCATTTTCAGGGCTTATTGTAGTTATTTTTTCAGGAGCTGATTGGCTTATCGATATATTTATATTATTCTCCCCTTGATTTTCTCCATCCGATGAAACGATTTTAATGGTATAGTTTCCAGATAAAACCGTCGATATATTCTCTAAAGTTATACTTGCTGAATTTCCGGGCGTAATATTTTCTGGTAGTGAGGAAACAACCATACCTGCTGGAAGATTTTGGACTTCAAGGTTTACAAAATCTGTAAAGCTTTGTTCAACATTAAAATCCACAACCAATTCATCCGTTTCTTCTCCACAAAGTTGAAAGTTATTATCAGAAAAAGTTAATCCGAAAGATCCATTAAAACCACTGATTTCTGTTAGTCCAACATTATCCGGATCCAACCAAAATTGTAAAGAGGTTTCTGGGGTTCCTAAGCCAAGCCAGGAGCTACTTATACTTCCATAATCATCTGAAAGATCGTTTGAACAAGCCGCTAGCCCTCCTTGAAGTTGCCCAATTATCTGTTTATTCTCATTAAATAAAGGAGAACCAGAAGAGCCACCTTCTGTGGTTCCTATATCCCAATCGTTCACAGTAATATAATTTCCACCTGTATTTTGTACCTCATCCATCTCAAAACTGATCCTTTTTTCTTCTACTCCTGGATGATGAATTCCAATAACAAAATCGGAAATCATAAAGTTATTATTCCACCCGGCAAAATATGGTTTGTATTCTGGCTTCACGGGATCATCAAATTCAATCAGACAAAAGTCTGTTATGTTATTGCCTGATCGATAATATGCGCCAGAATTGAATTGATTAAGATTGCCATCCCCAGTTTGACCACTTTCTGTACTATTAGGTTGTCTACAATAGGAGTTTTCATAATTCCAGTAGCAAACAACCGAGGCTGCATTGCTTGAATTTACTCCGCAATGAAAGGCAGTAAGATAAAAAGGTCTTCTGTCTTCATTTGCATTATTAATAAGTGCACCACTACAGGTTTCGATTCCATTAATATGGTAGGCTCCTACAGATGATATTATATCACGATACTCATCGACCATCTCATATCCGTCCTCCATACCACATATCACATCAAGGTTACAGCTTCCAGAAAAAGATCTTCCAAAACCCATGTAATCGTGATTTACTTTGGTAATCTCTAGTTTTAACTCCTGTTTTTTGTCCGTAGGTATTCTAAGCTCGAAGAAAACAATGTCATCCTTTATAATAGGTGTCCAAAACTCACCATGGGCATCGTTGTCCTTATCTGTGAATGGACCTAAAACATAGGTTTGATCTTGATTGAATATATATAACTCTGAACCTTCAGGTAAATTAAAAGATTCTAAGCCAAAATTTAATGAAAGAGCTTTTTCAGACTCAATCATTAACCTCCAAACTTCCATGTTGTTGTTAACTTTTTCCCAAACGCCACTGTTTAAAGTTGAAAAGTTTGTGGAAAACGGTTCCGCAAAACGTATCGGCCTTCCTGGTGTTTGATTTGTTAACTCCTTCATTAACAATACTTTATTATTAACTTTCGGCAAGATTCTTGCATAATCAAAAACAGCAGTTTTAATATCTGCAGGAATGTTTAATTGGGCGTGTATACCCTTACATGACCATACGAATAAAAGGATTAAAGCAAAGAACTTCTTCATGTTATGTTTTTGACGGAGTTATGAGCTCAAATTTGTTATTTGTATGCTATTTTCCAAATTATTTAGCAACAAGCTTCTTATTACTAAGGCTTTTTGTCAAATCAGAACATAGCAAAATTCTCTCTTCCGGTTTTTTACACCCGAATGTAAGAACTGAAAACAATCATGAGAATGAAAGCAATATTTACTTGCTTGATGTTAATTGTAACATCTAATTTATTTTGTCAAAACAGTATCTGGAGCATAGTTGACAAGAATCAGAGGTCAAATTTACATACTGTAATACAGTCGAAAGAAGCTTATCCTCTTTCATATGCTTTGTACAATATAGACAATCAAACGTTATTAGAACTTTTACAATCTGTACCAAAAAGGTCAGATAATACAAATAAGTTCAACTTGCCTATTTTGAATGTTCCTCTTCCAAATGGAAAAAGTATAGATTTTTATATTGAGGAGGCAAGCATTATGCATCCAAAACTTCAAAGTAAGTTTCCTGATATACAATCTTATGCAGGATACGGCGTTAACCAAAAAGAAGCGTCCTTACGTTTTGACTATTCACACAAAGGATTTCATTTCCAAATTCTGTCAAGTGAATTTGGAACGATTAAAATTGATCCAGTGGATTCATCGGATCAAGTTTATTTATGTTACTTCAAAAAAGACCTTTACATAAGTGATAAAGATTATCGATTCGAATGTGATTTCGATCATAATATCCATGTTCCAGAAAATTACATCCCAAATAAATCCCAACGTTTTGTACAAGGCGATAATAAATTAAGAGAATATAGGCTCGCGGTTGCTTGTACAGGAGAATACGCTAATTATCATGGTGGAACTACAGCTGATGCTGCCGCAGCTATAAATACCACAATGAACAGAGTTATAGGAATCTACGAACGCGACTTTTCTATTACTATGACCCTAATTGCCAACAATGATGAAGTTATTTACCTAGATGGTGCGACTGACCCATTCACTAATGGTAATGCAGCAATGATGATATCAGAAAACATGACTAACATGGATAATGTTATTGGTTTTGAGGAATTTGATATCGGTCATCTTTTTGGTACAGCTGGTTCTGGTCTTGCTTATCTCGATGGTCCTTGTCAAACCAATAAAGCTGGTGCAGTAACAGCAATCGCAAACCCAATAGGAGATTTTTTCGATGTAGATTATGTCTGTCACGAAATGGGCCACCAATTTGGTGCAAACCACACACAGTATAATTCCTGTAATAAAAACCCTGGGACAGCAATGGAGCCAGGAAGCGCATCTACCATCATGGGCTATGCTGGTATTTGTTCACCAAATGTTCAATCCAATTCGGATGATTATTTTCACGCCATTTCTATTGAAGAAATTGAAGATTATACTACTACAGGAAATGGAAATAACTGTCCTGTAATTTCAGATAATGGAAATGGACTACCATCTGTTTCTGCGGGTAGTGATTACACTATACCAAAATCCACTCCTTTTGTTCTTACCGCAGATGGAAGTGATCCTGATGAAGATTCTCTTACCTACTGCTGGGAACAAATGGACAATGAAGGTTCAGAAAATCAACCACCCCAATCAAATAATGAGTTTGGACCTATGTTTAGAAGTATTAAACCTACTGTAAGCAAGGAAAGGTATTTCCCTTCTTTAGTCCATGTAATTAATAATAATAGCTCTGATTGGGAGGTTTTATCTTCTGTAGAAAGAGTATTAAACTTTAGGGTAACGGTTAGAGATAATGTTACTGGAAATGGTTTAACAGCAGAAGATGATTGCTTAATTTCTGTTGATGAATCAAGTGGCCCATTTGTCATCACTAACCCAAATACTGGTGTACAATGGAATACAGGAGAAATGAAAACTGTAACTTGGAATGTCGCAAATACTAATGTTGCGCCTGTTAGTTGCACAACTGTAGATATTCTACTTTCTGTTGATGGTGGATACACTTATGATTATACCCTAGCAAGTAATGTTTCTAACGACGGTTCAGAATCAATCACTGTTCCAAACATCATGAGTTCTTTTGCTAGAGTTAGGGTGATGTGTAGTAACAATATCTTCTATGATATTTCAGATGTTGATTTTGGTGTTAATGCACCTCCATTTCCAGATTATTGCATTCCTACATTCAACAATGCATCTTGTAGTTCTGGGGATTATATTGATGATGTAATTTTTGAAACCATTAATAATACTGCAACCGGTTGTGCGATCAGTGGGGATAACTATAGTGATTATACAACACTGAAAACAGTCGTGGTAGAGAATAGCACTTATACCCTTACTGTTAAACCCAATGAAAGTTATGCTCAATATTTTGCTGCATATATTGATTGGAATTTAGATGGGGACTTCTTAGATTCAAATGAGTTTATTGATATTGGACATGTCCAAGAAGGAGTTTCTGAAAGTGTCGATATTACTATTCCTTCAGGTACTATAATGGGTGAAAAATTATTCAGAATACTGTGTCGTTATGGAACAAATGCTCTAACAGAAAATGATGGCTGTGCTTCTGGTTTAAACTATGGAGAAGTTGAAGATTATATGATTGAAGTTATAGACCCTTGTGATACAAATATTACTGTCACACAAAATTATGGAAGTGGAGACACACAATTTGTGAATGCAAGTAACAATATCACTGCTGCTAATGTAATCAATCCTGGTGCAGATATTATTTATAGTGCAGGTGTTGACATAGATCTGAACCCTGGTTTCGAAGTCATGGTTGGGGCAAGCTTTGAAGCTTACATTGGCCCTTGTCAGCAATAGCTTTTTAGTTCAAACGATCATTTAATTAAACAAAACTGTTAATTCAGCTAAATCTTCGTTTTTCGTTCACTATTAGGTGTATATACATTTATATTTAAACCTAATTTCATTGTATGAAAAACAAAATCACACTTTTATTTGTCTTCTTGTTTGGTAATTTACTCTTAGCACAATCAAAACCCTTATGTGGAGACTTGGCTTTGAAGTACCAACTTGAAAAATTGTATCCAGGTGCGTCACATGTTGTAAATCAAACATTTAAAAATGCGAAAAAATCAACACGAACAAGAGCTGATATTTTACGAATTCCAGTTGTTTTTCATGTAATATATAATAACGATGATCAAAACCTCAGTGATGATTTAATTAAAAGTCAAATTGATGTTTTGAATGAAGACTTTCGTAGACTAAATTCAAATGCTGTTGATACAAGATCAATATTTGAAGAAATTGCAGTTGATGCAGAAATTGAGTTTTTCATAGCTGGCATTGACCCAGAAGGTAATCCAACTTCTGGTATTACGAGGACCTTTACCGAAAATTCATCCTTCATCAATATTTCTATAATTGACCTTATCGAGGCATTTACTGAATGTGGCACAGACTTTACTGATCCCAATGTATTAAGTTGCATAGAAGAACTTTTAGGTGAAAGCAATAACATTGATCTTGATGCTATGAAAAGTTCCGCATCTGGCGGAAAGGATCCTTGGGACACCAACAAATACCTTAATATATGGATTGTAAACCTTGGACTTGAAACTCAAGGCCAAGATCCTATTCCTTTTGTATTAGGTTTTGCGTATCCACCTATGGAGGCACCAAATTGGCCTGCCGATGTTTTTCCACAAGATTTAGAAAACAAAGATGGGGTTGTACTTCATTACCAAACCGTTGGTCGAAATAATCCTTTTGCTGGTATACTTGAAGGAACCAATGACCAAGGTAGAACATGTGTTCACGAAGTTGGACATTATCTTGGTTTGCGTCATATTTGGGGAGATGGTGATTGCAATGACGATGATGGTATAACAGATACACCCCAGGCTGCAAGTGAATCAACAGCAACAGCTGATGTTGATGTTTGTAGTGATTTACATTCTAAAGATAGTTGTATTGATGACTCATTACCAGACATGATTGAAAACTATATGGATTATAGTCTTGAGAGATGTCAAAATATGTTTACTTCCGAACAAGTATCATTAATGCGTGCTATGTTAGAAGGACCTAGAAGTGGTTTATTAGAAAATCAGATAAGCAGTTACATTTCCATCAATTTGCCCAATTATTTGATCTATCCAAACCCCTCTTTTGGAGATATAAATGTGATTATAGATAATGACCAGTTAAAAACGATTCGAGTATTTGATGTCTCAGGAAATCACGTTTTAGAAACTCAAAAAACGAGTTTCCAACTAAATCACCTAAAAGTTGGAATCTATTTTATTGAAATTATTGCTAATAATACTTCCTATCTCGAAAAGATAATAATCACAAAATAAGCCATTTTGTCATTTTTGTATTTTGAAAATGACATTTTGTCGTAGTTTTTGTTGCCTTTCGGTAAATATTTCCTGTTTTTCGGAATGGTACAGCAATTGAGCTGAATACTTCAGTTATTAATCACAAAATATTTGAAGTATGTTATATCAATTAATGTCCAATCATCCAATTTCAAAAAGCTCTAGTTGTAACGCAAGCAAAATTGGTTTTACCAATATTATAGAACATGAAAATGAATGGAGCCTTGAGGTCTTAGCTCCTGGTTATTTAAAGACAGAAATTTCCATGGAAGTCGAAGACAACACCTTAAAGATCAAAGCAGTTAAGAAACAAGAAAAGAAAAACTATTTCAGAAACGAGTTCCAAATTGAGGATGTAAAAAGATCATTTAAACTTCCAAAAAATATTGATTCAGATAATATCTCTGCGAATCTTGAATCTGGTATTTTAACCATAAGCATTCCTAAAAGCGAATTGGCAAAACCTAAACAAATTAGCATTAAATAAAAAATACAAATTATGAACCTTTCAAAATTTAATCGTAATACATCTTTAAACCAACTATTAGATGGATTTTTTAATTCTACCATCGGAGATTTTGTTGGAAGCGATATAATCTCTACTCACCCTAGAGTAAACATTATTGAACACACCAATAATTATGAAATTGAATTAGCCGCACCTGGCTTAAAGAAAAGTGACTTTACAATTTCTATAGAAGACAATAATTTAAAAATATCTGTCAGTAAAAAAGAAGAAAACACAAAAGACACTCTAAAAGAATATAAAAGAAGGGAGTATTCTTTCTTCTCATTTGAAAGAAGTTTTTATTTACCAGAAGGAATTGACCTAAACAAAATAGACGCAAGTTATGAAGACGGCATTCTAACAATTTGTCTTCCTAAGCTTGAAGAAACAAAGTCTGAAATTAAAACAATTAAAATAGTTTAAGGCGGGATTGTGGTTTAGTTGGAGTTGGGGTGATGTTATTGCATCACCCCTATTTTTATTTTATACTCGCAGGTAACTTTCTCTCGAACGCATTTTTGTAGGAATTCTATATTTTTTCTTTGCCTGATTAGATTGCAGGGGCCCAAGTATTAAACTAACCAAACTTTGAAGAGATCCAATACTATCGCGTTTAAAATTTAAAATCTTTGCTTCCTCTTCCTTCTTTCTTTCCAAAAGATTCTTCCTTTCTATCTCCGCTCTTTCCTCCATAATTCTTGCATAAACTGCAGGTTCATATTTCTTAAAATATATTTCCCTTGTTCTTGAAGGTATACTAATGGTATACTGAGATTTCCCAGGAACATAACCAGATAAATATTCTGGATTTAATTCTCTTAATATTGAGTCATCTTCTAATCCAAGTTCATTTGCTAGTTCTGAAAACTTTATACTTTGATTAACATGTACAATGGTTACATTGGTTAAATCTGTGTTTATTTCATTTGGAACTAGCTCGTGGTATTCATAGAAGTTCGTCAAATACATGGCTGCAATAAATCTCGGCAAATACTTCTGAGTTTCCTTTGGAAGATATTTTCTCATCTTCCAATAGTCCTTACTTCCTGATCTTCTAATTGCTTTAGATACATTTCCAGGACCACAATTATATGCTGCTAAGGCAAGGTTCCAATCCCCAAACCGATCATATAAAGACTGTAAGTAGTCTAATGCTGCTTGTGTAGATAATTCTATACTTCTTCTTTGGTCAACTACAGCGTTTATCTCTAGTCCAACCATTTTTCCGGTTCCTTTCATAAATTGCCACAAACCAGCGGCACCAGATTTTGAAGTAGCTTTAGGATTTAACATTGATTCTATAACTGCAAGATATTTAAGATCATCTGGCATCCCCCTCCTACTTATTTCTCTCTCAAATATCGGAAAGAAAATATTCGATCTACCTAATAGTTTTTCCGCAGATTGGCGATATCTATAAGTATATTGTTGTATTCTTTCTTGGACCTCATCAGTTACTGCTATTTCAACAACAGAGTTTAATTGACTCAATCTAGCTGATGCATCTGCTTTTGTAACCTTGTTGGCATAAACAACCTTTCCATCATCTGAACTTAATGCTATGTGAGCATTAGAGGTGATGTTAAAAGATAGCATGAAAAAAGCCATTGCGAGAAATCTCGCAACAAAGTTTTGTTGAATCATGGAATTACACATTTTTAATCGGTTTTCTTTAAATAAGACAAAACATACAATAAACAAATACTTGATTTACAGTAGTTTATATATACTTGAATTTTGTCATATATAAATAATGGATTGCAAAGATAGCTTTTGGAGTCAATTTTCCAAACCACACATATTACAAATATTATTAATATGATAATTTCAAGAACTATGCCAACTTCCCGACATTTTCTCGAAGAAAACCATTGTCTGGATTAAAGCCATAAACTTGTCCTAAAAGAAAACAGATCTATATAACGTTGGTTAAAGGCTAGTGTTTTCAAAAACACCAAATAAAATTTTGTTAAATTAGAATGTGAAGGATTCTCGAGAGGATTTTAATAATTTTAACATTTTTCCGAAAGGAAGCTAATTAGCTCTATTGTTGATAGTTTCTTTTGTTCGCCCGAATCCATATTTTTCAGTTGCCATAAATTCGATTTTATTTCATCTTCACCAACAATTACGACAAAAGGTATGCTGTTATTGTTGGCATAATTAAGCTGTTTCTTTATTTTAACTGCCTTAGGGTATATATCACAACTGATAGCATTTGCCCTAAGAATAGATCCTAGTTTAAATGAATGATGTAATGCTTCCTTGTTAAAACTAGTTATTAGAACCTGTGTTTTATTCCCAATATTTGCAGGAAATAAAGCTAATTCCTCCATAACGTCATAGATTCTAGCAAAACCAAAAGATACACCTACCCCAGAAATACCTTTTAATCCAAACACGCTTGTTAAATCATCATATCTTCCTCCTCCACCAATACTTCCCATTTTAACTCCCTTGGCTTTAACCTCAAAAATACAGCCAGTATAGTAATTTAGTCCTCGGGCCAAAGACGGATCAAATGAAATTTTGTTGTGAATTTTTGATATATCTAAAAAACCATGAAATGCTTTTAATTCTTCTATTCCCACCAATCCCGTTGGCGCGTTTTCGAAATTTTCCTTTAATTCTTCGAGAGATTCTATTCCTATAAGCTCCAAAAGCTTTTGCCCAGTTGATCTATCAATATTGTTTTTTTCCAATTCATCTAGTACCTTATCTGGTCCAATTTTGTCCAATTTGTCGAGGGAAATAGTCATTTCCATAAATTTTTCCTCGAGACCTAAAGCCTCGGCAAATCCATAAAGTATCTTACGGTTATTAACTAAAACCTCAACTTCTAACCCCAACTCTGAAAATACCTTGTCGTAAATTTGAATCAGTTCTGCTTCATACATTAATGAATCAGAACCAATTACATCAACATCGCACTGGTAAAACTCATGATATCTTCCTCTCTGTGGTCTATCTGCCCTCCATACTGGTTGTATTTGATATCGTTTAAATGGAAGTTGTAATTCGTTTTGGTGTTGTACAAAATATCTTGCAAATGGAACGGTCAGATCGTATCTAAGCCCTCTTTTAGAAATGCTTGAAACCAATTTTTTTGAGTCCAGCTTTGAAAGCGCTTCCTTATCTGCCTTTAAAAGAAAATCTCCATTGTTTAGTACTTTAAATAAAAGTCTATCGCCTTCTTCTCCGTATTTACCTGTGAGCGTCTCAAGATTTTCCATTGTAGGTGTCTCAATAGGAACATATCCAAATGTTTGAAAAACCTCTTTTATCTTGTTAAAGATATATTCTCTCTTGTAGACCTCTGACGGTAAAAAATCTCTTGTTCCTTTTGGTATAGATGGTTTCATATTACAGAACTAAATTGTTTTAAAAACCTCACATCATTTTCAAACAAAAGTCTGATATCACTGATATTATACTTTAGCATTGCTTGTCTTTCAATTCCCATTCCAAAAGCAAATCCAGTGTAAATCTCTGGGTCTATATTACAATTTATTAAGACATTTGGATCTACCATTCCACAGCCTAGTATTTCTAACCAACCTGTTCCTTTGGTAATTCTATAATCAATCTCATCTTTTAATCCCCAGTATACATCCATTTCAGCACTTGGTTCCGTAAATGGGAAGTAGCTCGGCCGTAATCGAATTTTTGTATCCGGACCGTACATCTCTCGTGCAAAGTATAATAAGGTTTGTTTCATATCTGCAAAAGAAACATTCTTGTCAATAAATAATCCTTCCACTTGATGAAACTGACAATGAGATCTAGCTGAAATTGTTTCATTTCTATACACTCTGCCGGGGGCGATGATTCGAATAGGTGGCTCTTGGCTTGTCATCACCCTTGACTGAACAGATGAGGTATGTGTCCTCAACAAATTGGTTACGCTATTTTTTAAATAGAAGGTATCTTGCATATCTCGTGCAGGATGATCTTCTGGGGTATTCATGGCAGTAAAGTTATGCCAATCATCTTCGATTTCTCTTTCTTCTGACACCACAAAACCAATTTTCTCAAATATATCAATGATTCTGTTCATAACTAATGACACTGGATGCCTTGAACCTTGATGGAAAGGAGAAGCAGGTAAACTCATATCCATCGTCTTTTTTGACCCTTCTCTTTCTGATTTTTTCAGTAAAGACTGAAACTGTTGAAACTTTGTTTCTGCTAAAGACTTAAGGTCATTTAGCTTTTGACCATATTCCTTTTTTCTATCATTCTCTATGTTCCTAATCTCGCTAAATAGTCCTTTTAATATATTTTTAGAACCAAGAAACCTTATTCTAAACTGTTCCAAGGCTTGCATATCACTACATTCCGTGTTTTCTATTTCATTAATGTAAGCCTCTATTTGGTCCCACGCTTTATCTGACATAATTTCAATTTGCTGTAAAGTTAAAGATATTGTCTGTTAATACAGATGTCTTGCCATATAGTTATTTACTTTTGAAACACAATTTATTCTATGCCTTCAGTTAGACAATTATTTTTATCACATGTTGCCCAAACCAGTGAGATTTCATTAGGTCTAGAAATTGATCGCGCCGAGGGCATCTATATTTATGACACAAATGGAAAAAAATACTACGACCTTAACTCTGGTATTTCCGTAAGTTCACTTGGTCATCGCCACCCTTATGTTATAAAAGAGATAAAAAAACAACTTGACAAACATCTTCATACAATGGTTTATGGAGAGCATATCCAAAATATTCAAGTAGGACTAGCAAAGTATTTAGTCGATCTGCTTGACCCTAGTTTAAATTCCGTCTATTTCTTTATGAGTGGAACAGAAGTAATTGAAGCCGCAATGAAATTGGCAAAAAGAAGCAAGGAAAGATATGAAATAATAGCTTGTAAAAACGCTTATCATGGAAGCACACAAGGTGCAGAAAGCCTAAGAAGTGATCATAACTATAGTCAAGCATTCTTGCCACTGCTCCCAGGCATTAAACATATTGAATTTAATAAGGTAGAACAACTTGCTTTAATTACAAATAAAACTGCTGCTGTAATTATAGAGCCAGTGCAAGCAGAAGCTGGTGTCAACGTGCCCTTGGATGGATATTTAAAAAAAGTAAGAGCAAGATGTTCTAAAGTTGGTGCTTTATTGGTACTTGACGAAATACAAACAGGCTTTGGTAGGACTGGTCATTTGTTTGCTTACCGCAAATATGGTATCATTCCTGATATTCTTTGTTTAGGCAAAGCAATGGGTGGCGGTATGCCTATAGGCGCCATGATTTGTGACAAACAATTGATGGATGCTTTTACTAAATCTCCAAGTCTTGGTCATATTACAACATTTGGTGGACACCCAGTTAGTTGTGCTGCAGCATATGGCAATATTAAAGCAATGATTGAGTTGAATATTGTAGATTCTGTTTTAGAAAAAGAAAAACTAATAAAGGAAAAACTTAAACACCCTATAATAAAAGAAATTCGAAGTTCAGGCTTAATGATGGCAGTGGAACTAACCAAAAGAAAATACTTAAAACATGTTGTTTCCAAATCTATGGAACTGGGAGCAATAGTCGATTATTTTCTATTTAATAATCGCTCCTTCCGCTTGGCACCCCCCCTTATTTTTCCAAAAGAAGAATTGATAAAAGCTTGCGCTTTATTAGTTGAAGCATGCTGCTATGCAGAATCAAGGTATTCTAATTAATGGTAGCGATGATGTAATCTCTAATTGCAATTCTATTTTTAAAAACCAAGGCAATTAAAGCTATTAATGCAAAAATGATGATTGCTCTTGATCTTTTCTTTATAAGCTCATTCTTTTCTCTTCTCGTTTTGTATCTCGTTCTTCCGCTATAAGACATTAATATATTTTTTCTAATTCTTTATTTTCAACCCATTTAGACCATAGTCTATTATAGGTGTGAATTTTGTTCGTTTTCATTCCTGAGGCATCCTCAAGTGGATATGATTTATTGCCCCATTCAAAAATACTTCCGTATAGATTTTTGACATTAATAAAACCTTGTTTCTGAAGTTGTTCAGCCATTTTTTCACTCCGATATCCTATAGAGCAATATAGTACGATTGGTTGATTCTTATCGACAGACTTCAAAACCTCAAGATTTGGCTTATCATAACCAATGTATTTAGATCCTGGGATATGGCTAATTTCAAATTCTAAAAGTTCTCTTGCGTCAAGAACCAAATAATTACTTTGGGTTTCAAACAACTCATCTACTCCAATCACTTCAATAGAGTGTGAAATATATCTTTCAATTGTTTTTTCAAACTTAGGATTTGAACAATAGCTAGATTCTTGAGCAAAAAGAAAACTTGAATACAGTAAAATATAAAAAAGGAATATTTGTTTCATTGCCTTTTTCGAGTTAACAAGTTATAATGTTGATTGGTTCTTATCTTAATAAAAACCTCTATACCTAATAAAATTGAAATTCCTATTCCAAATGTTGATAATCTAAATAACTCGATCAACTCACTATATTCAGGATAATAATTAACTACGACTAATAATTCTAAAGCAATTATTGCTGCAGTTCCTATAAAGAATAAAACGCTAAATGCTTCCAGGTACCTCACAGAAGATTTCAATAATCTATATTTGGCTTTTTTCCACGCCTTTTTATTAATTGGATCTTTCTCTATTTTACAAAGTTCTCCAAACACATATTCTGCTTCACTATATTGATGGATATTAAATAAAGATGCGCCTTTTCTAAATAAGAGTGCTTCATAAATAGAAATGCCTCTTACTTCATATACGTTTTCTTCAACAACCAAAGGGATTAATTCGTCGCTTAGTTTTATAAACTCCTGATAACGCCCTATTTCGAAAACCGATAATGCATAATCACACCATACATAGATTCTAAAGTCAAAATCCATGTCACTAATTCTTTGTTCATTTCTCTCAAAGAATCTTACTTTTTCGTAATGAGAATCCTGTTCAATCTCCAAAAACTGGTAGAATGTAGAGTTCTCTTTAATATTTTCTAATGAATTATAATTCATATCACACGATAAAGTATCGGTTTACTCGGACTAACATCAAGGTCATAGTCTCCTATCATTATATTAATAATATAATGTCCATCCAAAACCTTTTCATTTACAAATATAAGCTCTGTTATCGTTCTATGTAAAGAAATTTTATCCGGGTAACCCCAAAACATACGATGACTGAGCAGCTTTCCTCCATCCTCCTCCTTATCTACAGAAGGAAGGTCAGTTAATAAATGATTTACTCCATTAGAGACTAAAAACTCAATTGCCTCTGGATCGAAATAAATCGGATTTGATCCCGAATAGTTTTGTTTTAGCTTTTCTGCCTTATTAGGTCTAGACCTAATAACCATTGCTTCTGAAAATCCAATATTTGAAAGTCCCTCATTGATACTATCTTTAGTAATCAATTTATCACCATTATCTATTTTGTATGGATCTACAGTAATAAGACTACACTTAAATAAATAACGCTGCATGCAGTCTCGCAATTTGTGTTTTTCTTTACTAATATGTCCTACACATTCTGTATGCGTGCCATTGCCATGAGGATTTATCTTAACATTATAAAAGTTGACAAGGCCTCCTTGGCTTGTGTCACCTATAAATTCTCCTGCAACAACAGGATTTGTTTCAAATTTTGGTGCAAAAAAACAATTGGGCCCATCAGCACCACTAATCATGAGTATTGAGATATCAATTGGTTCTTCTGTATCTATAGACCAAGATTGATCATTTTGCAAAAACTGTGCTTTCATCAGATATTTCTTTTATCAAAGCCCCAGGAAAGTTTTTGACGGATTGTGTTCATAAAATCTATTTCTGGAAGAAAAACCAATTTTGTTGTTAATGGTGATTTTAATACCTTGATTTCATGTTCCTCCGTGATCCTTTCAAAACGAGAATCCATTGTACATAGAAAGTGTTCAGATCTACCTTCGATATTAAAACTAATCTCCGCGTCATCAGGTATTACAATTGGCCTTACATTCAAATTATGCGGTGCGACAGGAGTAATTGCAAAATTTCCTGAGGTCGGAAATATTATAGGTCCACCACAACTTAAGGAATAACCTGTTGACCCAGTAGGTGTACATACAATTAATCCATCTGCCCAATAAGAGTTTAAAAAATCTCCATTGATATATGCATGTACTTTTATCATTGAAGAAGTATCTCTTTTCAACAAGGTAAAATCATTTAGTGCAACATTATTGTCTTCAAATATTGGAATATTAGAACTAACACTTAGCATTGACCTTTCTTCAATTCTGTAATTGTTTGAGGCCCACGAATCGATTGCAATATTTATCTTGTTTTTTTCAGTACTTGCAAGAAAACCTAACCTACCTAAATTTATTCCTAAAATTGGCAAGTTAATATCTCTAATTAAACTAGTAACAGCTAGTATCGTACCGTCACCTCCTAAAGTTATCATTAAATTTGGCGAAATTGCCTTTAAGCTTTCATAACTATCAAAGTATGGAAAATTATTTTTTGTTTGCTTAGCATAGTCTTGAAACATGAATATTTCATATTCCATACTTTTCAGCTTGAATAATAAGGTTTCTAAGTATGAACTATGTTCTTCTTTAAACTTTTTTCCGTAGATCGCTATTTTCATATTAAAATGCATTGCTTACTTCCAAAAATAATCCTTGTTCTCCTAAATCATTATAGCTGTATTCAAAGCTAAACAAATAACTATTGTAAATAATTATATCAAGTGCTGGACCAAATCCATATATCCAGCGATTATTTAAGGTATTGGTTTCAAAATAATATGGTTCATTAATATAAGCAAAATCAAAATTGAATCGTAAATGAAGCTTTACATTTATGTTTTTAAATTGATCTGGGACTACCTTAGGCCAAGTAAGTGTATAATTAAAGTCAACCAATTGTTTTTTAATATGATTGGTGATTAATAGATGGTCCATACCATCCATTACATATAAATCATATCCACTAACAAGATCCGAACCCCAACCTAATCCTGTATTGTTAGCAAATGCTTGTTGGTTACGTATTAAATTAGTTTTCGCTATTATCTTAGAACCAAAGCCAAAGTTTCTATTTGGTAAATTATTTATGTCCACTCTCTTGGTAAATGGAATGTAGAATTCTAATACTGATTGTAGTAGTAAACTATTTTGTTCCCTTAATATTCCAAGTCCTTCTTTTTTCGCATTCAATCTTAACCTATATCCTCGATAAGGCATCAAATAATTGAAACGTTTATCATATTGAATATCGTAGTTGATCATAAAAAACTGCAGTGCGTTGTTACCGTGTATAAAATAATCGCTGTTAAGCTCTTCTATTACAAACTCATCTACGGTATTTTTATGATATTCAAAACTTAGCGAATGATGCGTTTCAACATTTGGTCTCATTCTGACATTTACGGAAGTGCGAAAACGTCGCAACATTTCTCTCTCATCATTATGTTGATAAAACTGTGGTCGATTAGCAATGGTTTTATAAGGTATTTCTTTATTTGTTGCATAGTAAATAGAGAAGGAAAAACCTACATTCTTATTATCAAACACATAAGGAAAACTATACTCTCCTTCAAACTTTTTTGTGTAACCAAATTGAGCAACAACAAGCAAGGGATCTTTATTTCCTGTCAGATTGTAGTGCCGAGCTCTTAGCCCATAATTAATTCTTTCTAAATCATGATTCTGCTCATGCCACCAAACATTAAAACTTCTATCACCAAGCTCAAAAATTGGGGATGGATATAGATACCAGTTTTCAACCAATTCTATTTTAACTACAGCACTAGTATCTTGTTGTTCAATGTTGATTTTTGCTTTATTAAAAAGACCAATACTCTGTAACCTGTTTTCATTCTGGTTGATGATTTTAATAAGATCGGCTGAACTTATAATATCACCTACTGCGATATTCAGTTCATTAAGAATTATTTTTTCCTTTGTTTTTTTGTTTCCACTAAATAATATCTCAGAAACTTTGAGTTTCTCTTGTGCAAGAGACGAAACAGAGATAAGAAATAAAGAAAATATCAGTAAGAATTTATACATTTAGATAGGACATTAAAGAATCATATCGTTCACGTAAGTTGTCCATTATCTCTTCTTCAGCATAGGTTGCCTTTATTTTGTAATCATATCGATCAAAGGCTTTCATAATTGATTGTATATCTCCTCTATTAATTTTTAAGGTTACCATTACATTTGCACTATTTGGTATTTCAGATATGAAACTACATATTATGGCGGCATTTTCTAGCTCCACAATACGAGCCATTTCAGACAAAGTATACGAACGTTTATTAACCTCTAGAACCAATAAACTACCTGGCTCTCTAATCGAAAAACTATTTGCATAATGTCTAATTAAGTCTTCTTGAGATATTAAACCTAAATATTGTTTATCCACATCGACAACAGGTATTGATGTCAATTTATGTTCTACCATTTTTGAAAAAATTTCAAAAATATGTTCATCTCCTTCAGCATGTACTCCTATATCAGATAATTCTAATTGGTTCAAAGGAGTATTTTCATCAAATCTCAAAAGTTCTTCTTCTGAAGCGATACCTATCAACATTTTCTTTTTCACGACTGGCAAATGCTTAACATAGTTAATATGCATAATGGTGAGAGCTTGAGCAACGGTATCATCAGGGTGAAGATGTACTAAAGCGTTTGTTATTATATTGTTAGCTATCAAATTAAATTCTTTTCTATAAAGACGAATAAACTTGTCTTTTGGTTTATCGACGCATTAATTTATTTTTCTCACGTGAAAATTCTTCTTCAGATAAAAGTCCTTTGTTTCTTAATTCTGCTAACTTATTTAGTTGAGATAGTAATAAATCATCTTCTAAAAGATTATTTTCTTTAACATTTATCTTTCCATCTATCTTAAAGCCATTGGCTTCAAATTTTTCGAATTCTGGTTGGACTCTAAGGAAAGCTAAATCATCATGGCTCTTGATTTTTTTATAATCCTTATATCCGTTTAGTATAGCCTGGTTTAAATGATACAAAGATTTTTCTTTCTCTTCTTGCATCGAATATCCACAAGCCAAGTTAAAGTGAAGGGAAACATCATTGGGTTCTATTTTTAACCCTTTCTCAAAGTCTTGTATAGCACCTTCGATATCATATTCTTTATATTTATTGACTCCAGTATTTTTATATGGGTTTACTCTCTTTACGTTTTTTCTATTCGATTGTCTTTTTCTTTCTGTGTATAAGTCTTTTTGATTTCGACCAGTTTTCCTTCTTCTTTGTAAACCATCTTCATGTCCAGAATTATATAATCTGTCAAACTGTCGAGGTGGCATCATGAGTAATCTAAAGGCATCAAAAATTCCTAGCATGGTAGCAATTGGAAACCTAAAACCAACTGTAAATAAATTCAACATGATGTAAAAAATACCAGCTCCTGTTTCACCAAGATAGAATCGATGCAAACCAAATGAACCACCAATAGCTGCTAATAAAATTGCAACAAATTTATTTTTAACTCTTCCTCTTGCCATTAAATTAATTTTGTAGTTAGTATCGCTATATCATCTACAAATTCCTGTGTTCCTCTAAATTTATTTATTTCCTTCATCAATAGTTCATTCATTTTTTCTGGTGAGTGTATGTGATTCTTTTTTACAAAATCAATAATTTTGTCTTCTCCAAAATAATTTCCCTCATCATTTTTTAAGTCTACCAATCCATCTGTAAAGCAAAACAAACTCGCTCCAGAACTTAGTTCCAATGATTCTTCATTAATAAAAGGTAGTTTATCAAATGCACCAATCACAGTAGTACCAGATTTTAATTCCATTATCTCTCCATTTTGGTATAAGACCGGTGGAAAGTGACCTGCATTAATATATCGCATTTTCTTTGTTTCAAAGTCTATTTCTGCAATAAAAAATGTAATGAATTTATCACTCTTTGTTATCTTATAAACCGACTCATTTAATGCAAAAACAAATGTTTCAAGATCACGAAACTGATAAATTAAACTTTGCAACATGGCCTGAAAGTTTGCCATTAAAAGTGCTGCGGCCACTCCTTTACCAGATATATCTGCTATACATAAAGCATACTTATTTTCGTCTAATTTTACGTAATCCAAATAATCACCTCCCACATTAAAGTTTGGAAGATAGATAGAATGCATTTCAAAGTATTTACTTTTTGGTGTTTCACTAGGAATCAACATTTGTTGTACTTCACTAGCAAGTTCCATTTCTCGTTGCAATTTAACTTGATTCATTTGTTGTTTAAACAAACGTTTGTTTTCAATAGCAACAGCTATAATATTGGTTATGGTTGTTATAAACTGGATCTTATTGTATAAATCTTCCTTATCTCTAATTCCTCCAATTAAGGCATATGCAATTGAAGATTCTTTATGATACACTGGGATAATAACATCAAACTTATGTAACTCCTTTGGGTCTTCTTCTTTGATTGTATATAATCTATTATATGGAAGAATAAGGGGTATTAATTTTTTTATTTTCTCTTGTTCAACATTTATTGAGGTTGGTGCTTCCCACTTATCTGAATTATTATTCTTTACAAATAATACCATATACTCAATCCCCATTTCCCAACTTAAAAAAGATTTGTACATATTAAATAAACCATCAGCTGCTATATTATCATTAATAGCCTGGGTAATCGTTAATAAAGCCTTGATTTGGAGTTGCTTTAAACTTAAATCCTTTTCTAATTTTTCTAATATGAGTAATTCTCTGCTCAAAGTTTAATTTTCTTTTGCTTCAAATATATTACTTAATGTATTGCCAATTAAATTAAAAGACAAAACCAACAACATAATCGACAATGCTGGAATAATAGCCATGTACAATTTTCCACTCAATGCATAGCCATAATTTTCATTTAATAAATTACCCAAAGAAGGTGTTGGTGGTTGTACACCAAAACCCAAGTAACTTAAACCTGCCTCTATTAAGATAGCAATAGCAAAGTTTGCTGCTATTAAAACAGTCACAGGGCCTATGATGTTAGGTAAAATATGTTTAAATAATATTAATCTTTTTTGCAATCCTAAAGATTCCGCTGCTGTTATATATGTTTTCGCCTTTGTTTGTAAAACCATTCCTCTAACTAATCTGGCCACTTCAATCCACATTGTTAGTCCAACCGCAATAAATATAACAGCAATAGACCTTCCAAAACCTATTACTATTGCAAAAACCAATAACACAGTTGGAATGGACCACAGACTATTAATTAAGAACATAATGACCTTATCGGGAATACCACCAAAATATCCAGCGATCAATCCAAGCAAAATTCCTAAAATGATAGAAATACTTACAGATATTAATCCTACAAAAAAAGAAATTCTAAGGCCTAATATTATTCTACTAAAAAGATCTCGGCCATATTTATCAGTTCCAAAAAAAAATGTTCTTTGTTTTATTATTTCTTCTATCTTTTCTTTCTTTTTAAGTGGATAGAATGATTCTGAACCAGTAATATTTATAATGGATATCAAACTATCATTAAGCTTTTTATATGACTTAATTGCCGTATGTGTTTCGTTACTTCGTTTTCCAAAGAATTTGGTCTTCAATATTGATTCTGTGTTTTCATTCATTAATGACCTTGATACTATATAACAAGAAAATCCAGGATCTTTTAAAGCTATTTCAGGAATATGTGCATTTGCATTTTCTGTCTTATCTGGGATAATATAGAATGCAAAGAGAGCCAAAAAAATATTTAAAGAAAGCCAACAGATTGAAAAAAAGAAACTAGGTTTTAGTAGTATGTTTTTTAGCTTTGACAATAATTATTTTAGTTTTTCATTATCGATATGTCTGGTCTTATCTCTCATGGTCTTTTTCTCAATATTATTTTTAATGGCAGACTCTAAATTTATATCCATTTGATTAGCCAGACAGAACAATACAAAAATTATGTCCGCCATTTCATCTGATAATTTGTGATTAATTTCCTCTTCAGTAATTTTTTCTTTGAAAGATTGTTCTCCATATCTCCTAGCTATCAACCTTGATAATTCACCCACCTCTTCTGTTAAGATGGCCATATTTGTCAATTCATTAAAGTATCTAACTCCATACTTTTTTATCCAATCATCAATTAAGTATTGAGCCTCTTGAATTGTCATTCTTTTACTTTTGAATCAATAATAATTGTCACTGGACCATCATTTAATAATTCCACCTTCATATCAGCACCAAAAGATCCAGTTTGTACATTGAGATTAGCAACTTCTTTACAGTAGTTAATAAACTTATCATATAAAGGTATTGCTAAGTCAGGTTTCGCTGCATTTATAAAACTGGGTCTATTTCCTTTTCTTGTACTTGCATAGAGTGTAAATTGACTCACAACCAATAAGCTTCCATTGGTATCTAGAATTGAAAAATTCATTTTCCCTTCAGTATCCCCAAAAATTCTCATATTGAGAATTTTATTAACCATCCATTCTATGTCATTCATGGAGTCATCATCCATAAAACCTAATAAAATAAGTAAACCATTATCTATTCTTGAGTATACTTGATTTTCTATACTAACACTTGCTCTTTTCACTCTTTGAATAACTGCCTTCATATCATTTTATAAATTGTGGAAAACTTATACTTATGCACTTGTAAAATTGTTTTCCAACCATAAACATATCATTCGGTGGATAATTATTTTTCTATCAACAAGATATCTTGAAAAATTAACAATGATATTTTCAATAATAAAAATTTTAACAATTAATCAACTTATCCACATTAATAAGTTTTATACTTAGTAGAACAGGTAAGTACTTGTGGAAAATCTGTTACTTATTTCTGAATAATGCAAGTCAAAAGAGTTATTAACAATTCCACATGATTAATGATTATAATAGTTTTTTATTTAAATATTAATTATAATTAATAGAGTGAAGTGAAAATGTGGAAAGCTTAATTTGAAATTGTCTACTTTCGATCTAGTAAAATTGATCTGAATGAAATTACGTTTGTTTCATAAATTGGTTTGGACAACATTAATTGCAATTTACCTTGTGATTCTTGCTGGTTCAGTTGTAAGAACTACTGGTTCGGGTATGGGTTGTCCAGACTGGCCAAAATGTTTTGGTCAATGGATCCCTCCTACTGATGTTTCTCAATTACCAGATAATTATAAAGAAATATTTCTTGAAAAGCGGCTTGCCAAATTAGAAAAATATAGCGGTTATTTATCAAGATTGGGTTACGATGAAATTGCAGAAAAGATTAATACAGATCCTAAACTTCGTGAAGAAGAACCATTTGTTCCAGTAAAAACTTGGATTGAGTATATAAATCGTCTTTTTGGATTCTTAGCAGGAAATTTTTTAATAATTATGACGATTCTATCTTTATTTCTTTGGAAGGAAAAGAAAGCTTTCTTCTTCCTAAGTTTTACAACCCTTATTCTTACAGGAATACAAGGTTGGTTTGGATCTGTAGTTGTTGCTAGTAACCTTACACCATGGACAATAACTTTCCATATGTTGATGGCTTTACTTATTGTTTTTCTGCTGATCAAAATTATTGCTATATCAAAGTATTCACCTCTGAAAATATCAAAGTCAGATCATGTTATTTTATATCTTGCTTTTATAATTTCTTTAGTTCAAATATATATAGGAACTCAAGTTAGACAAGAAATAGATGTTGTTGCTAATGAGGTGATAGCAAGAAGTGATTGGATTTCGCAATTAAGCTCAATTTTTGAGATTCATAGAAGTTTTGCAATTTTGGTTTTAGTAATAAATGGCTATTTATTTTATAAGCTGAGAAGTAGTTTTCCGAAAGTCTTGAAAGCTTTAATTCTAGTATTATTTATTGAGGTAATCTCAGGAATTATTATGTCATATTTTTCAATGCCAAAAGCAAGTCAACCGGTACATTTGTTAATTGCAACTATTATTTTTGGTATTCATGCCTATATTATATGTAGAGTATCAGGCGTCACATTAATAAAAGAATAAGATCATATGCCAGAGGAAGGTAATTTTAAATATTTGGAGACTAAAGGAGGAAAACATAATATTGTTTTACTGCATGGACTATTGGGTCAACTAAGCAATTTTCAAGGAATACTGGATGGGTTTAGTGATCGATATAATGTGGTGTTTCCTCATTTGCCTATTTTGGAAATGCCAGTAAAAGAAGTTGGTATTGGCGCATTGCTTCAATACGTTAGTTCTTTTATAAAACATAAGGACTATGATAAGGTTAATTTGATTGGAAATTCTTTAGGAGGTCATTTGGCACAGCTTTATACTTTGGATAATCCAGATAAAGTTCAGACATTGACATTAACTGGTAGTTCAGGATTATTTGAAAGTGCAATGGGATCAACTTTTCCTAAAAGAGGAAATTACGAGTATATAAAGGAAAAAGTACAAACGACTTTTTATGACCCAGCAACAGCATCTGAAGAATTAATAGATGAAATATTTAAAACAGTTAATGATAGAATGAAAGCTATTAGAATTGTTGCAACAGCAAAATCAGCTGTTCGTCATAATCTTGGAGACAAGCTACATAATATAAAAGTTCCTAGTTTATTGGTATGGGGAAAACAGGATGGAGTTACCCCTCCATTTGTCGGAGAAAAGTTTAATGAACTTCTGGTAAATTCTGAATTACATTTTATTGATAAATGTGGACATGCTCCAATGATGGAACATCCTGAAGAATTCAACAAGATTCTTGATCAATTTCTTTATAAGAATCTTGTTGAATAATTATTTAAGGTCTAGTAGATTTCTTTTTCTTAGCTTTTTGCATTTCGTTTTCTTGATTGAATTGTTGTCTTTCAAACATTTCAAATTTACTTTCTTCTTTCTTAGGTGGAAAAGAGTTATTACTTGTATCAGTATCTGCAGTTTCTAAGAAAGGATCTAAAGTTATACTCACCACTTCTTTTTCTTTTGCAAACACTTTAGATACGTTTGTACTTGATCCCATTTTCCATATTTCTGCTGGAATTCTAATTAACTCATTTGATCCATCTGAATAGGTAAATTCTAAAATAACAGGCATTACAAGACCACCTTTATTCGATAAATTAATCTGATAGTAATTGAGATCGTCATTAAGAACAGCTTTTTCTTTTTCGCTTAGAGAGGTATAGTATTCATCATAATCTTTTTGATCCATTTGGTTTGCTTTAAATGGATCATAAGTAGAGTAGAAATCTTTTAAGCTTGAATCTTGTTCATCATATGTTTCTTCTATTTCCTCTTTGTTTCTCATATAAGAAATACCTTTTTCTCTATCGGTTATCTTACCTGCATTTGGATCTGGTTGTTTAGAATTTACTTTAAAGTATTCAACATTGTCTATTGAGATATCTACATGGTCATTGGTATAAAACCATCCTCTCCAAAACCAATCCAAATCTACACTTGATGCATCTTCCATGGTTCTAAAGAAGTCAGCTGGAGTGGGATGTTTGAACATCCACCGATTTGCATATTCTTTAAACGCAAAATCAAATAACTCTCTGCCCATGACAGTCTCTCTTAAAATATTCAAGGCTGTTGCTGGTTTACCGTAGGCATTGTTACCAAATTGATGAATAGATTCTGAGTTAGTCATAATTGGAGATATCTTTGATTTATCTCCTCCCATGTAGGGAACAATTTTGTGAGCTGGTCCTCTTCTACTTGGATAATTTCTCTCCCATTGAACTTCTGTTAGATATTGTAGGAAAGTAGTTAGACCTTCATCCATCCAGGTCCATTGTCTTTCATCTGAATTAACAATCATTGGAAAATAATTGTGACCTACTTCATGAATAATGACAGAGATCATTCCATACTTTATCCTTTTTGAATAAGTACCATCTTCTTCACATCTTCCATAATTGAAACATATCATAGGATATTCCATTCCAATTCTTGCAGCATTGATTGACCATGCTACTGGATATGGGTAAGGAAAAGTATAATGAGAAAACCATTTTAATGTGTGAGCTACTGCTTTTGTAGAATATTTTTCCCAAAGAGGATTTCCTTCTTTAGGGTACATAGACATAGCCATAACTTTTGTTCCATCTATTTGTTTTACTGCCATAGCATCCCAGATAAATTTTCTGGAAGAAGCAAAAGCAAAGTCCCTTACATTCTCTGCATGGAAAACCCATGTTTTTTTGTTATTTGATCTTTTGGTTTCTCTTTTTTCTGCTTCGGATTGGGTGGCTATAATAATTGGTTGTTCATATTCCTCACTTGCTTTTTTTAGTCTTTTCTTTTGCTCAGTACTAAGTACATCATTTTCATTTTGAAGTACACCTGTACTTGCAACCAAATGATCTGAGGGTACGGTGATACTAACTTTATAGTCTCCAAAACTAAGTGTAAATTCACCTCTACCTAAGAATTGTTTATTCTGCCAACCATAAACATCGTTATACATGCACATTCGAGGATAGAATTGTGCAATTGTATAAAGGTAGTTATCATCTTTTTCAAAATATTCATATCCTGATCTTCCTCCGATTTGCATTCTATCATTAATATTATACCACCATTTTATCTTAAAAGAATAAGATTCTCCAGGATTTAGTGCTGTTGGAATGTCAACCCTCATCATGGTTTTATTGATTGTATTGGGTAAATCTTGCCCAGTGGTAGTTTGCACTGATTCTATTTTAAAGCCACCATCAAAATCTGGATTTAGTGACCCTAGTGTTCTAACATTCATTTTATCATCAACTTCATTTGTTTTGATAATATGACTATCTGAATCTAATGCTCTAACATTTTGATCAAGTTGTACCCATAGATATCTTAATATATCAGGAGAGTTATTGTGATAAGTTATTGTTTCTTCACCATGTATGGTCTGGTTCTCATCATCTAATTCTAATGATATTTCATAATCTGCTTTTTGCTGCCAATATTCATGTCCTGGTGCTCCCGACGCAGTTCTATAACTATTAGGGGTAGGTAAATCTTCGCTAAGTTGTTTGAACTTATTTTGATTGGTATTTACTTGAGCTGAAAGAGTTGTCCCAGTTATTAATAAACAAAAGAATAATATTTTTTTCATGTGTATTTTATTTATTCAGTTGAAACAAATATAAATAATGCTATTTAGAATTTCTGATGTTATATGTATCTCCTGTAAAACGAATTAGTATGTTTCACGTGAAACAATTTGTCTAGATACATAAATAATAAGAAATATGTTTCACGTGAAACAATCCTTAATATTTTGATAGCAAAAACGACTTGAAGGATTGAAAGTTGTTGTTTAATTTAATACTTACTTTTTCTTTTTCCAGAAGTTGCTGAATTGAATCTGGAAGATTGACTTTAGTTGAGATTGAATTTTCTACATCTTCAATAAATTTGCATGGGTGAGCAGTCTCTAAAAATATTACCTCGGCATTATTGTTTTCTAGAAAACTTTGAGCTGCCATAAATCCAATAGCACCGTGAGGATCCAATATATAAGAATAATCTTTGAAGACTTTTCTCATACAATCTTTTATAGCATTGTCATCATACCAATATCCACTAATATTTTCACGCATGGATTCAAGGGTAGAATAGAGTTCTTGCATTCTTACAAAGTTGGATGGATTTCCAACATCCATAGCATTGGCAATTGTTTCTTTTGAATGTATGGGGAGGTATTCTCCAGTGTCAAGATAATCAGGTACTACTTTGTTTATATTGGTAGCAGCAATATACTTATGAATTGCTAGGCCCATTTTTTTAGCCAATAGACCAGCTGTTAGATTTCCAAAATTTCCACTTGGGACAGCAAAAACTAAATTATCATCGGTTCTTTTTTGTTTGTAAGCTTCGAAATAATAAAACGATTGTGGAATCAATCTGGCGATGTTGATTGAATTTGCAGAAGAAAGATTAAATCTTTGATTTAAATCTTGATCCAAGAATGCTGTTTTAACAATACGCTGGCAATCATCGAAGTTTCCATCAATTTCACAAGCAGTAATATTTTTACCTAGAGTGGTCAATTGCTTTTCTTGAATATCACTCACCTTACCTGAAGGGTAAAGAATAACAACATTAATTCCTTCTGCTTCATAAAAACCAGAAGCAACAGCACCACCGGTATCTCCGCTGGTTGCAACTAAAATTGTTATTTCATTATTATTTTCTTTATTGAAATAGGACATCAACTGGGCCATAAATCTTGCACCAAAATCTTTGAAAGCCAAACTGGGCCCATGGAATAATTCAAGGGTAGCAATTTTATCTGTGATGTTTACCACAGGTGCAGCAAAGGTCATAGAACGATTAATGATTTCCATCAGATCATTGGCGGGAATATAGTCCTTGAATAAATTAGTACAAATAGTAAAAGCAATTTCTTGAAAACTATATTGAGGTAAATGTGTGAGAAAAGAATCATTAAGCATTGGAATATCCAGTGGCATGTATAATCCTTTATCCTCTGCCAATGAATTCAAAACTGCTTTTCTTAAGTCAACAATATTATTTTTATTATTTGTGCTATACAGTTTCATGCTTAAAGTTTTATTGCTCCCTCTTTATTGATTTCTGAAATATATGATTGGCTTTCTATACCCTTTGATATCAAATGTTCACAAATCTTTGTTGCTACATTCTCAGCAATCAAACTGTTTTGACACAAGGCAAACAATGAAGGACCAGCACCACTGATTGAAAAACCCAAAGCCTCATTTTTTAATGCAATATCTTTTAGGTCATAAAAGTGAGGAATAAGTTTTGCTCTCTGTGGTTCAACAATAATATCTTTTAATGACCTCTTCATAAGTTCTAAATCAGAACGATATAAACTTGCAACAAAAGCAGCAAGGTTACCTGACTGTTCGATCATCTGATCCATAGTAATGGTATCTGAAAGAATACTTCTCGATTCGGAAGTAAGAACAGAAATCTCAGGATGGATAACAACAGCATAAATACCATTTGGAACAGGAAGATTTATTATATCATGTTCCTGATTATTTCTAATTAAAACAATTCCACCCATTAATGATGGTGCAACATTGTCAGCATGATAAGCACCATCTGCGACTTGTTCTCCTTTGAGTACAAAAGGCAGTAATTCTTTTTTATTTAAAGGACAGCCTAAGAATTCGTTTACAGCGAAAGCACCAGCTACGGCACTCGCTGCACTTGATCCCATTCCACTTGCGAAAGGCATTTTTTTGTAGATATCCATTTCAATAGGCATCTCCTCTTTACCCAAATATTTTAGTAGAGCTTGAGCCGCAACTCCAGCTGTATTCTTCTCAATACTTTTTGGTAATTTATTTTTTGCACCATGAATTGCCCTGATCTTAAGTCCAGGATTTTTACCATATCCAATTTTTATTTCATCACCTGGCCCTTCGATTGCAAACCCGAGTATGTCATAGCCAACAGCTACATTGGCAACAGTCGCTGGAGCAAATACTTTAAGTCCTACAAAATCACTCATAAAATAAATTTAGAAATTAAAATTTTCATTTGCAATTTGCATAATCTCTGCAAAAACACCCGCAGCCGTTACGTTAGCTCCAGCGCCAGGACCGCTGATAACTAAAGGTGAGTCAACATAACGCAATGTATGAAATGAAATCATATTGGCACTGTTAGAAAGATTGTAAAAAGGACTTGAAGCATCAACTGATTTTAATTGAATAAAGGCTTCGTTATTTTCAAAAGTTGCAATGTACCTTAGCCTATAATTGTTATTTTCAGCTTCTATTATCATTTTGTGAAAATGATCTTCAAATTTAATTAGGGATTCATAAAACAACTCAACGGTTTCAGCTTTCATACATTCATCTGGAAGAATTGGTGATAGTTTTACATCAGATTGATTAATCATATATCCTGATTCCCTAGCCAGGATGGTAATTTTTCTTTTTACATCGGAACCACTTAAATCATCTCTTGGGTCAGGTTCAGTATAACCCAAGCTTTGTGCTTCCTTTACAATATCATGAAACTTAGATTCGCTATTGTAATTGTTGAAAATAAATGAAAGAGATCCACTTAGGACGGCTTCAATTTTTTCAATGGTGTCTCCTGAATTTCTTAAACTTTTAATTGTAGATATCACAGGTAGACCTGCACCAACATTTGTTTCGTTTAGAAATCTAGTGTTTCGTATTAAAGCAAGTTTTTTTAACTCATGATAGGATTCGATACTAGCGGAACTAGCAACCTTATTTGGTGTGGCAATGGATATGCTTTTGTTGATAATTTGTTTGTAAAAGTCTGGAATTCTTGCCGATGCAGTATTATCAATAAATATTGAATTAGCTAAATTCAGATCAATCATTTTATCTACAAAAATTTGAGGATCAGCTGTTTCTTCACTTTGTAAAAGCAGTTCTTCCCAATGATTTAATTCAATACCATTTTCATTAAAAAACATTTTTCTGCTATTAGAAATACCAATCAATTTGAGATCGATGCCCTTCGTTTCTAGAACTTTTTGTTTAAACTCTTTTAATTGTTCAATCAATGTACTTCCAATTAAACCAGTACCGACTACAAATAAATTTAACGTTTTGATGGTGTTATTGAAGAAGGTATTATGAATAAGGTTTAAGGACTTTTTTTCATCATCCGATTTGACGGCAAAAGAGATATTTAACTCAGAAGAGCCTTGTGCAATGGCTTCAATATTAACACCATTTCTTCCAAGACAAGAAAATAACTTACCTGCTATTCCTGGTTGATCTTTCATGGCTTCACCAACAGCAGCTATGATACAAATGTCTTTCTCAACATGTATTTCTGCTAGATCTTGATTATTTATTTCATTAGCAAATTCTACTTTCAAAACCTCTCTTGCAATATCTGCTTTGTCTTCTTTAATAGCTACACAAATTGAATGTTCTGATGATGCTTGCGTTATAAGAATAACATTAATTTGACTATTGGCTAGACTGCTAAACATTCTTGAAGCAATCCCAGGTACTCCCTGCATTCCTGTCCCAGATAGTGTTAGTAAAGCTATATTTGATTGTGAGGACAATCCTTTAATGGTACCCGAATTTTTTTGTAGGGAGTTATTGTCTATTAGTGTTCCTACATAATTTGGATTGAAAGTATTTTTTATATAAGTAGGAATTCCTTTTTCATTTACTGGACGGATGGTTGGAGGATATATTACTTTAGCTCCAAAATGTGACATTTCCATAGCTTCGATGTAGCTCATATTTTTTATAGGATATGCTGTACTTACAATATTAGGATTGCTTGTTAGCACACCATCAACATCTGTCCAAATTTCTAACTGTTGGGCGTCCAAAGCAGCTGCAAATAGAGCTGCAGTGTAATCAGAACCTCCTCTTCCTAGGGTTGTGGTTCTACCGTGTTGGTCTGAGGCGATGAAGCCTGTAATTAGTTTTGTTTTTTTAGAGTATTGATTTACGGTTTTTATAATATTTTGATAACTGTCATCCTTATAAACTCTGGCAGAACGAAATTCACTATTGGTTTTAATAATATCTCTTGCATCAAGAAAGACACTGGGTAAGCCATTCGCGACGAAGTAGTGGGTAATTGAAAGGTTGCTGAGCCTCTCTCCAAAACTCATAACATAATCATAGGATCTATCGGAAGCTTCCTTCAATAGAAAAACGCCTTTTAATACGTTTTCAAGTTTAAGAAATAATAAATCAATTTGTGTAAGCAAATCAACTCTTGCGTTTCCCTCTAATAAAAACCTAGCTGTTTCATAATGACGGTTTTTGCATTGATCAGCAATTTCTGCATATTTTTCATTTCCCAGAGCAGCAATTTCTATCATATTAATCAGCTGGTCTGTTACACCTCCGAAGGCAGAGCATACAATACATAGGTTTTGTCCTGATTCAACACGAGGCTTTACAATCGACAAAATATTTTTAATTCTATCTGGTTTACCAACAGAACTTCCACCAAATTTTAAAACGATCATTCTAAGTTCAAATTAAATTTACGAAAGAAGGATGTTAGAATAATATAATGCATAAACCGAGCCACATATTAAATAATTATAAAATGTGTTTTTGAGCAAAAAAAAGGCCTTTCGTCCAACGAAAGGCCTTTAAAGTTTATTTAATTCACTTTTAAAAGTTGAACTCAATTCCTTGTGCTAAAGGAACATCATCACTATAATTAATAGTATTTGTCTGTCTTCTCATATAGGCTTTCCAAGAATCTGAACCGGATTCTCTACCTCCTCCCGTTTCTTTTTCCCCTCCAAACGCGCCACCTATTTCAGCTCCAGAAGTTCCTATATTTACATTAGCAATTCCACAATCCGAGCCACCAGCGGATAAGAAGATCTCTGCATCTTTTAAACTGTTTGTCATGATTGCGGAGGAAAGACCTTGAGGGACATCATTTTGGATAGCGATGGCATTTGAAAGGTCGCCTGAATATTTAATAAGGTATAATAGGGGAGCAAAAGTTTCATGTTGGACTATCGCTAACTCATTGGTTACTTCAGCAATTGAAGGACTTACATAGCACCCACTTTCATAGCCAGGACCTTCAAGTTGTTTTCCTTCTACAACGACATTTCCGCCTTGATCTTTAACTGATTGTATGGCTTTAAGATAATTTTCAACTGAGTCTTTATCAATTAATGGACCAATATGATTATTGGTATCAAGAGGGTTACCAATTTTTAATTGATTATAAGCTGAACTAATATTTTCTTTTACTTTGTCATAGATACTTTCGTGAATAATCAATCTTCTTGTAGAAGTACATCGTTGTCCACAAGTACCTACCGCACCAAACACTGCACCGGTTAATACGACTTTAAGATCAGCAGTAGGAGTAATAATGATAGCATTGTTTCCACCTAACTCCAGTAAAGATCTACCAAGTCTTTCCGCAACGTCGCGGCCGACAGCTCTTCCCATTCTTGTACTTCCTGTGGCAGAAATTAAAGGAATTCTTTTATCACTTGTCATCCATTGCCCAACCTGTGCATCCCCAGTAATAATTGATGATATACCTTCCGGTAAATTATTTTCTTTAAGTATATCGTGTAATATTTTTTGACAAGCAATGCTACACATAGGAGTTTTTTCACTTCCTTTCCAAATACAAACATCACCACAGACTAAAGCGATCATTGAGTTCCAGGCCCAAACAGCAACAGGAAAATTGAATGCTGAAATTATTCCTACGATTCCAATTGGATGCCATTGCTCATACATTCTATGTTCAGGTCTTTCGGAGTGCATAGAAAGCCCATACAGTTGACGAGAAAGGCCAACAGCAAAGTCGCAGATATCGATCATTTCTTGAACTTCACCCCAACCTTCTTGTAAGCTTTTACCCATTTCATAAGAAACAAGTCTTCCTAAAGCGTCCTTATGTTTTCTAAGTGCTTCTCCATATTGTCTGACGATTTCACCTCTTTTAGGAGCTGGAATTTTCCTCCATTCCGGAAATGCTTTTTGTGCTTGGGAAACAACCAGTTCATACTGTTGTTTAGTGGTTGTACTTACCTCACCAATTACTTTTCCATCTACGGGAGAATAGGAAGTAATATAGTCTTCAGAGATGTGTGCGTTGATTCCAGTCCAGGTACCATTATTTTTGGCCTCAAGACCAAGTTGTTGTAAAAAGTCTAAATTCATGAATTGTCTAATTTATGGTATAAAAAAACCCTTACTTGAAGGGCTTTAAGTATTTCTTACATGATTGTACCGTCGCTATGATTATACAAGGCAATCAATAAAACTATGAATAGAAACAAAGCGAATAGAAATAAACCTAAGCAGCTTCCCTTTCTTCCCCATTTGATATTGTTTCCTCCTGACATTTTAATGTATTTTATAATTTAGTGCAAAGAAAGGCTATTTATCATTTTTATTAAAGCAAAAAATGAAATTAAATGGGTGAACATTGAGGTTTAAGCCAATTCTTGATTTCTTCGTCAAGTAGTGGACTTAATTTCTTCCAAACCAAAGCATGATAGTCATTTAACCACATAATTTCTTTTACAGAAAGCATAGCAAGATCTATTGCTTTGGTTTGTATAGGATATAGCGTTATTGTTTCAAACTGAAGAAAATCCTCATGATCAGAGGGTATGGTAATAACAAGGTTTTCAATTCTAATTCCAAAATCACCAACTTTATAGAACCCTGGTTCATTTGATGTTACCATTCCTGCCTTTAAAATATTTTTACCTCGGGCGGAATTTCCTGCATCAAAACCCTGTGGTCCTTCATGTACATTTAAAAAATGACCAACACCATGACCAGTACCATGGCCATAGTTCATGTTTTCACTCCAGAGGGGTTGTCGAGCAAGTATGTCCAATTGAACCCCTTTTGTGCCTTTAGGAAATTTCGCCATTGCTAAACCAATATGCCCTTTAAGAACTAAAGTGTAGGCCTTCTTTTGTTCTTTAGTAGGTGACCCGAAAGCAAATGTTCTAGTTATATCTGTTGTTCCTTCAAAAAACTGAGCTCCAGAATCACAAAGCAATATTCCTTTTTTAGATATTGTTGATGAACTTTCTTTATTGGGTCTGTAATGTATTATCGCTCCATTTCCATTGAATCCTACAATAGCAGGAAAGCTTTCACCAAAATAATTGTTTTCCTGAGCTCTATACTCAGCAAGTTTTTCTCCAAAATGATATTCGCTGACACCATGGTCAATATTTTGGTCTAACCAATAAAATGCTTTGGCTAAAGCTATACCGTCTTTTACCATCGCTATTCTAAAGTTTTCTAATTCTACCTTATTTTTTATTGATTTTTGTTCAGTAATAAAACTAGGCTTGTTAACTACAGAATTTAAAGGTAGTAGATCATAAAGTGCAGCGTTGCATATATTTTCATCAATGATAACTTTTCCGCTTAACAACTTTACTTCGTTTTTAATGGCATCATAAGGCCTGATAGTAATGTCTAAATCATTTATGTATTTAAGAATTTCAAGCACTTTAAATTCATCGATAAAGAGATATATTTTATCAGAACTAATAATAAGATATGCAGATATTACTGGGTTAAATTCAACATCATTCCCTCTTATATTAAGCACCCATGCTAACTCGGCCAAATCCGAAATGATTATGTGTTTTGCATTATTAACAAAAAGATATTTTCTTATTGATGCTATTTTTTCTTTTGCTGAATTTCCCGAGTAAGATGAATTGTGAATAAAGGCTTTTGATATGGGTAACGCTGGACGATCATTCCATACTAATTCGATTACATCAGGATGGGTAATTAGATTTATTTTAGCCTTATTGAGCTTTTTCCGAATGCGTTTTTCTTGTGCTTTGGATATAGTCCAACCATCGATAGCTACTGTAGAACCTTCGGCTAGGTTTTCGCAAACCCAATGATCGAAGCCTGGAGAAAGACGATTTTCAATTTTATGTAGTATGAACTCCGAGGAGCTTAACTCTTGTTCTGCTTGGAGAAAATACCTAGAATCTGTCCACAAACCCGCATGATTTTGTGTAATTAATGCGGTCCCAGCGGACCCAGTAAAACCGGAAACCCATTCTCTTGATTTCCAATGATCGGAAAGATACTCACTTTGATGAGGATCAGAGCTAGGAATAATAAGAGCATCTATTTTCTTTGTTTCTAGGATTTCCCTAATTGCCGAAATCCGGGCATTTATAGTCATATTAAATATATTTATAATATATAACCAACTAATTTGGAACGAATTTTGTATTATAAAGTTTTATAATGTATGTTTGACCTGAACTTACCAAATAATAAAACCAAAACATACAGATCAAATATAGTGTTTAATAATAGTTAAATATCATAAGATGTTAAAGCAGAGATTATCGCAGAAAATGTTGCAAAAGCTGTCGCCACAGCAAATACAACTGATGAAGTTGTTGCAAATTCCCACAGCAACATTAGATCAAAGAATAAAAGAAGAGCTAGAAGCAAATCCGGCATTGGATGAAGGGGAAGAAAATGACTTATCAGAAATCTATGATCTCGAAAACGAAAATAAAGAGGAAGGTGATGATGAGTTTGAGTTAGACGACTATCTAAATGAATATATCGAAGATGACCCTACCTTATATCGATTAACAAGTGAAAAGTTTGTTAGTGAGGAAGAGACAAAGAAAATGCCGATAGCGGTTTCCGATACTTTTCATGAATATTTAGAAACTCAGCTGGGGATGCAAGAACTAGAGGATGACAGAAAGTTAATGATAGCAAAACAAATTATTGGAAGTATCGACGCAGACGGATATCTTAGAAGAGATTCTTTTTCAATTATCGATGATTTATTATTTTCTCAAAACATTGTAGCTACGGAACAAGAAATTGAAGAGACGATCTCTATGGTACAAACGTTTGATCCTCCTGGGATTTGTTCAAGAAATCTACAGGAGAGTTTAATAATTCAATTGAACCAAAAAGAAAATGATACAGAAGAATCTATAGTTAAAAGAGCAAGAATGAATGCTCTAAAGATTTTAATGAATCACTTTAATGAGTTTACAAAAAAGCACTACAAGAAACTCCAGAAAAATTTGTTTTTATCTGAATTTGAACTTAAAGATGCAATTAATGAGATTCTGAAGTTGAATCCAAAACCGGCTAGTGGTCATGTTCAGAATATTTCAGGTACAAATCAGTATATAGTTCCAGATTTTATCATCAATAATAGAGATGGTGAAATTGAGTTGGTGTTGAATAGTAAAAATGCTCCAGATTTGATGATTAATGATAATTATCTAGATATGCTAAAAAGCTTCAAGGTCAATACATCAGGAAGAAGAGCGTCGACAAAAGAGAAAGAAGCTATAATGTTTATAAAGCAAAAAATAGACTCAGCAAAATGGTTTATTGATGCAATAAAGCAAAGGCAAGATACCTTGTATAATACCATGTACTCAATCCTGCAATTTCAATATGATTATTTCACTACTGGAGATGAGAGAAGGCTAAAGCCAATGATACTAAAGGATATTGCAGAAATAACAGGCCTTGATATATCCACAGTTTCTAGAGTAGCAAATAGCAAATTTGTGCAAACAGAATTTGGAACAAAAAGATTAAAGGACTTTTTCTCAGAATCTTTACAAACACAAGATGGGCAAGAAGTTTCTACACTAGAGGTAAAAAATATTCTTTCAGACATAATATTAAGGGAAGACAAAAGGAAACCCCTTTCAGATGAGAAGTTGAAAGATTATTTACAGCAGAAAGGCTATAATATTGCAAGAAGGACTGTTGCAAAATATAGGGAGCAACTAAATATTCCAGTAGCGAGACTTAGAAAAGAACTATAGATACTTTTTAAGTTCTTTTAATAGCTTTTGACCTTCTTCGTTGTATAAGATATCGTCAGTCAATGGTTTCTGAAGAAGCTCTACGGCTTCATTGGTCTTTTTTAATCCAACTTTAGCAATAGCTAAATAGAAATTTACTGGATATCCAATTTCTGCTAATTCCTGATTTGATAAAATAGATTCTGCTTTTTCCCAATTTTTTACATACAAATAAGAAACAGCTAAATAAAATTTGTATTTAGGGTTATTGTCACTTTCGATGAGCTTTTGAAAGTCATTGATCGCTTCAGGATAGTTTCTTTTAGAATAATTATAATAAGGATCATTTTTTGTAATGTCATCATTACTTCTTGATACATTAGGCATGGCGTAAGGAACCATTGTTTTTGATGCTAACAATTGCCCATTATATGTTTTGGAGCTAGACCCGTTAAATGTAATATAACCAAGAAGTAGTAATATGGAGGCAGCAATAGCAAAGATTAATGATTTTCGTAAAATCCCAGATTCCTTATTTAGATCTTTTGCATACTTATTGTTTTCATGATCTATTAGAAATTGATACTTGCTTTTCATTACTGAATAAGCAATGCCTTTTTCAATCAAGTTAAATTCCTTCAGATAGATTTGAAAGTCTTGGTCATTATCGACAATACCAAGTTCATTTTTTGTTAGACTATTTTGTAGTAGAAGTTTGTCTATAATATCCTGATACATTTGCAACTTATTTTCATTAATCATAGTGAGTTGTTTAAGATTTATCAACTAAAAACATTTTTCGCAATCGTTGAATGCATTTAAATTTTTTAGTTTTTGCGGTGTCTGTATTTTTGTATTTCATTTTTAATGCTATTTCTTGTAAAGACAGTTTTTTGAAATAATAAGATTCAAGTAAGATTTTACAAGGGTCACCTAACTTTTGAAGTGCGTTTTCAATACTTAGGAGGACATCTCTTTCTTCGTCAAAATCTAGTTCATCAAGGGTGGCAGCATTAAATAGAGAACTTTCATTAAATGATTCATGATGGCTCTTTTTAATTTTTCTAAAATGTTCCATCATTTTGTTTTTTCCAATAGTAAACAAATAAGATTTAACATTATCAAGCATTTTTAATTTTCCACTAATAACATTTTCATATAAAATAATGATGGATACTTGGAAGATTTCTAAGGCTTGATCTCTAGAGAAATTACCATTGTTTTGGACCCATGATAGAAATGGTTCTCGATGTTCATCATAAATTTCTGACAGTGCACGATTTTCATTTTCTCGTATGTATTCAGTCCAATTAATAGGTGATTTCATTGGTATATGATGAATTGATCAATAAGTAACCCCAAAGCGGTAAAATAAAGGTAATAATTCAATATAAAATTCTGTCATTATGACAAATAGAAAGCTATGGTACAATATATGAACGTTTAGTTTTGATTAGCTTTGCATAAAAATTCAAATCCACATTTCATGTTTAATTTTTTCAAGAAAGTTTTTGGTACCAAATATGATCGAGATGTAAAGGAATATAGTCCTATTGTCGAGACAATCAACCAACATTTTGAGTCTTACAATACACTTTCAAATGACCAATTAAGAAATAAATCTCTTGAATTTAAGACAAGAATAGCTGATTTTTTGAAAGAAATCGATGACGAAATCGAGGAATTAAATAAAAAAGCTGACGAAACGGCAGATGTCTTTGAGAAAGAGGATATATATAATGAAGTAGATAAGCTTGTAAAGGAGCGCGATACGGAATTGGAGAAAGTGTTAAAAGAAATTCTTCCTGAGGCATTTGCTGTGGTAAAAGAAACAGCCAGAAGGTTTTCTCAAAATACGGAAATTCAAGTTACAGCAACAGAACATGATAGAGAATTAGCGGCTACAAAAAATTATATTACCATTGAAGGCGATCAGGCAACATGGCAAAACTCATGGGTTGCTGCTGGTGGTGAAATCACTTGGAACATGCTTCATTATGATGTTCAGTTGATAGGAGGAATGGTTTTGCATGATGGTAAAATTGCTGAAATGCAGACCGGAGAGGGTAAAACGTTAGTTGCCACATTGCCAGCCTACCTTAATGGTCTAACAGGTCAAGGTGTTCATGTTATTACAGTTAACAATTATTTGGCACGAAGAGATTCAGAATGGGTTGGACCTATTTTTGAATTTTTATTTCTTACGGTTGATTGTATTGATAAATACAAGCCGCACTCAGAGCAACGTGTTAAAGCTTACAAATCAGATATCGTCTATGGAACGAATAATGAATTTGGGTTTGATTACTTGAGAGACAATATGGTTCGTTCCAAAGAAGAGAAGGTGCAAGGAAAACATCATTTTGCAATGATAGATGAGGTTGATTCGGTTTTGATAGATGATGCAAGAACCCCCTTAATAATTTCTGGTCCAGTTACTAAAGGAGCAGATGAGCAAGATTATACAGATCTAAATCCGAAAGTGAAAAGATTGGTTGATGAACAAAAAAGTTTAGCAAATAAATATTTAGCGGAAGCGAAAAAATTATACAAGGAAGGACGAACAGGGCACGAAGAAGGAGAAGGAGGAATGGCCTTGTTGAGGGCATATAAATCTTTGCCGAAACACAGACCATTGATCAAGTTTTTAAGTGAAGAAGGGATAAAATCTTCTATGCAAAAAGCGGAAAACCACTATATGCAAGAGCAAAACAAAAATATGCATCTTGTAACGGAACCGCTATTATTTACCATTGATGAAAAAAATCGAAATGTAGAATTAACAGATAAGGGTAGTGATTTTCTTGCTAAAGGCGAATCTGATTCAAACTTTTTTGTGATGCCCGATATCACCTATGAGATGCAACAACTTGAGGAAAGAGAAAAAGAAGAAGGAAAAAAGCTATCAGACGAACGAGATACCTTAATTCAGGACTTTAGTGTCAAATCAAGAAGATTGCACGCAGTAAGTCAATTATTAAAAGCATATACCTTATTTGAGAATAATGACGAATATGTTGTGATGGATGGCCAAGTAAAAATTGTAGATGAGTCAACAGGAAGAATGATGGAGGGAAGACGTTACTCAGATGGCCTACATCAAGCGATTGAAGCAAAGGAAAATGTAAAGGTTGGTGATATTACACAAACCTATGCTACAGTTACATTGCAAAATTATTTCAGAATGTATCATAAGCTTTCTGGGATGACTGGTACTGCAGAAACAGAGGCTGGAGAGTTTTGGGAGATTTATAAATTGGATGTTGTTGTAATTCCTACAAATAGGCCGATAGTTAGAAAAGATCAAGAAGACTTGGTTTTTAAAACAAATAAAGAAAAATACAATGCTGTTATTGATCATGTAGTAGATCAAACAACAGCAGGTAGACCTGTCTTATTAGGAACTACATCCGTTGATATCTCTGAAAAGCTAAGTAGGATGTTAAATATGAGAGGTATCTCTCACAATGTCCTGAATGCAAAACAACATCAACGAGAAGCAGATATAGTCACTGAGGCCGGTCGTGCAGGCAAAGTGACTATTGCCACAAACATGGCAGGTAGAGGAACAGATATTAAAATTTCAGAAGAAGTAAAGCAAGCAGGAGGATTAGCAATTGTTGCCACAGAAAGACATGACTCAAGAAGGGTAGATCGTCAGTTGAGAGGTAGAGCAGGAAGGCAAGGAGACCCAGGTTCTTCTCAGTTTTTTGTTTCTCTTGAGGATAAATTAATGAGGTTGTTCAACTCAGATAGAATCGCTAACGTTATGGATAAAATGGGTCACAAAGAAGGAGAAGTGATCCAACATAGTGCCGTTACAAAGTCTATCGAACGAGCTCAGAAAAAAGTAGAAGAAAATAACTTTGGAATTAGAAAAAGATTACTTGAGTATGATGATGTAATGAATATTCAGCGTGAAGCAATCTATACAAAAAGAGGCAATGCACTTTCGGGTACAAGGCTTTCAGTGGATTTGTATAATATGTTTGCAGGATTAACTGAGGTAATTGTTGATGATGCAAAAGCAGCCGGAAATTATGATTACTTAAGAAACGAATCATTAAGAACGATGGGAATTGATCCATCGATCGATGAGGCTACATTTATGGAAGCGAGTGTATCAGATATCACTGAACAATTCCAAAGGCAAGTTTTTGATATGTATGAACAAAAGATGGATAAAATCCGAGAATTGTTGATGCCTATAATTGTAAAAGTACAAGAGAACGAAGGACATCGATATAAGAAAATATCGATTCCTTTTGTTGCGGAAGGAGAGAAACAGTTAAATATTGCTGCACATTTAGAAAAAGCCATTAGCACTGAAGGAGAAAGTGTTCAGAAAGATATTGAGATGGCTGTTTCGTTGGCATTGATAGATGATAACTGGAAAGAACACCTACGGTCAATGGATGAGTTAAAGGATTCTGTTCAGTCCGCATCATTTGAGCAAAAAGATCCTTTGGTAATTTACAAAAAAGAGTCTTTTGAATTGTTTCAAGAGTTGGTGTACAAAGTGAATGTTGATGTTTGCTCTTATTTGATGAAAGGAAAACTTCTATTAGCAGCCCCTGAAGAAGTAAGAGAAGCAAAGCAATCAAAAACTGATTTTAGAAAAATTTCGACGAATCAAGAGTCAAGAGCAAGAAGAGCTGCCGCTGCTGCTGCAGGAAGACAACAAGCAAAAAAACCAGAAACCTTTAAGAGGCAAGAATCAAAAGTTAAAAGAAATGACCCTTGTCCATGTGGGAGTGGAAAAAAATACAAGCAATGTCATGGAAAATAAATGAACATTAAATATGTTTAATTAATAAATAGAACTTTATGAAAATAGTTTTAGCCATTTTATTTAGCCTTTTTGTTGTCTTTGGACTGAAAGCTCAAGTACAAATACAAGAAGAAGAATCTATCAGACGTTTTATGCTAGATTATGAAAGAGTGAATGCCGAAAACTCAAAACAAAAAGCATGGAAGATTCAGATCATAGCAACAAATGATAGAAGGAAAATGGAGGAAGCTATTTCAAAGTTTGAAAGATACTTTCCCGACCATGAAACCAATTGGTCTCATGAGAATCCATACTACAAAGTTAAAGTTGGAGCATTTGAAACAAAAGAAGATTTATACTCATTTCTGCTCACGGTAAAAGAGCATTTTAGAGGAGCTATTCCCGTTGTTGAAAATATTGAAAAGGCAGAATTGGTAAGAACATAAGTGTCAATAGGCAAAAGAACATCTCAATTATCTAGAGGTATAGATATACCTGCATATCTAAGTTTTTTTGCTTTAGTTATCATTGGTTGGTTGTCTCTTTTTGCGGCTAGTTATAATGGTACAGGAATTCAAGAAGTTTTTAGTTTATCAACTGAAATAGGAAGACAAACGGTTTGGCTTGGTCTGAGTATTGTTTCATTTATTGCTATTCTTACAATTGACTGGAAGTTTTGGAGCACCTTTGCTTATGTAATTTATGGCCTTGGAATTTTCTTGTTACTTGCTGTTTTAATATTTGGTGTTGAAATAAAAGGGTCAACATCTTGGTTTAATATAGCAGGATTTTCTTTTCAGCCATCAGAGTTTTCAAAGTTGGCAACTTGTTTGGCAATAGCTTCTCTTTTGGGCTCAACACAAATAAATATAAAAAACAACAGACATTTTTCAATAGCTTTAGCGATGGTTGGAGTGCCAGCATTTTTAATTATGCTTCAACCAGATGCAGGTTCAGCATTGGTGTTTTCTTCTTTTTTAATTTTGTTTTATAGAGCAGGAGCTAATTCATTATTCTATATTTTGGGGTTGGCCTTTATCACAAATGTTATTCTCGGCTTGGTGTTTGGCGTTTCTCCAACGCTCATATTTAGTATGCTTGTAACGATTGGTGTCATAATGTTTATTATCAATTCTGACATTAGGTTTTTGGCTAACTTTTTTCTTATTGCCTTGGCTTCATTTGTTTTTTATCGGTTTGGATACAAAATACCAACCTTTATTGTACTTGGACTTATTCTGGTGGGGTTTAGTATTTATATGATCAGAGAGAATAAAATTCAACAGTTAATATTGACAGTTGTTTTTTTAGCGATTTCAGTTTTTATTACGATGATAACAAACTGGTCATTTAATAATGTATTGAAGCCACATCAACAAGATAGAATCAATGTTTGGTTAAGACCAGACTTGTGTGAGCCTAGGGGTTCATTATATAATATTATTCAATCCAAAACAGCTATTGGTTCTGGAGGGTTTTGGGGTACAGGATTTTTAAAAGGGGCGATGACAAAACTTGATTTTGTTCCCGAACAAAACACGGATTTTATTTTTTGCACCATAGGAGAAGAACATGGCTTTTTAGGTGTCTTTGGTGTAATAGTTTTATTTATGATTTTACTTTACAGAATAGTTTTAATGGCAGAAAACACGCGATTAGATTTTATTAGATACTATATGTATGGTGTTGCTGGAATAATTTTTTTCCATGTATTTATAAACATTGGTATGACAATGGGGATTATGCCTGTTGTAGGAATCCCTCTACCTTTGATGAGTAAAGGAGGAACATCGATCTTGGTGTTTTTTTTAATGATTGCAATATTATTTAAGATGGACCTTAAGAGAGTAAGATGATTAGTTTTGAATTAGAAGTTACAGACAAACAGAGTAAAGCTCGGGCAGGAATTATTAAAACAGACCATGGGGATATTGAAACTCCTATTTTTATGCCAGTTGGAACTGTAGGTACTGTCAAAGGCATACATCAAAAAGAGTTGGAAGAATCTATAAGGGCACAAATCATTTTAGGAAACACCTATCATTTGTATTTGCGTCCAGGAACATCTATTGTAGAAGAAGCTGGAGGAATTCATCGCTTCATAAATTGGTCAAAACCAATTCTTACTGACAGTGGTGGTTACCAAGTCTATTCATTGAGCCAACGAAGAAAGATAAAAGAAGAGGGCGCAACTTTTTCTTCACACGTTGATGGTAGCAAACACTTATTTACTCCAGAGAACGTTATGGATATTCAGCGAAAACTTGGTGCTGATATTATTATGGCCTTTGATGAATGTACCCCTTATCCATGTGAGAAGAGATATGCTACGAAGTCTATGCATATGACTCATAGGTGGTTAGAAAGATGCTTAAAAGCTTTTGATCGATCAGATCCGGTACATCCATATGCTCAAACATTGGCACCAATAGTACAAGGAAGTGTATTTCCAGAATTGAGAAAACAATCATCAGAATATATAGCAAAGAAGGGGAGGATGATAAATGCTATAGGCGGTCTTTCTGTAGGAGAACCTCATGAAGACCTTTATGCTATGACAGATTTATGTTGTGGAATTTTGCCTCAAGATAAAGCAAGGTATTTAATGGGTGTAGGATTGCCAGAAAACATATTGGAATGTATAGGGTTGGGGATAGATATGTTTGATTGTGTTTTGCCTTCTAGAAATGCTCGACACGGATTATTGTATACCTCCAGAGGAGTAATACATATTAAAAACCAAAAGTGGAAAAGTGATTTTACTCCAATTGATGAAGATAGCACCGTTGAGACATCAAGAATTCATACAAAAGCATATTTAAGACATCTTTTTCAAGTAAAAGAATTATTGGCTGGCCAACTTGCCACACTTCATAACTTAGGCTTTTATTTGTGGTTGGTTGAAGAATCAAGAAAGCAGATTTTGCAAGGAAACTTTGGAAGTTGGAAGGATGCAATAATTCCAAAATTAAGAACGAAGTTGTAATTGAATAAACTGGATAAATATATTATTGGCAAATACTTAAAGACATTTTTCTTTACCGTAATCCTGATAACTATGGTTGCTTTGGTTATAGATTTTAGCGACCGGGCAGACAAGTTTATCAATTTGGATATTCCCTTCAAAGAAATATTGATTAAATATTATTTAAATTTTATCCCCTGGATTAATGGATTGTTGTGGCCCCTGTTTTCATTGATCGCTGTAATTTTTTTCACATCACGCTTGGCGAAAAACACTGAAATTGTTGCCATGCTAAGTGCAGGTATAAGCTATCGGAGAATTTTAGTTCCTTACATGATCGCTGCAGGAGTTATTGCAGGTTTATTGTGGATAGGAAGTAATTATATTATTCCTCGCAGTAACAAAATTAAGACAACTTTCGAAAATGAATATATAGCCAGACATAAGGAAAGAACATTGGGGTCAGATATACATTTTTATGTTGCTCCTAATGAGAAAATATATTTAAGATACTATAGAAGAACAGATACTACAGGACAATCTTTTCGTTTCGAAAGATTTAAAGATGGGAAGTTGGAGTATGTCATTAAGGCAAGTAAATTGAGCTTGAAAGAAAAGCCAAACTTGTGGACACTCACCGATTATGAAAAGAGACACTTTTATGACCACAATGAGGATCTAATTTTGGCAAAAGGAGAACAGATGGATACGGTAATAAATTTAACTCCTCAGGATTTTATTATCAATGACAAAGATATGTTGGCAATGACCACACCTGAACTTAAGGAGGCCGTAAGAAGAAGAACAGAACGTGGGCTAGGAAATATCACTAAATATTTATTAGAAATTCATAAGAGGACCGCAGATCCTGTTGCTGTCTTAATATTGACTTTGATAGGAGCGTCTGTTGCTTCTCGAAAATCAAGAGGTGGAGTAGGGATGAACCTTGCCGTTGGAATTGTTTTCGGTTCAATATTCGTAGTAATGTCAAAGTTTTCTGAGACATTCAGTTATAACCTCAATCTGCCACCAATTTTGGCTATGTGGATTCCGAATATAGCATTCACCTTCGTAGCTATATATCTTTTGTCAAAAGCCCAAAAGTAATTTTCATTTTATTTTGAAAAATATTATGTAACAAGTATTTTGTAATATATTGATTTATAGCTAATTATAAAATACAAAAACTGTAATATTTATGAAATTTGGTTTTTTGTTTAAAGTAAATTTGTTTTTTGTTTAACTTTCAATTATTTTTGAAAGTAAACAAAATCACTAATATGTCAGTTCCAGAATTTAATAGTCAATTGTTTAGCGTCAATAGTTCATTAAATGCTTTTGCTTATAATTTGACTAAAAACACAGAAGAAGCAAAAGACCTTTATCAAGAAACAACTTTGCGTGCTATATCAAATAGGGAAAAGTTTAATCCAGGGACTAATTTTAAGGCATGGATGTTTACAATTATGAAAAACATCTTTATAAATCAATATAGAAAGAAACAAAAGGCAAACACCGTTATTGATAAATCGGAGAATTTATTTTATATAAACTCTGGCAAAAATATTATAAGAAACGATGCTGATACCAATATTTCAATAAATGAAATTCAGACAATGGTTAATAGTCTTGAAGATGGATTACGGGTTCCTTTCGAGCTACATTTTCAAGGTTTCAAGTATCAAGAAATTTCAGAAAAACTAAACCTTCCCCTAGGTACAATAAAAAGCAGAATATTTTTTGCTCGAAAAGCACTAAAACAGAAAATTAAATTCCTTTATGGGGATTATAATACGATTCGTACAAGTCTTTCTGCATAAAAAGTGACTGCAACATTAAAAACAAAGGAGATGTAATTAAATTTGCTTCTCCTTTTTTATGAATTCAAAACAAATTTTTCTTAAAAAACTTCTCCATTGGCATATTGAAAACCCAAGGAATATGCCATGGTTAGAAATAAAGGATCCATATAAAATATGGATTTCTGAAATTATATTACAACAAACAAGAGTTGCTCAAGGTTGGGATTATTATTTAAGATTTATTGAAAAGTTTCCTTCCATTGATATACTTGCTTTTGCAAAAGAAGACGAGGTATTAAAAGTATGGGAAGGTCTTGGTTATTATACAAGAGCAAGAAATTTATTAAAGGCAGCAAAGATTATTTTCAAAGATCACAATGCTATTTTTCCCAAAGATTATGAAAAAATTTTGGCCCTTCCTGGTATTGGCCCTTATACTGCTGCTGCAATTTCAAGTTTTGCATATGGGCTTCCTTATCCAGTTTTGGATGGTAATGTTTTGAGAGTAATAAGTAGATACACTGCAAATGACCAAGATATTCTTAGTAGCAAGACAAAAAAGATAATCGAAAATTACCTAAATGAATTAATGCAAGAGGTTAAAGATCCAGCGATCTTCAATCAGGCAATTATGAACTTTGGAGCTATGCAATGCACGCCAAGGAATCCTGGGTGTGAAAGCTGTCAAATGTCAAAACATTGTATGGCGTTCAAAGAAGGACTTGTAGAGCAAATACCATTTAAGTTAAAGAAAGTAAAGAAGAAAGTAAGAACACTTAACTTTATTGACCTTATTGATAACCGAGGTAATCGACTAATAAATAAAAGAACAGAAAAGGACATTTGGATGGGCTTGTATCAGTTTTTGTTATTAGAGTCAAACATCAAGTTTAGTATTTTAGAAATTGAAGAGACAATAATTAGCAATGAGATAAAGACCAAAGGCAAATTAACCCTTGTAAAGCAAAATGAATATCGACATGAACTTACTCACCAAACGATAAAAGGAAAAATATTTACCGTAAGGTGTAAAGAAATAATAAATGCTGGACCAAAAATGATAAAAACGAATAGTCTTTCTGGATATCCATTTCCAAAATTATTAGATTTATATTTGCAAGATAATCACGATAATTATGATAAATAAAGTAATACTCATAGGAAACCTTGGAAAAGACCCTGAGATAAGAAAATTTGATAACGGTGGAGCTGTTGCAAAATTTCCTGTTGCAACCAATGAGAATTATAGAGATAAAAATGGCGAATGGCAGACGGCTACAGAATGGCATAATATTGTAGTTTGGGGACCCGCTGCAGAAAGAGCAGAAAGGGACTTTAAGAAAGGGAATATGATCTACATTGAAGGAAAGTTGACTACACGAAAATGGCAAGATCAACAAGGAGTTGACAAATACATTACCGAGGTAAGAGCAGTGATTACCAGAAGATTAGAAAAAAGAGAAGATTCAGGATCTAATTCAGGATTTATGCCTGGACCAGAAGATGAATTTCCTCCAATTGCGGCACCCCAAAAAGAGGTAGAACAAGATACGACTCAGCAAAACTCACCACCAGTTGAAGATGACCTTCCATTTTAATTAATCAATAACAAAGCTTTGGACACCGAACCACCGGACAGTTTATTTTTAACCGATATATTATTTGCTATTGCTTTTGATTGGACACTCATCTTATGGGTGTTGGTCTTATTTTTATTACTTGTTGCATCAGCTTTGGTAAGTGGGTCAGAAGTTGCTTTCTTCTCCCTATCACCAAATGATCTTCATGATATACATCAAGAAAAAGACCCTACATCTGAAAAGTTAATCGAACTAAAGGAAAAACCTAGAAAGTTATTAGCAACAATTTTGATAAGTAACAACTTTATTAATATTGCAATAGTCATTATTTCTGATCACATCATAAAGAACCTTTTACCTGATGAAGTATTAAAACCCATTGCTGAAAATCTTTTGGCTTTTCTTCCTGGAACTATTGACTCTTTGGTTTCTGTAATTAGCTTCTTAATTACAATTGTAGGAGTAACATTTTTACTTGTCTTGTTTGGAGAGGTAGCACCAAAAATATATGCAAGTATTAATAATCGAAAATTTGCTTTGATGATGACTGGACCGATGTCTGTGATGAGTAGCATATATTCTCCGTTAAGTAACTTTATGGTTTATTGGACATCAAAACTGGAAAAAAGATTTGAATCAAGGGCAAGTTCTGGAACAAGCAGACAAGAGATTGATAAAGCAATTGACCTTACTGTAAGTCAAGAACAAAATGCCGAAGAAGAAGCCGATATTTTAAAGGGGATAATCAAATTTGGTGATTTGTTGGTAAAACAAATCATGAGATCTAGAGGAGATGTTATCGCAGTAGATATAGACACCTCTTTTTTTGAACTTCTATCACAGATTCGTGAGTTTTCTTATTCCAGAATTCCTGTTTTCAAAGATGACTTTGACAATGTCATTGGCATCCTTTATGTAAAAGACTTAATAGGGAATTTGTCTAAAGACGAAAACTATGAATGGCAATCCAATATAAGGACTAACGTACTTTATGTTCCAGAATCTAAAAAGATTGATGAATTACTAAGAGAATTTCAATCAAAGAAACTACACATGGCCATTGTAGTAGATGAGTTTGGTGGAAGCTCTGGAATTGTCACATTAGAAGATATAATGGAACAAGTAATTGGAGAGATTAAAGATGAATCAGATGAGGATGCAGAAATTGATTTTGTAAAAATCGATGACAACAACTTTATATTTGATGGTAAGACTTTGCTCAATGACGTTTGTCGTATTACAGGTGAAGACATTGAGGCTTTTGAAACCGCCCGAGGAGAATCAGACTCCTTGGCAGGTTTGGTTTTAGAAAACCTTGGGTATATTCCTAAGAAGGACAAAGAGTTTGTACTCGATAAGTATAAAATGAAAGTAATGTCTGTTTCAAAAAGAAGAATTGAAAAAATAAAATTTACCATACTAGAAATCACATGATTAGACTCGTTGTTTTATTGCCACTTTTAATTTTTGGTGCTTGTCAGCAACCAGAACTTGGTACACCTAAACCTCGAATGTATCCTAAAGTAGATTATCCAGTGCGAAGTAAGGTCCAATTTGATGAAGCATATTGCAAACTAAAGTTTGAATACCCAAACTACTTTTCTGTGGAACAGGATCAATATTTTTTTGATTCCAAACCAATAGATCCTTGTTGGTTTGATTTGGTCTCTAAACAATTAAACAGCCAACTTCATTGCAGTTATATTCCGGTAAATAATAGAAAGCACTTTGATCAATTGGTCAATGATGCTTTCAAAATGACAAGCAAACACAATCAAAAAGCTAATTACCGCAGGGAACAATTAATTAAGAACCCAGAGGAAAATGTGCATGGAATTTTATTTGAACATGATGGCCCTGTAGCTTCGCCCTTACAGTTTTTTGTAACAGACTCTACTAAACACTTCTTCAGGGCAAGTCTATATTTTAAAAGTCAGGTAAATCCAGATTCAATTGCACCAGTATATGATTTTGTTAAAACAGATATATTAGAAATTATTGAGTCATTTAAGTGGAATTAATTGAATAGATCCTTTGTTGTCAAATAGTAAAACAAAACACCAATGGACAGTATCATTAATGTCATCTTGGATTTTTCCGAGACCTTTTTTACTATACTCTTTTTCACTCTACTTTATTATGGCGTAAAGTACTTGATGAACCGTCAAGCAAAAGGCAATACAGACACCACACTAATTAGGTCTATCATTTTGTTTTTAATTGCGATGATCGCTATTATATCGGTTATCCTAGCATTGCCTATGAATCCTGAAATAAAAAAGGAAGTAACCAATATTATAGGTATTGTTATTTCAGCGGTTTTAGCACTTTCTTCTGCAACATTTATAGGGAATGCCTTGGCTGGAATAATGTTAAGAGCTGTGAAAAATTTTAAACCAGGAGATTTTGTGCTTGTTGAAGATGTATACGGAAGGGTAACGGAAATGGGTTTGTTTCATACCGAAATTCAAACGGAAAACAGAGACTTGACTACTCTTCCAAACTTGTATTTAACAACAAACCCAGTCAAAGTTACTCGGTCTTCAGGAACCTTTATTTCTTCAGAAGTCTCCTTAGGCTACGATGTCGATCGGCACCTCATTGAGGAAGCTTTGATCAAAGCGGCAACCACATCTGGCTTAAAAGATCCGTTTGTATTAATGACATCTCTGGGGGACTTTACAATTGTCTATAAGGTCCAAGGGCTATTAGAAAATGTAAAAACTATAATAACATCAAAATCCAATTTGAATGCAATGGTGGTTGATGAATTACATAAAGTAGGGATCGAAATAGTTTCACCAGGATTTGTAAATCAAAGACAAGTAAATGATACTATTTTTATTCCAAAGAAGATTAAAGAAGTTGATTTGAAAAAAGAAACAAAAACACAAAAGCCAGAAAATGTCATCTTTGACAAAGCTGATGAAGCAGAGAGTATCGAATCAAGGAAAAAGCATTTAGAGTCAATGGACGAAAAATTATCAAAACTCATGGAAGAATTGAAAGCTTGTGAAACAGAAGAAGCAAAAGTGCTAGTAAATTCAAAAATTTTGAAAGCGGAAGAGGTCAAACAAAAATTAATTGACCGAATTGATTCTAAAATTGACGAACTAGGTAAACAATAAAATAGTATAAGAAAAGCCAGACAAAGTAATTCTGACTGGCTTTTCTTATAAGGTACAAGGGATTAATTCTTTATAAACCTACCTTTGAAACTATTGTTTGTTCCTTCAATATTATAGAAGAAATACCCAGGGTTTAGATCTGATACATTTACATTAAATCTTAATTGCTGTCCAGAAGCGTTGGTTGTTTTTTGAAGTACAAGTCTTCCTGAAGTATCAAATATACTTAACTGATATTTTCCACTAAGAGACTTTCCATTTAATGAGATATTTGCAAAGTCTTGAGTTGGATTTGGACTGAATTCTACCGCAACATCGTTTATCGTTTCATCAATTCCAGAGATTATATCTAACTCTAAAGTAGAGTTTTCTAAAATTTCTTGTAATTGATTTTCTGGAATAAGCATATCTAAATCCCCTTTCAAAATGGCGAGTAAAAAGTAGTTTTCGCTTGCATTATTTGGTAAGGTAATTTGCAATGGATCAACAATTGCAAGATCAAAAGGATTTTCACTTTGCGCTGTTTCTTGAACAAACCAATAAGGCTCTTGACAAGGAAGAGAAAAAATATCTCCAGAGACAAATTTTACCATATGTAATAGGTCATCAAAATCAACCTTCATATTATCATCAACATCTGCTGCAAGGTATAGATATGGATTGTCAAAGCTAGTAGCACCAGTTATAAATGCGTGAAGGACTTTCGCGTCATCCAAATTGATTTTGGTAAGGTCACAAGTGTTTTTCACAGGCATCATTTTCACCATTTCATTGGTCATTACATTGTTGTGAACAAATTGACCTTGAATATCCGTCATGATGGATTGATGATACATAACTGTTGTTGTGTCAAATTGATAGGTCTCAACAGTATCTACGCCCATTACGTGCACTGTATTTCCCAGAGGCGTATTATAGCTACTTATTTCTATAGGAACATAATTTATATCTATCAGGTTTTGAGTTATTTCTATCTCTGCATCCGCTCCTTCTAAAGTAATTTTTGTATCAGGGAGAGGGGTGTAATCAGGCATTAATACTCTACCGCTTACTGTTCCATTGTGATTTGATATGTTTGGATCGGGTGCAGGCTCGCAGTTAGGAATATTGGCTCCATTATTCTGAACATCGACTTCGACTATGCAATAAGACTGGCCACCGTATGGTCCAGTAACATACATTTTCACCTCATTTTTGCCGACATCTTCGCAAGTAAAGGTTTTAAAAGTATCATCGACGTCTGGAGAGAATGAAAACTTCAAAGGACCATAGCCACAAGGGTGGAAACTATCTTTATTTAGGTCACTTGCCCATATTGTTACCATACCATCATCTGGTATGCCATCATTATCATCATCCATTGGCATCAAAGCCACAGTGAGTTCTCCATAACAATAAGGAACTGGATTTTTGCCATCTTCTACAACTATTTCTACAATACAGGTAGTATTTGTAAAACAACCATACTTGATGCTAAAGGTAACATGGTGTGTACCTATGGGATATGTACCACTTGCATCAGCACCATCTGAATCTGCATAAGGAGAATTATTAGAAATCTGAAATTGACCACCACAAACAGAATAATCAGCAGATACTGGCGATATATTTACATATGCGCTATCACAATCGAAAGAAGGAATCTTTACACCAGCAGGGCAATATAGATCAGGTGCTAAGTCATTTGAAACTTTTATAATTTGAATCCAAGTCCAAATTCCATCAGAGCCCCATTGATTAGGATCATAAGTGCACCAATCAATGATGGTCCAAGTTCTTCTAACTTTCTTACAATCACCGCCAAAGTAGAAAACATCATCTTTGTAATTATAGGCAATACTGCTGCAATCTTCGTAAGGATATGTTGGATGACCATGACCAATTGGCAAGGAATAAGGGTCTAAATCTAGATCGCAACCTGTTAGTTCTAAATCTTCTGGCCAATTAATATCTGAGCCATTAAATCCACCACCACTTACGTAAATGGTTTGAGTGCAAGAATGCCAATTCCAATAAGGGTCTTCATAATTCCAAGTTCTAAGAATTGTTCCTGTATTACAGCTGCTTAAATTATAAGTAACTGTTGGAGCTCCAGCATAATGGTAGGTGCCATTATAATCTACGAAATAGGCATTACCATAAATGGATAAATCCCAAAGTTCGTCATCACAATCAGCATATTCATTTGGAGGACAGTGAAAGCCAGCAACAGCAATGTCATTGGCTTGAAGGCTAAATGCAAAAAGCATTAATAATGGAAATAAAAAGGTTTTCATGCTAGGATAGTTGAAAAGGTTGACAACATGGGTTGCCAACATAGGAAAGGTTATACCTTTTCTAGATTGAGGTAAAATTTGCATTGGTTCTTATTTTCTTTGTACTACTAAAAGATTATTGCTTCAAAACCTATCTGACCTATTTAATCTTTTAGATGACCTTAGTTTTCATGATGAAGATAAGAAGGATATTGTGAATTTCGGATAATAATTTAATAAGTCACACATCATATGAGTTATTTAAGATATTTGTTTAGAATCTTATTTAGATTTCAAACGTTATAAATAAAAACGGCTATGCTATATTTTCTCATTTCATTGATCTACTTTGTTTCATTCCCTCTCGAGAAAGCTCCTGATTTCGAATTTATTCATGAAAATGGAGATTATCAGAAACTAAGCGACTATCAAGGAAATGTCGTCTATATTGCATTTTGGGCTAGTTGGTGTAAGCCATGTTTGTCAAATTTCCAAACATATTATGAGCTTCGGCAGGAACTCAAATCAAAAGGAGTAGTATTACTTAATGTTTCGTTGGATAAAAACAAAAGAGATTGGGAGAAAGCATTGATGAGTTATTCATTTCTTAACGGAGAAAATGTCCATGTTACCAATTTAAAAGAGGTTATGAATTTGTATGAATTGACATACATCCCGGAATATCGAATTCTTAATAAACAAATGGAACTTGTTAACCTCAATCAAAGTGAAAACAGAAATGTTATGGTAGACTTTGAAAAATGGTTAAAAGAATAAAGATGGTCAAGAAAAGATGATGGTCTTATTCTTGTAACTAATAATTTTATGATTAAGATGTAACCAAATAGCCTGAGCAAGTACAAATTTTTCCGTGTTTTTACCTTTCCGTTTTAAATCCTTCAACCCTTCTTTATGAGAAACAGGTCTTACCTCTTGTGCGATTATCGGGCCAGCATCAAGATCTTCTGTTACATAATGAGCGGTAGCTCCAACTAGTTTTACCCCTCTTTTGTAGGCTGACTCGTAAGGTTTTGCTCCTGCAAATGCCGGAAGAGATGAATGATGGATGTTGATAATTTTGTTAGGATATTTGTCTATGAAATTACCTGTTAGAACTTGCATATACCTTGCAAGTACGACAAGATCAATATTGTTTTCTTGTAATAATTTTATCTCATTTGCTTCAGCTTCCGCTTTGTTTTCTTTAGTAATAGGAATACAGTGAAAAGGAATTTTATAACGTTCGGCGATATATTTAAATTTTTCATGATTACTGATTATTAAAGGAATTTCGATTTTCCATTCTTTCGATTCGTACCGAGAAAGAATGTCAAAAAAACAATGAGAATATTTCGAAACAAATAAGGCAATCTTTGGTCTAAAGTCATTGAAACAAATATTGTATAACATTCCAAACTTGGAAGCGACCAATGTTCCAAAGAATTCAGATATTTTTTCTCTAGGAATACTAAAGTTTTCCAAAGACCATTCTACTCTCATAAAAAAGTGCTTTTCAAACTCTTCAACGTGTTGCTCTAAGGTGATAATGTTTCCCTGGTTATTGGAAATAAAATCTGTTACAGCAGCGAGTATTCCCGCTTGATCAGGGCAATGGATTAAAAGGATTGCGGTTTTCTGTATCATTGTAAAATTTAAAGGTCAAATATATTATGAAACCAACAGGCAAGATAAGGGTTAATCTTTTATAGCAAATATTTTTATGATAGAAACAATTAATCGTTTAATAAAAACTCGAAGATCTATTTTCCCGGCAATGTATACAGGAGAAAGGGTTGAGGATTTGGTTATAGAGAATATTTTAGAAAATGCAAATTGGGCGCCTAATCATAAAAAAACAGAACCATGGAGATTTGTTGTTTTCACAAATTTGGCACTACAGAGATTAGGTGAATTTTTGGCAAACAGATATAAGGAGTTAACACCGCCAGAGAAATTTATGGAAATAAAATTTAAAAAAACGAAGAATAAACCTCTAAAGTCTAGTCACGTCATTGCTCTTTGTGTCGAGAGAGATAAAAATGAGAAAATTCCTGAATGGGAAGAATTAGCAGCTCTTTCGTGTGCTGTTCAAAACATGTACTTAACTTGTACTGCTATGGGATTAGGGTGTTATTGGAGCACACCAAAAACAATAATAGAAGCAAAGGAATTTCTTGATTTACCTGAAAATCAAAAATGTTTTGGACTGTTTTATATTGGTGTGCCGCAAGCAGGATTGGTAATTGAAGGAGAAAGAAGGGATATTGGTCTAAAAACAAAGTGGAGAAGAGAATAAATCAATACTTAAACCTACAATATAAACCAACTATTTTATCTTAGGAGGTACAAACTAATAAGATGAAAAAGACCTTTTGTTTATTTTTAGCGATTACATTTCTAAGCTTTTTGCCAGAAGCGAATTCTCAAAGAAAAACAAAAAAGAAGACAGAAACAATTGAGGAGAAAGACCCACTCGATGAACTTTCTGTATCTGCGCTTAAATTTCGATGTGTAGGACCGGCGCTTACTTCAGGAAGAATTTCTGACTTTGCTGTTAACCCAGTTAATCCCTCTGAATATTATGTTGCAAGTAGTTCTGGAGGAGTGTGGAAAACTACCAATTCTGGAACAACCTTTAAACCTATTTTTGATGGACAAGGGTCTTATAGTATTGGATGTATTACTATGGATCCAAACAATTCAAACATCATTTGGGTGGGGACAGGAGAGAACAACAATCAAAGAAGTGTTGCTTATGGGGACGGTTTGTATAAATCCAATGATGGGGGCTCTAGTTGGAAAAAAGTTGGGTTAGAAAATTCAGAACATATTGGAAAAATTATTGTCCATCCAGAAGACTCCAATATTGTATGGGTCGCTGCGATTGGACCATTATGGAGTAGTGGAGGAGATCGAGGTCTATATAAAACCACAGACGGTGGAGAAACCTGGACAAAGACCCTAGATATTGATAAGTATACTGGAGTTACAGATTTAATAATTCATCCGGAGGATCCTCAAATATTATATGCCGCAGCATTTCAAAGAGCTCGTCATGTATTTACCTACTTAGGAGGTGGACCAGGATCTGGTATATATAAATCTACAGATGGTGGAGATACTTGGCAAAAGGTAAACAATGGATTACCAAATGTAGATTTAGGAAGGATTGGTCTTACCGTTTCACCAGCTAATCCTAATATCATCTATGCAACGGTAGAAGCAGCGCAAGGAAAGGGGGGCTTTTATAAATCGACAAATGGTGGAGCAAGTTGGTCAAAACAAAGTAGCTATGTCACCAGCGGTAATTATTACCAAGAAATCATCGCTGACCCTTTAGATGCCAACAGAATTTTTGCAATGGATACTTGGATGCATGTAAGTAGCGATGGTGGTAAGAACTTTAAAGTAGCTGGAGAAGATGCTAAGCATGTTGACAATCATTGTATTTGGATCAACCCAAAAAATAATAGTCACTGGCTTGTTGGTTGTGATGGAGGTATTTATGAAACCTGGGACGAAGCTAAAACTTGGGACTTTAAGTCAAATCTTCCTGTTACGCAGTTCTATAAAGTGGCAGTAGACAATGACCTACCATTTTATAACATCTATGGGGGGACACAAGATAATTTTTCACTGGGTGGTCCAAGCAGGACCAATACAAATCATGGAATTAGAAATTCGGATTGGTTTGTAACTCATGGGGGAGATGGTTTTGAAAGTCAGGTAGATCCTGAAAATCCAGACATTGTATATGCACAATCGCAATATGGTGTTTTGGTAAGATATGATAGAAAAAGTGGAGAAGAAGTAGGAATACAACCAAAGGAAAGAAAAGGAGAAAATGCATACAGGTGGAACTGGGATGCGCCCCTACAAGTAAGTCATCATAAATCTGGAAGAGTATATTTCGCTGCAAATAAATTATTTAGAACTGATGATCGTGGAAACAGTTGGGAAGTAATAAGTGATGATTTAACTCAGCAGTTAAACAGAAATGAGTTAAAAATCATGGATCGTGTATGGGGTATTGATGCTGTTGCTAAGAATAGATCGACTTCTCCTTATGGAACCATAGTTGCCTTCTCTGAGTCCCCTTTAGATGAAAACTTATTGGCCGTCGGAACGGATGACGGATTGATACAGGTTTCTTCAGATGGAGGTTCGACTTGGACTAAGATTAGCAGTTTTCCTGGCGTACCACAACGAAGTTATGTTAATGCTGTTTACTTTTCTCAACATGATGAAAATGTGATCTATGCAGCATTTAATCATCACAAATATGGAGACTTTAAACCATATTTACTGAAGAGTAAAAATAAAGGGACAAGTTGGGAAATGATCAGTAATAACCTTCCAGATAGGGGAAGTGTTTATTGTATAGAAGAAGATAATATTAATAAGGGCCTATTGTTTTGCGGAACGGAATTTGGGGTTTTCTTCAGTCCAAATGGAGGAAAAAGATGGAAACAACTAAAGGCAGGATTACCCACAATTGCTGTAAGGGATATTACAATTCAGAAAAGAGAAAATGACCTAGTCCTTGGAACTTTTGGAAGAGGCTTTTATGTGCTTGACGATTATTCACCATTGCGAAGTATTGGGACATCTGATCTGGAAGGAGAAGCAATGCTATTTGCAAGTAGAGATTCATATCTGTATGAGAAAGCCTCACCTCTTGGTCTTCCTGGTAAAGCTTTTATGGGCGATAGTTATTATTCCGCTGAAGATCTAGGCCCGGTTGCAATGATCAGCTATTATTTGAAGGACAATAAGAAGTCTCTTAAAGATGAAAGACAAAAGAAAGAAGAGGAATCAAGCAAAGAGGGTCGGGACAATCCATACCCTACATACGAAGCATTGAAAGAAGAAAAGGAGGAGATCAATCCTCAAGTTATCATCACTATTAAAGATTCGGAAGGAAATATAGTTAGAAAATTAAGCAATAGTCCATCCAAAGGAATTAACAGAGTAAAATGGGATATGAGGTATGCAAGTAAAGAAGCGATTAGTTTCAGGCAACCCTCATTTTACAACCCATTTGCAGGAAAATCTGAAGGAACTTTGGTCCCTCCTGGGGATTACGAAGTGAGCATAAGTTTGATGGAAGGAGAATCTTCAAAACAATTGGTAGAGCCACAATGGATAAAACTTAAGTCTTTAAATAATACGGTTCTTCCAGCCACAGACCAGGCTGCAAAAACTGCATTTCAAAGAGAAGTAGCCGAGTTAGGAAGATCTATGGAAGGAGCAAACCATCTTTTGAGAGAGATAAATAATAAGATGAAACACATCAAAAAAGCAATTGAGATGGTAGAAGCGCCAACAGAAGATCTCATGAAAGACTATTATTCCATTGATAAAAAATTAAATGATTTAAATACCAAAATGTATGGTGATCGAATTAAAGCAAGCTTAGATATTGATCAACCACCTACACCACAAGGCAGAGTAGGATGGATAGAATATGAGCAAAAATACTCAAGTTCTGAACCTACACGAACACACCGTGAGAGTTTAATGATTGCCAAAGAAGAGTTTATGCCATTATTGGCAGAACTTCAAGAAATTGCAAACTCTGAATTGGAGAAATTAGAAAGAAAATTAGAGGAGGCAGATGCGCCTTATACTCCGGGAAGAGCAATTAAGATGATTCAAGGAAACTAAAAATAAAAAGAGGATCAACTAATTCTTGTTGATCCTCTATATGATAGTTATTTTGATGTTATATTAAGTTTTACTCTTTACGAATCCTAGAATAAAACTAAAAATAAGTGCACCGACAACTGCGGTAAGAATAGTTGTTAGGTTAAATCCAGCGTCAGCATCTGCGCCAGCTCCTAATAGCATATTTCCAAGGTAACCACCAAGAAAGGATCCGATGATACCAGAAATGACTGTACCAATAGTTCCAAAACCATTTGGTTTGATTGCATTAGCAATAAATCCAGCTACTGCACCTACAGCAACCCAAATTAAGATACTCGTTAAGTCCATTGTAAAGTTTTTGTGTTAAAAATCGTTAGTAGTTAACAAATCACCAAACATTTTCATATAAATGAGGTTTTTCGCAGAAAGATGTTCTAAAAAGTAATATTAATATAAGTACAAATTCTGTAAAGACTAATATATCACAAATTTTATTAAAAAAATTATATGTATATATTAAATCTTATTATAAATAACTGTTATATTAAACCATTATTCATCAAAACAAGTATTAAATGTTAGGTACAATTATTGGTTTAGCCAGCGGCGCAGTTGGAGGAATTGGAGCTGGTTCCATTCTGAAAAAATCATCATTAGGCACACTTTGGAATGCTGTTGCTGGTATTGCTGGAGGAGGATTAGGTGCAACAATTCTCAGTATGGTTGGCCTCGGCGGAGGAGCTGAAGGAGCGATGGATGCAATGGGTATACTCAGCAATGTTGGAGGTGGACTTGTAGGAGGAGGGGTTGTGATGTCAGTCATTGGGATGATCAAAGGAGCAATGGGTAAATAAATAGACAATTTTAAATAATACCCCAAGGGAGCAGCCAATAAAGTTGTTCCCTTTTTTATGATACAGGAGCAAGCGTTATTGACAATCCTTCTAGCTCATCTGATATTTTTATTTGACAACTTAATCGACTATTGTCTTCAACAAAAAACGCTTGATCGAGCATATCTTCTTCATCTTCAGATGCATCCGCTAAATGATGATCCGAGTTTATATAACAATGACATGAGGCACAAAGAGCCATGCCCCCACAGGTTCCTTCAACAGGCAATTCATTTGCTTTCAATGCTTCCATAAGATTAAAAGACATATCTGTCGGTGCTTGTATGATTTGCTCAGACCCTTCACGGTCAGTGACCTTTATGTTAATGATATTTTTCTCCACGTCTAATCAATTACGTTTTATAAACATATAAAGTTCCATTTTTATATTCCTTCAATCCCAGTTACTGTTGTGTATTTGAAACTAAGTTTTTGATCAGGATAAATTCTTTTAAAGACAGACTGGACCATTAAAGTTGATTCATGAAATCCACAAAGAATAAGTTTCAACTTTCCTGGATAGGTATTGATGTCTCCTACCGCATAGATTCCTTCCTCATTTGTACTGTAGTCAAAAGTATTGACCTCAATGGCGTTTTTATTTATAGCCAAATCCCAATTTGCAATAGGACCTAATTTAGGTGAAAGACCGAATAAAGGAATGAAGTAATCTACTTCTTTTGAGAACTCACCCAATTCCTTTTGTTTGATAAGAACTGTTTCAAGTTTGTTTTGTCCGGTAACTCCAATAGCTTGCGCTTCTGTGATTAGATTTATTTTCTTGGCTTCAGCCAATGCCATCACTTTTTCAACGCTATCCAAAGCTCCTCTAAAAGAAGTTCTTCTATGAATTAAAGTTACTTCATGGGCAATTTCTGCTAATTCGATAGTCCAATCCAAGGCACTATCACCACCACCAGCTATTAATATGTTCTTGTTGAGATATTTTTCAGGATCTTTTACAAAGTAATCTACACCAGTTTTTTCAAATTTATTCAAACCTTCAATGGGTGGTTTTCTCGGCTCAAAAGATCCAAGACCACCTGCTATTGCAATTGCTCCAGCATTGATTATGCTACCTTCACTTGTTTCAAGTAGAAATCTTCCATTTTCGATTTTCTCTATTTTGATTGCTTTCTCACCCAATGTAAAACCAGGGTTAAATGGTTTGATTTGTTCCATGAGGTTATCGATCAAGTCTCCAGCTAAGATGGATGGATAGCCAGGAATATCATAGATTGGTTTTTTGGGATAAATCTCTGAAAGTTGTCCTCCGACCTGTGGCAGGACATCAATTAGGTGACATTTGAGCTTCAACAAACCAGCCTCAAAAACAGTAAACAAGCCAACTGGTCCAGCTCCAATGATTAGTAAATCAGTTTGTATCATGCCGCAAAAGTATTTGAATTATTTTATTCAACTTAATTCTATATCATTAATTGAATTAAGTACATAAATGTTTCTAATTTGTTTGTGGACTAACACAGAGGAGGAACTGATCTGACAAATTTGATTTAAATTGCATTTTGTCATTTACCTAAGTGAGAAAAGATTGGAGGAAATAATATTAAAAGGCGAAAAATTAAAATTATTACCAGAGAAGGCTATTTTTTGGGAAAAGAAATCAGCATTGTTGATGGCAGACTTACATCTAGGAAAAGTCTCCCACTTCCGTAAATATGGGATTGCACTTCCACCACAATCAGAAGACAAAAATTGGCAAGTCTTATCTCGATTGATTAGAAAGTGGAAACCTCAAAAGGTGATTATTTTAGGAGACCTTTTTCATAGCAAATACAATGACCAGTGGGAAAATTTTGTTGCCATGACCGATCGATATTCTGAGCTTGAATGGATTCTAGTAAAAGGCAACCACGATGTTCTAAGAGAGAGACACTATCATCGTAGTAATTTAACGATTTATCCTTATGCATTAAAAATGCCACCATTTTTGCTTACTCATGAACCTGATGAAGTTTTTGATGGATTATATACTTTATGTGGCCATATCCATCCTGGCATACTAATGAAAGGAAAAGGAAAACAGCGTTTAAAACTACCTTGTTTTTTTCTTGGCCCCGAGATTGGAATTCTTCCTGCATTTGGTGTTTTCACAGGACTCCATCTATTACAACCAGAAGAAGATGACCAGATATTTTTAATTGCTGATCAACAAGTTGTTGCTATTTAAAATTTAAAAATTGACTAAATCAAAAGAGCACATAGAACTGATTAGCCAATGGTTTAGAGAGAACAATTGGAAGGCACATTCTTTTCAAAAGAAGGCTTGGAAATACCAATTGGAAGGATATAGTGGCATTGTTAATGCACCAACAGGAAGTGGAAAAACCTACTCTGTTTTATTGCCAGTCTTCGCTTCTCATATAGAAAATAAAGGGACTCCAAACGGATTACAATTAATTTGGATTTCTCCGATTCGAGCTCTTGCAAAAGAAATTAAAATATCTGCAGAAAAAGCGATCGACGCATATGACTTATCATGGCGTGTAGAAATTCGGACGGGCGATACAACAACCATAGGTCGTCAAAAACAAATTTCTAATCCACCGCAGATACTAATTACTACTCCAGAGTCATTACACATTATCATGACCTCCAAAAAATCGAAAAAGATTTTTGAGACATGTCACACGGTTGTCGTGGATGAGTGGCATGAATTAATAGGTTCGAAAAGAGGTGTTCAGACAGAATTGTTTTTAAGTTATATGAGAAGTATCAATGAAGGTTTAATGGTGTGGGGAATTAGTGCTACAATAGGTAATCTTCCAGAAGCCATGGATGTATTGTTGGGATCAAATAATAATGATAAAAAAATATTGATTAAGGCAAAAATCAAAAAAAAGATCTTGGTTAAAACCATAATGCCAGACGAAATTGAAAGATATCCCTGGGCTGGACATCTAGGAATATTGTTGTTGGAAAAAGTAATACCTATTATTAAGTCTTCTCAATCAACATTAATTTTTACAAACACAAGAGGTCAATGTGAGATTTGGTATCAAAAGCTATTGGAGTTTGATCCGTCCTTAGCTGGAATTATGGCCATGCATCACGGTTCGATCAGTAAAGACATGAGAGCTTGGGTAGAAGAGGCATTATATACAGGTAAATTAAAGGCAGTGGTCTGTACTTCTAGCCTGGATTTAGGAGTTGATTTTAGACCTGTTGAAACCATTGTGCAAGTAGGCAGTCCAAAAGGAGTTGCAAGGTTTGTACAGAGAGCAGGAAGATCAGGTCATCGTCCGGGTGCAACAAGTAAGATTTATTTCTTGCCAACGAACTCTCTTGAGTTATTAGAATCATCGGCTTTACGAAAAGCAATTGAGGAATCTCGTATTGAAGACAGAACACCGTTTGTACGATCTTGGGATGTATTAATTCAATACATGATGACTAGGGCTGTCGGTGGAGGATTTCAGGCAGAAAAACTTTATCGTGAGTTGATAAAAACGTTTTCTTATTCTTCTATGACAGAAGAAGAATGGTCCTTGTTGTTAAATTATATTTTATACGGAAGTCAATCTTTAAAAGCTTATGATGAATATCATAAAATAGGAAAAACTAAGGATGGAACATATTTGGTAAACAACAAAGGAGTTGCTCAAAGACATCGGCTTTCAATAGGAACTATCGTATCAGATGCCATGTTGCAATTAAAATTTGTAAGAGGAAAAAAGATTGGATCTGTTGAAGAGTGGTTTGTTGCACAATTTTCTCCTGGAGATCACTTTTGGTTTGCTGGGATGTCTTTAGAATATGTTAGGATCAAAGATAATTTTTTGGAAGTTAGAAAAAGTAAAAAGAAATCAGGAAGAATTCCGTCATACATGGGGGGAAGGTTGTCCTTTACATCGCAAATGTCGGATGTCATTAAGGAAAAACTCTATGAATATGGTAAAGGAAAAATTAAAGATATAGAGATGAAAAAATTAGTTCCACTTTTTGATATGCAGGAACTTAGATCTCGAATGCCAAGAGAAGAAGAAATTTTGATTGAGTACTTTCATAGTAATGAAGGGTATCATCTTTTGATGTATCCATTAGAAGGGAGGAATGTACATGAGGGAATGGCAGCATTGCTTGGACAAAGATTATCTAGGATATTGCCCATCAGCTTTAGTCTTGCTTACAATGATTTTGGCTTTGAATTGTTGTCTGATAAAAGAATAGATGTGGATAAGTTATTAAATAAATCATTATTTGATCCCAAGAACTTAGAACAAGATATTCAAGCTAGTATAAATTCAGTTGAAATAGCACAAAGAAAATTTCGAGATATAGCATGTATAAGTGGACTTATTTTTACAGGATATCCTGGAAAAGAAAAAAGGCAAAAGCACTTGACAAGCAATTCAAGATTAATTTTTGACGTCTTTCGAGAATATGAACCTGAAAATTTATTGTATCAACAAACCTATGAAGAAGTCATGGCAGTAGAATTAAAAGAAGATAGAATATATAGTGCATTAGAAAGGATACAAAATAAAAAGATTATCATCACAAAGCCCGACAAGTATACTCCATTCTCATTTCCATTGATGGTTGATAGACTTAGAGAAAAAATGAGTTCTGAATCTTTGTTAGAAAGAATAGAAAAGATGAAAGTTGAGCTTGTAAAATAGGTGTTGTTTGATTAGAAATCTTTCCCTAAGGAAAGGTAAATTTTTGGTTTTTGAATTTCACTTGTTTCAATTCCCCAAGCATAATCAAGTTTGATAAAATACCTTAGGATTGTAGACCTAACACCAAACCCATATCCCATTACCAATGGGTCTCTAAAATATTTAACATTTACTACAATAACAGGTGGACTTTCCAATGTTGTGTTATTGATTGGATTATTGGCATCAAAAGGTGTTTTACCATGCCAGGCGAAGCCAGCATCAAAGAAACCAACAGCTTGTAAATCTCTAAGGAAACTATATTTCATTCTTTTGATACCCATAAGCTTGAGTAAAGGAAGCCTAAGTTCAATATTGCTTAAGAGGTAGCTATTACCATTTCTAATGTTGTAATCAAAACCTCTTAAGTGAGGGGCCAAAGCTTTGAAGGTGTAGTTTCCTCCAGGCACGGGTATGTTTTCATCGTATTTGCCGCCAAGTGCACTTTCTACACCACCAAGAAAGTATAACATTTTATCAGAACCAAAAGAAGTTGCGCCAGTTCCTCTAAGTGCTAAGACCGCATGTCTCAAAATAGGCTGATAATACCTTGCATCAAAACCTAAAATAGAAGTAAAACCATTGCTGAATGTAAAATCAAAACCATCGGTAACTTGAAGGTCGAATGAGTTGATGGCTTCTGCAAAGATTTTGTATCGTGCGCCGTTTTTTATATTGAGACCTACATCAAAACTGTTGTCAAAGATATATTCCAGCTTCATTGATATTCTTTTCTCTCTATCCTGACTTGCGTTGTGACTGTTGATATCTGCAGACAAGAAAAAGAATCGATCCATACGAAGGCTTGTAGTTAAGTTTAAACTTCTGTATACATCAAAAGGATATTTTATTCTATACAGACCAAGCAAAGAATTTTTTCTGAATCTAATGATTGGTAAAAAATCTGTTTGGTCTATTTCTGTTACTGATTTTCTATACAAAGCATACCTGTGGTCAAACAATTTTTTGTCATCATCAGCGAGCACAAAAATTTCAGAACCATTAAATCCTGTTGGGAGTCTAACACCTGCTTGAATTTTATAATCTTCAAAAATATCTTTGACATCGGTTTTAAACAGTACTCCAACGGGTTGACCTTGTGGGTTTTGTGCATTTTCAGTATAACTTTCAAGGCCCTCAAAAAGAACTTGATTGTCGATTCTAGTAGATATATCAAACCACCTGAAAGTTAATCTCGAAGCATGAGCACGCATTGGAGAAAACTTAATTACTCTCTTTCCATCTTGAACGGATTCAGAAAAATAATTAGAAAAGTATTTATCAAAACCAGTTTTTAAGCTAGGATCTATCTGTTCTTTTTGATTAATTTCTTCTACATTTTCTGGGTCATCAAAATCACTTTGAAAAAAATATCCTGGAAGAATTTCTTCCTTTTGTTCAACGATAACCAATGGAGCGTTTTCCTTTGACGCTTTAACAATATTGCTTTCTTTTTCTTCTAAGTTGGAATCTAACTTTATTTGATCAAAGACGAGATAATGTTTATTGTTTAATTTTTTGACATAAGCATATTTACCGGAAGGGCTATAATCATGAATAATAATATTGCGCTCATAATTGCTGTTTAGTTTACCAACATTTTCTTTTAATATATATCTCTGGTTTTTACCAGATTCATAGGAAAGGTAAGTATAGTGATCACTTGTTATTTTATGCGCGGCTCTTTCAGAAACCTCAGGGGTGTTAGAAATTCTGATTAATTTTTTGTCCTTATCTTCATTGAATGGGTAAAAAAATAAGTCCATTGTACCTAACGGAAGTATGGTATCTAACTTTTGCTCTTTTACCAAAAGCTTATCTCTATTGGATGAAAAAAGGATTCCTTTTTGATTTTTGTATTTAATAACTTTTGCATCTAAGTCATCATAAAAGTCTTCCGTAAGTCGTTTGGTGCTTCTTGCTTTTACATTAAAAGTAAATAAGTCAGAATATCCATCTACAGAAGCATTAACCATGTAGTTTTCCCCATCGATATAGTCTATTTCATATAATCTCTGATAGTTTGATGGAAAAGTTGTTTCCTTTGTTTCTCCATCGACAACATCTATTTCTTTGAGATATATAATGTCTTTGTGTTCGTATACCAAAGTAACGTATCGATCAGATGGGTGCCATGAAACTAAAGGGTAATTCATGTCCGTTTCTTGGAAGATGTTTTTTGTCCCAAACTTTAATATTCGTACGGACTCTTTGCTTTGGAAATTGTAAAGAAAAACTCCGAATTTTCCTTTGTCATTTAAGACATAGATCATTTGATCTCCTTTGTGGTTGATTTTCACATTGGAGTAAGGTAGGTTTCTTTTGTTTTTAATTTGAAGAGCATTTTCTGGTGGACTTTGATCTAACTTTAGATCAAGCTCAAATCCTTTTGCATAAAATTTGCTCCAATCATCTTTTATTTCATCTAAATGAACACCTAAAATATAGTAAAAGCTTTCATCAAGTTTTCGATTGATTCGAGTAAGATAGACAAGATTAGCAATATTGGCCATCCCATACATTTGTTCTAAGTAATACCACATACTGTGTCCTGCGATTTCAGGATAGTCGTCTACCAGCTTGTCAAAATCAAGATATCTTTTAGGTTTTGACTGAATGATATCTTTTAGATTATCTTCAATTTGATAATCCCAATTACTTCCAGCAAAAGAAACCAATCCTTGCTTGAACCAATCGGGTAGACGTAATAAGATGGCATTTTGAACTTGTTCTTGAAGGTTGGTGCCGTAAAGAATAGAGTTAATATAGACGGTTGCGATTCCTTTTCTAATTTGCTTTCGCAAATGTCTATGATCCCCATCAAAGTAAACAAACATTTTGTTACCTACAACTTGAGTTACGTTGTTTTTAGAGTGATAAGAATCTTCATTACCAAGATTGGTTTGTTTGACATCACTAAGGTCTACGTAGACAACAATTTCTATTTTTTTATTGAGTCGATGTTCAAGAATTCGTTGTATTTCATCGTGATCGAGTTCTGCCATTTGAGCCACAGATTGCCCAATATTTCTTGATTTTCCATACCAGTAAGAAATAAAGTTTTCTGTTTCATACTTATCCCACTTGTTGAAGTCATCATGATATTGCACTCGATTTTTACCAAAATTGGTGTTGATGCTTTGTCCATGTAGTATTAATGGAAAAAGGAGAATAAAAATTATATGGAGAACATTAGGCCTCATGAGATGTTTCTGTCTTCTAAAGATATGTAATTTAGCAGACTAAATCTTGAATGATGGAAGTCGCAGTATTTACATTTAACGAATTTTCTGAGAATACCTATGTGTTATTCGATGATACAAAGTCATGTATAATTATTGACCCTGGTTGTAATTCGAAGGAAGAGGAGCAACTTTTAACAGATTTTATCGATTCGAGAGGGCTAAAGCCAATGAAATTGGTCAATACACACTGTCATATTGACCATATTTTAGGAAATAGATTTATTTCAACTAAATATGGATTATCTCTAGAGGCCCATAAAGGTGAAATTCCTGTATTAATGGCAGGTAAGATGACAAGTGATATGTATGGTATTCAATATGATCCAAGTCCAGAAATACTTGTATTTTTAGAAGAAGGTGAGTTATTGAGCTTTGGAGCAACTGATTTAGAAATACTTTTTACACCTGGACATTCGCCAGCAAGCCTTTCGTTTTTTCACAAAGAATCGAAACAATTAATAGCAGGAGATGTTTTGTTTGATGGAAGTATCGGGCGTACAGACTTGCCAGGAGGTAACTTTGATACCTTAATACAAAACATCAAAACAAAGTTTTTTCCGTTGGGTGATGAAGTGGTCGTATATCCAGGACATGGACCAAGTACCACGATAGGAAAAGAAAAACTAACTAATCCATTTTTACAATAATGCTTTCGAGAAAAATAATAGCAAGTAACATTAAAAACCTAACCGATGCAAGATATTTTGCGGCTTGGATGGTTGATTTTATGAGTTTTGATATCAGTGCTAATAGTCAAGAATTTATTGGTCCTGATAATATTACAGAGATTATCAATTGGTTAGAAGGTCCTGAATTTATCGGAAATTTTTGCGATCACATTGATATTGAATTCATTTTAGATAATCTTAAGGCATTAAAACTATCAGGCATAATTACGAATCAGAAATCTATTGTTGATCATTGGGATTTTACTCAAGGTAAATTATTTTATGTGGTAGAATCATTTGAGCAAGTTCAAAACTTAGATACCAGGATATTGTGTTCACCCCAAGAAGCCAATAGATATATCAATTCTGGACATGAGGTATATATTGCATCGAAATACTTTGATTTAGAACTATTAGAAGATGTAAAAAGTAGAGCTGGCTTGTGTTTGGAGGGAGGAGAAGAAATTAAGACGGGATTGAAAAGTTTTGATGAGCTTGATGATATTTTTGAGTTTTTGGCAGATTAGCCAATTTGATTGATAGTTTCAAGACGTTTAAAGTCCTTGTAAAACCAATAGGCCCAAATAAGGCAAAGAATTGGAAAAACTATTATTACCAAAGGATTGAACTCTATTGCCTCTTTGAATTCGAAATGTATAAATCTCATACTCGCTCGGGTTATCCCGCAAGCAGGACAGCTTTCATTGAGGAGAAGTTTAGAAAGACAGAGATCTCTGCCATTGTCAAAGTAATTGGAAGGAAGGAGGAATAATAAAATTGGTATGAGGAAATAACCTATGAGTTTAATTTTTAAAACAAGGTTAATTGCCCTCATACCAAATTAATATATTATAATTTTCTAGCGCACACGATGAAAGCATGTATGATTCCAGGAACTCCACAAAGTAAGGTAAGAATAATATTTACCCAAAACTCGCTTCCTATGTCATAAACTAAGAATACAGCCAAAGGCGGAATGAAGAAACAAAGAACATAAATTAAGATTGGATCATAATCATCACCACCCTTTTTGGACTTCTTCAATTTGTTTTGAACATACTTTAAACCAAGTTTTTCTTTTAAAGTAAGCTCTTTGCCAATCATTTTTTCAACATCATCAACAGAAAGGTTCTGTAACTCATCTAAGGAAATTGATGAAAAATCAGCACTTGTTGTTGTACCACTCACTGGAGCAGCATTAGCACTATTCACAACCATTAGTCCGCAGAATAAGGCTAGTGCAAGAAGGAATTTTTTCATTTTATAAAGATTAATTAACAATATTATTTAAAATTAGGAAATCGATACAATCCTATTCAAATATAAGACAAGGAAACTAATATATTAAGTATAAAACTAGCTTAACAATTTTTTCACTATTGCAGAAATGGTTTTTCCATCTGCTTGTCCTGCTAGTTGTCCAGAAGCTAGACCCATAACCTTTCCCATATCTTTCATTGAAGAGGCACCAATCGAATTAATAATTTCTTGTACAATAGGCGTCAATTCTGCTTCTGAAAGCTGAGCAGGTAGGTATCTTTCAAGAACTGTAATTTCCTCTTGTTCAACCACAGCCAGGTCAGGTCTGTCTTGCTTTTGATATATTTCTAGTGAATCCTTTCTTTGTTTGATTAATTTCTGTACCAATTTAATTTCAGCTGCATCATCTAAGTCTTTTCCACTTCCATCAGTTTTGGAAAGAAGAATAGCATTCTTAATGGCTCTGATTCCTCTTAATCCAGCTTGATCTTTTTCTTTCATAGCTGTTTTAAGATCTGCGTTAATTTTTTCTTCTAAGCTCATATTTTGTTATTTTCTATTTCAATGGTAATGTTGATAAAATCTTGAACACTGAGGTGTTCGGGTCTTTTGGTAAATATTTCTTTTGATAGAATGTTTTCGTGTAGTAATTGTTTGAGCGTGTTTCTTAGCATTTTTCTACGTTGGCTAAAAGCCATTTTTACGATTCTTTTAAATAAAACTTCGTCACACCCTAACTCCTTGGTTTTATTTCTTTTAAGCAGAATAACTGCGCTTTCGACTTTTGGAGGAGGGTTAAATGAACCTTTAGAAACAAGAAATAGTCTTTTACAATCGTAGAACGCTTGAAGTAACACAGAAAGAATACCATAAGTTTTTGACCCTGGACCTGCGACAACACGATCTGCTACTTCTTTCTGAAACATTCCAATCATAGTTGGGATCTGATGCTTATTCTCGTACATTAAGAATAGCAATTGAGAAGATACATTATATGGAAAATTTCCAACAAGGTGATATTTCTCCTCTCCATATAGTTGCTTCCTCTCCATTTTGATAATATCTCCAAAAATGATTTGCTTGTCTTTTAGTTGAGGAATGTCCTTATTTAAAACTTGAATCATATCAGGATCTATTTCAACAACTTTTAGTGTATAATCTTCATTTACTAAATATTTTGTGAGTACACCCTCTCCTGGACCTACTTCGAGTAAATTATCACCCTGAGGAATATTATCTAATATAGCCTGAATAATTTTTTCCTTGATTCCTACATTTATAAGGAAGTGTTGCCCATATTTCTTTTTCGTTTTCACTATTGCAAAGGTAATAACAGAAAACACAAATACTGTGTTATCTGAACATTGACTGGATTAAAAACAATATCTTCGCATCAAAGATTATTAGATGAGTAAGTTAAGAATAGGGATAACAATTGGAGATATCAATGGTATCGGACCAGAGTTAATCATTAGAACTTTAAAAAACAAAAAGGTAAGTAGTAAATTCATTCCAATAATATATGGCTCTTCAAAGGTAATTTCCTACTATAGAAACATCATAGGAGCCCAAGACTTTCATCCAGCATATTATGATTCCAAAGGACATGTTAAGGAAGGAAATATCTATATTAAAAACTGTTGGGATGATAAAGCCAATATCACAGTTGGAGAAGTAACAGAGGAAGGGGGTAGGCTGGCAGGAATTGCCATGAAGTATGCTGTAGAGGATGCACAAAATGGACTTTTGGATGCTATCGTTACGGCACCAATCAATAAAGAGGCTATGAAGAAATCTGGCTTTGAGTTTCCTGGCCACACGGAATATTTTGCCAATAAGTTCAATACAAAGGAAACGGTAATGATGATGGTTGCAGATGGTCTTCGTGTAGCTCTGGTTACCAACCACATACCTGTATCTCTCATTACAAAAAAACTGACCAGAGAAAAGCTAATTTCTAAAATGGTTGTTTTAGACCAAAGTCTAACAAAAGATTTTGGTATTGAAAAACCAAAAATAGCAGTACTTGGACTTAATCCTCATGCTGGAGATAATGGAACAATTGGAAAAGAGGATATTGAATTGATTAAGCCAGTAATTGTTGAAGCAAAAAAGAACGGAATGCATGTTTCTGGTCCATATCCTCCCGATGGTTTTTTTGGTAGTTCACAATTTAAAAAATTCGATGCAGTATTGGCAATGTATCATGACCAAGGCTTGATTCCGTTTAAAGCATTAACATTTGGAAATGGTGTAAATTTTACGGCTGGGCTACCCATTGTTAGAACTTCTCCTGATCATGGAACAGCTTATGATATTGCAGGGAAGAACATCGTGGATATTTCATCATTTAGAAGAGCCATTTTTGAGGCAGTGGATATTGCACGAATGCGAAAGGACAACAAAGAAATGAAAAGAGAAGTAAAAACAGGAGGTAAGGAGAAAAAGCCAAAGCAAATCGAAGAAAACATCGAGTAGGTTGATTTCGATTCTATTATAAATCCTCTAGGGATTGGTTTATAGCTCTTTGTCTATCATCAACAGCTTTGGCTCACCAAATATATGAATATTTGGAATCTATCGTCCTTATTTTTTTAACTTGTTGGTTGGGTTTGGATATCTGTCATAGGCATCTAAACCAAAAGCTTCGATCTTATCGATCAACATTTGTGCATATTTTGGATTGGTTGCATAACCGCTTCTGCTCAATCCATAAGCCCAGTTCTTATAGTCATATCTGTCTAATAAAAACAAAGCCATGTAGTTTTCTTTCGTTCTAAGGAAGTTGGAATGATCTGCATATGATTCAATAACTGAATTATATGCTCGAAAACAAGATGCAATTAATTCTCCTTTGTTGTTGTAATCGTCGTCTTCATGATAATAGGTTCCACCACTCCAAGTTCTTTTACATTTGATTCCAAAATGATTATTGGCTTTTGTTGCTAAATCACTTCTACCAGCATTGGTTTCAATGAGTGCTTGAGCCAAAGTGATGCTCGCAGGAACACCGGAGCGATGCATCTCAATAATAGCCAATTCTTTATGTTGTTCGATATAACTGCTGGCAATTATATCATAATTATTACTTGTTAGTGTGTTTGGTGATCCAAAGATCAGCAAGAAGTATATCAAAATCATTTCTCACGGAGGTTTTGCTATCTTGGTTCAAAACTTGTGCCAAATATGAAAATATTTTATATGTATTGTCATCGCATTCAAATTATAAAACGGAATAAAAATGAGCAAAAAGGCAGATAAACATCTTTCCAAAGACCCAGTATTGAAAGAAATCATCAAAAATCATCAAAAATTATCTTTACCAAAATCAAAGACAGTATTTCATGAGTTGGTTAAATCAATTGTTTATCAACAAATTTCCATCAAGGCAGCTGAGACAATTCATAATCGAATGATAGACTATATTGGCACAGATGATTTTCTTCCAGAAGACCTTTTGTTATATTCCGTGGATGAATTAAGAACCGTTGGACTATCAAATCAAAAGAGTGGGTACATATTAAATATTGCGAACTTTTTTGTTGAGAATAAAATTGAGGAAGAAGATTGGGAAAAGATGTCTGATGAAGAAATTGTTGAAAAACTGATAGGCATTAAAGGAGTAGGGGAGTGGACTATTCAGATGATTTTAATTTTTCAATTGGATCGATTGGACATCCTTCCTGTTAAGGATTTGGCAATACAACAAACCATGGTAAGGTTATACAACATCAAATCTGAAAAAAGTAAATTATTAAAGGATATGATTAAAAAAGCAGAACCATGGCGTCCATATCGATCCATAGCAAGTTTATATCTTTGGGCATGGAAAAGAGCGAATTGAATAAAGAAAGAATTATTGCTGAATACCATGGTAGCAAACCAGGACCTTTATTGATTGCCATTGGCGCAATGCATGGCAATGAACCAATGGGTATAAAAGCAATTGCAATGCTAGAGAAAATGTTGGAGGTGGAACCTATCACCAACCCATCTTTTGAATTTAGAGGTAGTTTTATAGGCTTGATCGGCAACCTTACTGCCTACAAAAAGAACGAACGATTTATAGATAAGGACATTAATAGGCAATGGAAAAAAGAGCATATAGATAAAATTAAGGGAGCAATGCCACATGAATTAGATACAGAGGATCAGGAAATGTTGGAGATTCTAAAAATTATTGAAGAAACTTGTGAAAAATACAAGCCGTCAAAACTGTATATCCTAGACTTACATACCACATCCTCTTTTGGTGGGATATTTAGCATTCCTGCAGAAAGTGAAGAAAGCTTGGAAATTGCAAAGAATCTACATGCGCCTGTAGTAAAAGGCATGCTTAAAGGAATTAGTGGGACAACCTTGCATTATTTTAATTCTGAAAATTTGCCTATTGATACTGTAACTATCACTTTTGAATCAGGGCAACACGAAGAACACAAATCAATCAACCGTGCAATAGCAGCTATAGTAAATCTCTTGAGAACTGTAAAAATGGTCAAATCCGATGATGTAGAAAACATCCATGATCAGATCCTACTTGAATACTCAAGAAACTTACCAAAGGTAACAGAGTTGGTGTTGAGGTATGGTGTAAAAGAAGAAGATGAGTTTAAAATGAAACCAGGGTATACTAGTTTTCAAAAAGTTGCTAAAGGGGAGATTTTAGCAACAGACAAAAATGGAAATATTTTGTGCCCGGACGAAGGTAGATTGTTGATGCCCTTGTATCAGCAAAAAGGAGAGGATGGCTTTTTTCTTATTAAAGATGTGTTATGATTAAAGAAAGTACGATAGAAAAACAAATAGAAATTGTGTCTTCAAATGTAGATGAAAACATTTTGGATTTTGTCGCAAAAGAAAAGTCATTTACTGGATATTTGTTGGGAGAAGATTTTCATCTTTTGACAGAAACAGAAAAGGAAACAATGTTATTTATTCATTTGGTAATTTTTCGTTCTCTTATAATGGAGGAAAAAGGAAAAGAATTTGATGCAGAGTTTTTTCAAAAAACAGAAGATAAAAACTGGGAATCTTTCAATACCAAAGGAAAACTTTGGAAAGAAAAAGTAGATACAATTTTTGAAAATTACCCAGAAGAAGAGTTACTTGCATTTTCTGAAGATATGTTAAATGATGAAAGCATTTCAGATCTTGCTAGGGAGTTAATATTTATTACTGCTAAAAGTTATATCGAAACCAAATTGAGGTAAAATGAAAAAATTAGCTTTGGTTTTTATTGGTGTATTCGTATGGCTTAACTTGAATGCTCAGAAAATTCAAGAATTGGGAAAGGTAGATTGGCTTAGAGATTATGATCAAGCCATTTACCTAAGTGAAAAAACAAACAAAGCGATCTTGATTCTTTTTCAAGAAGTACCGGGCTGTGCTACTTGTAAAAATTATGGAGAAAAAGTGCTGAGTAACCCTATGTTGGTAGATGTTATTGAGCATTATTTTGTTCCATTGGTTATATATAATAACAAAGAAGGAAAAGACAAAAAAATTTTAGAACGGTACAATGAACCCAGTTGGAATAACCCTGTTGTTAGAATCGTAGACAAAGAGGGGGAAAATATAATTGAAAGAATCAATGGAAATTATACCAGTGCAGGACTATTGGATGGAATAGTACAGTCATTTACCGAAAGGGGGATTGTCATTCCTCAAAATATTCGTTTATTAGAAGAAATACTAAATACTAAGGCTACTGAAGAATCAATCTATTCGATGTATTGTTTTTGGTCTGGAGAAAAGGTGTATGGTAAAGTGAGAGGAGTATATCAAACAACCGCGGGATGGCAAAACGGAAGAGAAGTTGTGAAGGTAGAATATGATCCAAAATTGATTTCAGAAAAAGAATTAACAAAAATAGGTAAACGATCAAATTGCGCAGATCAATTGATAACAGGTGGAGCAGAATTTAGAAAAGATAGTGATCCAAAGTATTATTTAAAGAATTCAAAATATCGTCAGTTGGCGATGCATCCACTACAAGCAGCTCGTGTTAATAGCTTACTTGGAGAAGGAGTAGAAGACATTTCTGAGTGGCTATTTCCAAGTCAGCAGTTGGCTATGGAAAAAATATCTACGAGAGTTTTGTATGATGAGAACTTTGAAGAGGCTTGGCAAAAGATGATTGCTGTCAATAAAAATAGGTGAACCCCGCCTGGTTGAAGCGAGGTTCTTAGATTCTATTATCAAATCATGGGACCACAAATGTTTTGTGGTATATAAAAAATGTACTTTCTATTTCAACCTAATAAAAGGTTGAGTCGAACTAAAGTCGTCCGACTCAAGCCTGTAATATAAAACTCCGTGAACGTTTCCTAAATCTGTAGCACTTACTTCCCAAGTGTGATAGCCTTTTCCAACAATTCTTGATTCTTGGAATAAAAGTTTACCATTAACATCAAATACTGAAAGCGAAAGATCACTTTCTTTCGGTGCATTAAATGGGATATAAGTGTTTTCAACGAATGGGTTTGGAGTATTTCTGAATACTTGCCATTCTTCATTTGTTATTATACTTTCTGTGTGGACTTCTACATCCAGTGCTTTTACTGATTCGTCATAAGCTTCTGATTTAAACATTGGTAGATCCGTTAGTAATTCGAATCCCACATCTTCGCCAAAATCTAAACTAAATAGCTCATCTCCTTTTGACAATTGAACTGCTTCGGCAGATGACCAGCTAATTTTTATCAGGTCATCATCGATAGCATAGTTGCTTTCATCAATGTCAATCATGGATGAGTTAAGTCTAAATCGATCAAAAGAACCAGTGATTCTAAATGCAAGTTGGAATCCACTGAGTTCTTGATCTGTGTTTACTGTTAGTTGGATAGAACCCCTCTCGACTTGCTTACTTACAAGCCAAAGTGTATTTTGGGATCTTACTGAAAAGGTCTCTGGGATGAAACCGTTGATTAACGCACTATAATTTACATCTCCTGTTTTAACACCTACAAAATCCATGTTGTGGGCATTATGATCAAGATCTGTTAAATTCATATTTTCACTAAAAGGGAATGGATTGTCAGGATCTGTTAAGCCCAGATTTGGATTTACGAATCTCCATACTTCTGAGTTTGTAAACTCATTTTGAATCCCTAGAATTACTTTTCTAAGTTCGATAATGTCTACTCCGGATATAGTTTGTGAGTTATTTATATCTGCAGCAATGATTTTATAAGGACTATCAAATTTTTGTATATTAAGAATGTGTCTTTGTATATGTAGGATGTCAGCAGTAGAAACGCCATTCAGAATTTCACCTTCGAAAGATGGTTTGAGAATATAATCTCCATACATTGGAAGTTCTGTAAATGCATATTGACCTTCACTATCTGTCATATAATGCATGGGTGTTGGAGAATTATTTTGAAGCATAACGTCCACATTTTCCATAGTGAGATTTGCATCTGTCGCAATTCTTCCTGCAATCATTACGTCATCCTCATCGGATTGAAAGTTCTCACAAAAATTATGATTGTCTTGAATTCCGATAGTGGTTTTGCAGAATCCAACATTTCCATCTCCATCTCGCACATACATTCTTACAAGATGAGAGCTTCCAGCATCATTACAAGTGAATATTAAATTTGCTTGAGTAAACGCTGCATCAAAAGCAAATTCTAGTTCAGCAGTAGGAGTACAATTATCCGTGCTACTTGCATCTAGGTCACTAGCCCAGATTTCAGCCATTGGTTCGTTACCTGGCATTTCTGTGAGGTTGATATTTAGGCCACTGTAACAAACAGCATTAGGTGGTTTACAATCCTTAATTTTTACTATCTGAGCACAAGTAGCATAGTTTCCACATTGATCTGTGACACCCCATACAATGGAGTGTTCTCCATATGGGTAAGGAGCATTTATTGTATTACCTTGTCCATTTATGATAATACCATTTTCTAAGGTCAAGGTATATGCATATATGAGTTCATCTTCTTCAGCACAGTCATCAGTGGCTGTTGCTGTAAGGTTGATCATTCCTGTACAAGTTAGCTCATTGCCGCACGATTCAACATATGATTCACAATCATCAAAAACGGGTTGAATGTTATTTTGTAATGAGATAATTTGGACATTTTCCCATCTATAGGTCGATTCATCAGCATCATTATCAAATTGACACCAGTCTAGAACGACCCATGTTCTGTATATAGTGAGACAACCAGGACCTTCAGTAACAACGTGATCAGAGTGAGTAACCAATGGTTGAGAACAAGAGTTTGCAGTATATGCAGGAACTCCTGCAACATCTGGAGTAGGAATTTCTTCATTACAAAGATTAGTATAAGTATTATCAGGAGGCCATACTATATCACTTTCTTCAAAAGGGTCATTGTTGTACACCGTTATTGTTTGGGTACAACTGACCGCATTATCGGATAAATCTTTAAACGTAAAGGTTCTAATAATTTTTCCAAAACCGCAATCTTGACGATTATCTTCGTATGATTCAACAACAGTAAGTCCATCAGGACAGTTATCGGTTCCTGCTGCTGAACCAAATGGGCTAAGATCATCAAGATCTATTATGGTTGTACAAGGTACAGTAACATCAGTCGGACAAGTGGTGATGGTTGGGTTTATTAAATCTTTTAGATCTAAAACAGAAGAACAGATGGCTTCGTATCCACTTGCATCTGTTACCCTTATAGAAACAGGTATGCTACCAAGTCCTAAGTCATCACAGCAGAAACTTGCAAAAGGAGCATAGTCTGTACCAGGTCCACTTACACAACTACCGGCATTTTCTCTTTTAATTTCGTAGGTGTATGGTCCAGAAGAACCACAAGCATCATAAATCGTGTTAACAAATGGTTCTGCTGGAACGTTAGCAATACCATTTGCTTCTAAGAAAGCTTGTTGAGAACCATTACAAAGGATGGCGAAATCATCTCCTGATCCGATAACAGTTATTGTTTGTTGACATTGTGATGATACTCCACATTCATTTATTGCTGTCCACACGATGATATTATCGCCAAGGCCAAGGGTGACTCTGTTGTCAACATACTGACTGCTGACACTTATGACGCTTAGATATGTACAACTGTTGGTTGCAATCGGTGGAGATAATATAGCTTCATACATACAGTCAGAAGCATTTACTGAAACGGTGACTGGAGCAGGACAGTCTATAATTGGTCCATCTGTTTCTTGTTGATAGATAATCGATTGTTCGCATGTAAATGCTTGTCCACAATCATCAGTCAAGGTATATGTTCTTATGATTTCGATTTCATCTGTAGAGCAAAAATTGAGATCTTCAAGTGTTAAATTATCAGAAGATGCAATGAACATAGTGTCGCAGTCAATAAAGTCATAAACGCCTCCTGCTTCTTCAAACTTTTTGAAACTAGTTATTGGAGCAGGTAGACCCTCTTCACATATTAAATCAATGCTTGGAGGACATAGCATGTATTTGCAATCACCAATGATGGAAATATTTTTTACACATTCGGTTTCAGTTCCCTCATTGTCCGTTACCGTAAATATGATATCTTGATTGGTACCGCTTCCAGAATATGGAAGCAAGGTATAGTTATCAGAAACAGTTACTGGTCCACCATCGGGAGACATTAGATTGTTTTCTAAATTCGAAGTGCAATTTGCAATTTCAGTTTCGATTAGATCATTTATAGTTGGACCAAGTGGATTTGCGTCATTGCAGTCTACTACAATATCATTTGCTAAAGAACAGTCGATTCCAATTGGGCAATCACCAATGATGGAAATATTTTTTACACATTCCGTTTCAGTTCCTTCATTATCCGTTACCGTAAATGTGATATCTTGGTTTGAACCGCTCCCTGTATAAGTTAGCAGTGTATAGTTGTTGGTAACAGATACTGGTCCACCGTCTGGAGATGCTGAACCAAGCTCTAAAGCAGAAGTGCAATTGTTTAATTCTGCGCTGATTAAATCATCAATTGTAGGACCGAGGGGATTGGCATCATTACAATCAATTACAATATCATCTGCAAGGGAGCAATCAACCCCTACGGGACAGTCACCAATAATTGTAATTGTTTTGTTACAGTTAAGGGTGTTGCCTTCATTGTCTACAAGAGTAAAAATTACATCTTGTGAAGTACCACTTCCAGTGTATGTAATAGATGTGAAATTGTTGACAACAATGATTGGACCGCCATCAGGAGAACTAGATCCAGCTTGTAAAGCAGCAGAACAGTTTGCAACTTCCGTAACAACAAGATCGTTTACTGTTGGACCCATTGGATCGGCGTCATTGCAGTCTATTGTTATATCAGAAATTGCAGAGCAATCAAGAACAATTGAGGGACTCGACTCTTCCGGGCAGGTATTGTGACCTAGCCCGGAATCGAGAATAAGGTTGCTATCGGTTTTTGCAATGGCCTCGTCGCTATTTACAATTACTAACAAGAGCAATAGTAAACGATACCATCTGACATGTCTTGGGAACATATCGGATTTGTTTTATCGGTTAGGGAAATAAAATTTCTTTGGAACTGTTAGTGGGGTATTGTGTTCGGTTCAACAAATGTATCAAAGAAAAAACATATTAAAGAATTATTTAATACGTTAATTTGATTTTTAACTTAAGCTTATTGATTTGTAAGGGCTTATGTATTTGAAAAAATCTCTTTGATCTAATAATGTTTGAAAAGCTTAGTTTTTAAGAGTTTTCTTAAATTTACAACATGCCCAATAAGTCGTTTGGAAAATATTTGGCCTTCTTGCTTTTTGCCAACGTGCTGATTAAGCCAATATATATTTTTGGAATAGAAACGCAGGCTCAAAACCTGTTGGGACCAAATACCTGGGGACTATATTTTGGATTACTCAATTTTTGTTTTTTATTTCAAATCATTCTGGATCCGGGTATCCACAATCAAAATATTAAGTGGGTTTCAGAAAATAGAGGAAACCTTTCAGTACGTATCGGTCAGACAATAATCATGAAGTTGTGGTTGGGGGTTTTGTTTCTTTGTCTATTAGCTTTATTTGGGACTTTGGTGGATTATCCAAGCAGCTATTATAAGCTTCTTGGGATGATAGCTGTCAATTTTTTTCTCACTTCACTTTATGTTTTCTTGAAAAGCCATTTTCCTGCGGTAGGAGATTATGGAAAGGAGACTTTTTATTCAGTATTGGATAAGATGTTATTAATATTGATTTTGGGAGTTCAAATTTATGTGCTCAAAGCACTTAGCATAGAATCTTTTATCTTAAGTATTACTCTTGCTAATTTAATAGCCATTCTTATTGCTTATACAAGACTGAGGGGGATTACAAAAATTGAATTTTATTTTTCAATTAGAGATGCGATACATATTTTGAAAGAGAGTTTTGGTTTCGCATTGGTAGGATTATTTATGAGTTTTTTTAATAGGATCGATGGTGTAATGTTGGAAAGAATTTTGGGAGATGAGGCATATGCAGCTGGAGTATATGCGGCAGGTTATAGATTACTTGATGCAGCCAATATGTTTGCATTATTATTTGCAAGTTTATTATTACCAATGTTTGCCTACCGCTTGAGCAAAGACGGAAAGGTTGGGGAATTGGCATCCCAAGCTGCTAAAATTATGTTGCTTGTTATTTCTATGGTGGTCCTTTCTGGGTTCTTCTATGCAGAGGAGATTATGAAGTTATTGTATATAGATTACACGGAGCAATATGCAGATACATTTAGAATATTAATCTTAAGTTTTATTGGCGTTGGTTTTTCGTATATCTACGGAACCTTAATAACAGCTTCAGGTAAGTTGTTTTTATTCAACATAGTATTGTTTGCAGGAATATGTATCAATTGGTATTTAAATTACAAATGGATTCCTGTTGAAACAAGTATTGGAGCTGCAAAGGCAACACTTATTACCCAAGTTTCCGTAATGCTTTTGCAAATATTTATTGTGATTAAAAATTTTGGTCTAAAAATTAAACTTAAACCAATGATTACTGCTGTTTTCTATGTGATTTTAGTTTGCTCTTTTGCTTATTTTATGGCTCAATTTGATATTCATTGGATAATAAAGATGGGACTAAGCATAATTATGATGATAATTGCATCATTTTTGATGGGTCTTATACGTTTAGATACTTTCAACAACGCTGAAGTTGATTAAGAGACCAACTATACTTGATTAGAAACCAACCGATGAGTCAAAACGATAATCTGCTTGATCTTGTAAATGCGATTTACAGGTGGAGAAAACCAATCATCATTAGCTGTGTGCTTGCGGCAATTATTTCTGCTGTTGCAGCTTTAATGCTACCAAACTTTTACACATCCAAGACCATTTTTTATGCAGCAAGTCCAGATCTTGCAAAACCGTTACCAATTGGTACAGGTAATCTCAAGCGTGAAATATATGGTACAGATACTGATTTGGATCGATTATTTTCAATTGCAAATTCTGAGGAATTAACTGATTATTTAATTGAAAAATTTGATCTATATAAAAGGTATGAGATCGACCCAGATGGAGACCAAGCAGGTTATGCAGTAAGGCTAATGGTTGCAAAAGCATACAACACAGAGAAAAATAAATTCGATGCGTTAGAGTTGTCTTTTGAAGACAAGGAGCCAGAAATGGCTGCAAAAATTGCAAAGGCTGCAAGAGAAAAAGTCAATGAAATAGGCCAAAGAATGATCAAAGAAAGTCAGGCGAAACTTCTTTCTAGTCATGAAAAAATCATTGAAGAAAAAGACAGCTATCAACAAAACCTAATTAAGGATATTGCCAAGCTAAAGGATGAATATAAAATATACAATTCTCAATCAAAAGGGGAAGTCTTAGGAGAACAATTGACATCCACCAAAGCTGCTTATGCAAACTTAAACGCTAAACTTTCTGTATTTAAAAACACTCCTGAGCTGAGGGACTCTATACCCATGTTAGCAGCAAAAGTAGAGGGATTGAAGCTTCAACTTAAGGAACTAAACAAAGAAGCAACATCTTACGCAAGTGGAAGTGGTCAAATTGAAAAATTAGGAATGGAAATGAAAGAAATAAGTGAGCAACTCGCCTTGGACAAAGAAAGATATAAACAATTAAAATCAGCCTATAACTCACCATTTACAGCTCTCCATTTGGTTCAGGAAGCCAAGGTGCCTCACATTAAATCAAGACCAATAAGATCACTCATTGTTATAGGAACTACTGCCGTGACTTTCTTTTTAAGTTTGGTTTGGGTTTTGTTTATGAATCAATACAAAGAGGTAAATTGGAAATCTGTATTTAGTGATGAGCCAAGGAAGTAAGTTACTTTCCAATGATAAAAAAAGCTTTTATGCTTTTAGTTCTTTGGTGATTGCCTCTTGTGTTGGAGCAGCAGTATTTTCAGAACCTTATTTGGTATTAATTCCACTGGCTTTTTTATTTGTTTTCATTGCGATAGTCAATTACAAATTAATATTTTTTGGATTTTTTGTACTTCTGCCTTTTTCAATAGAAGTAACTTTGCCGGGTGGACTAGGAACAGATCTTCCCTCAGAACCATTGATGTGGTTTCTTACTTTTTTATTTTTTGTCTTGATTTTATGGAACGCTAGGAAGATTGATAAAAGGATAATTACAAACCCAATCAGTGTTGTTTTAATATTCCATTTACTATGGATCTTAATTACAAGTATTTTATCCACCTATCCAATTATATCTACTAAATTTTTTTTGGCGAAGATTTGGTATATAGTTCCGTTCTTTTTTTTACCCTTTTTATTGATTAAAGAGGAATCTGATTTAGAAAAGATGTTTCGATGGTTTATATACACAAGTATTATTGCGGTGGCTTATGTTATAATAAATCATGCAACATCTGGGTTTTCTTTTGCTGACATCAATTTTGCCGTAAGGCCAATCTTCAGAAATCATGTGAACTATGCAGCGATGTTGGTTTTGTTGGTCCCATTTATTTGGGCGATTGCAAGAACTACCAAAGAGAAAAAATTCTGGTATATCCTGCTATACTTTTTAGTAGCGGTATATTTTACTTATACAAGAGCTGCTTATGGTGTAATTGTATTATGCATTGCCTTATATTTTGCGATTCAATGGAAATTGCTCAAATGGCTTGTTCCTGTCGCTTTTGTTGTGCTCGCTTTTGGTCTAAATAGTATGATCAAAGGAAATGAGTACTTAGAATTGGCACCACAATATGAAAAGACAGTTAGCCATACTAAGTTTAATAACTTGATTGAGGCTACTTATAATATGGAAGATATTTCAACCATGGAGAGGTTGTATCGTTGGGTGGCTGGATTTCATATGGTAAAGGAGAGGCCATTATTTGGTTTTGGGCCATCCACATTTTATAGCAATTACAAGCGATATACGGTAAATAGTTTTCAGACCTATGTGAGTGATAATCCAGAAAAGTCAGGAATTCACAATTATTACTTGATGACCTTGGTAGAGCAAGGTTTTATCGGATTGATCATTTTATTTTTATTGATACTGATGCCTTTGTTCCTAGCACAACGGGCATACCACCTCTATAAAGGAAGAAAAGAGGGCTATTGGATAATGGCTGCGGCGCTTTCCTACTTTTCTACAGCAGTGATGATATTGATCAATGATTTGCTAGAAGCAGACAAAGTAGGGCCTATTTTCTTTTTTTCATCCTTTATTATTGCCTTTTATCTGTATTTAAGCCCCAAAAGCATACAAAAAGAAATGGATAATAGTTGATAAATAATCCTTCAAAAAAATTGTGCATGATTATTGTTAAACATATATTTGCAATCCCTTAAGAGGGCGATTAGCTCAGTTGGTTCAGAGCACCTCGCTTACACCGAGGGGGTCGGGAG
>JAHDIE010000048.1:0-22595 GCA_020630955.1 Saprospiraceae bacterium
CTCACATATATACCTACCATTTCGATATCAACTATTCCTCTTTTTTACCGTATATCCTTTTCTGGTTAGATGATCAAGAGGGCTTTCTATAGTATTTATACTACTGGTTGTAACATGTGTATATATTAAGGTAGTACGAATATCTTTATGACCCAACAATTCTTGGATATATCTTGTGTCTGTTCCATTGTCCATCAGATGAGTAGCAAAACAGTGCCTGAGGGTGTGAGGTGTAACTTTTCTTGATATTCCAGCCCTTTTTGCTGCCTCTCGCACTACCTTCTGGATGCTGCTGCTAGTATATTGTGATCGCTCATCTGCCCCTTCAAATAACCAATATTGAGGTTTGTATTCGTTGAAATATTTTTGTAATAATTCTTTTAGTGATTGGCTTAGCATAACCATTCTGTCTTTATTGCCTTTTCCTGCTTTAATTTGTACTTGATTTCGGTCCCATAATACATCTTGGACCCTCAAATTGATTACCTCAGATAGCCTTAATCCCCCACCATATATAGTATACAGAACGCACAGATGCTTGAGGTTGTTAATGCTTCTCAGGATATTGTCTACCTCTTTTACACTCAATATGGTAGGCAATGTTCTCCTTTTTCTAGGTCTTTCTAGCCTTTCAATATGAAAAGATGGTTGCATGACAACTTTTCGATAATACAACTTAATAGCACTTAAGGTTACATTCAATAAGCTATTGGATACTTCTTTTTTTGCCAATTGAGAAAGATAATTATTGGCATCGGTATCTGTTAGAAGATCTATATCTCTTCCTTCGAAAAACTCAATATATTTTGCAAGTTTTCCAGTATAACTATTGATGCTTTTCCAACTATATCTTTGACGAAGTAAAAGGTTGCTATAATTAACAATTTTTTCTCGGTAACCAATTGGGTACTTATTGTGTAAATATTGCAATCTGTCATGATGAGTCCTTAATTCTTTTTCATAATCATTTTTATTCCTAGGAACCCTATCCATGATGCTGTAGTCCATTTCATGATAGTAATCTTTCAATTGTTTGTAGATCGTTTGAGACCAAGGAACAATCCATTTTTTGTAATATTTGTCATACTTTCGATCAGGAATTTGCTTTATTTTAGAGACACTAGCTCCAAAACCATCTAATTTGATCAAAAGTTTGTTCGGGTACTCTGGACTGGTAAAGAATGTTACAGTTTTTGGATCTCTTATCGAGGACAATTTTATAATTTTTTGATATTCAGCGTTATTCCATGCTGCAAAGTATTTTTGGATTTTTACAATATTGTTAGGTGTTGCAGGAATAATCCAAATGAGTTGTTTTTGATCCCAATAAGATTTTGTTAATGATCTGAGAAAGCTCACATCTTCTTTGTTGTAAGCCATTTTGATGAATATTTTTTTATTTGTCCACCTAATTCTAAGATCGTCATTGGCAGTATCACCAATTATGTCATCATCCTTATTGAACTTTCTAACTACAGGAACTGATGAATTCGAAGTATTTGCTTCTATGTCGGTAAGGGCATCATTTGGCGAAAGCTTGCCGATGGTTCCGATATTAGGTGTACAAGTAAATGCTATGTTTAGCTTTTGAAATGATTGATATGATTCTTTTGTATAAGGAATGTACCAGCAAGCATGGGTTTTGGAATATTTTGAATCAGGTAGCGATTTTATCAATTCCCATGAGTTATTAGGGTAATAGTTTTTTATACCTATCCAAGTCTCATTTCTATGCTTTAGCTTAAATATGGTTAGCGATTTCTTTTCCATTTCCATTTTCAATTTTTCACTCCTGTATTACATATTGGGACTCTAAACACAATTCGAATATATCCTCATTTTGTTTACCACCGCAAGCGAAAACCCATATACTATTGAAGATAGTCGTTCCGAACGGTTCTGAACGGTTCCGAACGGTTAAATGACGACTAATACGGTTTTGATCGACTATCGATACATTTGTTTTTAAAATTTTAGAGTTTTCAAAGTGGATTTTAAAAGATGAATTGTAGACTTTGTAAGAAGAAATTTACCGGAAGGTCAGATAAGATCTTCTGTTCGGTCAATTGTAAATCTATATATCATAGAAAGTTACATGAATCAACAATTCAGGCGTCTCGTATGATTGATCAAATATTGCATCGCAATCGATCGATTTTACTCGAAATATTGGGCAATACAATAAGGTATAAGAAAGTGAGTAAGGATCTTCTTGATAAAAAGAAATTTAACTACAGCTATGTAACTGCCTACCATCTTAACACACAAAATAAAATGATCAATTATGTTTACGACTTTAGTTGGGCTGTTTTTTCTGACAATGAAATTGCAATTACTAGATTAAAAAAATAACATAGAGGAATTGGTTAAGATCATTTCCAAAAAATCATAGAGAAATTAGTCTTGTTAGACCATTGGAGACAATCACCTGATTAGAAACGATTAGGCCTCCATTGCATTTATTGTAGATAGAAATTTATAAGCTTTTGATTATTGAATAAATTTTTTCCACTTTAAAATTCTATATATAAAAATTATTATATTTTTATTGTGAACTAAAGTACCAATTGATTAATCCAAATACCTTATCATGAAAATACTTAAATACATTGTCGCTCTTATAATATTATTGTTGGTATTATTTTTTGCAAAAGGAATGCTTTCTCCATCCATAAGTTATGAAAGTGAAATAATTGTTGACAAACCCGTTGAAGAAGCTTGGGCAGTAATGAATGATGAAAGTAAGTTGTCCGAATGGCTTACAGGGATTACAAAAATGGAGCATATCAGCGGAACCAAAGGAGAAGTTGGTGCAGTTACTCAATATACCTTTGTAGAAGATGGGCAAGAGTCAGTAATTGTTGAGACAATGACAGAGGTAAAACCTAACGAAAGAGCTGCCATGGATTTTGTAATGGAAGGTGTGATGAAGATGGATTATAAAATAGATTTTTCTGAACGTGATGGCAAGACAATTTTAAAATCTTCAACCACTACTACAGGTGAAGGAATGGTGATGAGATCTATTGTCTCTTTTATGAAAAAATCAATGAAAGTTCAAGAGGACTACAATATGAACAAATTGAAAGAGCTGATTAATAAAAATACAACGAATTATTTTCCAACTCCTATAATTGAAACCACCGAAACAATACTTGAGCAATAATTTTAGTCTTTAATATTTTCGAAAATTCACCCAAATATTCCTGAACTTAGGTAACGATCTCCTCTGTCACAGATAATACAAACTATAATTCCTGAATCAATTTCGTTGGCTATTTGACCTGCAATAGTAACAGCTCCGCCACTGCTCATGCCAGCCATTATTCCTTCTAATTTGGCCAGTTTTCTTGTAGTAAGAATAGCTTGTTCTTTGCTTACAAATCTCATGTCATCGATTCTGGTAAAGTCACATATTTTTGGAACCATTTCATTACTCCACTTCCTGATCCCTGGTATTTTTGATCCTTCTTTCGGTTGAACACCTATTATTTTAATTTCTTGATTTTGTTCTTTCAAAAACTGTGATGTACCCATGATTGTGCCAGTTGTTCCCATTGCACTCACGAAATGGGTGACCTTATGGTCACTATCTTTCCAGATTTCTGGTCCAGTACTTTTGTAATGTGCAAGGGGATTATCTTCATTAGAAAACTGATTCAAAAGAACGTAACTATTTTCCAATGCCATTTCTTCTGCTAATTTTCTACTGTATTCAATCCCTTTTTCTCCATCTGTTAATATAAGATTTGCCCCATATGATCGCATACTGGCTTTTCTTTCTTCAGTTGCAGTTTCTGGCATTATGAGGGTGATTGGAATTTGCTTGATGGCAGCAATCATGGCCAAGGCAATACCTGTGTTTCCACTTGTTGCCTCAATTATTCTTTTGTTAGAATCTAACTCTCCACGTTCCATGGCTTTGGAGATCATATTTAATGCAGCTCTATCTTTGACACTTCCTCCAGGGTTCTGACCTTCAAGTTTTGCAAATATTTTCACATTAGGATTATGGTGGAATGATTTTAATTCTACCATTGGAGTATTTCCAATTAGTTCGATCATGGTTGTTTTTTTGTTTTTTCCACTTGGTTGTCACCTGCCACATAATATATTGTAGAATATGGATCAACACTTTCAGTAATCCACGAGTTTCCACCAATGATGCTATGGTGTCCGATGATGGTTTCTCCTCCAAGAATTGTCGCATTGGCATAGATGACAACATTATTTTCAATACTTGGGTGTCTTTTGTTGTTGGCATCTTTCTTCTGAACAGAAAGAGCCCCAAGTGTCACACCCTGATAGATTTTTACATTTGGTCCAATAATACATGTTTCTCCAATCACGACTCCTGTACCATGATCAATGCAAAAAGAATGATCAATCTTGGCTCCAGGATGGATGTCAATTCCTGTTCGATGATGAGCCAGTTCAGTGATTATTCTAGGAACAATGTTGATTCCCAATGCAAGTAGGCGATGAGCTATTCTGTAGGCAGAAATTGCGTAGAACCCAGGGTATGATCTGATAATTTCTTCTTTATTTTTTGCTGCAGGGTCACCATTATATATTGCATCAATATCTAATTGAAGTGCACTTTCAATATCTGCCAATGAGCAAACAAAATCATCTGAAAGAATTGAAGGTGATTTTTGGCATAAATTAGGATGCTTGTCAAGCATGGTAACTAATCTACTTTTGATTTCTTCAATTTTACCATTTAGTTGTTCCCAATTACTAATTCTTTTATTAGAAAAATTTGGAAACAACAAGCCCATAATTTCTTCAAAAAATGATTTAATGGTTTCATTTGAAGGACATCCAACACAATCTTGATGTTTTTTGATTAAATGATTTTTGAATTCGTCTGTCATTAATTCAATTTTGTACAAAAGTATAGCTTTATCAATTATAATGTTGTCATCTTTGATTTGTTATAGGCTTTATTGGTATGTTTAATTTTGTCGGTATCTATTCGTTTGTTTGATACTCTAGGTAAATGTCTTAACGGGTGAAAATTCACCTTCAGCTTTGTTGATTGATTTTGGATTTTGTAAAATAGTATCAAGAGGACTTTTAACTATTCTATTGTTTACTTCAATAATATGTGTATATCGCTCTGTTGTTTTACATGATGAATGACCGAGTAGAACTTGGATATATCTTGTACTAACACCACTCATCAATAGATGCGTAGCAAAAGAATGCCTTAAGGTATGTGGGGTGGCAAATGCATTGGTGTTGGAATCTAAGACAGCTTGTCGAAAAATTTTTTGAACAGTACTCACACTATATTTGTCTCCATTCTGCCCTTCAAATAGCCAGTACGTTGGCTTATATTGCAGATAGTACTTTCGCAGTATCTTTAACAGGGAGTCAGCCAAAACAGTATTTCTATCTTTTTTCCCTTTAGAACATTTTATAAAAATTGTTCCGTTGTCTGAATGAATATCTTCAATTCTTAAGTTGGTCAATTCGCTAACCCTTAAGCCTGCACTATAGATGGTATGCAATATTGCCTTGTGTTTCAGATTTGTAGGTGTATTGATGAGATTAATTACTTGTTCTTCACTTAAGAAATTAGGCAAGCTCTTTGGTCCCTTTGGTTTCTTAAATTGATAATATGTTTTTTCTTTGCCTAGAACTTTCTCATAAAGGAATTTAATGGCATTGATGATTTGGCTTTGTTTAGAATTAGAAATTTTATATTTCACAATCAGCTCATAAATGTAATTTTCTATTTTTTCTTTACAGATTTCTTCAATTTTTTGATTTTGGAAATGCCCAAGATATTTAATAATGCAACTTTTGTAAATCTTGATTGTACTATAACTATACCCTCCAATAACCAGTTTTCTCATCATTTTATCAAATAACTCTTGGGAGTAATCACTTAGGATGACCGTTGGAATTTTGGGCTTGAAGGCGTAATTGGTAAATCTAAAATTATCTCCAAATATCTGAAGTAGTTTTTTCATATTGTTGGGAGAATTTGGAATACTCCAAAATTTATTTGAGTGATGCCAGAAGTATCCGTGAATCAATTTTATCTCGGTTCTCCAATTTTGCGCCAAAGCTGGAATTTTGAATTGAATTCTTTTGGCTTCATTTCTTGGCTTTTTAATAGTAGCGATCATAGTCTTGAAAATTTTATATTTTAAATTTTCGAAAATATCATATTGAATGAAATCAAATTATGATCTGAAAGAAATTTACAGAAGTATTATAAGACATCTTCATCCTCAAGTGAAAAGGCGGTTGATTTAAACTATGTTTATATAAGATTAAATTTTATCTTCTCCATTTGTGAGCCAGTCTAAGGTCACTTTCGTAAATACATTTTGTTTGTAATCATCTTTTTCGAAGAAGATGCCAATATCACCGCCCCTTAATATGCAGATAGACGAATATGCTGATGGTCCTTTGTAAATCGTCTTAGAAAATTTCCATGTTTTGCCCTCATCATAACTTATATGAAGGGTTAGATTTTCTCTTTTCGATTGGGAATATGCATTTGAAAACAACAGCCTATTTCTATTGGAGCCATTAGCCTTGAGACTAAGTCTCACCAAACTTGCGTTACAAGCTGGATCGATGAGTGTTGAATCAATATGGGTGACCCAGCTTTTGCCTTGATCCTTTGATTGGTGGATGTACCGATATCCGGCTTTTGCTACACGACTATTGATCATCCAGGTTCCATCATTTAATGCTATGATTTTTGATTCATCACCAACTTCAATGGGTGTATCGATCAAAAACCAACTCTTTCCATGATCGTCACTTCCAAAGACATGCAGACCATGTTCGAGATTGACCAATGTGTGCAGTATTTTTCCATGCCTAGTTTGTGTTCCTCTTCCGGAAGTGATAAACTTGAAATCATTTTTCCATTCTTTTTTGGTTATTTGATTTGTAATATCTATTACTTGACTCCAAGTTTTGCCATCGTCTTTACTACTTATGTATTGGAGAAAATATTGATTCGGTGCATTTATTAAATCCATATAATTAAAGAAAAGAAAAATTTCTCCAGTTATCTGATCTTGTATCATTGATGGGTCCGAAACCGATTTGCCGAAAGGCAGGTCTATGATAGTTTTAACGGCTGACCAAGTATCGCCTTGATCGAGACTGGTTTTCATTACTATATTAATATCATTGTTGGATCTAAGATCTCCACATGATGGTTTCCTTTCATCAATTGCTGCAATCAATTTACCACTTTGGGTGTAAAGTATTGAGGGTATGCGATAACAATTTATGTCATCTTGTTGCTCACTACTAAATAAATCTTGAAATATGATTTGATGATTTGTATGCTGATCGGATTGTGTCTCTTTACAAGAAAATAACAATAGGATCAAGTGTATGAGTATTATTGATTTAATTTTCAAATTAAAAAAACTAGGTGACCATGATTATTATGGCAAGGAGTGTCAAGATCCCTATCGCTGTCGTGAAAATTCCAAGCCTTTTGGATTGAGTCCAACCAGAAAGAGCAATCATGGTAATAAGCCAAAAGATTCCAAGGAAGAAAAATATACTTCCAATAATTCTTGGCTGATTCAGATCCTCTTGTAAAACCTCAATGGGATAACCTTCAGTAGTCATCAATCTAAGTTTTGTCATTGAAAATAGACAAATTAAAAATGAACAGGCTGCCAATGTGGAAACAACCATAATGTTTTTGGAAATCTTTTTTTCTAATTGTGCCACCAATAAGTTAGCAATTACAGCAATGGAAAACCCTCCCAAAAGTGAACTAATAAGTATAGTTTGTTCAGCTAGCTGCTGCCAATATTCGAATGAGATTTCTTGCATGATGAAAAGCTAAGTTTTGATTTTTTGAGCGTTGATCTTTTAATTTAAAACATTCGGTATTGAAGATAAATATATTCGATAATATATTACCTTGTTTGTAGTTAAATGCTAATATCGAATATGAAACAAATAATAGTCTTGAGTTTTCTATTTTTATTTTTAACTAATTGTAAACAAAAGCAATTCTTTAGTGAAGATTTTACTTTGGAAGGAAGTTTTACAGAAGGGATAGAAGGGCCTGCAACAGACAATCAAGGAAATATATATGCGGTAAATTTTCAAGAACAAGGTACCATAGGTATGGTCTCTTCTGATGGCCACGCAGAGCTTTTTGTAAAACTACCAGATGGAAGCATTGGCAATGGAATACGATTTGGTCATTCCACCCAAATGTTTGTTGCGGATTATACCAACCATAATATTTTAGAAATTGATATTATGACCAAGCAGGTAAAAGTATTCGCACATCAAAGTGAAGCCAATCAACCCAATGATATAGCAATTTCCTCTAAGCATACAATTTTTGCAAGTGATCCCAATTGGTCTGATAATACAGGAAACCTCTGGAAAGTTACCAAAGAAAATGGTTTTGAATTACTAGAAGGCAACATGGGTACAACCAATGGAATAGAAGTGAGCAATGATGATTCTAAACTGTATGTCAACGAATCTGTGCAAAGAAAAGTTTGGGTTTATGATCTGGACGAGCATGGTAATGTTAGCAACAAGAGAGAATTTATTTCATTTGAAGATCATGGATTGGATGGAATGCGTTGTGATGATAGAGATAATCTCTATATATGCCGTTACGGAAAAGGGACAATTGCAGTGGTTTCTCCAAATGGTATTCTACTTAGAGAAATTAAATTAAAAGGAATGAAACCTTCTAATATTACTTTTAGCAATGATTATCGACGATGTTATGTTACAATGGCTGATCGAGGTTGTTTAGAAACAGTTAAATTGAAATAACTGCTAAAACCCAATATTTAGATCAACCCTAATCCTATTTCCATTTTCTTTGAAATTGCCAGTAGGGATTATTTGTTCAACAATGTATCCTCTTAGGTTTATATCAAATGCTTCTTTTACCTGATATGCAACCTTTATTTCTACGCCTTGAAAATTTGAAATTCTTGAACCGCTTGCCCCTATGGAAGAATAATCCCATCTAACCCAATCATTCTGTGCAAAATAATCCACAATTGAGAATTTTTCCATTCTGGCATAAGAAAGGTAAAAGAGCCAATCACCTTTTTCTTTAAGTTTGCCATAGGTAGCACTTACAACGAAAGCTTCATTTTGATCCTTTAGACTAGGCTCAATCATCTCATGGTCATTATAATTTTGAAAATTCGTATAGTATTCTAAACCAAGTTTAAGCTTTTGATTCTTATCAATGCTGAAATGTGACCCAATGTGTAATATTGAATAATCAAGTTTGTAAGTATAAAGTCGATCAGGAAAATTACCTATGTTCTTAAATCTATAAAAGCCAGGGAAAATTTCTATTCTCGAGTCTAGAAGGGTAAATCCGAATTGAGCAATTTGCAAATATCCATCTTCAAAAAAGGATTTGCCATTGGCATTAATGATAAAATGCCCAGCATTAATTGCCAGGAATTGTAATACTTGATCTTTCCTAAAATTACTTTTGTATTGAAACCCAACTCCTTCTGGAAATACATTGTCATTCCAAAATAATTCATTGAGTTTAATCAAGGGAATACTGTTTTTCCCAATCCAAAAAGAGTAATTGGCCTGATTAAATTTGTAGTATAATTTTTCAAGCCCAATTTGTACCAATTGGAACTCACCTGAATTTCCACCGAGGGTAACATGTGGGCCTTGTTGATCTCTTAAGTTTCCAGTTCTAAGTCTTGCTCCAAAACTTGAATAGTTATCCTTTGTGTAGAGAATACCGTATCGAAATCTATACCGCAATCGACTTCTATCTTCTCTTTTGTCACCATTCGCATTAATGGAATTCCAATCATGTTCAATCCTGAATCTAAAATCTCCTTGGAATTTTAATTTTTTAATGGACGTACTATCCTGTTGTGCTGCAAGACCAGTACAAAATACAATTAGAAAAAGAATTACACTTAAGAATTTCATGTAGTAGATTCAGTAAAGAGTTAGCTAAATGAATTACTCGTGAAAAAGCAACCGGAGTTACATTTTACACATCTTTTCTTTAAGCTGTCCTAATTTTCTAACTACACAAAATTTATACCATCAAATTAAATTGACCAATTGGTCCTAATGGCTCCGGTAATTCTGTTTCATCCAACATTTGTCGGATATCAATTTCAATCGATCTGGCCATGCTTGAGATGGGAATATCGTTATACAGTCCTTCGAATGGATTTTCTGAATAATCTCCAATCATTTCCATTAATATAAATACCCAAGACACCAACATGGCAAAGGGAACAACCAACCAACTGGAATGAGAATGAGCTGCATCAGAAAAGATGTTTAGCATTCCGAATGGAAGAAGGATCAAGAATATCCAAACAAAAATGAAATTTACGGTAGCGTACTGCCTAGGAAATGGAAAGTTTTTAATTCTTTCAGATTTGCCTTGAAGTGTATAGAATTCTTTGAGCATATTGGCAAGTTCCATATGCCTGAAATCTTCAATTTGCCCTTTAAGTTTTAACTTTTTAAAATCCTTCGATTGAAGGCTAAGTATATGTGAGGCTTTATTTCCTTTGGTCATCACATATTCAAATTCCTCGGGAGTAAGATATTCCTTTAAATTTTTGAAGTGGTCATCTTCATGATGGAGATTGGCCATCTTCCTGAGATTTATTTCCTCAGCGGAATCATGTTCCCAAGGTTTTGGCATTCTTAATTGGTATGTGAGTGCTTTTAACCAGGCGACATGTCGATGAACAATTTTTTTTCTTGTTTCTTGGAGAACTGATTCCTCAACTTTTTCTTTGGCAAAGTCATTGGTGATAAAATCTCGGGTCATGATCGTAAAAGTACGCGAAGCATTTACGATACCGCCCCAAATTTTTCTGGCTTCCCATAATCGATCATAAGAAGAATTGTTTTTAAAACCAAGATAAAATGATACCCCAATACCTATTAAGGCAATGGGTTGCCAAGGAATAGCTAACCAATGTAAATCAAAAAACCTATAAAGAGTAATAGGAATAATATCGATCAGGAAAAATATTAAAATGTATTTTCTACTCCATCTAATAACACCCAGAAAAGGGAATCGCTTTCCTATATACATAATTTAGTTGATTTTATTTAGTTTTAAAATTTTAGCGCAGATCGCTGTTTTTAATGGAGTCAGACAAGTTATAGTTTTGAAACATTCTTAAGATAAATTTGTTTCAGGCGATAATATAAATTTGTATTCGAGGGTATCTAATACGTAAAATATATATACAAAAAAGCCCCTGTCAGAAACAGAGGCTTTACGTTGATAATTATTATTTCTAAATTTCTCCAGCTACAGATTCATTAATATTGACAATGTGATCCCCAACTCTCTCCAATGAAGAGAATAGGTTGGTAAAAATCATGGCTGCATTAATATTATAATCTTTGTTTTCTAGCTTTTCTTGATTAAATCTTCGCATTGAATTTCGCTGGACATTAATTTCTTCTTCTAGGTCGTAACATTTGCCAAGATGTGCATCATCATAACTCGTAAGATTTAAATTATGATTCATCTCATCAAAAGCTCTCTGCACTATTTCAATGAGTTCATTAAGCTGATTTCTCTGTTCAGGGATAAAATATACTTTTCGGTCAATTTTACCTTCCATTGCTTTTGCCAGTTGGTAGAAGATATCTCCAATTCTTTCCATGTCATTGCAGATATTAAAAAATGATCTTAATCTGACACTGGTCTTATGAGTCATCTGCTTATCAGAAAGGTTGGTAATGTATTCTGTAATTTCTCTTTCAAACTTATCGGTAATATCTTCATATTTTCTCAGCTTAGAAATCAATGAAAGACTATTTTTGTCATCAGAAGAATTGATCAGATCTCTACTAAATCCTAACATACGTGTTGTTATCTCACCATATCTCGCCACTTCCTTTTGTAATTCGACGGTCGCCAATTCAGGTGTTCGGTTGGTAGTATTTATAAATTTAAGGGATTCGATACCGCCTTCTTCTCCAGATTTATCGGGCACTGTTTTGATTGCCATTTTAACCAACCATGGAACAAATGCCAATAATAGAAGTACATTGGTTAGATTGAAGAAAGTATGAAATGCTGATAATGCAATTGGCATATCCTCAGCATTGGTGTATGGATCTGCTATTCCAAACATTGCTTGAGCAATATTAGACAATAAAGGCAACACAACCGGTAATAAGATTACCATCCAGGTAACCCCGATGATGTTAAACATTGAGTGAATTCTTGCAGATCTTTTTGCATTGGTATTACCAACCAATGAAGCCAACTCTGCTGTGATTGTGGTACCAATGTTTTCTCCTAGGATCATGGCTGCAGCCACATCGAACGGTAATATTCCTTGCGAACAAAGCGTTAATGTGATAGCCATAGCGGCACTTGAAGATTGTACGATGATGGTTACTAAGGTTCCTACGAACACAAAAAACAGTCTTGAAAAGAATCCCCAGTTGGTGAAGTTTTCCAAAAACCCTAAAACCTCGGGATTGTGCTTAAGATCAGGTACAGCACTTTTAAGATAACTTAAGCCTAAAAACAAAATTGCAAAACCAATCAAAAATTCACCCCAGTGCTTAAGTTTGCCCTTGTTGGAAAACAACATTGGAACACCAAATGCAAATAAAGGAATAGAATAGGCAGATAGTTTTAGCTTAAAGCCTAATAGAGAGACAATCCAACCTGTGATTGTGGTACCAATATTTGCTCCCATCATAACCCCTGCTGATTCTACCAATGATAGTAAACCCGCATTTACAAATGAAACAGTCATCACTGTGGTAGCCGAAGAAGACTGCACCAAAGCAGTAATTAAAAACCCAGTAAATACACCTAAGTATCGATTTTTAGTCATCGTTCTTAGTACATTTCTCATTTGTGATCCAGCTGCTCTTTGGATACCATCACTCATGAGTTTCATACCATAAATGAAAAAAGCTAGTGAACCTATAATTTGGACTGCATCCCAAAATCCAAAGGAAACACCTTCTCCTTCGCTTCCAGCAAATAAATTGCTTTGAGCAAAAAGGAATAAAATAATAAGAGGAATAAGTTTTCGCATTTTATTTAAAGTTGATTTGTTCAAAAAATTTGATCTAGAAATGGATATCCATTTGAAGTCTGTAAAAAAGGTCGTCTTCACCATTTTCAATTGCCCTGTAAGTTACATCAGATTGAACTTTTAGTTTATGTCCAACCACATATTTGTTGATTCCAAAAGTGTATTGAGTTTCGTTATTTGCAACTTCTGCATCTGGTTGTATGTTGGTCCATCTTCCTGCAATTTCCCAATTGCTAGGAAACATATAACCCATCGCCAAGTTAAGCCCTGTTCCAGTATAATAAGTTCCTAACACTGTTCCTAATTCATTGATGACCACTGGTCCACCTTCTGCCTCAGTTTTAGAATATTCAGCCATGATAGAGATGCCTTGATATTTAAACATTAAATCCGCGTGTAGATTTGTTAAATCATGACCTAAAAAATCACCATCTGGATTGACGATGAAGGATCCCTTTCTTCCTCTTTCTCTCCCAGCATTTTGATTGATATCATAAGCAACTGCAATAGCTAGTTTTGGACTTGTCTCTCTTTTTATTGCAGAACCGATATAATCTCCTTTCGATTCAAATTTACCGAAAGGTAGAGCTTCAATCTGCATGGTGACAGCAGATCCTCCTACATTGGCAGCAGTAATGTTCTTTCCTTCGCCAGATGTGAGCGCTATTTTTTCTCTTATGATAAAGTTATCTCCAATAGTATGATGGTGCTTCAACATAATCCCCACATCACGATCCAAGGTATATCTAGAATTTAGTCTAGATCGATCTACAAACTGTAAGTTCCCGGAGGATATTACCCGTTCTCTGTTTCCAGGCATTTTACCTTGACCTGCCCATAGGGAAAAATTTTGGAAGAAATTCCATTCTACAAATGCATCCAAGATGATATTGGCTGCATTACTAAAGGTAGAACTATTTCCGCCTCCATTATCACGGTTAGAAAGCGCAAGCTCTGCCTTGTATTTTAATTTTGGGGTAAAAGCATAACCGTCAAACTTCAATCTTGACCTTCTTATAAATACTCTTGATTGCCGGTCTTCTAAAGTATTTAAATTGTCATTGGCTACACTATACTCGCTGGTAAATAGGGTTTGAAATCTAAAACCTATTTTCATGCTAAATGAGGAATCTTGAGCCATAATTCTCAATCCGCTTCCAAATTTTGGAGCTACTATTTGGGCTTCACTTGCCGAAGAAAATAGTACTACAATTAAAAAAGGTAAAATCAGTCTTAACTTCATTATAATTTGCAATTTTTCTTGCCGCGAAGTTAAGTTTCCAATGTTAAGTCAATGTTAAGCTTTTAATGAGAAAACATCAGCTTTTTCTTGGACTCATTTTTTGTGCTATACAAATTTTCTTCTACTATTGGCGATCATTCAGTAATAATATTTTACAACTCAGATTTTATGAAAGGTTCTATTTTGTTTATGATATTTTGAACTGCTGAAGTATCAGTTGTACCTCCACTGATTGTTTGAAGTATGACATTATTTTTGTCAGTTACAATGGTAAAAGGAAACCCCCATTTTGATTTAAAAACTGATCTATAGAGTTCATCTCCATCTGCAATGTGCTCAAAATTAAATGGATGCTCTTCCATAAAGGTTTTGATATCTCTTTTGTTATCGGTACCAATAGCAATAAAATTGATGTTTTCAGAACTATATTTTTCCTTGAGTTGGTTTAATCCAGGAATTTCAGCGACACATGGAGCACAAGTTTGAAACCAGAAATTGATAATATTTATTTTACCTAGTAAATTTTGATCACTTATTGTCTTTCCTTCGATGGTAGTTGCCTCAAAAGTGGGGAGTTGATATCCAATGATACAATCTTCATTGATTAATTTTACTTTTCTACTTTCATTGGTGATAGGATCTGTTACTTCTAAAGTTTTGAAGTTATTATCACAGTTTTTCATGGCTTCATCATATCCTATGTTTTTTTCTTGGCAGGTTGATAAAAAGAAGGTTGTCAGGATGAGTAATTTTATATCCATGTTTTAAAAATTCTAATTAGGATCGGTTTTAAAATGGCTTGATTACATCAACTTTTCTTTTCTTGGTCATGAAAGGCTTTACGGATCGCATAATTTCTTCTTTCAATATGATGAAAAGTTTTCTTTTTGTAAAATTTTTATGAGTAATTAATCCTATATCTCTCACCGGAGTAGGGCTTTCAATAGGGTATAGCCATTCTTGGTTAATCAAATTATTTTTAATGGTAGAAAGTTTAGGCAATAAGGTAATTCCTTTATTGATATTGACAAGTTCTACCAATGAAAGAATGGAGCCAGTTTTAAAGACCAGGCTTCCGCTCATTTCTTGTTTCTTTTTTAAGATACAAATCTTTTCAATCTGACTCGTGATGCAATGACTCTCTTCGAGGATTAATAATCTTGAAATATCAATGTCCTTAACTTTATACTTTTTTTTGAATTTGTGCTGTTCTCTTGCATCGTAAATCAAAAATTCCTCTTTGAACAAACTAGTCTGGATAAAATTTGGATTCTCAATGGGTAGTGACAGAATACCAACATCGAGTTCTTTTAATTTTAAAAGATGCAATATCTCATGTGTGGTAATCTCATGAACATTAAGCTTCAAATGAGGATGATTATTGACTAAATTGTGGAGGATCAGTGGTAAGAGAAATGGCGCTAAGGTTGGAATAATGCCAATCTTAAAGGTAGAGTGATATTCTCCTTTGGTTTGTTCTACAATTTCTAATAAGTTCTCATAATCATTGTTGATAATTTTAAATTGTTCAATGATTTTTTCTCCTTCTTGCGTGAGTTTTATGGGCTTAACATCTCGATCAAATAATTGCATTCCTAATTGGCTTTCTAATTTTTTGATCATTATACTCAGCGTGCTTTGCGTGATATAACAGGCTTCCGCGGCTTCACTGAAGTTTCCACTTTTTTCCAATTGCAAAACATATTTGATTTGATGTATAGATATTGACATAATCAATAGTAGTATAAAATAATTAGTTTTTATCAATGACAATATAAGCTTAATTTGCCCTTCCAATTAAAAGACTTAATAAAAATTAAAATAAATCCAATGGAGACACATTCTGGAGACATCAGTAAATGTCCATTTCACAATGGTGAAATTAAAAAAGAGCAACCTGCTGGCGGAGGAACAACCAACAGAGATTGGTGGCCGCAGCAATTGAAGTTAAATATCTTAAAGCAACATTCAAATCTTACCAACCCCATGGGAGAAGATTTCGATTATATTAAAGCTTTTAACTCTTTGGATTATGATGGTCTTAAAAAAGACCTAAACGATCTGATGACGGATTCAAAAGACTGGTGGCCTGCTGACTTTGGTCATTATGGTCCTTTCTTTATTAGGATGTCTTGGCATGCTGCTGGAACTTATCGAACAGGAGACGGTAGAGGAGGAGGTGGAACAGGTCAGCAAAGATTTGCTCCATTAAACTCATGGCCAGACAATGGAAATTTAGACAAAGCAAGAAGACTACTTTGGCCGATCAAACAAAAATATGGGAATAAGATCTCGTGGGCAGATCTTTTGATCCTTACCGGGAATGTCGCTCTCGAATCTATGGGATTTAAAACCTTTGGCTTTGCTGGTGGACGAGCTGATGTTTGGGAGCCGGAAGAAGATGTATATTGGGGATCAGAAACAGAATGGGAAGCTGGTGATAAAAGATATTCTGGAGATAGAAACTTAGAGAACCCTTTGGCAGCCGTACAAATGGGATTAATCTATGTAAACCCTCAAGGTCCAGATGGTAATCCCGATCCAATAGCTGCAGCAAAAGATATTAGAGAAACATTCGGAAGAATGGCCATGAATGATGAGGAAACAGTTGCCTTAATTGCTGGGGGCCATACCTTCGGTAAAGCGCATGGAGCAGGAGATGCCGCATTAGTTGGTGCAGAACCAGAGGCAGCTCCTATCGAAGCACAAGGATTTGGATGGAAAAGTACCTTCGAATCCGGAAAAGCAGGCCATGCAATAACCTCCGGTCTCGAAGTAACCTGGACACAGAAGCCAACACAATGGTCCCATCTTTTTTTTAAAAATCTTTTCGAAAATGAATGGGAGTTGACCAAGAGCCCAGCGGGTGCAAACCAATGGGTTGCTAAAACTGATGTTGAAGATGTACCTGATGCTTTTGAACCGAATAAATTCCATAAAGCAACCATGTTGACAACAGATCTTTCTCTAAGGTTTGATCCTGAGTATGAGAAAATATCTAGGAGATTTTATGAAAATCCAGAACAATTTGAAGATGCCTTTGCAAGAGCTTGGTTTAAATTGACACATAGAGATATGGGTCCAAAAATATTGTATCATGGACCTGAAGTTCCTTCTGAAGATTTAATTTGGCAGGATCCATTGCCAAAAGTGTCAAATGCAAAATTAAGTGATGAAGATATCAGCGCACTTAAGCAAACAATTTTAAACTCAGCTTTATCGGTTTCCGATTTGGTTGCTGTAGCCTGGGCTTCTGCTTCAAGTTTTAGAGGTTCCGACAAAAGAGGTGGTGCCAATGGAGCCAGAATCAGATTGGAACCACAAAAAAATTGGCAAGTTAATAATCCATCGCAGATTGAAAGGGTCATGGAGGTATACACCAAAATACAATCTGATTTCGCTAAAGATGTTTCTCTTGCTGACCTAATAGTTTTAGGAGGAACAGCAGCGGTAGAGAAAGCTGCAGCAGATGGAGGGTTACCAATTAAAGTTCCTTTCGAACAGGGTAGAGTAGATGCATCGCAAGAACAGACGGATATTGAATCTTTTTCTGTACTTGAACCAGTCGCTGATGGTTTTAGAAATTTCTTAAAAAACAAATTTAGTGTTGATTCTGAACATCTATTGATTGACCGAGCTCAACTCCTCACCTTAACAGCTCCAGAAATGACAGTGCTTGTAGGTGGCTTGAGAGTTCTTGGGGCAACGGTTGCTGGGTCAGAGCAAGGAGTACTTACCAACAATGTAGGTCAATTAAGCAATGATTTCTTTGTTAATTTGTTAGACATGGATAATTCATGGACTCAGATCGACGGAAATAGAGAAGAGTTTGTAACAGAGAATGGTAAATGGAAAGCTAGTAGATCTGATTTGGTTTTTGGTTCAAATTCAGTATTAAGAGCAATAGCAGAAGTCTATGCACAAAATGATTCAAAAGAAAAATTTGTAAATGATTTTGTAAGTGCTTGGGTTAAAGTGATGAACCTAGATCGCTTTGATCTTCGCTAAGATCTAGTTATAGAATGTGAAAAGAGCTAAACTTGTAATGAGTTTGGCTCTTTTTTTTTATCATATTTACCATAACCAGACTTGATTATCTAAAGATAAAAGCTTACTTATATTTAGATTTTGTCCACTTCTCCTTTCAAATTTAAATGAGTACTAAAAGATCGAAGATAACTGAAGAAGCACATCCATTCCTACCGTCTGGAGAATGGGAAGGATTTTATTGTTATGGTAATTCTATGCAGCAACACAGAATGAATACTGAATTTCATTTTGTAAATTCTGAAGTAACTGGATTTGGTACTGATGATGTTGCCCCTTTTAATTGGGAAGGAAAATATGATTTATCTTCCTTTAAATTAGTAACGCGAAAATTATATGGAACTCATCAATTTGTCTATCGCGGAGATATTGATGAGAATGGAATATGGGGAATATGGGAAAGCTCCATCGAGCCACAAGATCCATCCAATAGATTTCAAATTAAGATGAATGGCGGTTTTCATCTATGGCCAAAAGAGAATTTACTTGGGTTCAATTGGGTTTCTCAAAAAACTGAGCAATCCGAAATATTGAAAGAAATATTCTTGGAAGAATTTGCCTAAGCTAAGATCATATTAATTTTCCAAATCATATTTTTTACAGAATTCATTGTATTGATTTTGAAGCTGCGCAAACCTTGAAAATGCATCGTTACCAGGTTTTTGATCCGCTTTGTTTATTATCCCGTACAAATAATTTAATTGTGCTGAAAACATTGGTTTGGTATACCTCCCATCTTTTTGGACTAAAAAATCATAGGCCTCTCGGTATTTTTCCTGTTCTTCTATTTCTAATATTGCTTCTAATTCAGCAATCTTTTTGTTTACTTTTGATTGTAGATCAATAAGCTGCTTTAGTAAGTTATCTTGCAACTGGAGATCTAACTGACTGACTTCTTGCTCACTGACCCGAGGATCTCTCAACAAACTAAATGATTGTTTGTGTTCTTTCCCATTTACTTTTAAGAGGATGGAATACTGTCCAGGCATTGCTAATGGTCCACGTGAATAAGTGCTTTTTTCATCATCTCTCCAGGGTCCTTGCATTTTCATATCCCATTCTATCCGGTGAAAGCCCTCTGCAATTGACAAAGAACGATTAAGAGAGGATTCAATATAATTGGTCATCATGTCTCTAACAATGGTATCTTGAGTTTCAGAAAAATTGGTAAAACTCCTGATGGTATTTTCAGAATTATCAATGATTTCCAAACTAATTTGATCCACAGAATCTTTGAGATAATAATCAATGATCACTGCTGGTTGTGGATATCTATGATTCGTAATTCCTGAAGATCTGGCATTTCTATATCGCACCCCATCCTGAGGTTGGAAAAGTTTGTCAGTATTGGTCATTTTATATTCTTGGCGAAGAACTGCAACGTCATCTAAGATCCAAAATCCCCTTCCCATGGTTGATAATACCAAATCTCCTCTATGTAATTTAATGTCAGTAATCGGGGTAATGGGTAAGTTTTGCTGGAATGCTTCCCATTGTATACCTCCATTCAATGAAACAAACATCCCATATTCTGTTCCTGCATACAAAAGCCCTTCCTTTTCAGGATCTTCTCTAAGAACCCTAACTGGAAAGTCATCTGGAATTCCTTCTACGATCTTAGTCCAGGTTTTCCCATAATCCTCTGTCTTGAAGATATAGGGACTTTCATCTCCCAACTGATACCTTAGGACAGTAACATAAGCTGTTCCTTTTTTATGTACACTGGGTTCAACTGAGTCGACTCTACCTCCTTTTGGCATTATCGGAGTGATATTTATCCAGTTTGCACCACCATCTCGGGTTACATGGATAGGCCCATCATTAGCACCAACATAGATAACACCTTTTTCTAGTTTTGATTCTTGGATAGAATAGATGGTGCTATAAAATTCTTCTCCAGTTATGTCATTGGTAAATGGACCTCCAGATCTCATCTGTTTGTCTGGTTCATTTGCCGAAAGGTCAGGAGAAATTTTCTCCCAAGTTTTTCCTTCATTGGTTGTTTTGTTGACATATTGTGAACAGTGATAAATTACCGATGGATCATGTGGCGAGATATGAATAGGTGATACACGCTGAAACCGTTGGGGTAATTCTTCCGTACTGTGTCCATACATAAAATACGCCTCGACATCATATCTTTTTTCCTGACCTGAAATTTTATTAAAGACGCTGAATTTGCCTTTACAATTTGAATACACAATACTTGGATCTATAGGATTTGGTACAGCGGGCCCTGTTTCACAGCCTCCAGTATTCATCACATAAGCTGCAGAACCTAGCTGATGAGCATAAGGAGCCATCGAGGGAACAGAAACCGTGGTATAATTGTCCTGCTGACCACCATAGAGCCAATAAGGATATTGATTGTCTACTTCGACTTGATAAATCTCGGCTGTATTTTGATTGTATTGATGGCTCCAGCTTTTGCCTCCATTAAAACTAACATTGGCTCCTCCATCATTCGATTGAATGATCAAGTTAGAATCAATTGGATTAATCCAAATGTCATGGTTGTCACCGTGTGGGGTGCTTAAAGTATTCCAAGTTTTTCCAGCATCGATTGACCGATAAAATCTTGTGCTATTTATATATACTTTATCAGCGTTGTGTCGATCAGCCTCTACATTACAATAATAGAATGGTCTGTCGGTTAAACCTTTTTTATTTGAGTGAAGGATAAAATTTTCACCTTTATCCGTAGACATGTATAATCCTCTTAAAGTATCTTGAGCTTCGACCAAGGCATACAATCTATCCGGGTCATCGGTCGATACCGCAAGATCGATCTTACCCATCTGTTCCGGAAGACCATTTCCAATCTTGTTCCATTTATTTCCTCCATCGGGGGATCTGTAGATTCCATTTTCTTTTCCACCACTGATGATGGTCCAGGGTTTTCTTTCAGCCCTCCACGAGGCAGCATATATTAAATTTGGGTCAGAAGGATGAAATTCTAAATCCACAAAACCAGTAGTATCAGAGATGCTATAGACTTGATCCCAACTTTCTCCTCCATCTGTAGTTTTATAGATACCACGCTCCTTATTTGCCTTAAAGGCTTGCCCAATCACGGCAGCGAAAACAATATTGTCATCATTGGGATGAATTTCTACTGCCCCGATTTGTCCTGCCTTTGGCAGTCCACAAAATTTCCATGATGTTCCTCCATCGGAGGACTTATATATTCCCTTTCCGGAAATGACATTCGATCTCAATCCATCTGAGCCAGTACCTACAAAAATGAGTTCAGGATTTTTTGAAGAAACAGAAATGGCGCCTATCGATGGAGTCTCGAAATAACCGTCGGATATATTTTCCCAATTGTTTCCATAATCTTCTGACTTCCAAACTCCTCCTCCAGTCGCACCCATATAAAAGGTATTTGCTTTTTGGTCAACACCATGCACTGTTGTAACACGTCCACCTCTAAATGGGCCTACATTTCTATAAATTAATTCACTAAAATCATTTTGGGCTTTTACTTCTAGAAGGGCAAGGGTGAAAAGTATAAGTACGGCTATTTTTGGCTTTGGTAGAGTATTTTTAATCACGTTCATTCTTAAATATAATTGCTATTTTGAGATTATTAAAAGCTTGAATAGGAAAGATGCAATATTTGCTTGAGGGAGAAAGTTCAGAAAGATTATACTTTCGTAAAATATCAATAGATGATTTTGATTCCTGGTTGGACTTTCATAAAGATCCACGTAGTACCTTGTATTGGAAAGGAGATTATGGTTCACCAGATGAAGAATGTCAAAAGTGGTATAATCGGCAGTTATTTCGCTATGAAAATAATCTCGGAGGCCACAACGCTTTGATTGAGAAAAAAACAAAAAATTTGGTGGGGCATTGTGGTTTGCTTGTTCAAGAAGTAGATGGAAATCGTGAACTAGAGATTGGGTATTCACTGTTGCCAAAATATTGGGGCCATGGTTTTGCAACTGAAGCTGCTAAAAAATGCATGGACTTTGCATTTCAAAATAAATTTGCCGAAAGGCTAATATCCATAATCAGTCTAACCAACATACCTTCTCAAAAGGTTGCAAAAAATATTGGTATGCAAATAGGCAAGGATACTAGATATCATGGCAATGATGTACACATATTTGAGATGTCAAAAGAAGAATGGAAACTTAGAAATTAAATAAATATAATTGATTAAAAAATGCAGAATCTTTTTTGACATAAAAAAATGCCCGAGAAATTTCCCGGGCACTTTCTATAACTTTTGTCTTCAA
>JAHDIE010000048.1:22695-26001 GCA_020630955.1 Saprospiraceae bacterium
TTTGTCTTCAACTTAATATTTGTCTTCAACATTTGCCTTAACCCATGTCATACATTCATCGAAAGTTTCGAAGATATGTTCTTGTGGAATTAGGTCTGGAATGATGTCAATTCGGTTCATCATATAAGTTGGTTGTTCTTGAGGATTTACCAAAAGAATTGTAATATCTTTTTCAATAAGATCCTGGAAGACATCTTCTAAAGCATACAATCCAGATTGATCCAAATATGGCATTAGTCCCAATCTAATCACAACAGCCGATGCCGTTTTTGGAATTTGATTGGCCAACAATTGAAAATCACTGGTAGATCCAAAAAATAATGGCCCATTAACATGTTTGATAAATACTTCCTCTTTTAAATTAGTAGGAAAACCAGACTCATCTTCCCATGCTTCTTCTTTCAGTGGCTTTACGTCTGATCTTTTTGCGGTTAGATCACCTATCTTTTTCATAAACATGATGGATGCGATCACCAAACCAATTCCTACAGCATAAATTAGATTCCAAACTGAAGATAATATCAATACCACTAGCATCACAAATACCTCACCTCTTGGCATATGAGGAATCGCTTTTAGACCTTTGTAATCCATTACACCAATTCCTACAGTGACCAATATGCCGGCTAAAACTGCAGCTGGAATTTTGGATGCAATTGGTCCTAGTGATAAGAGAATGATCATCAACAATACTCCAGCAATCATTCCAGACAATTTAGTCTTTCCGCCCGCTTGAATATTTACAACAGTACGGATCGTTGCTCCAGCTCCTGGTAGACCTCCAAATACAGCTGCAATACTATTTCCAATTCCTTGGCCCACCAACTCTTGATTAGGGTCATGCCTCGTTTTTGTCATATTATCTGCAACAATGGAGGTTAACAAGGAGTCAATCGCTCCAAGTAATGCCAATGTGATTGCGGTAAAGATATAGGGTGCAATGGCTTTGAAGCTGAATCCTGATATAAAATCCAAATGGAGTTTAGGCAAACCACTTGGAATTTCTTGAATCTTTACATAGTCTACTTTCAAAAGGACAGCAGCTATCGAAACGACAAACAAAGCGACCAAGGTGCTAGGAATCTTTTTAGTAATTCGTTTGAAACCATAGATGATAAAAATTGTACTCAGTGCCAATATCAGCTCAAGCCATTTGATGTTTCTCAATGCTCTAGGCATAATTTTTAAAGCACCCAGTACTCCTTGAGAATCTATTCCTGCCAATGTTTTCGATTCTTCCAATATGGCCGCTGGAGTAATTTCAGAAGACCTTCTAATTGTTTCTTCAAAATTTTCTAAAACCAATATTCCTTCACCAGCCTCTTCTCGTAATATATTTTCAAGAATCTGTTCCTCAGCTTGAGCCTTAAATTGATTAACAAATTCTAAATCTTCTTTAGGATAGTAACCAATGGATGGTAAAATTTGCGTGACAAGTATTATGACACCTATGGCTGTCATAAATCCGGAAACAACAGGATAAGGTATGTATTTGATATATTTGCCAATACCGCCAATTCCCAATCCAATTTGTATCAATCCTGATAATAAGAATACAATTATTATCGCAGGCAAAGCTTTCTCAACGTTTCCATCAAAATTGGCAACAATCCCAGCAATAATAACCATACTTACTGCGGTCATCGGAGCTGTTGGTCCAGATATTTGTGTATTCGTTCCCCCAAATAAGGCGGCAAAAAATGCTATAAAAATAGCACCATAAAGCCCAGCAGCTGCACCCAATTCTGTACTTTCTCCAAATGCAAGTGCTAATGGTAACGCAACAATTCCTGCCGTGATACCACCAAATAAATCTCCTCTAAAATGTTTAAAATTGAATCCACTAATAAAATTCATTATCTATAGTTTTATATAACTTAATATGATCCTTCCATTGGATCGAAAAAAATGAAATAATAAAATTATTACGCGAATTCTGGAGGAGGTGTAAAATCGTCATGGTGATTTCTTCCTACGAATATTGGATTGTTTCGATTTTTTCTTTGTACTTGAGCATTAAATAAATGGCAATTAGCCAAGTTTTCGTTGGAATTGATTTTTTTTTCTTCTTGTTCTATCTCTTTTTCTTTTTCATTTTTTTCTTCTTCATTCACAAACTCAATCAGGCCATGATCAGGATTTAAGATGTGTGCACAGAAAGTACCTAACGCAAGCCATGACTGACTTATAATGATGATATAGAAGAAAAATTTATTCAAACTCTATAATTATAAACTTATTGCCAACCATTTGTTTCCAAAATCTACCAAATGTAATGCTAAATATGTAAGATAGTTAATAAGTAAGCGCACTTTTTACAAACAAATACCTTCAATTACATCTAGTTGAAAACATGGCATTAAGATATAGTTGATTTAACACTCTGATTTTATTCTTTTAACAATTAAGATTAAATATGTAATGGAAAACCATGAAAATGACGTCTATTGGCAAAATTTGTTTGCACAAAGTTGTATAGCCGTTTTATTTAAAATAAATTGATCTTATAGAATATTGAAAAGGCAGCTTCCAATCCTTCCAAATATTTCTTCTGATACTAAATGCTTAAATCTTGTTTGAGATTTAAGATCGGCATAGGTCTGCTAGAGATCTAAGCTTTTTATAACCTTAACTAACTACTATGAATCATTTAAAACACCTTTTAACCCTTTACAAATCTATGCTCCTAATGATGATCTTGAGTATAGCTTTTGTTTCTCAAATTAACGCCCAAACTTGTCCAACCAATCCAGAAGTGAGTGTGGCCATTGGCAACAGTATAGCTCATTTTGTTGGTGTAGAATACAACGGATGTTCATCATCATGGACTTATTGCATTGAAAGCGGAAGCAATCCTTCTGTAAGTCACTTTGGATTTAACTTGAACAATGCCGATGATTGTACTGAACTTAGTCATCCATCCGATGGAGAAGTAGATGCCCCTGGGTATTGCTCCGCAGGAGAAAATGATATTGATCCTTCTTGTGGTGAAGTTTTCAATAAATTTGACTGTGGTATTGATTCAGGCGACTGTGCTTGCTTTACCATTACAGTAGATGCTTTCTCTGTAGACCCAGCAGGAATGACGCTTTATACTAAATCAGGGCCTTCTTGCGATAGTGCAGTTTTACCTGGTCCTTCTTGCATTCCTCCAGAATGTGATGGAACCATTGTTTGCGATGGAGAAGGTAACCTGTCCTACCTGGAATATAACCCCGATACCTGTGAATGTGAATCCATTTCAGTTCTTCCTCCAGATTGTGATGATGATGACTGTAATACTGAGGATTTTTATAATCCTGCAAC
>JAHDIE010000091.1 GCA_020630955.1 Saprospiraceae bacterium
TTTCATTTTCAAATTTTTCTTCAGGGCAAATAAAAATCCTTGCTTACAATCTAAGCAATCAAAATGAATGGGTGATTACAGAAGGATTTTACCCAAAGGGCAAACATCAGCTATTGAGTTCAGAATTCCCTACAGCGAAGGGTCAATATGCAATTGTATTAATCAAGGATAAAGATGTTGAAGACTTTTGGTATTTCGTCAAACATTAATGCATTTACATAATAATTTCTCACAATAGATCAAGTTTTAAACCATATAGGATTCACATGATCCATGAAATTTTTTGATATTTTCTTCAATTTTGGTTCTATATAAGTAGTACAAAACTGATTTGAAGAATTCTTTTCATAATAATTTTGATACCTTTTTTCATTTTCTCTAAAGTCTGAAAACATCAATGATTGAGTAATTATTTGCTTTGGAAATTCTGATTGAAGATTTGTCAATAAGCTCTTCACCCTATCTTGTTGTTCGACATTAAAAGCATAAACAGCAGATCTATATTTATTCCTCTTTACATGGTTAGAGGTAGAGCTATGTGTTTGAAGATGAATTGATATTAATGTTTTAAGATCAATTCTTTGAGAATCAAAATGTACGACCACCGCTTCTGAGTAAGATGTGTTTTCATCGAAGGAAGAAATCCAACCCTGTTCAACTTTTTCAACACCAATTAAAGACTGAAAAACAGCCTCCGTGCACCAATGACAGCCTCCACCAAAACCTACCTTTTCCATGTTTGTGAACATATTTTATTTCTCAAAAAAACTTCCAAAACGTTCATAATGGCAAGTATAGCCATTTGGCTTTTTTAGGAGATAATCCTGATGGTATTCTTCTGCAGGCCAAGCCTTTGTAAAAGGTTCTAAGGTAGTTACCACTTTATTCTCATATCGATTTGAATCATCAACCATTTCAATCACTTCTTGTGCCACATTTTTCTCCTCTTCATTTTGATAGAAAATGGCAGATCTATAACTCGAACCAATATCATTTCCTTGTTGATTAACTGTAGTCGGATTATGAATTCTAAAAAAGTAATCAAGAATTTCTTTAAAATTTGTTTCTGAAGCATTGTAGACTAACTCAATTCCTTCAGCATGTCCTGGGTGGTTTTCATAAGTAGGATTTTCATTTTCTCCTCCTAAATAAATAACTTCAGTATCAACAATCCCAGGTCTCTTTCTAAAAAGATCTTCCATTCCCCAAAAACAACCTCCAGCTATATATGCTTTTTTTATATCGTTCATTTTAAATATTTATTATTTAATTTTTTCAGTGATGATTTTATTCTATTTCAGTTATTAACCTTCTAAATACAGACTTAGTAAATCGAACATATTTTTCTTCTTTTTTATCATATCCTATCCACTCAAATCGGTTTCCAAAAGGACAAGCTGGTGCGTTTTCCTCTATCCCTCTTCTCAATTCATATCTATTAGGGTCAAGAGCAAACTGTTCTGAATTAATAACCAATAAATTATATTTAGTTTTTACTTCCATTTTTATCAATCTTATTCCATTTTTTGCAAAGCAATTGCATTAATACAAAACCTCAACCCACTTGGCAAAGGTCCATCTTGAAAAACATGTCCTAGGTGAGCATCACAAGTATTACACACAGTTTCAATGCGATACATTCCAAACCCTTTGTCCTTATGGTATGCAATTGCATTTTCTTCAATTGGTTGTGTAAAAGAAGGCCAACCCGTTCCACTTTGAAATTTTTCATTGCTATCAAATAAAGGAGTACTGCAACAAATGCAAGCATATTTTCCAGGCCCAAATAATTCACACAAATCAGAACTATGTGCTCTCTCTGTGCCCTTTTCTCTTGTGATTCTAAATTGTTCAGGAGTCAATATTTCCTTCCACTCCTGCTTAGACTTATCAACTCTTTTCGTAGGTTGAGGATTTCCATTGTTGGCAAATTTAAGTACATCTATCCATTTTAAAATCATAATAAGTGGTTTAAAGTTCTATGTATTATTATTTAATAATTCACTCATTTTAAGATCAAGTCGCAGTAGTGCATTGTTAGGATCAGAACCAAAAATTGAATATTCAACCAATCCATTTTCATCAACCAAAATCCAATGTGGTGTTCCACCTGCTCCATAATTTAAAAATGTGGTATCAAAATTTTTATCCTTAAAAAAAGGAAATCGAATGTGAAATTCTTCTTTTGCAGCTTCAAATTTGTCATACCTTATATCGATTCCTTCAAAGTTTGTATGGATTCCTAACAGGTTGATTTTATCACCATTCTCCACAACCACTCGGTTAGCATAAGGCAGCGCTCTTCCTAAGCAACCAGGACAGCCAAGACTAAAGAATAAAATTAACAGTGGCTTTCCTTCAAATTGCTTGACATTTGGTATAGCATCATCAAAAATACTTTCCAGGGTCCAAGCTGGAAGTTTTTTCCCAAGTTTCAACTGGCTTAAATTAAGTCTATTGTTGTCCATTATAAATAACTTGTTTCTTGCTTGCAAATTTCGTGAATAATAATGGATAATACATTAGTCACTTTTCCTTCAAAGTTGTATATATTTCCTTTGCCTAAAATGAGCTTGAGAAAAATGAAAAATTTAACAAAATTCAAAGGAATAAACACCATTGGGCTTGGGAATTCAATTAGATAAGTAATCAGTTTTCTCACCTTATTCCTAAAGTTAGAAAACCAATGTAGTTTTTGAATCCATATACCCATTTACCGAAAGGTTAAAAAAAAGTGGTTCCTTGAAAATTCAAGAAACCACTTCTATAAATAAATTAGGTATTGTTTGCTAATTATTTCCGCAAGGATCGATCAGTGCTTCAAATACTGCACCCGGTTCTACCTCAAATCCTTCTTGTAATTCAATTTCCAATCCAGCTTTGAAGATAATGTGGGTATTCCCATCGCCAGTCCTAACTTTACCATCAGAAGTTATCAACATATCTGCTTGATATTCTTTAAAATCAGTAGGTGGATAAGGAATATCTTTTGCAGTAGGACAACAAGCTGAGAGTGGATCATCAATGGTTACTTCAGAAATACAGGAGTCAAAATTTCCTTGGAAGTCTGTTACGGTCATGGTCACCATTGTAGAACTACCATCTCCACAAGTGAAGACATCTTGACTTAGACTAAAATCTGCGATTCCAGTATCCTCATCAAAAGAACCGGCATCTATTTCAAAGATTTCAATATTTGCGTTTGTAAATTGATCAAGTGAAACGGTCACATCCTGACATAATGCTGTAGGAGGAGTATCATCATCACCACTAAGATAGATGAATGCTGTTCCATCTAAAGAAGAATGTGGACAGTCCGCAGAATCAATAATCGATGTTACTAAATATCCTGTTGTCTGATCTGCAAAAACAGAAATCATTTCTCCAGATTGATAGTCAGTTACTTCCGTACCGTTACTCAAAGTAATGGTGTAAGGTGCAACACCTCCAATTATCTCTACACTTACATTTCCAAAACCTGGAGCAGTCAAATTAGTGATGCCAGAAATTGTTCCTTTAATTGCAGGACAAATTGGTGATCCACCTTCTTCAGCTCCACCACCTCCTCCTCCAGAGAATGAACTAACTACATACTCTGCAAAATAATCACCAAGACCAGTTCCACCCAGCACCCAGTTGGTTGTAGATGGAACATCAGATCCGTTATTATCAATGATATCAATCTCAGAAGCATTTAAGTCTTCTGGCTTTTCATGTCCGTTACCACCAATCACTTTGTAAAACCACAATTGCTCTGGAGAAGTGGTACCTGTCATTCCTAATTCTTCTATTCCATCATTAACAATCTGAATATCTGAATCATCAAAATAATATCTCACATTTGCATCAATGACTGAACTATTGACGTCCCATGTTCTGCATAGTACCAAAGCTCCATCATCCTGTGTGATAAAACAAGAACCATCTTCCGTTCCTCCACTATTGGTGCAATACTGCTCATAGTATCTTGTACCCGGTATAATGTTAATCTGAACATCTGCGGGTGCTATACTTGCAGCGGAACCACTATCAATTGACAATAACAATCTTCCAGCACTATCGCAGTAGTGAGTAAAAGATCCATCATCACATTTGATATCGGCAGTATGCAATCCCCCTTCAGTATTTGGAATCAATGGAGAGATATCAGGATCACAATCACAG
>JAHDIE010000001.1:0-99910 GCA_020630955.1 Saprospiraceae bacterium
TTGGTGGTGAGATTGGCTTTTGGATATGCAGGATTGGGGGTTTTGCTTAGGATTGGCAAGGCCTCCTTGAATTTCTCCAATTGCTTTTACAGCCTTAAAATTCTTTCCTCCACCTAGTGGATGAATTCTAATTCTGCCAATACTTTTTAGATTTTGCTAGTCTGTGGACTAACTATCTATATTTCTATGTCTTATTTTTATTTTGAATAGCACCCTTGGAAGTAAAATTTTAAATCATTCCACTATAGGGAAATGCATAAAATTAAGGAGGCAAAACCCAATTTTCAACTCCAAACTATTTCAGATCACCATCCCTTTACCAAAACCAAGGTATAAAAAAACCCGTCGCGGGGAGCGACGGGTTAAATCAATAAACCAATCTCATTATGAGATAAGCGTATAATAAAAAGACGAAATCCAAGTTAATTAGTCCACATTATCGTGTAGAAACGAGTTTCCTCGCTCAATTATAGGTTGGTCATCATCTTCCATCGAAACTGACAATCTTGACAGTCGCGATTCTACGGAAGATCCTATATCTTCTAACTGAACTTTCCTTCGTTTGAAGGCTGGTTCGCTTTCCATATCCGCTATCACCTTAGGAGATTCTAAGGGTTTAGTGATCAAATTTTTCAAATACTCTTTACGAGCTATTTCTTTTTTTCTGTCTGTTACCGAATTCGCGGTTTCTTGTTCAGATTTTACGAACGGATCTTCAGATTGAGAAAAATACTCATTTGTAAATCCCTCATTATGAGGTAAAGATACATTATTACTTTCTAAATCTATAGTATTATTGGTATTAACATTTTCTTTAACAGTCATCACCACAGGACCATCGTCCTCTAGTTCAAATGGTTTATTTCCGATGTCAAATGGCTCGTTTAAAGGCACCAATACTTTAGGTTGCACCATCTCTACCGGATTTTTTTCTTCCTTCTTAAAACCTGTTGCTATAATGGTCAAACTAAGATTTTCTCCTAATCTATCATCTTGACAATTACCCCAGATAATATCAGTACCATGACCTGCTTCATCTTGAATATAATCAGTGATTGTACCAATTTCATCCATGGTCACTTCTTCTACTCCAGAAGAAATATTTAGTAAAATATGTTGAGCTCCTCTAATATCATTGTCCTCTAACAAAGGTGAATTGATAGCAAGATCAATGGCTTTTTTAGCTCTATTTTCTCCACTGGCAACACCTGTACCCATGATGCATACACCACTATCTCTCATTACTGTATTAACATCTTCAAAATCAACATTGATCTGTCCATGAATGGTTATTATCTCTGCAATTCCTTTAGCAGCAGTTGTTAGTACATTATCCGCTTTCCCAAATGCTTCCTGTAGTTTTAGATTTCCATAAATGTCTCTCAACTTATCATTAGAGATTACCAAAATGGAATCCACATTGCGTTTCATTTGCTCCAATCCTTCCAAGGCAAATCGATGCCTTCTTCTTCCTTCAAATCCAAATGGAATGGTAATAATACCTACTGTAAGAATTCCCATTTCTCTAGCGGCTTTTGCTATGATGGGGGCTGCACCTGTTCCAGTACCACCGCCCATTCCTGCAGTGATGAACAACATTTTTGTCCCATCATTTAGGAAGTTTCGTACATCTTCTATTGATTCAATACAAGATTGTTTTCCAACTTCTGGTTTTGAGCCAGCACCACGGCCTTCTGTAAGGCTTGGCCCAAGTTGAATTTTAGTTGGCACTGGATTATTTTCTAAAGCTTGAATGTCCGTATTGCAAACAGCAAAATCAACTCCGGTAATTCCTTGGTTGTACATGTAGGCAACAGCATTGGAACCACCGCCTCCGACACCAAGTACCTTGATGATGGAAAGCTCATTTCCAGATTCCTGTTCAAAATTGAACTCATTTTGCAACAAGCTGTTTAACGGCTCGTAGTTATGTAAATCTTCACTCATGCGTCCTTTGTTAGTTAGTTAGGGGGGATTAAATTTCGATTTTTAAAATTCTGAGTCTGGGGTGTTTTCAAAAAATTCTTTGGTATAAGTAAAGAGCTTTTCAAACCATTTGGTTTGGGTCATAGAAGCTCCTTTATTTGTACTTTGTTCTGCTGTTGCGGTTTCACCATCATCTTCTGCTACATCAAATACTTCTTGTTTGGACCTTTCTTCCAACTCCATATTTTCCAAGGTAGTAATTAACAAACCTATGGCAGTACTGTAGATTGGACTTGCAAGGTTTTGAGTGTATCCATGAGCTAAGGAATCAACTGGCAATCCTCTTCTTGCAATCAGACCAGTATGGTATTCTGCTAGAAGGTCAATGTTTTTCAACAAAGAACCACCTCCTGTCAATACAATACCAGCAATCAGTTTGTTTTCGTATCCTGATCTTTTGATTTCCCATAAAATAAAATCAAAGATTTCTTCCAATCTAGCTTGGATTATTTTAGCAAGATTCTTTTCTGAAATCTCTTTTGGATCACGTCCTCTAAATCCAGGAATAATAATGCTCCTGTTATCATAAACCTCATTTGCCAAAGCGCTACCAAACTTAAGTTTTAATTTTTCGGCTTGATCTTTCATCACCGTACATCCTTCTTTGATATCGCTGGTAATGATGTTTCCACCAAATGGGATCACTGCTGTGTGACGAATAATACCTTCTTGGAAAATCGTCAAATCTGTTGTTCCTCCTCCTATATCGATCAAAGCAACACCTGCTTCTTTTTCTTCCTCACTTAATACTGCTTTTGCAGAAGCAATAGGCTCTAAGGTCATGTCCGCCACATCGAGTCCTACTTTTTCAACACATCTCATGATATTTTTAGATGCTGTAATTTGTCCAGTAATGATGTGAAAATTTGCTTCTAGTCTCACTCCAGCCATTCCAACTGGATCCACAATATCTTTTTCATCGTCTACCGTAAATTCTTGAGGAATTACATGGAGAATCTTATCGCCAGGAGGCAATACAATTTTGTACATATCGCTAATCAATTTTTCTACATCAGCCAAACTAATCTCTGAAGTAGAATCATTTCTAACGAGCAAACCATGATGATGGTGACTCTTAATGTGCTGACCTGCAATACCCACATGCACTGACTTAAATTTCTTACCAGAATTTCTTTCAGCAATATCAATTGCCTCTCTGATTGCCTTTACCGTCTTATCGATATTGGCAACAACCCCTCTGGACACTCCTTCGGATTGGACAGTACCCACTCCAAGTATCTCGATCTTGTCGTACTGATTTTTGCAACCGGCTATGGCACAAACTTTCGTTGTTCCTATATCTAAGACAATTGCTAATTCTGTTGTTTTTAATTGATCAAAATCCATCATGATTTTTCACATTTTTCAGGTTTATTTAATTCCAACGATATGTCCTTCATAGCTTAAATTGATTTCTGAAAATCTATCAAGACCAACCCGTTTTATTCCTTCTTTATAATATGCTTTTAGCTTATTCATTTTATCGTTTAACGCAAGGTGGTCACCAAGAATAATTTTATTTCTTCCCAATTTTGGCACCATCACAAAGCTTCCATCTTCTTCAACATTAATCTGCTCAATTAAAGATTTGAGAAAGGGGTCCTCATCAATCTCATTGGCGATGCTGTAGATTTGATTGATATTGTTTGTAGCTTGCTCTTGGTATTCATTTACGTAAGTATCGATATGACCGGTTGCAATTGGTAATCGCAAAACGGAACTTTCATGTACAGGAATATGCTTACCTTCCTTGTCCAAGTAATAATCTTCTGCTCCTGTGACAGTAACCCTAACAATGGGTTGCCTTTGAGTTACATCAACGTACATATTTCCATTTTTACCAAAATATACATTGGCAAAATCTATTCTCTTATCTGCATTTAATTTTTCCTCTAGGGAAATGATATTAAAATCTTTCAAGGAGGCACGTTCGATGTCGAATCCAGCATGGCTTTCTATGATGGCAAAAATATCATCTGCTTTTATGATTGCCTTACCATCAGTTATAGAAGAAATGTTGACATTAATTTTCGAAACAAGCCTATTTTCTTTTTGATGGACACCAATGGTCAATACAAAAAGTATCCCTAGCAAGGCTGCTAGCTTAATCATATGATTCAAACGAATCACAAAGGTTTGTTTTCTTCTTTTTCCTGCCAAAGCTGTTTAGCTTAAAATGTCGATTATTGTCTTATGATATTTATCTAGATCTGAAGCACCCAATGTTAATAGGATTTCAGGTCTATAATCACGCAATTTATGACTTAAATCTTGAAAATCAATGGAATACCTATTATTATTTTTCATAATATCTAGGATCATCTGACTTGACACCCCTGGAATAGGTTTTTCTCTTGCAGGATAGATTGGAAGTAAGAATATTTGGTCTAAGCGATCAAGTTGGGCAGCAAAACCCTCATAAAAATCCCGCGTTCTCGAATACAAATGAGGTTGAAAAATAGCAGATATATGAGCATCGGGATACAATTTTCGCACAGTATCAATGGCAGACTTTAATTCTATGGGGTGATGGGCGTAATCATCTATCAGTATAAAGTCTTGATTATCAACCACCCACTCAAACCTCCGCTTGATGCCCTCGAAACTAGCCATGCAAAAGTGAACGGATTCAATATCAAGTCCAGCGATTAAGGCAGCTAAGATAGCAGCAGAAGCATTCCTAATATTATGCTCCCCTGGCATCACTGAAACAATATCGTCAATTGTACCTTGCGGGGTCACAAGATTGAAATAAAATCGATGATTTTCTACCCTTATTTTATCGATTCTTGCTTTACCAGACTCAGATATTTCAATCAAATCAATGTTCTTGTTCTTTAATTGGTCGGTCCAAGTTTCAGAAAACATCTCCTTGAGACCCTCTTGTATTATAATACTACCCCCATTCTGTGTTTGGAGACTAAATTTTTCATAGGCAGCAATCATTTCAGCATGATCTCCATAGATATCAAGATGATCCGGATCCAGGCTTTGGATGATGGTTATTTTTGGACAAAGTTGTAAAAAGGAACGATCGTACTCATCAGCTTCTGCAACAAACCAGTTGCTTTTTCCTTCAATATAATTGGTATTATAATTCTTCAATATTCCACCCACAAAACCAGTTGGGTCGAGACCTCCTGATTTCATCAGATGAGTTAAAATTGCTGATGTGCTGGTTTTCCCATGAGTGCCTGCCACAGCTATACAATCCATTGACTTTGACAATTCCCCAAGTGCCTCGGATCTTTTAATTATTGGAATCACTGAATTTTGCAAGAATTGGAATTCTGCATGGTCCTTTGGAATTGCAGGTGTGTAAATTACCAAATCAATATCTTCTGGAATCTTTTGAATATCAATATCATAATGGATATCAATTCCTAAACTATCCAGTTTATCAGTCAATGTTGTTTGCGTTAAGTCATATCCCGAAACTTTTTTTCCTTGGTTTTTAAAAAACCTTGCCAAGGCACTCATTCCAATTCCGCCAATGCCTAGGAAATAAATATGTTTGTATGCATTTATATTAGTCTGCTCCATCGACCAATTTTATTATTTCGTTAGTGATTGCAATGGCTGCATTAGGTTTTGCAAACTTTGCAATGTTATTACTGAGTTTTACACATTTTTTTTCATTATTGATAAGATCTACAGCTTTGGCTAACAAATTATCTTTTGCATCAACATCTTTTACCAAAAGAGCAGCGCCATCTTCGACTAAGGCCATGGCATTTTTGGTTTGGTGGTCTTCAGCGACATTGGGAGATGGCACTAAAATTACAGGTTTTTTAATTAATGCAAGCTCTGAAATTGACAAAGCTCCTGCTCGACAAATGATTACATCGGCCGCTTTGTAAGCCAAATCCATCCGGTCGATGAAGGTTAAAGGATATATATTATTTTCAACAGCAGCGTCAGCTTTCATATATTCTTCTTCATACAATTTGCCCAATTGCCAAATCAATTGTACCTCTTGGTTTTCAGCTATTAACTTATAACTATCTCTTACTGCCCTATTGAGTGTACGCGCTCCTAGGCTTCCGCCAAATAGCAATATGGTTTTCTTAGCAGGATCCAGCTTAAAGTAATTTTTCGCTTCTTCCTTAGGAATTTCATTGTCCCAGATATCTGTACGAACTGGATTTCCTGTCAATACTAATTTATCTTTGGCAAAATACTTTTCCAAGCCAAAGTATGCAACACAAATTTTGTTTGCTCTTTTTGATAAAAACTTATTGGTGATTCCGGGAAAAGAGTTTTGCTCTTGAAGTAATGTGACAATGCCTTTCCGCTGTGCTGCATACAAAGTAGGTCCAGAGGCATAACCACCAAACCCAATGGCAATGTCCGGTTTAAATTCTGCAACAATTCTATTTGCTTTTGAAATAGCAGAAAATAATCTAAAAATGTTTTTGATGTTCTCGAAAGTAATCTTACGACTAAATCCTCGAATATTTAATCCTTCAATCTTAAAGCCTGCCTTCGGCACCTTTTCCATTTCAATTTTTCCCAAAGCACCAACAAAAAGAATTTCAATATTTGGAACGGACTGTTGAAGAGTTTGAGCAATAGCAATTGCTGGATAGACATGCCCTCCTGTGCCGCCGCCACTTATTATCACTCTCATTAGCTGGCTGATTGTAATACCAATTCTTCTTTTTTACTTTCATCAACATATCGGCTGACAGATAATATGATACCCAATGAAATGCAAGTAAATATCAAAGAAGTCCCCCCCATCGAAATGAATGGAAGATTCAAACCAGTAACTGGAACAAGGTGCACAGATACAGCAATATTAGCAAAAGCCTGCACTACAATATTTAAAGCAAGACCCATTGCTAAAATAGCCCCAAAAGTCTTAGGGCAACGCGTAACAATGGCAATGCATCTAATCAATAACCAAAGATATAATCCTATGATTGCAAAAGCCCCCAAGAGACCATACTCTTCACATATGATTGCATATATAAAGTCTGCATAAGGATAAGGAAGAAAGTTTTTTTGAATCGAATTTCCTGGCCCAGTACCAAAAAATTCACCAGATGCAATAGCCATCTTGGAATGTTGAATCTGATAACCTCCATCTGTATTGTACAGAAAGGCATTGACTCTACTGATCCAAGTATCAACCCTAAAGTGCTCAGGAAAAGCCTGTCCAATTAGAACAAGCAAAGCCAGGAGAACAATTCCAATCAAGCCCATGGCAATAATATACTTGATAGAAACTCTTCCGATAATCATCATCAAAATGCATGTAACAAATAGCAAGGCAGCAGTACTTAAGTCTGCAACAGCAATAAGGCAACAAACAAATCCAACAGGAATAATGATAGGTAAAAAAGCTGTTTTAAACTCTTTGATGTTTACTTGCTTTTTGGACAAGATTTTGGCAAGGAAAATTATCAAAGCAAGTTTTGCAAAATCGGAAGTTTGAAATGTTTTGTCAATCCATGGAATCGTAATCCATCGCTTAGCATCATTGACTTCATCTCCAAAGAAAAATGTATATGCCAATAACGGAATAGCAACCAGAATTAATATAGGCGCAATCTTTCCAAATTTAGTATAATGCATCCTCGAACAAACCACCATTAAGCCAAAGCCTACAGTCATATAAAACAAATGCATAAAAAGGTAATACTCGGTATTACCATCTCTCATTTTAAAGGCCATGGATCCAATAGAACTATAGACCGCCAAAATTGATGCGATGGCCAAGAAAGCAACTATTAACCAAATCCTCTTATCACCTTTAAGGTCTCCAAAAAACTGTAATACTTGTGCCATATTATTTTTTGAGTTTTAAAACTTCTTCTTTAAAAATATTACCTCGTTGTTCATAGTTATCGAATAGATCAAAACTAGCGCAAGCAGGTGACAATAAAACAACGTCTCCATTTTCGCTATTTAATTTTGAGTATTCGACTGCATTTTTTGTATTTGTGAACACTGAAATTGGAATTCCTGAATGCTCAAATGCTGCCATTATTTTTTCAGGAAATTTTGACAATATGATAATCTGTTTCACTTTTTCTTGCACCAATTCATTTACGGAAGTGTAATCATTGCCCTTATCCACTCCACCTACGATCCATAATATTTTTGCATCTATTGCCTCTAACGCATAAAATACTGAATCAACATTCGTTGCCTTGCTATCATTTATAAAACGCACACCATCAATCTGTTCCACCAATTCCAAGCGATGCTCAATTGCCTCAAAAGTCTCCAATCCTGCAAAAATATCATCCGCTTCTATTTTTATTGATTGAACTGCCAAAACTGCCATCGCAGCGTTAATGCGATTGTGCTCTCCCAATAATTTTAATTTACATTGCTCACCATTTGGTTTCTTCAATACCAATGAGACATCAGATCTATCTAAAGGTAATCGTTTAATCTCGGCATTTATTCCAGAAATCATTTCAGTGGATTTCTGATCATCCGAACTATAAATTAATACATCACCTGATTTCTGAAATTTGGTTATATTGAATTTTGCTTGAGCATAATTTTGAAAACTGTAAGCATATCGATCCAGATGATCAGGACTAATATTTGTAATTATGGCAACCTTAGGTTGAAATGTCAAAAGATCATCCAGTTGAAAACTACTCACTTCTATCACAGCAATATTTGCATTCGACTGTAATAATGCTCTGGAAAAGCTGGTGCCAATGTTTCCCGCCAAAATTGCATCCAATCCTGCTTTTTCGATGATATGATGAATCAAGGAAGTGGTTGTTGTCTTCCCATTACTTCCTGTAATCGCAATAATATCTCCATTAAAATACCTTGAAGCAAAATCAATTTCGGAAATAATTGGAATTTCTTGCTCACGTATTCTTTTTACAATGGGAACATTAGATGGAACTCCAGGACTTTTTACGATCATATCCATTTCCAATAATCTCCTTTCAGAATGACCTCCTTCTTCAAACTCAATTCCAGCTGCAATTAATTCTGACTTAAAAGATTTTTTGATACTTCCAAAATCACTGACAAAAACAGCCCAGCCATTTTCTTTAGCCAACAAAGCAGCTCCTACTCCTGATTCTGCACCACCTATGATTCCTATTGTTTTAATCATGACCTTACCTTACTTTCAAAGTAATGATGGCTAAAATGGCTAGAAATATACAGACGATCCAAAACCTTGTCACGATGGTTACTTCATGCATCCCTTTCTTTTGATAGTGATGATGCAAAGGCGACATCAGAAAAATTCTTTTCCCTTCGCCTGTTTTTCGTTTGGTGTACTTAAAGTAACTTACTTGCAAAACAACAGACAGGTTTTCAACTAAAAAGATTCCACATAAAATCGGAACCAGTAACTCTTTTCTTAAAATAATTGCAAGCACCGCGATTATTGAGCCAATAGCTAAACTTCCAGTATCGCCCATAAACACCTTTGCTGGAAAGGCATTAAACCATAAAAAACCGATACATGCACCTAGAAAACAAGCAGCGAATACCAAAACTTCACCGACATCAGGAATAAACAAAATCCCAAGGTAATCAGCAGTGATTGCATTCCCAGAAACGTAAGCAAAGATACCAACAGCAGCCCCAATAATTGCCGCGCAACCTGCAAGCAGTCCATCGAGTCCATCCGTCAAGTTTGAGCCATTACTTACAGATACAATAATTAAAATGATTAATATAGTATAAAGAAGTCCCGACCATAGTCTATTGCCTCCAGCCAAAGATCGATAGTTGAATTCCCCTTTTTTGATAAACGGAACATTGGTCAATAACTCATCAGTATAAGCTACTCTTTTAATAATGGGTTTTCCAGAAATTGTTGGTACATCAATCATTGCTTCTTTGACAATATTATAATTATTATCCTTTGCCTCCATAATAGGCACTCTCACTTGGACGTCATGACTTTTCATCATGATGACTCCAATAAAAATACCAAGCATCACTTGGCCGATGATTTTAAATCTACCTTTCAGACCATCTTTATTCTTTTTAAACACTTTTATATAATCGTCAGCAAAACCAATTAATGCCATCCATGCTGTTGTCACCAATAACATGATGATATAAATGTTATCTAATTTATTAATGAGAAGTGAGGGGATTAAAATTCCTCCAATGATGATAAGACCACCCATAGTAGGTGTGCCTTGTTTTATTTTTTGCCCTTCGAGTCCAAGCTCTCGAACAGTTTCCCCAATTAATTTTTTACGCAGAAGATTAATGATTGGATTACCCAAAAGGAGCACCAATCCTAAAGATAGGATGATAGCAAGTCCAGCCCTAAAGGATAAAAACTGAAACAATTCAGCACCAGGGCTTTCATACTTTTGTTCGAGAAAATCAAAAATGTAATAAAGCATCCAATTAAATTAAAAAACAGTGTGCAGCGGGAGATTCAAATCTTTATCCAAACCTTTGACCCCGCTACAACTGTTAAAACCAACCTGAGAATGATAATAGAACCTATTCTTCTAGTTCTTTAAATATCTCTTTTAATATTTCTTTGTCATCAAATGGCATCTTTACACCGTTGATATCTTGATACTTTTCGTGCCCTTTCCCTGCAACAAGAATAACATCTTGTTTTCGAGCTAACATACAGGCTGTTTTGATGGCTTCCTTTCTATTTGTAATTTTCAAGACCTTAGTCGAAAGTCCGCTACTCAGCCCAGCCTCCATGTCGCTTATGATTTGTTCAGGATCCTCAGTTCGAGGATTATCTGATGTTAATATCACCTGGTCACTTAAACGTGCTGCTGCTTTCGCCATCTTTGGCCTTTTACTCTTATCCCTATCTCCTCCCGCTCCTACAACTGTGATTATTTTCTCTCCCTTTCTTTTCATCCCGTTTAATGTTTCTAAAACATTAATCAAGGCATCTGGAGTATGAGCATAATCAACAAAAGCAGAGCGATTATTCACATCTATCCTTTCAAGCCTTCCATCAGCAGAATCTATCGCTGATAATTCCGGTAGAAATTCATCAATTTCAAATCCAAATGCTTCAGCACTTGCAACTACAGTAAGCAGATTATATGCGTTATAAGCACCTACTACTTTAAAGTAGGCTTCAATTTCATTAATCTTCATGTGCAAACCTTGAAAAGATTGGCTCATGATTTTGCCTTTGTAATCTGCCATGGTTCTCAATGAATAAGTTTTAACCTCAGCTTGAGAATTTTCAACCATCACTTTTCCATTCTTATCATCAACATTGATGATGGCGATCGCATTTTTATCCAACTTGTCAAAAAACATTTTTTTCACCTTGATATATTCCTTCATATCCTTATGATAATCAAGATGATCATGGGAAATATTAGTGAATGCAGCCACATCGAAATCGATGGCATTTACTCTACCTTGATCAAGCGCATGTGAACTTACTTCCATAAAGACATAATCACATTTGGCTTCAACCATTTTCGCAAAAATACCCTGCAACGTTAAGGCATCCGGCGTTGTAAGTTGAGTTGGAATGATTTCATCATTGATTCTTATATCAATAGTAGAAATCAAACCTACATTCATGCCCAGTCTACGGAAGAGTTTAAAAAGCAGAACCGATGAAGTTGTTTTACCATTGGTCCCAGTAACTCCCCAAACTTTCAATTGGGCAGAAGGTTTTTCAAAAAAGTTGGCAGCGATGTCAGCAATTTTATAACGAGTATTGTTGACCTGGATTAGATTTAGTTCCTCACTTTTAATATTTGGCACATCTGAGCAAATGATCGATGATGCTCCTGCCTGGATTGCTTTCTCAATAAAAAGATGACCATCACTTGAGGATCCTTTTATGGCGACAAAGCAATCACCCTTTTGTACATTTCTTGAGTCAATTCTTATTTTCACAATAGGAGTTTGTAAACTTCCATTGATCAACTTATAATTGACGCCTTCTAATATTTCTTTTAATGTTTTCAAATTTCAGCCTATCACTTTTGCTAAGCTATATTATCAATTAAGATATAATTCTATTTCTTGACCGACATTTTTTGTGCCTGGTCTGATTGTTTGTGTGACAACTCTACCTGTCCCATTAGCTTTCACTTCCATCCCTATACTTTCCAAAACATACATTGCATCTCTCAATCCCATTCCTCTTACATCAGGCACTTCTTTCTTCAGTATTTTCTTTTTCTCCATTTTTACATCTTCTTCAGAAGGAAGCAACTGAACCCATTTCGAATTGGATCTTTTATCGTAATCAACATCCATGTACGCCATCAAATTATCATAATCAACTGCATAACCACTTTGCTTTCTTTCAATCATAAAGTCTTTAAGCTCTTGCTTTCTTTCTGCTAGCTCGTTTTTAAAAAAGAAACTGTGACATTTTTCAGCAATTTTTTTAAAAACCGGACCAGCAACCTGCGCTCCATAAATTGCACCTTCTGGTTCGTACATCACAACAATGAGTGAGTATTTTGGATTCTCAGCAGGAAAATAACCTGCAAAAGAAGCATTATACTTTTTCTTTTCATTCTTATCTCTCTCTACTCCTTTCTGATTATTATACTGAATTCTAGTAGTTCCAGTTTTACCAGCAAAGGTAAATTCTTCTGATTTCAATCTGCGGGCGGTTCCGCTTTGAACAACTCCTTTGAGCAATTCTTGTGCTTTTTCTATTGTTGACCTTGAAGCTATTTGCATGATTTCTGTTTTAGGATGAAAATCATGTATCGTTTTTCCATCTCTAATAATTTTATCTACCAAATAAGGCTTCATTCTTTTACCATCATTTGCAACAGCATTATAAAAAGCTAATACTTGCAAAGGGGTAAATTCCATCTCATATCCGTGCGCCATCCAAGGCACCGTTGTTTTCCAGAATTCATGTTTTGCTTTATGAGTATCTGGATGTTTTACAAAAGGAGTCTTTTCCCCTTCAATTTCAATATCAACTTTTCTTGTTAAACCAAACTGTTCAAAATATTCACAAAATTTAGCCTTCCTCTCCCAGCTTGAGCCAAAACAGTCATCTGCCATTGCCCCCATGACGATATTCGAAGACTTTTTAAATCCATCTGCCAAGGTCATTTCTACCGAACCATGCATATCTGAATCATACATGTATCTTCCGTAAAACTTTCTCTTTCCTCCGCCAACATTTACTTTCGAATTCAAAGTAGCACAAGAATCTTCCATCATGGCCATCAAAGAAGCAAGCTTGAGAGTAGAGCCCGGCTCAGACCGATGACCTATTGCATAATTATATGCTTCAGAATAAGAGCCATCTTTTTCACTTTTTTCCAGGTTAGAAATAGCTTTTATAGCTCCGGTCTCTACTTCCATCAAGATCGCTGTTGCGGCTCTTGCATCAGCAGCAATCACTCCTTTGAGTAATTCTGTATGGACAATATCCTGGAAATGTATGTCTAGGGTAGTTATAATATCGTCGCCTTTTGTAGCGTCGAACTCTCCAGGATTCATCACAGGCACCCATAGGTTTGAATGAATACGCTTCATCAATTGTTTTGTAGTTTTCCCTCTGAGAAATTTATCGAAAGAACCTTCTATTCCGACTTTCTCTGCGTTTTCTCTATCTGTACCTATGGTTCGCGATGCTATTTCTCTAAATGGTTTTTCTCTTTTACTTCTTCTCTCTACGATGAGACCACCGCCTAATCTACCCTCTCTCCAGAGTGGAAATTTTTTCAGTTTTTCCAATTCTGAAAGCGGAATTCCATTTGCAATAAAATAGTATCGTTTACCTTCTCTGCTATCTTTATCTGTGCTTAACCCAGCAATTCTCCCTGATATTAATTCTGATTTCCATTCGGCAGCGGACTTTCCATATGGCCATAATTCATGGAGACATATTGCCAAGGAATCAATATTTTTATCAAAGCTAGCCTTAGTGGGCTTAACAAGATCCATCCTTATGTCAAAGAAGGGCAATGAAGTAGCAAGAATATTTCCATTGGCATCATAAATGTCTCCTCTATCCACTTTCGTATCCATCCACTTGACATAAACATCACCTTTTGATCTCCATTTTTCACCTTCAATCGTGGTAATCTTTATTACCCGAAACAGAATTGCAATCGCAAACAATATGAACAAACACATCACAAAATACACCCGAACCAGCAGCTCATTTTTATTGTCCATCACATTATTCTGCTATCTCAAGATGTGCCCTGCTTAATTACGACAGGGACATCATCGTTTGATTTTAAATCTTTCTTCTTTAATTCCTTTTCCAATTGAGACTCAGTACTCTCATACATGATCTCAGATTTAATTTGCTGATATTGGTTTTTTGCATGACTAACCTCTTTCCTCAATTCCTCTATTGCTCTCATTTTACCTTCTGCTTTATGAGCATTATAGATGTAAATGATTCCCAATACCGAGAGAAACAAAACAAAACCCATATTCTTAAATACCCAGTTTGTTAGGTCTTTTCTCATTTTATATTTTTCTAGCGGCTCTCAACTTTGCACTTTTCGCCCTACTGTTTCTTTTCTGCTCTCCATCGGAAGCTAAAACCACTTGTTTTGTAATCATTTTAAATGGCCTATCAATATTCCCAAAATCGTCTTTTATCATTTTTCCTACCGCATTTCCAGACTTCATGAAATTTTTCGTGATTCTATCTTCAATTGAATGATAAGAAATGACTACCAATCTTCCATCTTTCGATAAATATTTTTTTGATGCTTCAAGCAAATCTTTAAGTGCTCCCATTTCATCATTAACCTCAATTCGAATAGCTTGATAAACTTGTGCAAAATATTTAGCCATCTGCCCGATTCTCATTTTCTCTAACAAGGCATTGAATCTCTTTGATGTCCATTCCACCTGTGACCTATTTTTCACAATTTCTCTTGCAAGTGATTTTGAATTTCTCACCTCTCCATATTTACTAAACACATCCACCAATTCTTCTAAGGGATACTGTTGCAATACATCATTGGCTGTTAAGTTCATTTCTTGATTCATACGCATATCGAGAACAGCATCAAATCGATACGAAAATCCCCTTTCTGCAGAATCAAACTGAAAGCTTGAAACCCCAAGGTCAGCCAACACTCCATTGATTTTTTCAATCTTAAAATACTTCAGGTAATTTTCCAAGTACCTAAAATTTGAATCAATAAAAACCAAACGGTCATCTTGAATTACATTTTGGGTAGCAGCTGCATCCTGATCAAAAACCAGGAGCTTTGAATTAGAACCCAAGCGACTCAATATCTCCCGACTATGTCCTCCCGCTCCAAAAGTAGCATCTACATAAATCCCATCACCCTCAATACCAAGAAGATCTATTGATTCATTCAATAATACTGGTACGTGATATTCACTCATTGCATTAATCTTCATCATCACCAGAGAATTTATCTGCTAATTCAGCAAAATCTTCTGGCTCATTAGAAATCATGGCCTCGTATCGGTCTTTGGCCCATATTTCAATTTGTTTTTGATAGGCAAAAAGAACAACTTCCTTTTTCAAGCCAGCAAATGTTGCCAAGCTTTTTGGAATCAATATTCTTTCTGATCCATCGGCAACAACCTTTGTTGCGCCTCTATAAAAGTACCTAAGTGCTTTTCTTTCTTCTGTCTTATAAATGTTGAACTTCTGATCTACCTCTTTCGTCTTTTTCAACCATTCTGAATCCGGGTACAACATCAAGTGGTTTTCAAACCCCCTATTTATCGTGAAACTCAACGACATGTCGCCCAACTGTTTGAGCAACCCGGATGGTAGTTTCAATCTACCCTTTGCATCTATTTTGCAATCATATTCTCCGGCTAATTGGAACATTATATCGTTTCCTTTCTATCGATGACTCAAATGTAGCACAGAATTCCATAACCTCCCACTTTTTCCCACATATTTACAAAAAACATATTAAAAAAATATCAATTTGTAATTTATGATAAGTTCTGCGCTTATTGCAATCCATTAATAAAAAGTAAATGAATTACCTACTTATAAGCAAATCGTATAATTCTTTGATTATCAATAGTTATACAAATATAAGTAATTTATAATATGTAATTTACTAGTTCCGATCTCTAACAGCAGCATTAACAAAACATGGTATTTATATATATAACACTATTGTTTAATATGTAATTACATATATAAATTTCCTGATTTGTTGGACCTAATCCTATTTAAAATACATATCACAAGTTTGGAATTGGGCACTTTTGATGGATTGGTGGGAAAAATGAGATCTTTTGTCACAAACAAGTATCATTAGATATTTGAATGCAGGACCAGAGATTTGTCTGATGTCTATTTATTTATAATTAGATTCTCGTTAGCATTGATCAGAGAGCGCTCCTACTCTTTATTAATAATTAGCTTTTCTTGCCTACTGATGAAAGGATCCTATTCTCTCTTAGAAATACAGCATAAAAAAAACCTACCCATTTCTGAGTAGGTTATTTTTTGAATAATTTTCAACACCCTTTGATATTAAGACAGCAATAATCAGGATTACCCCTATCCAGTTGTCTTTTTTATTTCTAATAACTTTACCAAACACACTATCTAGTAATTACACCTGTTGGAAAGACCAAATTTTGATCCATTGAATAATTCGAATGATCGATTGCATCTTCAGGTATTCCTCCGACCAAAGGCTTAAGCGTGAACGGTGCTGGACTGTTATCCGGAACAGGCTCAATGCTAATTACAGCCGTAGCTCCTCTTAGATCAGTTGGAAAACTCAACCCAGCAGGCGCGTTGATTAAAAAGTCTTCCCCTGGATATGGAGGACCTCCTTGATTTCCACTGAAAGAATCATCATTGTCAAAGTCATCAACATTTCTAAATGTACCTGTTGATACAGGAATGCCATCAACAACAACCCAACCTTCATACGCCCAACCTTCAGGAAGTTGATCCAATTCCAAGCCCACTGAAGGGGATCCACTTGAAAGATCCAAAAACCAAATCCCTGAATTTTCATTGGTATCCGCTCCGTCTGTTGGAGTAGCTAAAATGTAACTACCCGCAGAATTTGCCAAAGCTGTATTCAAAGCAGCACCATGATCGATGCTCAGACTGGCTGAATTACCATTAAAGTCTCCGGCTAGAATGTGTACATCACTTGGAGCAGGATCATTATCAGGACTAGGTTCAATTGTCAATACAAAAGTTGATGCAGTATTGAGATCTCCTCTGTTTACTTCAAAAGAATTTTGTGAAAGTTGACCATTCGAATTTACTGAAAATACACCTGTACTCACCGGACCGTCATCCAATATCAACCAACCTTCATAATTTGCGGTAGACCCCAAATCTTCTAATCCTGTAATATTTAAATTAAAGTTTGCTGTATTTGATGATTCTTCCTCTTTTTCACAAGAAGTAACTACGGTCAATAATGCAATTGCCAAAAACGGAATTAAAAATTTTGTTCTCATTGTTTATTTTTTGTTTTTCAATTAATCTATACTCTATATATGAGCGCTTCCTTTGTTGGTTGTCCAAAAAGAAAAAAAGTGAATACTTAATTGAAAATAAATGAACACAATCAGGATTTGAGCCATAAAAAAAGCTGGAACATCATTGATGATCCAGCTTCAACAAATTAACTATCAACTTTTTAAAACTTCTTTCCTATAGCTATTGAAATTCCAGCATTATCAATATAGGTTTTCGAACCATCCAATGATAATTGATTAATCGAATTCAAAGATCTACTTGTACCCAACTGCATTGATGTGAAGTAATTATTTGCAAAGCTATACTCCATCCCCAGGCTGAGAGAGGCAGCAACAGAAACCCGATTCAAGCTACTCATCGAAAAATCATCTTCTGGTGCACCATTCATCATCATCTTATTCTGATAATAAACCTTAATATCTACTGATCTACAATAGTGCATCAGATAATTTAAATTTACCCCCCCTTCAGCAAATATGCTTAGCCTTTGAGAATTATAAACTTTCCATCTAGGTTGAATTCCAATCGATAAAAATTTAAATTGAAGCTGAATATCAGCCTCTTGGTCCATCATTGTTTGGTCTTCCATGTTTCCTCCTTCAAACCTGAGATCTTGATTGGCGGTAAATAAACCTGTTGGCGTTTGGAGTTCAGAAAACAACTGATACACCAAATCTCCGTCTATATCGGTCACCAACTCTTCTTCTTCAAACAAGAACTCATTCCTAAATTGACTATTATTCCCTATATGTTTGTAGGATAGGTCATAATTAATGGAAAATCTTTCTGAAATACTATGTAACAAACCAACACCCAACTCATATCCCAAATTTGGCTTATCATAACCTGTAAGGCTAAATGAATTTGATTCAACATCAGACATTCTAATGGTATTGAAACTTGCATTTCCAAATAAGAACAATTCAAATTTTTTGAAGCCCTTATCTTCATTGAAAAGGTTTATTTCAGTACTTGAAAGTAGAACAGGTGCTCTATTATAAATTAATAATCCATCAAATCGATTAATTAAAGTTGGAGCTAATTGTTTTATTCTTTTATCTAAATCGCCTGAAACAGATCTAATTTCCTTTTCAATGTTTTCTTTACCAAATCCAACAGTAATTGGACCAATAGGTAAAGCCTGCTTCGAAGTAATTGAATTATTTACGGAAGTGAACAAAGGTTTCTGAACTCTTTTACCATGATCTCTACTAGAATTAACCAACTTATTGTCATCATTTATTCCACTTTTTGCCTGTATCGATTCTGTAGACTTATTCTTATTATCACGAATCTTAACTTGGCCTTCAGCTTCTATTGGTAATCCTTGAGAAGTCTGATTGATATTATTGCTAAGTGCTATAGTAGTGTTTTGTGAATTCTCATAAACACTCTCCTTTTGTTGAATGTCTTTAATTTCTGTTTTTAATCCATTTACTTCATTAGCATTCCATATGACTAATAACGATAAAGGAATTAAAAACAAAAATAAGAATGGCCACCAGGCCAACTTCTTTTTTTCTTTAACTTGCTCTGTGGAGGAATTAACTTTTCGCATAGCAGAAAAGAAAGCGTCGTCAGTTGGATCATTCCATTCTCCACTTTCAATCCTTCCTTCCGAAAGTTTGGATTGAAACAACTTGTCTAAATCTGTGTATTTATTCTTACCCATTATTTTTTATTAAATAACTGCTTCAAGTTGATGTTGAAGTAATTTTCTCGCCTTAGATAACTGTGACTTTGAAGTCCCAATCGATATATTTAGTATTTCTGAAATTTCACTATGTGTAAATCCTTCTATGACATAGAGATTGAATACCATTCTGTATCCATCCGGAAGTGCTTGTATAAGTTTGGTTAGATTCTCTGAGGAAATGATACTGCCTTCATCAGACACCGGCTCTTCTACCAATAAATTATCTTCAAGATCAAAGGTCTGATAGTTCTGTTTCTTCTTTCTTAAAAACATCAGATTATCATTGACTACAATTTGTGCAGACCAAGATTTAAAATTTCCTCTATTTTGATCAAACTGATTCAATTTAGAAAAGATATTAATCAAAGAGTTTTGCAAGCAATCATCTGCATCATAGTTATTTTTATTATATCTCAAGCATATTGAATACCAATAAGACTTATACATCAGATACAGCTCCATTTGTGCCTTAGGATCATTCAATTTAGCCTTTGATATTAAATCTTGGTTTAGCATTATTATTATGTGCCTACATTTTATTATTAACACGAATATGCCAAAGATGTTAGAAGGGTTGCCTTAAAATCATTTTTTTCTAAAAAAAATATGATTATTGACATAAAATAAACAGTTAGAGGGGTTTATAACTTCTAAATCTCATTTTAAGGACCCCTAATACAGCTTCTTTGAAGATACTTGTGTTCATTTTTGAAGTCCCAAGCTCCCTATCGATGAAGGTTATCGGGTACTCTTTGATGTTGAAACCCAATTGAGTTGCATAATATTTCATCTCAATTTGAAAGGCATAACCAATAAATCGAACATTATCTAGATCCATTGCGGACAATACTTGTCTGCGATAACAGACAAATCCTGCAGTTGGATCTTTTACGCGCATTCCAGTAATAAGTCGTACATATAATGAAGCTCCAAATGAAAGCATTAACCGATAAGTGGACCAATTGCTAATGTCTCCTCCTTTTATATATCGACTACCAACAACTACGTCTGTCCCTTTCTCTTTCGCCAATTCTAGCATTGGCAGTAGAGCACTTACCGGATGACTAAAATCGGCATCCATTTCAAAAATATAGTCATACATTTTTTCGATTCCAAACTTAAAGCCTCTGATGTATGCAGTTCCTAAGCCAAGTTTTCCTGACCGCTCAATAAGATGTATGCGACCTTCGTTCTCATTTTGGAGAATACGGACTTCTTTAGCTGTTCCATCAGGAGATCCATCATCCACAATTAATATATCAAAAGAAGAATCTTCTTTTAATATAGCTTCTACAATTAATCGAATATTCTCGATCTCATTGTAAGTTGGGACAATGATTAAGTTTTTACTCACAATTAACTTTGATTCAAAGATAAATATATAACTAGGATATCTCTGATTTGAACGAAAAAGGGATGAATCTATTCTTCGATGATGTTGAGAACGGCATCAACTACATCATTTTCGGTAGGTTTACTAAAATAATCACCATCTGAACCAAAAGGAGGTCTGTGTTCAGATGCGGTTATGGTCATTGGTGAAGCATCAAGGCTAAAAAAAGCAGATTGATTTTCCAAAACTTCTTGTAACATATAAGCGGTGGCAGCACCAGGCAAGTCTTCATCCATAAATATCACTCTACCTGTTTTTGCAATTGATCTTCCAATTACCTTGGAGGTATCAAAAGGCAACAAGGTTCTTACATCTATTAATTCCACAGAGATATCATATTCCTCAAGTATTTTCACAGCATTGTTTGCTATTTTAACACAAGCACCATAAGTTACTAAGGTTACATCTTCTCCTTCTACCAATACTTCTGGCACACCTAATGGAATTTTAAACTCCAAGATATTTTCTGGCAATTGTTCTTTAAGTCTATATCCATTTAGAACCTCTATGACCAAACCTGGATCATTTCCAGCTAAAAGCGTATTATAAAAACCTACAGCTTGGGTCATATTTCTGGGCACACAAATGTGCATTCCTCTTAATGCATTTATCAGCATCCCTAGATGAGAACCCGAATGCCAAATCCCTTCAAGTCGATGACCTCTGGTCCTAATGATAGCAGGCGCTTTCTGTAGGCCATCGGACCGATATCGCAATGTTGCTAAATCATCTGTTAATGGAGAAATCGCATACATGATATAATCCAAGTACTGTATCTCAGCTATCGGTCTTAATCCTCTCATGGCCATCCCAATGGCTTGACCAACAATACTCCATTCTCGAATCCCTGTATCAAATATCCTGTACTCCCCATATTTTTCTTGAATACCTGCAAAACCTTGATTAACATCCCCTATCTTTCCCACATCTTCGCCAAAAGCAACTACCTCTGGTCTTGACTCAAATAACTTATCAAAATAATGGTTCAATACTTCAAAACCATTCACCAATTTTTCAGAAAAGACGGCGGCAACTTCTCGATGCAATGCCGCATCATTTGGAGAGTACAAATTAGAATGATAATCGTCTTTTGTGCGTTCCATGGCAGTGGTGATCATATTGTCCAAATCTCCTGGAACCTCATAACCTGACATAGATATATGTGATTTCAAAAGCTCGGCGGCTTCAATGATTTCTCCATAGCTAGGCACTTTAACAGTTCCAATCTCTTTGACCAGCTGTTGTGCTTCTTCATTGAGTGGGATATGCTGTACAGAAGCCAATAACTCTACCTTTAACTTTGGCAACTCGAATGTAAAGTTTTTCCAAGCGCGCATTTTTGCTTCCTTTACCTCTATCTTTGCGTCAGCTCTCATTTGTTCTATGACTTCCTCTGTTACCATTTTCAAACCAACGATCCACTCTATAAACTTCTCAATGCAATCTGTATTTTTTTCCCATTGAAGTCTGTTCTTGCTTTTGTAACGTTCATGAGACCCAGAGGTAGAATGACCTTGAGGCTGGGTAAGTTGCTCTACATGAATTAAAACAGGAGCATGAGTTTCTCGTGCTCTTTGGACGGCGCGATCATACACATTGATCAAAGAAGCATAATCCCAACCTTTGACATTAAATATATGGATACCTTGATCTTTGATTTTCTTTTTTGCAAAGCCTGCTAATGCTTTGGAAATAGATTGCTTGATGGTTTGATATTTTGCGGGAACAGAAATTCCATATCCATCGTCCCAAACATTAACAATCAACGGTGCATTTGAAACAGCAGCAGCATTCATGCTTTCCCAAAATATTCCCTCGGAAGTAGATGCATCTCCAATGGTGGTAAAACAAATTTCGTTTCCTTTATCAGAAAAACCATCAAAAGATTCTGGAAGATCTAAGTGTTTAAACAAATGCGAAGCATGTGCAAGTCCTAAACCCCTGGCCATTTGACCCGCTGTTGGGGAAATATCTGAACTGATATTATAGTTATTTTTAAGCTCTACCCAATTATCATTCTTGTCGATGTAAGGAGTGGCAAAGTGGGAATTCATTTGTCGCCCTCCAGAAAATGGGTCATTTTGAGTATCTGCATACAATTGAGCAAAAAACTCCTCCAAACTGGATAATCCTAGCGCAAAGGCAAATGTTTGATCTCGATAATATCCCGAACGATGATCTCCCTTTTTAAAGAATTTTGCCATGACAACTTGAGGTAATTCCTTGCCTCCACCGAATATTCCAAACTTTGCTTTGCCAGAAAGCACTTCGCGTCGCCCCATTAAGCTTGCTTCTCTAGATAACAAACAAATCCATAGGTCTTGTAAGACTTGTCTTATAAATTCTTCATTATCAAGGTTTTGAGTCCATTCTGGATGGAGCTCATAATTCGGTACTTCTATCATCTAGGTTGAATAAATCACCACAATATTAACGCTTTGGAAGCGGTTTTCAGAAGGAATTCGTTGCTATTATAATATCATACTTATTTTTGAAGTCTTTAAGGAATGAAATTTGTACTTATTTACATATCATTAACGATACTTTAAAGGAATCATCCTGTACGATAAACAAATATCCCTTATCTTTGTAGCATATTTAATATACACAAAAATGAAAAAATTAGTATTCACTTTATCTTTATTAGCATCAATGGTAACTTTCGGATTTGCACAAAGTCCAATAAAGGATGTACCTAAGGTAATTGACACACCTGCTCAAATGAATGGAGAAGGTCCTGTTATGAAATTAGAGTCTTTGGTTGTTGATTATGGAACAATCCAACAAAATTCAGAACCATTAAGAACTGTCTCTTTCACCAATACTGGAACTGAGCCTTTGGTTATTTCTAATGCTAGAGGATCTTGTGGATGTACGGTACCAACATGGCCAAAAGAGCCAATTATGCCAGGAGAATCTGCTGATATTGAAGTAAGATACGCTACCAACAGAGTAGGACCATTCAATAAAAAAATCACACTTACAACCAATGAAGGTGGTGAGCCTAAAGTGATTAAAGTAACTGGTACTGTTCTTAAAGAAGAAAAAGAAGAAAGTGTTCCTGCTGGCGAGCCAAGCATGCTTAACCCAGGAGGAGGAAACTAGTTTTCGCTCATAAAAAATAAAAAAGCCTTTGGATGTTAGTCCAAAGGCTTTTTTATTGACACCAATGTCCGTATTTCCATGCTTAGTAAAATTACGCTAAACCTAATAAGATTATTGATAGCCGCCATCGGTCTAGTCTCTCCTAATATTGCTGCAAAGATTACGGCATATTTCTTTGCAAGACCTCCAAGAAGAAAAAATCGGGATTGGATGAAGGAATTTTTAGACACTTCTGTAAATGACTATTTCGAACTTGACGAACATCGCTTTAAATCTTATGTCTGGCGAGGTGACCGTAAGGGTGTATTATTTTTGCATGGTTGGAAAAGCAATGCCGCAAGATGGAAGTATCTTATTGCACAATTAAATGATTTGAATATAGACCTCATAGCTGTTGATGCCCCTGGTCATGGAGAAAGTGGGCACCCTGCTTTTACACCACTTAATTATGCAAATGTTGTTGATCTGATGATAAAAAAATATCAACCTAAACTTATCGTTGCTCATTCAGTGGGTGGATATACTGCCCTACTCCACCGTTACATCCATAGTCCAAAAAACATAAAATATGTTTTAATGGCCCCAACCTTTGACATTATGTTACCCATCACTACAATGTTCAAAATTCTAAAACTATCAAAAAGAACTCGAGAAGCATACATTAAAAACATTGAACAAGAACTGGGCAAAAAAATGATTGCTATCAGAGCTGATAATCTGGTATCGAATGTTCCACCTGAAGGAATATTACTTCATGACATCAACGACAAAATTCTTCCCTTCGAAGATTCAAAAATACTTGCCTCAAAATGTCCCAATTTAAATTTTCATGCACTTAACTCCAATGGTCATCGAATGCAAAACGATGATAGTGAGATGATAATATTGGATTATATAAAAAGCGAATTGGGGTAATATAACAGGTGGGAAATTTTCAACGAACAGACCTCGAAACTTAGGATGTTCGTACTTTTAGACACTCAGATTATTAGACTTTTGGACTTCTGAAAATTCGACTTTATTTACTCTCTGATCATCTCAACAACCAGCCCACTGACAATCAACATCAAAGCACCCATATAAAATCTAACGATCGTCCACTTAATAATCAAACAACACTTTTCCCAATCCTCTCCAAATACCGTGAAACCCCTTTTGCAACATTTTGTCCATCCATCGCAGCAGAAAGAATCCCTCCAGCGTAACCTGCCCCTTCTCCACATGGAAAAAAAGCCTCAAGATCATCATGCATCAAGGTTTCTCTATTTCTTGGAATTTTAATCGGCGATGAGGTTCTACTTTCTGTAGCGACAATTACTGCCTCATTCGTTAAATAAGAATTCATTTTTTCACCAAATAACTTTATCCCTTCTTTCAATCGATGATAAATCCAGTCAGGAAAGACTTCGCTTAATTGAGCAGAATAGATCCCCGGTATGTAAGATGATTTTGGCAGAGAATCTGATAATTTTCCATGGAGGAAATCCATTAATCTTTGTGCTGGTGCCTTTTGTGATCCATCCCCAATTGAATATACTTTTTGCTCGATTTCCATTTGTAAATTCATACCAGCAAATGGACCAGAGAAACCATTTACCGTAAGGTCTTCAATAGAGATTTCGGTAACGACACCTGAATTGGCAAATGGACTATCACGTTTTGATAGGCTCATACCATTAACAACAATTTCACCAGGAGCTGTGGCAGCAGGAACGATTAATCCACCAGGACACATACAAAACGAAAAAACAGCTTTGCCATCGACATGACTAACAAGCTTGTATGAAGCTGCAGGAAGATACTCACTTCTAGGTTTTTGATCATATTGTGCCAAATCAATCATCGCTTGCGGATGTTCGATACGCACTCCGATGGCAAAGGGTTTAGTTTCAATCGTGAGTTGATTTTTATGCAATAATTTATAAATATCTCTGGCCGAATGACCGGTCGCAAGAATAGTTGCAGCAGCTTCGAATTTTTCACCTGCATAATTGATGGCCCCTAATATTTTACCTTCTTCTATTATGAGCTCAGTTATCCAACAATTGAAAATAACTTTACCTCCATTCGATTCAATGGTCTCTCTAATTTTTGCAACTATGGCGGGTAACTTGTTAGACCCGATATGCGGGTGGGCCTCAATTAAAATGTCACGATTAGCACCATGGGCTACCAATAATTCCAATACATTTTGGATTTTACCTCGTTTATGTGATCGTGTATACAACTTTCCATCTGAATATGTACCTGCACCTCCTTCTCCAAAACAATAATTAGAATGAGGATTAACCTTATGATCTTGCTGAATGGCTTTCAGATCACGGCGTCTTGCACGAACGTCTTTCCCTCTGTCTAAAACTATCGGAATCAAACCCAATTGCAAGCATTCCAATGCAGCAAAATAACCAGCGGGGCCTGCTCCGATTATTAAAACGCTTTTATTGGGATTTGCTTTCTGATAATTAGAAATTAAATATTGAAAATCTTCGTCCTTTACTGGCACATTCGAAACTTCAATCCTTAGCAAATAATATATAATCTTTTGCCGAGCATCTATTGAACGCTTTATTATTCTGTAGAAAAATTTCTTTGCTAAATTTTTCTTTTTACTCATTATTTTCCTCCTAATAAAATTATCATCTTCAATTTTATTATATGGAATTCTAATTTCAACAATGTCCCTTTTTATGTCCACTTAATGCGCAATAATTTAATTCACTATAAATATTAATATAACTTTGTATATATCTATAAATAGAAACATGCAAAGTTTATTTTCAGAGAATCCACTTTTATTACTATTCTGTGTTGCCGCATTAGGATACTTTGTTGGCACCCTTAAATTTAAAGGAAATAGTCTTGGCGTTTCAGCAGTTTTATTCGTGGGTCTTGTCTTCGGGGCAATATACAAAGATCTGGCTGCTCCGGATATTTTATTTCAATTAGGATTGGTATTTTTTGTGTATTCCATTGGCTTAAATTCAGGAGCCGCATTTTTTAAATCCGTAAGGAAAAATGGTGCGAGAGATATCAGCTTTGTGCTAATAATGCTTACCTCGAGTGCATTGATTGCATTCCTACTTGCCTATATATTCAAATATTCCGCATCAGATGTTGTCGGTCTATATTCTGGTAGCACTACCAATACAACGGCACTTGCCGGAGTGATTGAATTGATTAACAATCGTTTTTCGGGAGATGAATTATTAAATCTCACTGAAACGAGTGTAGTCGCTTATTCATACACCTACCCCATGGGTGTACTTGGAGGAATGGTTGCAATCATCCTTATGGAAAGGGCTTTTAAAATTGATTACAAAGCGGAGAAAAAATCACTAAGAAACAAATATCCAACTTACGAAGATTTAACATCCATTTCTATTCGCGTAACAAATCCAGAAGCACAAGGATTACAACTAAGAGACTTAAGAACAAAGCATAAATGGGATGTGATTTTTGGTAGAATCATGAACAACAACTTTGAGGTCAAGCTACCTGCCTGGGATACCAAGTTAAAACTAGGAAATCAAATTATGGTCATTGGCACAGATGAAGAGTTACTGAAAGTTGAAAAATTTATGGGCGAACGGATGGAATTCAATATCTCTTATGATAGAAAAGAATATGATGTCAGAAGAATTTTTGTCTCTAATCCAAATTTGGTAGGTCGAACCATTTCCAGTTTAAATCTTCAGGAGAAATTTGACACCGTTGTAACAAGGATCCGTCGAGGTGATGTTGATGTCTTAGCAAAGCCCAATACTGTTCTCGAACTTGGAGATAGAATCCGTTTTGTTGCAAGACGCAAAGATTTAAAACCACTATCTGAATTTTTTGGTGATTCATATTATAATAGTAGTAAGGTTAATCTTTTCTCTTTTGGACTTGGTATTGCTATTGGTTTGGCCTTGGGTATGATTGAATTTACACTTCCAGGAAATATCCAATTCAAACTTGGATATGCTGGAGGACCATTAATCGTAGGTTTAATTTTGGGTGCACTTTATCGAACTGGTCCGATAGTTTGGGTTTTACCATATAGTGTGAATGTTACGCTGAGGCAAATTGGACTGATCCTATTACTTGCGGTTATTGGTGTCAAGTCAGGAACCTCATTCATCAGTAGTTTCAATCTTGAAGTCGGTTTAAAATTATTCCTCGGAGGCTCCATTTTAAGTTTGGCAACAGCAGTATTTGCATTGATCATTGGATACAAATTATTCAAAATTCCATTTAGTGTACTCACAGGATTTGTATCCAACCAACCTGCAATATTAGATTTTGCATTGGAAAGATCTAAAAATAATCTTCCTATGATTGGCTACACTTTGGTATTTCCTATTGCCATGGTTTTGAAGATTGTTTATGCCCAAGTGCTTTTCTTGATATTATTGTAATGCAGCTTTAATTCGAACAAGCTTCAATAATAAGTTTTCAATTTTTGACATGTCCAACATATTAGCACCGTCAGACTTCGCCGCGAGAGGGTTTGGATGGGTCTCGATAAACAGCCCGTCGGCTCCAGAAGCAATTGCCGCTTTTGCTATGGTCTCTATCATTTCTGGTTGGCCTCCTGTCACACCTCCTGATTGATTTGGACGTTGTAAAGCGTGGGTACAATCCATAACTACAGGAAAACCATTCTTTTTCATTTCTGGAATCGACCTAAAGTCTACAACGAGATCTTGATAGCCAAACATGGTTCCTCTTTCAGTCAACAGGATATTCGAATTTCCACTTTCGAAAACTTTCTGGGCTGCAAACTTCATCGATACTGGACTCATAAATTGCCCTTTTTTAATATTCACAATTTTATCTGTTTTTGCTGCGGCTACTAAAAGATTGGTTTGTCTTGCCAAAAAAGCAGGGATCTGTAGAATGTCAACGTAAGCAGCAGCCATTTCTGCTTCTTCATCTTTATGAATATCCGTGGTTGTCATCAAATCAAATTCTGATTTCACTTTACCAATTATCTTTAAGGCTTTGTCATCTCCTATCCCAGTAAAGCTTGACAGGCTACTTCGATTTGCTTTTCGATAAGAGGCTTTGAAAACATAGGGAATTTTTAGTCGGTCCGTAATGGTTTTCATTGTTTCAGCAATGTGCATCACAGTTCCTTCATCTTCTACTGCACAAGGACCAGCTATGAGGAAAAAGTTTTGGCTTTTATTGAATGTATCCATCATGATGTAAATGTACACTCTTCCTCCCATTTTCACATTCTGACAATCATATTTTTATATCATCCACAATTGTATCCCTAAGATCAAAAAGCTGAACATAGGTTAATCGAATGATCTGATGACAACTGAAAATAAAAGAATAATTACATTTGCAGTATGTTAGAACCAAGAGGCAATCTTGCTCTTAAATATAGTTCGGCCAAATCCCTTTTGATATGGCATTTCCTAAACAAGCGACTTAATTCGGTCCTTGTTTCAGAATTTCCAAAATCGGGTGGGACTTGGTTTTGTCAGATGCTTTCAAAGACCTTAGAGATACCTTTCCCTCGAAATGAAACACCTAAATTTCAAGAGGCGATTATGCATAGTCACTTCTCCTATCATAAAAACTTCAATGATGTTATTTATATTTTAAGAGATGGAAGAGATATTATGGTTTCTGCCTTCTATTATTTTTTAGCAATTCACCCAAACAACAACAACACCAGAGCCATTCGCTATCGAAAAGAGCTGGGCTTTGACAACCTTGAAGACATAAAAAGCAAACTTCCAAAGTTTATAGAATACTTCATGGAAAAATATACCGTCCTTGGACAAAAAATGACCTGGCAGAAACACGTTAATCATCATCTCAACAACGATAATATCCACACGGTCAAATATGAAGATCTTTTAGATGATGCGGCTACTCAACTTGAACAATCTCTTCATTTCTTAAACAGAAAAAGCAAACATTGTCTTAATGAAATAGCTCAAGAATTTACCTTTGAGAATCAGTCAAAACGTAAGGCCGGTGAAGAAGTACAAACAGAGTTTTTGAGGAAAGGGATAGCAGGTGATTGGAAGAATAAATTCACCCGAGAAAGTGCTATAATATTTGATCAATATGCAGGAGAAACACTAATAGCAGTAGGATACGAGAAAAATAAATCTTGGATCGATCAATTATAATTTAATTCTCCATAAGCCTGCCTTATGTTTTTCAAAGCCTAGAGACTCAAGGAACTTTTGTGAAGAAAGATTTCCTTCATCAACATCTGCAATGGCATATTTAAATTTGTTTTTAGCCTTGATTTTTTCTAGCAGTTCTTTGATTAATTCTTTACCATTTCCTACCCCTCTCATATTTGCGTAAGCGATGAAAAAATCTATCCCTGCAGTTGGCTCTTTTTCATGTGACCAAATGCCTTTGGGTGCCTTGGCAGTATCGTAGAATTGGCAAAATCCTATAGGTTCATTGGTCTGTGCAATGTAATACCAAATCCAATCTGAATCATCAATATTGGCATTCATTTCTTCCAGCCACTCCAAAGGGTCGCCAAAGAATCTCAGTATATCCTCTTGCTCCATCCATTCTAGAACCATCGGAATATCCTTCTGCTCCATAGGTATTATATCAACATCAAAAATCATACATTTAAATTAACTATTTTCGTCCAATCGATATACAAAAAAATTAAAAATCTTAATGGCTTCAGCATTCGGTCATGGAATTTTGGCCTATACCATCAAAAAAGTAGGTGCCCCTAAGGGCAGTTTAAGAGTAACCTTGCTTGCGATCTTTTGTTCAATTATTCCAGATGCCGATGTTATCGCTTTCAGATTTGGGATCCCGTACGAACATATGTTTGGGCACAGAGGTTTTACCCATTCAATATTTTTTAGCGTATTTTTTGGTTTTTTAATAGCAACTCTTTTTCATAAAAATAAAAGATTGAAATACAGTCTTATATATGCTGCGGCCACCATGTCTCATGCCATCTTAGATGCAATGACAACTGGCGGTAGAGGCGTTGCTTTTTTTGCACCCTTTGTTGATGACCGATACTTCTTACCTTGGAGATTTATAAAAGTCTCTCCAATGAGTATTCAAAGATTTTTTTCTGACTGGGGCATCCAAGTACTTAAAAGCGAATTTGTGTATATCTGGATTCCGTGCTTAACAGTGCTGAGCTCACACTGGATTTATAGAAAATTAAGATCTTATTAAATTAATGACAGCGCCACCACTAATCCATCTTCCAGGCATTTCTACCAAGTTGGTTTCTCGATATCTTTGATCCGTTAAGTTATCTACCTTAAGGTATATTTTATGCTTCCGCAAATGATAACTAAGATTTGCATCAATGGTGTAATAATCTTCCAGAGAGACTCTGTCATTGTATTTAAATACCATATTTAATCCTAGCTTTCCAAATTTAAACTGAGGTTGAACAACCAATTGATGTCTAAGATTTTCCAATTGATTTCTAGAATATTCGAATTGATTTTTTTCAAACTCAGCATGTAAGAAAACATAAGAAATCGAAAGAAAGTCAACAAACTTTATTGCGCTGAAATTGGTGTTATAGGCTATATCAAATCCACGATATTTTGCCTCATTGAAATTATCAGGCATCCATTTTTCTTCTTCCGAAATTCTAAACCAATCTATTTGATCTTTCGCAATTCTATTAAATATACTTGCTTGGATAAAGTGATTTGCTTGAGAATACTTAACGCCAAACTCATAGGTAAAGGCTCTCTCTTCTGTCAGTTCAGGATTTCCTACGTTTCCACTATCTTTATAATATAAGTCAGTAAAAGATGGAATACGAGCTGTCCAACCCACATTTGAAAAAAGTTTTATTTTATCCGTTATGCCATAACCTATATCCACCCCTGGATAAAACGACATGTTATAATCTGTTATGTACAAGCCTAAAATACCTGGAGTTATATCAAGCTTCCCTCCTGCAAGCACAATTCTATTTTCGGCATGTATCCCCAACTGATGTCTTAAGTGAGAACCATTATCATTCTCATCTTTAAGGTTACTGCTTTCTAGTGTCATATAATTATGTTCTACACCAAAGCCTAAAACTCCTAGATCATGAAAAAATGAACTGTGAATTTCTGATGTCAAAACCTTAGATTCATGAAAGTTTTGAAAAAACTCCGGTTCTTCTCTTCTAAATTGCCAGTTGTCTTTGTTGTTTCTAAAAGAGATTCTTGGCTTAATAGTCCAATCTCCTTTTTGATGATTGGCTGAAGCACTTAACAACCATGTTTGTACAGACTCAAACTGATCAGTAAAATTTTCATTTCCATAAAAACCATTGGCACCGAAATCACGGTCTACAAAACCAGCCAATAAATTGATTTTTCCAACTTTGTAATCATACTCGGATTGATAAAATAGATTTGATATTAAATAATCTGTATTATACTTGTATCCATCAGATGAACTATACGATCCACTCAATGTCTGCTTATATTTACCAATAGGCATATAAGTATTAACATGAATTTGTTGAAGGTCATATTGACCATAATCAAGTCTTAATTTTGCTCCAAAATCTTCATGAATTTTAGTCACAATATTAACGGCACCGGCAAATGCATTCTGACCATAAATTCTTGCTGCAGGACCTTTTAATATTTCTATACGCTCAATATCTTCTATCGAAACAGGTAAGTTCATCATATGATGACCAGTCTGTGGATCAGTCAATCGAATACCGTTTACCAATAAAAGACTTTGCTCAAAGGTTCCCCCACGAATACTTAGATCACCTTGAACTCCATGTACTCCGCGCTGTCGTAAATCTACACCTGCAACAACTTGTAATAATTCATTGACACTCGAAGCAGCTAGATTTTCAATCTGCTTTTTCTGCAAAATAACAATGCTTCGGGAATCTGATGAAAATGGAATATCAATGCGATTGGCAGTAACCGTGAGTTCGTCAAACTTCAAAGAAAAATCTGTCGAATCAATTTTAGCACTTTGAGCGCTTAAAGAAAAGGATACAATAAACAAAAGTAAACCGTGAGTTAATTTCATATCACTTCAAATTTTGAAGCAAATTATACAAAATTTACAACTGAATTTATTTGGAAAAACGTCAATAATTTAATGGCGGGATTTCACAGAATTTAATCCCAATTTTTGCGCTTTTTTAATTCAGTTGTTTTGTCATCCAATTAATCATCGACATGTAATTTTCTTGCGAAATAGTGTGTTTCGAATCAAACCAAAAGGATTCCAGGTTCACACCTAAATCTTGAAGCAACAAGGCGTCTTTTTTCGCTTCCGCAAATGGCAATATCCTATCATTACGACCATGCGACATATATATCGAAAGTGATGGATTAATTTCAATCGATTTGACCTCTTTTTCAAATTCTTTAAAGAGATCTCCACTTAATATTAGCGCTCCTGCAAATTTATCTGAATGTCTTAAAGAAATGCCAAGGCTCATAATAGCCCCTTGGCTAAAACCCCCAATATATACTCTCTTCGAATCTAAATTATATTCTGTTTTTAATTTGTCAATATAAACCAGAACCTTCTCGATGCTTCCATTTAGTTGATCAATATCATATATAAAGTTTCCACCATTAAGCTTAAAGTCAAACCAACTATACTTTTGATCACCAATTTTAAATGGCGCTTGAAGGCAGACTACCATAAGATATTTGTCAAAATACTGAGCAAGATTGAGCATATCCAGTTCATTGCTTCCCAATCCATGCAATAAAACCAAGACAGGAATTGGCTGATTTGCCTCATTTGTCGCAGGTCTAATTGAATAGTTCAAATTATAGTCTAAATCATTGTAAATTGAAATGTGATCATCTTTTTGATAAGTTTTTTTATCCGCTTTACATGACTGTAAACTAAGAAGAAACCCTAGTAATAAAAATATAATATGTATCCTGTTCATAATCAACAATTTGCTGTAAAGCTCCAAAATATCTGTGAATTCTACATTTCATTAAAGGCCAATTTTGTGGATTGAGCGACTATTTTTGGACGTTGGTCTTTTTTAATGGAGCCTGACTGATTGCATTAGCAAAATTGTACCTTTGCCGAGAATATTTAAAACTAACTGATGGATCGTAATCAAACCATAGGCTTTGCCTTGTTGATGTTGCTTTTTTTAGGATGGATGTGGACTTCTGCACCTACAGCAGAAGAAATGGAAAGACGAAAATTTGTTCAAGACTCAATAGAACAAGCCAAGCTTGCGACAGAAGAATTTAGAGGAACAAAATCATTAGATCAGCTTGAAGCTATAGAAGAGACAAATTCGATTAGTCCTGATGATACACTTGCCACCGCAAAACTCAATCAACAGTATGGAGATTTCGGCAGTATGATGGTTGGAGAAGAAAGTAAAACCAAATTATCAAATGATCTTATGACTTTGACTTTTTCCACCAAAGGAGGAAGACTTTTAACCGCAGAACTTAATGATCATAAGAAAGTAATTCTAGATGCAGATAAAAATGAGATTAAGAGTCCATTGATTATCGGAAACGATGCTGGAAAGTTTGAGTACATTCTGACCTCAAAAAAGGGTGAACAGATTAGTACAGCAGACTTAATATTTAAAGCACAAAAAATTGATAATGGAATCAGCTTTGTTGCAAGCTCCCCAGGAGGATCTAAAATAGAACAGCGGTACAAATTGGATAATGGAAAGTACGCCCTAGACTACCAGTTAAGAATAGACGGAGCCAAACAATTATTAAGTCCTGCAAACAATTCAATCCGATTAAAATGGCATGAATACTTAAATAAAATTGAGTTAAATCAAACATTTGAAAAGTTTTATTCGACAGTTTACTTTAAAGAAAAAGGAGAAAATTCGGATTACTGTAATTGCCGGTCTGATGACACTGAGGATGATCCGGATATGAATATAGAATGGATCTCACATTCCAATCAATTTTTCAATAAAAGTCTTGTTCCACAAGGAGAACATTTAAGCAATACTTTCTTCGAAACCAAAATGATGGACGAGGACCATGAGTATATGAAGCTGACAAAAAGTGAAGGAGATCTTGCATTAAGAGGAGACAACACCGAAATTTTTAACTTCAAAATGTATGTTGGTCCAAATGAATTCGAAAGATTACAATTGTTTGAGAATGACCTAGAACAAGTAGTTCCATTTGGTACATCAATATTTGGGACCATTAACAGATATATCATTAGGCCAAGTTTTAATTTTCTAAGTAAATACATCGGGAGTAAAGGTGTGGTGATTATTATTTTGATCTTCATTCTCAAAATGCTTCTATACCCATTTATGTATAAGATGTTGTATTCTCAAGCAAAAATGGGAGCTTTGAAGCCAAAGCTTGCTCATCTAAAAGACAAATACAAAGATGATGCTCAAAAGATCCAAATGGAAACCATGAAGATCTATAGAGAATATGGGGTGAGTCCATTAGGAGGATGTCTGCCAATGATCGCACAAATGCCAATATGGTATGCACTTTTTAGATTTTTTCCAGCATCCATTACCTTCAGACAAGAACCCTTCTTGTGGGCAACTGACCTATCGTCATTTGATGTGATCAGTTGGCTACCATTTGAGATACCAATGTTTGGGGCACACATTTCTTTGTTTACTGTATTGTGGGCAATTTCTACTGTTGCATACACATACTACAATACCAAACATATGGACATGTCGGCAAATCCTGCTATGAAATATGTTCAATATGCGATGCCAGTTATGTTCTTGGTTTTCTTCAATAACTATGCTTCAGGATTGACATGTTACATGTTCTTTAGTAATCTGTTCAATATCATGCAAACAGTTATCACAAAGAAGTTTGTATTTGATGAAGAAAAAATCAAAGCAGAGTTGGAAGTTGAAAAGGCGAAACCAAAGAAAAAGAAAGGGAACTTTCAAGCAAGGTTGGAGGAAGCTATGAAACAACAACAAGAGCTGCAAAAAAAGAACGCAAAAAAGAAAAAATAAGCATTTGAAATAGTAAGAAAACAACTATGAAAAAACAAGTGGGTATCATTGGTTCTGGATCGTTTGGAATGACCTTAGCGCATTTGGCTTCAGAAAACCAGGATGTACTCATGTATACAAGAAGAGAGGAAGTTGCCGATTCGATTAATAAAGATCACCTACTAAAAGGCTTTAAACTAAATGCCAATATAAAAGCTAGTACAGATCTTGAATATGTTTGCAATGAATGTCGATTATTAATTCCAGTAATACCTTCTACTGAGTTCAGGAAAGTCATAAAAAAAATGGCCGAATTCCTCACACCGCAGCATTTTTTAATTCATGGTACAAAAGGTCTAGACTACCCAAGTCTTGAAGCATTAAAGGATAAGGACACTTTGAAAAAAGATGAAGTATTTACCATGAGTGAAGTGATCCGGCAGGAAACAGGCTTGGTTAGAGTTGGATGTTTGGCTGGTCCAAATCTGTCCAAAGAGATTTTAATGAACAAACCAGCCGCCACTGTAATTGCTTCGCCATTTAATGAAGTGATCCAAATGGGTACAGAGGCATTAAAATCGAATAAGTTTTACATTTTTAGTTCTTTTGAACTACAAGGGACTGAATTGGTGGGAGCATTCAAAAACATTTTCGCGATTGTTGCAGGAATTATTGAAGGTTCTCAATTGGGAAAAAACGTATTTGGATTGTTAATCACAAGGGCAATGAGAGAAATGATTAATTTCCTGGAGCTTCTTGATTCGGATAAGACACCTGCCTTAGGTACTGCAGGATTGGGTGATCTTGTAGCTACTTCAGCAAGTGGAGATAGTCGTAATTTTTCGTTTGGCAAGAAACTTTCGACGGGACTAAGTCTTGATGAAATCATGAAAACTCAGAACGAGTTGGCAGAAGGGGTTAGAACATTAAAGGCTGCATATCTATTGTCAAAGGAATACAATATTGATGCACCGATTACCAATATGCTACATCAAGTTGTTTATGAAGGATTAGACTTTAATCGTGCCTTAAGTTTTATGATGTCTTATCCATTTTCAGAAGATGTTGATTACATGTAACCAATGCATTGTTTTTTTGTTACTTTTAGAAAAAGAAGCATAATGAATATAGACCTTAATGAGTTATTTAATCCAAACAAGGATTTAGATGAAAAATCCACTATGGCTTTGTTGAGAGCATTGGTTGGTTCTCACAACTCTGGATTCGATTATTTAAAATTTAAAAAATCCGTCAAATCCTTGGGGTCAATGAACATGGATGAAGGCACAAGTTACAAATCAGCCTTTACCACTGCCAGTACCATGGGTCTTACTAAAAAGAAGCTGCTCGCAAGTGCAAATCGATATTTGAATGTATTAAAAACTGAAAGTGAATCCTTTACTGATGCGCTCAGATCTCAAATAGATAAAAATGTCAATAGCAGAGAGTCAATGATTGCTCAATTGGAGCAAAGAATCGCAGAAAACAAAGCAAAAATTGCAGATTTGGAAAAGGAAATACTACTTTTTCAAAATAAAATAGACAATGTAGATAGTGATATAGAGGCAGCACAATTAAAAATAGATACAACAAAAGAGCGTTTTCGGAACGCTTATGTCACAATATCAGATATAATTAAGAAGGATATTGAACTCATAGACTTATATTTGTAAAAAACCCACAACTACATGGCGACAAATAAACGTAAATCATTTTGGAGTAAACCTGAAGGGGTAACTGGTATGATCTTTCTGGTTGGGATCATTGGAGTTCTGGCCTATCTTGGGATGGGATTATTCGAATTTTTCGCAGGCGGAGGAATTGGGACTATTGTTGGACTAGGGATTTTAGGCGTTGTTGCATTTATGGCCATCGATAAGAAGACAAGAACATTGATCTCTTATATGTATCAAAATGTAATGCGAAAAATCACTGGTATTTTCATAACCATTGATCCAATTGGCATTTTGAAAAATTATATTTCAGATTTAGAAAATAATCTGAAGAAAATGGGCAAACAAATTGGGGGACTAAAAGGTCAAATGAGAAAAATCAAAACCATGGTTGAAGAAAACAACCGTGAGATTGAAAACAATATGATCATTGCCAAAAAAGCAAAACAGATTGGACAAGAAAGCCAATTGGTGCTTGCAACAAGAAAGGCCGCAAGACTAAAAGAATCCAATAGTAAGTATGTAGCCTTACATAAAAAAATGGCAGTACTTTATAAGGTACTCACCAAAATGTATTCTAATTCAGAAATACTTTTAGAAGATACCAAAGATCAAGTAAAGGTAAAAGAACAAGAATACAAAGCCATTAAAGCTTCAAATTCAGCCATGAAATCTGCAATGAGTATTATCAAAGGAGATCCAGATAGAAGAGCAATGTTTGATCAAGCCATGGAACACATTGCTGACGATGTCTCCAACAAAGTTGGTGAAATGGAACAATTTATGGAAATGTCATCAGACTTCATGAATTCAATTGACGTTCAGAATGGGGTGTTTGAAGAAAAAGGATTGAGAATGTTAGAAGAATACGAAAAGAAAAGCACGCTACTTTTAATGGGAGGGCTTGAAAAAACAGATGAAGATATATTGGATTTGAATGAAGCAAGACCAGATATTGAGTACAGAGGACGTGCAGATGGTGCAGACAATGACTATGAAGGTTTGTTTGACTAACAATAAAATAATAAAAATGATCAAGCCACTCAATTATGTTTTAATAATTGTAGTGGCTTTTTCATGTCAAGAAAACAATAATTCAATCAAGACAAGTACTTCCCCACCCAATTCTGAAAACATAGAATCATGGGAAACGATCCGTGGACAAACCATGGGTACCACCTACAATATTAAATTTAACACCAAGGGTAAAGCATTTAATAATTTAAAAAGAACCATTGACTCTACATTGGTAAGCATCAATGCTGCCGTATCAACTTATGAACCGGAGTCCATCATTTCAAACTTTAATAAGACCACAGTTCAAGAAGTTACACTTAGTGGAAAATCCTTACTCGATCGGCATTTTATTAATAATTATATGAGCTCCAAACTTGTATATTCAGACACTGATGGAGCATTTGATGCAACGGTTATGCCTCTGGTTAATTATTGGGGCTTTGGTTATACATCCAAAAAACCTGTTACAAAAATTGATAGTAATCATGTGTCGCAACTTCAACAGCTTGTGGGAATGAATAAGATAATGGACCACAATGATGCAGAAGATAAGAGCATCAACAATTTCACACTTAGAAAACTACAATCAACTATTAGCCTTGACTTCAGTGGTATTGCTAAAGGTTATGGAGTAGATATCATTGCTCAATTACTAGATGATCATGATATAGAAACATACATGGTAGAAATTGGAGGTGAAGTAAAGGTTGCCACTGGGAATAACAGTTCGAAAATATGGAAAGTAGGTATCAATGAACCGCTAAAGGAATCATCCCTTTATTCAATGAACTCAATTGTCAATCCAAAAAATATGGCAATGGCAACATCTGGAAATTACAGAAACTATTACGAAACAAATGATCTAGAGTATGGTCATGAAATAAACCCCGTCACTGGATTTCCGATTCAAACAGACATTTTTTCTGCTTCGGTAATCCATGAAAGTTGCCAATTTGCTGATGCCTATGCTACAGCATTTATGATTATGGGGCTACAAAAATCTTTAGCCTTAGTTAATGCAAGGCCAGATCTTGAAGCTTGTTTTATCATTAAAAAAAACGACGAATTGGTTAATGTTTATAGTTATGGCTTTGAACAATATGTTATAGAATAAGCCATCACTCTGATATACTTCTTCTTATTCCTAGTTCTCCTCCATATGACCATAAGTGCTCTTTAAAGTCAGTGTTCACAAGATTGGTCAAATGATGTTTATAATTGAATTGGAAAAACAAACAGGTTTCCTCAGATAAATAATAATTTAAACCAACAGCCACATTTCCCGTAAGGTGAAAAGTTTTAAAACCAGTATTTGATGGATTCCTTTCATAAGTTGTTTCCTCTTCCTCGTCTTGTATTTTAACAACTCGATTGGTTGCATAATAAGTTGGAGAAATACCCATCTCAACAAATGGTTTCAGAGTATTATCATTGGAAAACTCATAACGCAAAGTGACCGGTATTTCGAGAAATAAATAATCATAAAAAAATTGAATCCTGGTCATTTCTCCAGTAGAAAAAGTCAATACTCTTTCTTGGGTTTTATATCCAAGACTTGCTAATCTTAGGCCGGTTTTTAAATTCACTTTTGATGCTATTCGTAAATTAAAATTAAAACCTAAATGATAATTAGACTTTGGAGTCTCCGTTTCGTTTCGAACCATCTCAACAGCGCTTCCATTATCATCGATGATTCTAAAAGAGACATTGATCCCTCCTAAAACATCAACAGATGATTTAATCTGGCCAAAACTTATATTCCCTACGAAAAGAAAAAGTACGATTACAATTCTACACATGATGCAAAATAAATAAGATGAAGCGAAATTTTAGAATTCTACAAACTTATTTGAGTTAAATACCAAATAACTTTGTTCTATAGGATCTTTGCATTGCAAATGAGAAATTTAGTAACTTATGGTTTAATCAGACTCATTGTAAACAAACAAGAACCTTCAATTATTAACAAAATTTCGACAACAAACCATGCGAATACTACCCTTGATTTTAATATTGTGCCTTTCTGCTTGCATTGGTTCAGAAGAACTGAAAGAATCAAATAGTGATTCTGAAAAACAAAATCAAATGAGAAAACTTGGTCTGATAGGTGGAACTTCGTGGCATTCGACAATAGAATACTACCAATACATTAACGAATCGGTCAATAATCATTTCGGAAATAACACCAATCCTCCATTGATGGTTTATACAATGAATCAAGCCATGGTTCACAAGTTCCAGGTAGAGAATAATTGGGAAGGCATTGCCAACATGCTGATAGAGGCCGGTAGTAATCTACAAAAAGCAGGAGCAGAAAAAGTCATGTTTTGTGCCAATACACCTCACAAAGTCTATGATGATGTTCAACGAAAATTAGAAATTCCGATCATACATATTGCAGATGCCACAGCAGAAATCATTAAAAAACAAAATGTTCATAAAGTTGGCTTTCTCGGGACCAAATATACGATGACAGAAAACTTCATTACAGAGCGTATTACCGATCAAGGAGTTGAAGTAATAAAACCAATCCAACCAGAGGAAATTGAAGAATTACATCGAATTATAATAGAAGAATTAACTTATGGAAAAATTCTGCCTTCTTCAAAAGAATATGTTCTCAGTATCATTCAAGAATTTATTGATCAAGGAGCAAGCGGAGTTGTATTAGCTTGCACTGAGTTTCCGTTAATGATCGATGAAGAAGATGTACCCATCTCTATATTTAATACTACAAAGATTCATGCCGACGCTGGTGTAAAATTTATTTTGAAAGATATTTAATTATAAAAAAGTTTTATCTTTTATCACAGACAGTCATGATATGAAAAGTTTTAAGCTTCAAAACGAACCAATTTCAAATAAATGCATTTTAATTTTATTGACAATTCCATTCTTGGTTTCAATTCTTTCTTGCTCGAATCAAACTGAAGTACAAAATAATAAACACAATGTTTTATTTATTTCTATAGATGACTTAAGAACAAGTTTAGGCGTTTATGGAGACAGCATTGTTATTTCTCCTAATATAGACCAACTTGCATCCGAGGGATTTACATTTAGAGAAAGCTTTTGTCAATCTGCAGTATGTGCACCATCAAGAGCAAGTTTGATGACTGGACTTAGACCGGATTCTACACGAGTTTGGCATCTTGGTGATCAATTCAGAAAAATCAATCCATCTACAGTAACCATGCCGCAGCATTTTTCAAAGTTTGGGTATCACACGGTCAACATTGGTAAAATTTTTCATAACTATATGCCAGATTCTATTTCTTGGGATGAACCTGATCTCAGGCCTTCACGCTATCTAAAACAAGATTGGCTAAAGCGAGATGGTGAAACTTTTTACATAAGTCCTGAAGTAAATAAATCACAAGAAATAAAAAGGGATTCGTTGTTAAAGCTTAAGCCAATTAGATACGCTGATGGTTGGAACACGGGTCCCGCTTGGGAGGCAGCAGATGTCCATGATACCATGTATTATGATGGAGCACAAACAAAGTTGGCAAAACAAACAATATCAAGATTAGCGCAAATTGAACAGCCATTCTATATGGGCTTGGGTTTCTTTAGACCTCATCTTCCGTTTACTGTTCCTAAAAAATATTGGGACCTATACAATCCAAATCAAATCCCTCTTCCTATCAATCCACAGATTCCAAATAAGGCCCCAATTCAGGCTATGAATTCAATGTATGAACTTAGGCACTACGATGATTTTGGGCACATTACTCACCCTACAGGAAATTATAAACTAAGCGAAGATACAATTCGAACATTGCGGCATGGCTATTATGCTAGCATTAGTTACGTAGATGCGCTAATTGGAGAATTGGTTGAACACTTGAAAGATTTAGACATTTATGAAAATACCATTATTGTACTTTGGGGTGATCATGGCTATAAACTTGGAGATCACAACAGTTGGGGAAAAATGACAAATTATAATATCGATCTTAAAGTACCAATTATCATCCGATACCCGAATCAACCCAATCGAGGAGGAGAAACTTTTGGTATAACAGAACTTGTAGACTTATTCCCTACTCTTTGCGATATCGCCAAGATTGACAGTCCCGAGTATATGCAAGGGCAAAGCATGCTTCCGTTAATGAAAAATCCGAAGCAAGAATGGAAAACTGCAGCATTTAGTCAGTTTCACAGAAGACCTAAAGTTTCTGCAGATGGGAAAAGATATATGGGATATTCCATGAATACAAAAACAGATCACTATATAGAATGGTATACTTGGGATCATACGACTGGAACCAAAGGTGAACTCCAAAATATAGAATTATATGACAGATTATCTGACCCCCACGAAGTTATAAATATTGCCTACCAAAAAAACATGTTCGAAAAGGTTGAAGAGTTATCCAACCAATTGAAAAAAGGATGGATTGAAGCAAAAGCCAAAGTAAAAAATGAATAATCGGAATTATAGCTTTGTATTTCTGTCCTAGCCTACACTATATGACTCAAATAAAAGTCCCCTTTCTCAGCAAATGAAAAGCATGAGAAAGAGGACAAAAGCACATATTAATCAAAAAAAATATCTATCGTATTTTCCTGAGCACAACCGGGCTACCTCCTTGTTTAGGATACCATACCAATTCTCTTCCAGATCTCATTACATACCTATTCCCTCTGTTATCAAAATATTCCTTTCGATCATAACTATCTTGTCGATAATAAGTCCATTCTCGATTACTACCGATTAGTTTGGCTCTTAATCCTTCATTGGTTCGCTCTATTACAACATCTCTGTCATATTTATTTGTTCCCCAAACACCTTCCAAGCTGGTGCTCGATGAAAAGTCTTCACGATATCCACGATCATGATTTCCGTGATGAATGCGACAGTCCGCTCCACAATTTCCATTACAAGAATCACCTAATATTTCATGTTCAATTCGAGCCCCCCATCTATCTCTATGAAATACTATTACCCTATTTCTATGCCGAGCTCTAAATTCAAAGGCATTGTGACCTATGACTCTTATACTATTTCCTCTTCTGTCAATATATTCTCCATGGCCACAATTTCTAAATCTTGTCCAATCATAATTGACCAATCCCTTGGCTTTTATCGAATTCCCGGTACAGTTAATTTTCACCTTTTTATTTAATTGGTGATTAAAATACTTTCCATCGTCTAATGAAAAATTGGCGCTCAGGATTAATGGTGTGAAAATTAAAGTAAGAAGTGCAATTGTATTTTTCATATCAAATGATTTTAGTTACTCTAAGATCGAATGACAGTGTGTTAATTTGTCTTTTCAGGACGTTAAGAGAATGATAAAGTATAAAATATTTAGTAATTCAAGACACGAGTAAGTATGTATGTAGAATTATGCGCTTTTTTCTTGCTTATTATATATAATATTCGTGCTTTTGTACAACTAATAGAGGACAGTTAAGTTTAGTAAGTATTAATCGGGCGTAACGGAATGAAATCAACAATTAGCACCATCATATTATTCATGTTTTCAAATGCGATAGCCTTTGGACAAGCATATTTTCAAAATGTCAGAGGAACCATACTAGACGCCCAGACATTAACACCCATTCCTGAAGTTTATATTGAACTGAGAAACAGCTATCAAGAATTGATTTCAAGTGGCATAAGTGACCAAGCAGGTACTTATTACTTCGAAAACGTACCGGTCGGCCAGATTTATATATTTTTTAATGGGAGTGAACATAGAGCTGTGATTAAAGAGGACGTTTGGGTTTATTCTGCCAAAGAATGTATAGCAGATATTTTTCTAGAGCCTAATCAAATTAAGCTTAATACGGTTGAAATCACTGGGAATGTATTTAGAGGAGAATCCATGAATCTTTTGGCTGTTAATAGTGCAAATACCATCACCCCTGAGCAATCAGGGAAGTTTGCAGGTAGTTGGGATGATCCCATGAGAGTGGTTACAGCTTACCCTTCAGCTGTTCAACAAAGCAGTGGATTTAATAATTTTTCAATAAGAGGAAATTCTCCGGTAGGCATGTTGTACAGAATAGAAGGTGCAACTGTTCATAATCCCAATCATTTTGCAATCATTGGTAGTTCTGGAGGTTTTGTAACACAGTTTAGTAGTTCAGTACTTAGCAACAGTGATTTTTTCTCAAGCGCTTTTCCTGCGGAATTTGGTAATGCAAGTTCTGGGGTTTTTGATTTTAGATTTAGAAATGGAAACAACAAAAAAAGGGAACATACATTTAAAGCTGGATTCTTGGGATTGGATATTGCTACAGAGGGCCCATTTAAAGAAAATAGCAGAGCAAGTTATTTGGTCAACTACAGGTACTCTACCCTTGGATTGCTTTCCAAGGTCATCCATATTGGAGTAGAACCCCAATACCAAGACCTTTCCTTTAATGCTAACATTCCAATTGGAGACAAAGGTGGCCTTATAAAAATATTTGGAATTGGCGGATTGAGCGACTACTTGTTGGAAGCAGAAAGAGACTCTACACAATGGGATGAAGATTCAAGAAGAATAGAAAGAGCATTTGGAAGTAATTCTGGTGCATTGGGAATATCTTATTATCAGCCTGTCAATGCAAAAGGATATTGTCACTCGGTCCTGAGTGCTTCAAGAGGTCAATACTACGATAACTCCTTAAACATAGAAGACGACCTTTCAGTTTCTACAAGACAAATTTCCGAATTTGACGAAATCAAATTCAATTTTACAACTGATTACAATTATCAAATCAGTAAAAATCACTTTAATAAAACTGGGGTTGGAATTACCCAGCAAGATCATGATTATTCAGGAGCTTTGTATGATCAATCAATACTTGGACTCGATACCTTGGCCTTCACGCAAGGAAAATCTTACTTCTTTCAAGCGTTTAGTCAATCGAAATTTGATATCGGTGAAAAACTGAGTTTAATAGCAGGAATACATTATCTCCATTTTTTACTTAACGATGCTAGTAGTATTGACCCAAGACTAGGATTCAATTACTATATTAATCAAAGTTCTAAAATTGGATTATCCTATGGTCATCATTCGAGAATTGAAAATCAAAGTTATTATTTCTTGCAAAACAGTGAAGGCTTTTTGAATCGAGATCTTGGACTATATAAAAGTCATCATGCGGTCATTAATTATGCAAACATGCTTTCTCCAAATTTGAAGTTTACAACTGAAATTTATTATCAGCAACACTATAATGTTCCTGCTGAATTGAATGGATCATTTTCAACTCAAAATCTATTCAATACTTTGCCACTAGGTGAATTGAGTAATGTAGGTACTGGGAGAAACTACGGGATTGAGGTATTGTTGCAAAGAGGTAGCAAAAAAGGAATTTACTACCTTTTCTCAGGAACCATTTTTGATACCCAATATAAAGCCGGAGATGGCGTTTGGAGAAGTGCAGAATTTAACCAGCAATATTCATATAACATTTTAATTGGAAAAGAATTTCAATTAAAACCTAAAAAGACAAAATCCAGACAACTTGGACTGAATGCAAACTTTAGACATTCTGGAGGAACCTGGTACACGCCAATAGATTTAGATGCCTCTAGAGCTTATGGCTGGACTAGACTCAACGAATCGGAAGCATACACCTTACAAAGATCACCATTGTACAATTTAGACTTTTCACTAACACACACTATCAATAAAGCAAACACTTCTTCTGAGTTCTCTATTAAAATTAAAAATTTGGTTAGTTCAGAATCTGTTATTAGTGAATATTATGACATCAGGATTGATGATATCAAACAAGTGACTGATTATGGTGTTATTCCAGTCATCAGTTATGAATTGAATTTCTAATTGAAATAGAATTGAGATTAGTTTTTCATTCTGTAATTACCATGGTAAGCTGAGCCTTTTACATTTTTATAAATGTAAATTGCAATATTTTTAAGATCGTTTAGGACTTGCTCATCACATTTGCGGAAGCGAATGCAGGACTTCCCACAATTATACCGCTCTGTAATAGATTTGAATTCTTCTAATAGATCATAATGACATGCATAAAATGAAAAGTGATGTTTTTGGGAAGCAAAAGCAAAAAGGACTTCTCCATTTTTGCCATAAGTTGGCAGGGAGTTCTGCATATTTTCATGAAGCCCTGGACAAGAAACAAGGAGCATTGTTCGTAATTTGTACAACGCTTCTTGTTTCTCTTCCGGAAACTTTTCAATGTATTCTTCGACGCTAGACATTAAGGTTCCAATCGTGGAAATACATTATTTTCATAATTGACATCTACCAATCTAGAAGTCGGATCAATGACAATACCTTTTATTTTTGCCATTGGTATATCTATATCCAAAGTGTAATTGGTGTGTGTCCAAGGCCAATCTTTTGAAACCTTATATGCATCATAGAAACCTTCATTCGGCTTTTCGCCTCTCATCATCCTTAATGGTATGTGATATAATTCTTCCTTTCCATTCTCTTTAACGATGAGAACATCTATTGGCATAGGCATCATACCTACTTTTTTAAGGGTTATACTCGCTTTCCCATCTACATCTTCTACTTTTTCTACGGCATAATCTACAGTATGGGTTGTGTTGATGAAGTATTCTTTAAACCAATCCAATTCCAGTCCGCTGGTTTTTTCCATGATTCTAATAAAATCATTTGGATTTGGATGTTTAAACTTCCATTCATTGTAATAACGAATCATTCCTTTTTTGAAATTTTTCTTACCCATTATGTATTCCAGTTGTTGTAAGAATACTGAACCTTTGGTATAAGAACCAGCACCATATGCAGTATTGGTAGTATAATGATCTGAATGAGTACTAAGTGGTTCCTCCATACCTGATTGGGTGTAACCTGCAAAGCTTCTAACATTATTATACATTGGATCTCTTGAAGCTTCTCCTTCTAAAACACCTTGTTGCCTAAGATAATTCATTACCTGACTAGAGGCATAGGTTGTGAATCCTTCGTCCATCCAAGGATACAAGGCTTCATTGGTTCCTAGAACCATCTGATACCAACTATGCATTAATTCGTGTATAGAAACTCCGACCAAACTTTCAAATGAACGCTCACCAGTAATCAAAGTACACATTGCATATTCCATTCCTCCATCGCCTCCTTGTAGGATATAATAAACTGGGTATGGATACTCCCCAAAGTTTTCATTGATAAATGGAAGAGCTGTTGCCATAGCGTGATGCAACTTCATCCAATTTTCTTCTGTGTTTTGATTTTTCTGAAACATGTAGTGAAAAGTTACTCCTTCTGCCTCTTCTGTCAGATGGGTATATTCCGGATCAGCTGCCCAAGCAAAATCATGCACATTTTCTGCAATAAAATGCCAAGTTCTTTTTTTCTTAAGACTCATCTTCCCCCCTTGTTTATCTGTATAGCCCATGCCTATTTTCTTCGCATTTTGAAGCTCCCCACTTGCTCCTACCAAATACTTTTTATCAATAGAAATTTTTACATCAAAATCTCCCCAAACACCATAAAATTCTCTTCCAACATATGGATGAGCATGCCATCCTTGATAATCATATTCACATAATTTTGGAAACCACTGGGTCATAGAATAACGAATACCTTCTTTGTTATCTCGTCCAGTTCTTCTTATTTGAATAGGCACCTGCGCTTCAAAAGTCATAGCTAATTTTACCGTCTTCCCAGGCATAATTGGCGTAGGCAACTTTACTTCCAAAATCGTACCTTCTGTATAATACTTGCAATCCTTTCCATTCATTTGCAGAGACTTTACTCTTTGGTAACCAATCTCAGACTCACTCAATTTGCTAATCCTATCTCCTACTCTTTTATCTGGGTCAGAAATATTTTTTGATTTTTCATCCATCATACTTCCAGGTTGGAATGCATTATAAAATAAATGATAGAAAATCATATCCAAAGTATCGGGAGAATTGTTGGTGTAATTGATGGTCTGAGTGCCTGTAAATTGATTGGTTTCGACATCCATGTCTATTTCCATTTCATATTCTGCTCTCTGTTGCCATCTGTCGGTTTGAGCAAAAGCAAATTCAGAAAAGAAAATGCTTCCTAAAAGAATAATAATAAATTTTTCCATAACTAAATTTTTAAAAGACCATTGTCTCTTCTTTGTAATTGTTGTATTTGATTAGATCGCTTATGTTTAGCTTCTTGTATATTTTTTCTTTCTCCAGAAATAAAAAATAAATGCAAATATCCATAATAAAACCAAAGGCATAATTAAGTTAATAATCTGCCACTTTGTTTTTTCTGTTTTGGTTTTAACTTTATCTAATAATCTTAACTTAAAATCTTTTGATCGTGCTTCTAAAAGGCCAAAATCATCTACCATGTATTCGATGGCGTTAACGATTAAAGATTTGTTTCCTTCATAGACTTTTTGTTCCATCTGATTTAAACCTATGGGACCAATTCGATTAGAATTCGGATCATATTTATTTTTTAAAAAATCGACATCTGAAATCACAATTTGCTTGGTCACTACACTTTTATCCTGAAAGCTGGTTCCCATTTCTTTTAGAATTGCCTCATTCTCTGCTGTGACTCTATTTTTAAAGAAAGACTCAAATTCCCCTTCCAAAAGCACTGCAATTGGTTGGGGGCCTTTATTGAATGATTTTTCTTCAGGTTCCACTCTTAATATCTCAAAGGTCAATCTCATCGGATAAATTTGAAACCGACTATACTCTGAACTTGACATGAGTATTTCCTTTTTAATATTATCTTCTCTTTTTAGAATTTCTATGGTAGATGGAAATTTGAAATTTACCGGATTAATATTTTTTACAATGGGATGATCAGAGGATGAAGCTGAAACCACATGGTAATACCACGGCAACAATACAGTCTGAGCTTTGCCCCCAGATTGACCAATTACTTGAGGTATCGGAGAACACTTAAGGTCCATGATTAAATTCTTTGACAATCTCACACCATACTTGTAAAGCATATCCTCTAAACCATGTTCTACAACTTCAGGAACATATAAGTTATTACGATCGATGCTATCTAAATTAACTTTAAAGTTCTCAATAAGCCATAAAACTTTTCCACCATTCATGATATATTGATCGATCACAAATTGTGTTTTTACAGGTATTTCTGTTTGTGGTGCTGGCACAATAAGTAGTTGAACATCTTCAGGTCTCAATTGCACCAAACTATCGAGATTCAATCTCCCAGTATCAAAGAATGCTTTCAAATCTGACTCAAGCCTAGCAGTTTGAAAATCTGGAACTTCCCCATGCCCTGTCGAAAAAACAATGTTTGGCAATTCTTTTGCTGTCAACTTCTGAATTGCATTGGCTATTTTAAATTCCAATAAATTGATAGAATTATTGAGTGCCGTTTCTTGATCTAAATTTCCTTGAGGCTCCAAAAGATTAACAATCGTTTGTCGAGAACCATAATTGATAATCGCATAAGGATAGATAAACTTCTCTGTTCGCTCATCCCCATCAGCGATCATGAGATTGGTCGGAGCCATTCCCATTTCTTTAAATTGTTGCTGCCTTTGCCGAATCATTTCCGAGGATCCCTCCATTGGATTTTCGAAACTATACTCCAAAAGAGGATTCACGGATTCAAACTGTTCTAATCGATCCAATGTAGCGGCCCTCAACCTTTTAAACCCAGCAGGAAAATCTCCCTCTAGCAAAACTTTTACAAAGATGATGTCATCAACATCTTCAATAAAATTAATAGTACTATCAGATAAGGTAAACCTCTTGTCCTCTGTCAAATCAATAAAACCATTAAAAATCCCTGCTACAATGTTGACAACGATGATTAATCCAAAGATTAATAGAGTTCTGAATAGGTATGTATTTCTTTCACTGCTCATGCCCACTTTCTTTTTGCCAATGATACATGTGTAAGCCAAATAAAGCCACACACAACAGAAACGAAATACACTAAATTCTGCGTTTCTATCTTTCCTTTACTCATTGCATTGTAATGATAATTAATACCTATCTTCTGAACCAAATCATCCCATGTTCCAAAGAAAATAGAAAGGTTACTTAAGTATGAAAAAGCCCAGTGCATCACAAAACACAAAAATGCCGCAAGTATGAAAGAAATTATTTGATTAGAAGAAGTACTGGAAGCCCAAATGCCTATTGCAATAAATATTGCAGCAAGAAATATAAGACCGATATAAGAACCTACAACTGCACCAGTGTCAATATTTCCTTTTGGTGATCCCAATTGATACACTGAATAATAATAAATAATAGTGGGTAGTATGGCAAGCAGAACCAATATTAAATTTGCGAAATATTTTCCTAAAATGATTTGAGTATCCGTAAGTGGCTTTGTAGCCAAAAGCTCAATCGTTCCTTGTTGATGTTCTTCTGAAAAACTTTTCATGGTTATTGCTGGAATCAAAAAAGTAAAAACCAAAGGTCCAATAGAAAATAACTGTTCCAAACCAGCATAATTATATTCCAATAAGCTAGTATCTTTAAATACCCACATAAACAAACCCGTCATTACCAGGAAAACAGAGATTACCAAATAGGCAATCAAAGAGCTTAAAAAACTCCGTAACTCTTTCCACATTACTGCTTTCATGATTCTTTCTTTTTAGAAGTAATCTTTTGAAATACAGATTCAATGGATTCATCTTCTTGTACCATTCTTAATAACTTATTCCCTTCCTTCACTGCTAGATCAAAAATTGATTCTGATATTTCATTATTTTCCTTATACCATATAGAGTTTATTCTGCCTTTATCTTTTTCAACACGTTCTACTCCTGATAAAGCCAATATTTTCTGCTCACTGATCTCATGCTTAAAGCTTACGCTTAATTTCTTTAATCCATATTCTCTTCCTACCAAAGTAGATATTGGATCGTCAGCTACTAGTTTACCATTGTTCAAGATGATTACTCTGTTACAAAGTGCTTGAACTTCTTGCATGATGTGTGAAGAAAACAAAACAAGTTTTTCTTTCCCAAGTTCTTTGATCAATGATCTAATTTCTAATAGCTGGTTTGGATCAAGTCCCGAAGTTGGTTCGTCCAAAATTAAGACTTCGGGATCGTGCATCATGGCTTGTGCTAAACCCACTCTTTGTCTATATCCTTTTGATAAATATTGTATTTTCTTTGATTGCTCTTTGGTAAGTCCAGTCATTGAGATTAGCTCATCGATTCTCGCGGAAGGTTTACTGATCTTAAAAATCTTTGCAATCAATTCCAAATATTCTTTCACATACATTTCTTTGTATAGAGGATTATGCTCAGGGAGGTAACCAATGTGTCTTCTTACTTCAAGGTCGTCCTTTTTGACATCATAACCACAAACTTTGGCCTCGCCTTCGGTTGCCGGAATAAAGCAGGTTAAGATTTTCATCGTGGTAGTCTTACCAGCACCATTGGGGCCAAGCAGGCCGATTATTTCTCCTGGTTTGGCGGAGAAACTTACATCATCCAAAGCCTTTTGGTTTCCGTATAATTTTGATATGCCTGTTAATTCTAAGGACATTATTCTGCTAGTTCTTTTTTAAAATTCTGTAACCAATTTTCAAGGTCATTGGCATCACTTAATTTATATTCCCCAATGGCTGTTCTTCTCAATTCATGAAGATACCCTCCAACTCCTAGTTTCTCGCCAACATCGTTTGCAAAGGAACGAATGTAGGTTCCTTTGCTGCAATCAACACAAAAGTAAATAAATGGTAATTTTATTTTTAAAAGCTCAATGTTATAAAATGTTATTTTCCTTGACTTTATTTCTTTTTTCACACCTTTTCTTGCCCATTTATACAACGCTTGACCATCTACTTTTAATGCGGAAAAATGCGGAGGGAATTGTTCTTGCTCCCCTACAAAAGAATTTAATGTTTCTATAACAACTTTTTCAGTGATATGATCTACTGTTTTGATATTTTCTTCTGGTTCTTCAGCATCAAAGGATGCTGTTGTAGCTCCTAATTTGATAGTACCTGTGTATTGTTTTGGCATACCTTGTAAACTTTCAGCTCGTTTGGTCCCTTTTCCAGTACAAATTAACAACAAACCTGTAGCAAGAGGATCCAAGGTCCCTGCATGCCCTACCTTTATTTTTTTTACTTGGTAATGATGTTTTAAAGCATAGCGCATTTTATTGACCACATCAAAAGAAGTCCATTCAAGTGGTTTATCAATGAGTATGATGCTCTCATCGTTGTATGCTATTTCGTCAAGCTTGCTTTTGTTTGTTACAATGTTCATCCAGAAAATTGATATAATAAAATGAAGACTGCAATAATTATGCAATACAATCCGAAATATTTTAATCCAGCCTTTTTAACCAGGGCAATCATCCATGTACAAGCCAGCAGACCAGAAATAAAAGCGGCGAAAAAACCAACTGTAGCATAGCCCAAAGAAGGCATGTTTTCCAAAAAGGACCCATCTAAAATATCTTTAGCCATCTTTCCAAATATTAGAGGAATGACCATTAAAAAACTAAAGCTTGCGGCTTCTTCTCTATTCAGGCCCAACATTAAAGCTGTAGAAATGGTTGCTCCTGATCTAGAAATTCCTGGTAAAATTGCAATTGCCTGAGCCAAACCAATACCAAAGGCTGATTTTCCATCTAGTTTCCGGTGCGCCCCAAAATTTCGGTCCGATAAAAAAAGTAAAGCCGAGGTAATCAACAACATCAAACCTACTAAAATTAAATTTCTACTGAACAATGACTCAATCATATCATCCCATATAAGGCCCACTAAGGCAGCAGGAATCATCGATAATAATATTAGGAAACTAAACTTTTTCTCTTCATTGAATTGAACTGAGAATAAACCATGGATAATTCTGCCAATTTCTTTTCGAAAGATCACGATGGTACTTAAGGCAGTAGCAAAATGCAACAGGACTGTCGTAAAGAGGCTTTGCTTTGCAAGACTATCATCATTAAGCAAAACCTTAAATATCTCAAGATGACCACTACTACTAACTGGTAAAAATTCTGTTAAGCCCTGAACTATTCCTAATATCAGTGCTTCAATTAATTCGGACATTATTAGTCTCTGAAAATAGAATAAACTCCAACAACAAGACCTACAAGTATAACTATTGGGGCCAATAAGGTCCTTCTGGTAGAATAGATAATGGATTCATCCCAGGTATTACTATCTGGCATATCTCCTCCCATCATCAATAACATTCCTAGCATTATAATGCCAAATGCTGCAGCAATGAAGAGGTAATTATTTCTATTAAAAAGTAACTCTTGAGTTGCAACATTTGTCCGGCTTGACCGATTTGTCTCAAAATTTCCTACGTTCGGTTTTGATTTAACTACAACCTTTTTCTTCGAACTAGCTACTCCTGTATCAACAATCTTTTTGTTTGAGTTTTTTTTAGACGAGTCTCCTTGATTGGTGGAAATGATTTTTTTGGATTTATCCTTTGCCATCTTGCTGTTTGTTACGATACAAAAATAACAAATCATCATGATTCCTTATTCTATATTGCTTTTTTTCTACCAAATCCATTGATAATCAGGACGTTTGACATCTTTAGTTCGATATCAATACTAATTAATTGTTAAGCGCATAGCGGATTATTGGCAATTTTGGTGTGCTAGTATATCTTTACTCAACAAATAACAGCTATGGTCAATAGAATATTAATATTTGGATTTTTGGCGCTTACCGCAAATGTCTCCCTTGCTCAACAACAACTTAGGAATTCTTCATTTGAAGATGAACCTGCGGATGCAACCATGCCAATGGGATGGTTTGCCTGCGAAGATGCAACGACTCCAGATATTTTACCTGGTTATTGGGGTGTATATGCAGAGGCGAATGATGGTGATACTTATGTAGGATTGATCACAAGAGGCAATGGAACTTTTGAGGCCATTGGCCAAAGACTACCTGAAAAATTAGAAAAAGGAGGATGCTACGAATTCTCCTTAGATCTTGCGCATTCAGATAACTATTCTGGATACAATAAACCCGTAAAACTTAGAATTTGGTTGGGGGATAAAAAATGTCAACGAGATCAAATGATTTTTGAAAGCAAAACTATTGATAATGCAGACTGGGAATCATTTAAAGTTGACTTTAAACCTACTTCAAACAGCAAGTATATTTTTTTAGAAGCATACTATCAATATGAACAGTTTAATCACAAAGGAAATATATTGATAGACAATATTTCGGTGATTGCTGATTGTTCAAGGGTTTGATAAATATTCCAAAATTAAGTAATGACAAAAGTCTTCCCCATTGATATTCAAGGACACAGAGGTTGCCGGGGATTGCTACCTGAAAATACCATTCCTGCTTTTCTTCAGGCATTAGCATTAGGCGTTACAACCTTAGAATTGGATGTTGTAATTACTAGAGACAAAGTGGTGGTGGTGTCCCACGAAGCTTTTCTAAATCATGAAATTTGTAGTGACCTTTCGGGAAATAGGATTCTTGAAGCAGAGGAAAGAAACTTTAATATTTACAATATGGATTTTCAGGAATTGATTCAATTTGATTGTGGATTACTAAATCACCCTCGATTTCCTAATCAAAAAAATATTCCTGTCTCAAAACCTTCCCTTCAAGAAATGATTACTGAATGCGAACAATATGCATTCAAAGAAAATCGTATTGCACCAAATTACAATATAGAAATAAAAAGAACCAAGGATGGCGATCATGATTATCATCCTGATTATATTGAGTTTACGGATCTTGTAGTTGAACAGATTCGACAATCTGCAATTGAAAACAGAACTACCATTCAATGCTTCGATCTTGAAGTCTTACAATATTTAAAAGAAAATTATCCCAATCAAAAACAGGTTCTTTTAATTCACAATGATAAATCAATCGATGAAAATATTGATGAGTTGAGGCATCTTCCCCATGCTTATTCTCCTTATTTTGAATTGATTAATAATCATACCGTTAAATTTTGTAAACAAAACAACATTAAACTTATACCTTGGACAGTCAATGAAACCACTGATATGAAAAGACTAATCAGTATGGAAGTTGATGGAATCATTACTGATTACCCTGATCGTTTAATCCAATTATTTTGAAATTTATTCTTTGATGGATAAGTATTACTAATCTGTAAGATTTGTATCAATAAAGGATTCAATGATAACCGTAAATCACATTTTCAATAATAAATTATTAATTTGTCTTACGCAATAGCCATTCTCGATTTATTTGGCTTCACATAACCTCAAAATTTAATGTCAATGAAACAAATTTTTCTTCTTTTCGTAGCCTTATTATTTTCTTTACCTCTATTTTCTCAAGCTAACTCTATTTTTGAAACAGCCACTAGTATAAGTGCTTCAGGCTCAGCTCCTGATGAGAGTGCATTACTTGATATCCAATCCACTGAAAAGGGCATATTGATTCCCCGTATGAACTTAAGTCAACGTGATTTAATAGTCAATCCGACACAGGGTCTTTTGGTTTACCTCACAGACAACAATCAATTTTCCTTTTGGGATGGCACTGAATGGCAAATAGTTGGACATGATGATTTAGGCGATCATCTAGCTTCTCAAACCTTAAATCTTGCTGGTCAAGATATTACTAATGCAAACACGGTTATTGCAAACTCTTTTGTTGGAGATGGCTCAGGTCTAACCAATGTTCCTGGTGATGTAGATTTTCTAAGAACTGATGGACAACCAGCCACGAATATCAATGACAATATTTACACAAATGGAAACATTGGTGTGGGAACAAATGGTCCTTCATTTCCTTTAGACATTCAGGGAATGCATGGAGAAAGGATTCGCACATATGCTTTAGATAATTATTTTGCGGGTCTCTTAGCGAAAAACAACTCTAGGGAATTTTTTATAGGCATACAAGGTGGTTGGGAAACCAATGATCTTACTTCAGGGTTTCATATTTATGACAATACCGCTGGTCAAAGGCGTTTTGTAATTGACGAAGATGGGGATGTAGGTATCGGAGCATCAAACCCCAATGCAAAGTTACATATCAATGGAGATTTTCGTTTGGTTGATGGCTCTGAAGGTTCGGGCAAAGTATTAACCTCGGACATAAATGGGTTTGGATCATGGCAAACATTGGTAGATAATGTCAACGATGCAGATGCAGATCCTACCAATGAGTCCATCACCAGCGCGATACTTAATGGCACTGATTTAGAAATAACAGAAACAGGTAATTTAACCACAGTTGATATGAGTGGGCTGTTGGATGAAGATTGGAGTTATTCTTCAGGAAGTGGGAATACAGGTGCTGTTCATCATCTCGGAACTGTTAGTACAGGTATAAATTCTCCTACAGTCAACGGAGCCACCTACCGTTTTTTATCGGATCGTCAAACTGACGATGCTGCATCTATAATGGGACTAAATGAAACATCAAGCGGAATATTAGGACTCTGGGATGATTCTTTTCCTGACCTGGACTTACCGCAGGTCCAATCTGCCGGCGTTTTTGGATATTGTCCAGATGTGAATAATACTAATCGAGCAGCAATATATGGCTACACAGGAAACAGTGAAGGCGATGCCTATGCAGGTATTTTTCAATCGGTAGGCACAAATGCTCAGAATAATTACGGTATTTATGTAAATGCAGCTAATAGCACAAACGAAAATTATGTTGGTTACTTTGAAGGAGAAAAAAGTTACTTTGAAGGCAAAATAGGTATAGCTAATCTTTCACCAGCTACTGCATTAGATGTAAGCGGAACCATACTTGCTGGGGCACAAAGTGCAACCATGAATAACCCAAGCCCAAATGGAAATGAAGGTATAATTATGCCTGGATTAGACTCTGATTATATAGTCAGTGTTCAAGATGGAAATGGCAGAGTGCAACACAAATGGAATGCTTCTTATGGAACCAATGAAACCTTTTTAGTTGGAGGAGAAGATGCTTTTTTTATTGATTTAACAGGTAATGTATTATCTGATAACAGTCCATGGATCGAATTTAAATTTGCAGACGGAGAATTGGCTACGGAAGGGTCAGCAATATCTTGGGATACCCAAATGATAATTAACCAAATGGGAGAAGTTGGAATCAACGAGACTAGTCCTGATGATCGCCTACATGTAACGGATGGCGGAAATGGCACAAGAGTTCGCTCGGAGAATTCAGGCAACGGCTGGGCTGGTTTTCTTTCCAAAAATACCATTGGTGAAATTTTTATGGGCCTTCAAGGATCTTTCGATGCAAACCCAGGTGAATTTCATATTTACGACAATGTAGCAGGAGCAAGAAGGATGGTGATAGATGATTCAGGAAACATTGGAATTGGCATAAATAACCCATCTGTAAAACTTGACGTAAATGGTTCAGTAAATTGTACAGGCGGTACCTGTAGTTCTGACCAAAGATGGAAGAAGGATATCCAAACATTGACAAATACACTTGACAATATTGAGAAACTTAGAGGAGTTTCTTATCAATGGCGGAAAGAAGAATTTCCAAATAGAAACTTTAATAACAAACCCCAATTAGGTCTAATCGCTCAAGAGGTAGAAAAAGTCTATCCTGAACTAATTATGGTTGACAATGAGGGATTTAAATCCATGGATTATATGTCTTTTACTGCAGTTCTTTTAGAAGCAGTTAAAGAACTTAAATCTCAGAATGAAGATTTAAATAAACAAGTTGAATTCTTAAAAGAAAATAATGATGTACTTGAATCCAAGATTTCTGAAATTGGTCAAATGAAAGCCCAATTGGATAATCTTGAAAAACTTATTGAAAATACTCAAAGCAACAACTAAAATATCAAACACAATGACTGAGAGTCAACCGATTAATTTATTAGTTGATACTTAGTCATTGTGTTTACTATCCTATCTAAAAAACTAATAACTTACGCCCAATTGCAAAAAATGGTATTGTAAAATTATTATCCGGATTCCTTACAAATCATTTATGTGAACCTTGATTATTTTGCTATATTAAAAATAACCAACAATGCCCGTTATTAGTGACACCAAATACTTCCCACCATTGGTTTTCAGAAATGGACATTTTAATACAATCTATCCACCATTTTTTCGAAAACAAGAAAAACTAGGATTTACCCGAAGAAGAATAGAAACTCCAGATGAAGACTTCCTCGATATTGATCTCTTTCTTAAGAACAATAAGAAGGCCGTTTTTCTTTTCCACGGATTGGAAGGAAGTTCAGAATCACAGTATATCCAGGCGGCATCAATAGCACTCAGCAAAATAGGGTTTGATATCATTGCGATAAACTTTAGGGGATGCAGTGGAGAAGCAAATAATCAATTGATCAGTTACCATAGTGGCTTTACTCAAGACATGAAATTGGTCATTGATACCTTTTCTGATAAATATGACTCAGTATCATTAATAGGTTATAGTCTTGGCGGAAATATGGCATTAAAATATGTGGGCGAAGATCCTGCAAAGGTTCATCCAAAGGTGCAGAAAGTTATTGCGGTTTCAGCTCCGGTTCACCTATCTGACGGATCCAAACAATTGCAAAAACCCATGAATTATTTTTATACAAAAAATTTCCTTAAAACCTTAGGAAAAAAAATTGTAGAAAAGAACAGAAAATTTCCAAATCAGATCGACATAGAAAAACTTCCAACCGTGAGATCTATCTGGGATTTTGATGAATTTTTTACTGGACCCATCAATGGATTTGATGGGGCTGAAGATTACTATGCCCAATCTATGTCTTTGCAATTTATTCCAGATATAAAAACAGAAACTCACTTAATCAGTGCATTGGACGATCCATTTTTATCAACCAGCTGCTACCCATTTGCAGAAGCTCAACAATCCAAATTCTTTCACTTCTATCCCACCAAGTATGGTGGTCATGTAGGATTCTATCAAAAGGGAAATAAATATTGGTTAGAAAGTAAGCTAGTTGACATTTTAAACTAATATTCAAGGCATCCCTCACAAAAACTCATCTTCTTCATTGTATAAGTATTATTGAGCTTAACTTTGATCTAGGTACAGTTGATTGGCTTTAAACTCGTCGTCACTTAAGAGGACTAAATTATGGCGTACAAAAAGGAATATGTTGAATCCAAATATCCATTGCAAAACAACGGATTATACTCCCATCTCCAAAATCAACTAGAAATACAAAATGCTATACTTCAGTTTGCAAAAAAACTGCTTCAGTTAGAAACTACCGAAGATATTGTTTGGGCCATCACTGAAGATATTTTTCAAAAAATAAACTTTCATGATTGTATTATTTATCTAAAAGATGAAGACAGCCAAAAATTTGTTCAAAGAGCGGCACATGGACCAAAAAATCCAAGTCCAAAGCAAATAAAAAATCAACTATCGCTTAATATTGGTGACGGTATTGTAGGACATGTTGCTAAAACAGGAGAGCCAGAAATAATTGGTGACACCAGGAAAGACCCTAGATATATTGCAGATGATCAAATCAGGCTATCTGAAATAACAGTTCCCATATTATCAAATGAAGAAGTCATAGGTATCATTGATGCAGAACATCCCGAACCAAACTATTTTAATGAACAGGATCTGGAGTACTTAAAGCTCGTCGCCTCCTTGTCAGCCGTCACTTTAAAAAACGCTTTGGTGAAGGAGAATTTAGAAAAAGAGATCACAAAAAGAACATTCAAATTAAAAAGTGCACTAGAGAGCCTGCAAAAATCCAATGAGGACTTAAAAAACTTTGCTCATGTAATTTCGCATGATCTAAAGCAACCTTTGAGAACAATCAACGCTTTTATTACCCTAATACAAAGAAAAGAGATCGAATTGAGTGAAAAATCAAAAGAATATTTTCTTTTTATTTCTGAAGCATCAATAAGAATGCAAAATGTAATAAATGGATTGTTGCATTTTTCTAAAGTTTCCAACTTGGATAATGATCAACAATTATTCGATCTTAATATTACAATTAAGAGTATTATTGAAGATTTAAAATATCATATAGAGGAAACAAACACACAAATAAAATATAAAGCATTTCCGAAAATTTTTGGGTTTGAAATTCTTATCAAACAAGTTTTCCAGAATATCATTGCAAACGCCATCAAATTTAGAAAGCAAAATGTCGCTCCTGAGATTATTATTAATCATAAGGAAAATGAATCACATCATATCTTCACCATTACGGATAATGGAATCGGAATTAAAAAAACTTATCACAAAAAAGTTTTTGACATGTTTGAACGATTGCACTCTGATAAGGAGTACGAAGGAACCGGCATGGGATTAAGCTTTTGTAAAAAAATTGTAGAAAGACACCAGGGCACCATAACAATAAACTCAAAGGGTCTAAATACAGGGACTTCTGTACAATTTTCAATTTCAAAAGACTAACTATAAAAACTTCAAATATCAGCTAGAATAGGTTAAGAAATACAAAACAAAACTTAATTTTGTCAAAATTTCTTATGAAGCCATATCACATTCTATGTTGTCTGAGTATCGTTTTGGTAATTTTTTCTTGCAAAAATGATTCTAGCCCAGAATATTGGACCATGGAACTTATTGAGGTCCATAGTGTCATCAATAAAAATAATGAAGGAACCAAAGGTAATCTCACATTTAAAGAAACCATAGTAACTGATGCTGATGGTAATAAAAAAGAACATTGGTATTACAATCGAGACAAACAACTAACCACCTTCGAAAGATATATTTACCAAGATGGAGATGGCATGCCTTATAAATCAAACTTTTATGATTACAAAGATTCTCTTTTGAGTTACTACATATTTAGCTACGATGATCTTGGCAATAAAATTCAAACCAATTCTTATGATGCATCCACCAAAGATTTATTAAGGGTTGAAACATTCGAATATGATAAAAACAATAACAGAATAGGCAGAGAAATTAAAACTGCGGCAGGGCAATTGGTCAGGCAGTATGAGTTTCGATTTGATAAAAATGGAAATGAAAGCACCTACAAAGTTTATGATGGAGATGAAAAATTATTGCTTGCTGAATCCTTCAGCATAGTCAAAAGTGATAAAAATGGATGGACAGAACAATGGAGTTTTAGAAACGATAAACCAAACACAATAAAGACAAGAAAATTTGTCAATTTTTTACCAAAGGAAATTACAGAAGTTAGATGAGTGCAATAAATTACAATGAGATAGACAAGAAGTGGAAAGACTTCTGGGACAAAAATCAAACATACAAAGTTGAAGACATTTCAGACAAACCCAAGTATTATGTGCTTGACATGTTTCCATATCCTTCAGGTTCTGGATTACATGTTGGGCATCCACTAGGTTACATCGCTTCCGATATATTTTCTAGATATAAAAGGATGAAAGGATTTAATGTTTTACATCCCATGGGCTTTGATGCATTTGGCCTACCCGCAGAAGAATATGCAATTCAAAAAGGAGTTCATCCGGCAGATTCTACCGCCATTAATGTTAAAAGATATCGCGAACAATTAGATAGTCTTGGATTTTCTTTTGATTGGACTCGGCAAGTAAATACTAGTGATCCCAAATATTACAAGTGGACTCAATGGATATTTACAGAACTCTACAATCATTATTTTGATACACAAATACAAAAAGCAAGGCCTATTGAGGAATTGGCTCAACAATTTGCCTTAAGCGGAAACGAATCCGTAACTGCTGCCAATAGCCAGGAAGAAAATTTTAGCGCTGACCAATGGAGGTCAATGTCCGAAGTTGAACAATCTGAGATATTGATGAATTACAGATTGGCATATCGTAAAACAGGTTATGTCAACTGGTGCGAAGCCTTAGGCACTGTATTAGCTAATGATCAAATAAAAGAAGGGCTATCGGTAAGAGGGGGACACCCGGTTACGCAAAAGGCCATGAATCAATGGTACCTTAGAATCACAGCATACGCCGAAAGAATGCTCAATGATCTCGACGGAATTGCATGGAGTGACGCCTTAAAGACCATCCAAAAAAATTGGATTGGACGATCCGAAGGTGCCAGTATCGAATTTGTAGTAGAAGGTTCAGAAGAAAAAATTGAAGTATTTACAACCAGACCAGATACAATCTTTGGTGCCACTTACATGGTTTTGGCTCCATTGCACGAATTGGTTGAAAAACTGACAACAAGCGATCAAAAAGAAGAGGTCGATGAGTATGTTAAATATGTAAAGGCCAAATCCGAAATTCAACGAATGGCGGAAAAAGAATCAACCGGTAAGTTTATCGGATCCTATGCTATCAATCCTTTCACCAATGAAAAGATACCAATCTGGATAGGTGAATATGTCTTAAAGGATTATGGAACAGGAGCTATCATGGCCGTACCCTCTGATGACGAAAGAGACAATGCTTTTGCTAAGAAATTTGGGCTACCAATTATACAAGTAATTGATAAAAGTGAATACCCTGAAGCTGATATGTCTGACAAGGTAGGAAAGATGATCAATTCAGGATTTATGAATGGCATGGAAGCAAAAGATGCCATAAAAGCTGCTTGCAAAAAAGTTGAAGAACTTGGTATTGGGCAAGCGCGTGTAAATTACAAAATGAGAGATGCCAACTTTAGTAGACAAAGATATTGGGGTGAACCATTTCCAATAGAATACAATAGCAATGGAATTCCTTTGGCATTGAGCTTAGAAGAACTCCCACTAGAACTTCCTCATACTGAAGATTTCAAACCTGGTGCAGCTGGCAAATCTCCATTGGCCAGAATCGAAAACTGGATGAATACTCCTGAAGGAAAAACAAGGGAGACAGATGTTATGCCTGGAGTTGCAGGTTCCTCTTGGTATTACCTGAGATACATGGACCCACACAATGAAGATGCATTTGTCAGTCCTGAAAAGGTTAATTATTGGAGAGATGTAGATCTCTATGTAGGTGGTTCAGAGCATGCCGTAGCACATTTGATGTATGCTCGATTTTGGCATAAATTCTTATTCGATAAAGGACGAGTTCCAACAAATGAACCTTTCAAAAAATTGATCAACCAAGGAATGATACAAGGGGTAATAGAATTTGTATACCTCTTGAAAGAAAAAGAAAATGGTCATTCAAAATTTATTTGTACCAAGCTTGCTAAGGAAATGAATATTAGCATGGACGAGCTTGCAAAGATTCCAATTCTTATAGATTATGTAAAAGATTATGGTTCTGAAAAATCATATCTAAATATGGAAAGTATTAAGAATTTCATCAACTACTACCCTTCTTACAAAGATGCCATTTTTGAATGTGGAGCTGGAACCTTTCATCAAGGCAATTTTACGCCCAAAGGAGATGGAACCGAAACTCATCTATTCACACATTCAGAGGTAGGAAAAATGTCTAAATCCAAATTGAATGTAATCAATCCTGACGATATTATTGGGCAATATGGAACCGATTGTTTTAGGATGTATGAAATGTTCTTAGGACCCATCGAACAATCAAAACCTTGGGACACCAATGGGATAGAAGGCGTTTCAAAATTCCTTAAGAAATTTAGCTCATTGTATGTAGGAGAAAATGGAGAATGGCTAATTAATGATGAAACTGCACCAAAAGAGGCTCATAAAATCCTGAATAAAACCATTCAAAAAATAGAGAAAGACATACTTGCCTTTTCTATGAATACAGCAATAAGTGCCTTCATGATTTGTGTCAATGATTTGAAGAAATTAAAAGTACACAATAGAGAAATCCTTCAACCATTATTGCATTTAATGGCTCCTTTTGCACCTTTTATTACAGACGAATTGAACGAAAGAATGGGTGGCAAAGGATCGATACACCATGAAGCTTTTCCAGTTGTTAATGAGGAACATCTTAAAGAAGACAGCTTTACTTATCCAATATGCGTGATGGGAAAAAAACGAGCAACACTTGAGATGCCTTCAGATGCTTCTAAAGAGGAAATAGAGACTGCCGCCAAAAATCTTCCTGCAATGGAAAAGTGGTTTGAAGACAAAGAGATTATAAAAACGATTGTTGTACCACAAAAGATGGTAAATTTCGTTGTTAAATAAAAAGGACATTGATGAAAGCTCATAAGGGTTTGATTTTGCTCATTCTTTGTACAATCTGGTATAAAGGCTGGGCTTTTCAATCTTGTGAGATACCAATCGTGATCGATCTTGGCGAAACTAGCTCTGCTTCAATTCAAATTGAATGGATAGACTTCAATACTAATTCGGAGAGCTTCGAGTTTGAAGTAATTCTATCTACTGAATCACAAACAGGCACACCAAATATCATTGGCATTATCGGTGACAGCCATCTGATTGATAATCTTGAAGCAGGCAACAGTTATGAATTGTTTATTAGAGCGCAATGCCCCAATGGCACAAGCGATTGGAATGGTCCTTATCAATTCAATACAAGTTTAACAGCTGATGCCAATTGCGATTTTCAATTTCAAATTTCCGACGATCAATGTCCGATTCCAGATGTTTTTCTATTTGAAAATGAAATATCTGGTTTGTTAGGTGAAAATCTTTTTATCGAAAGTGTTGATATTGCAGTGGAACACAACTGGCCACCTGACTTAAAACTTGTATTAGTTTCACCCAATGGACAAAAAATAGACCTATTAAGTCATTTAGGCATCAACTCACAAAATCTAGGAGACCCTCTTTCTCCATGTGAGCAAAGTTTGACATTTTCAGATAGAGCTTGTGAGTTTGTTCGTGACGCAAGTTTTCCAATTATGGGACATTACCAACCTGAAATGTCAATTGCAACATTGTATGATGGAAGTGAAGGAGCTGGTAATTGGGCATTAGAAGTCTGCGACAGAGCAGAGGGAGACATTGGAATACTTAAACAATTTAATATAAACTTTAGCCAAGGTACTTGTTATCCTCCTGGTGAAATTTTTATTTCAAAAATTGCAGGAAGCTTTGTTGAGATTACATGGAATAGTCCTTCATGTGATGAATTAGAAATTATTTATGGCATTGAACCCTTTGATCCAGCAACTGCGAGTGTTAGCTATGTCAGTTGTCCTGACCAATTTATTAAAATCGAAAATCTGGAAGAAGATGCTGATTACATTTTTTTTATCAATACCATCTGTTCATTAGAAACTTTCGAAAACGAGTGTCCTGTTTATCTTCACACAGAATGTGCCAATCCCAGTTTAGATTTGAATTTTGATAATTTCGAAATTTGCGAAGAATCTTGCAATGCACCGTGTGATTTAGACAACGATTTTTGGAACAATGTACATGATGATGACTTGGATTGGCTGATTAATACAGACAGGACCCCAACAGCGTTTACAGGTCCTGAAGGAGATCTAAAAGGAACAGGAAATTATATTTATGTAGATGCAGCATCCAGTACTTGCGGAGATTTTCTTTTTACAGCCATCGAATCCGCTTGTATCAATATTCAAAGCAACTCCAATGCTTGCGACCTATCTTTTTATTATTATATGTATGGAGTTGATATTGGCACCTTAGGCATTGACATAAGTCTAAACAATGGACAAGAATGGATTAATCTTTGGTCAGCTACAGGAGATCAAGGAGAGGCGTGGCAACAAGCCGCAATAGATCTTTCAGCTTACGATAATCAAGTTGGAATTTTTAGAATCTTTGCAGAAACAAAAGATGGGAACTTTGGAGATATTGCAGTTGATGAAATAAAACTATACGCAAGTCTCATAGCTGAACCTTTAGATATCTTTTATGAAGATCTAGACGGCGATGGGTTTGGTAATCCAGACAAACCCTATCAATTTTGCGCCCTAACCACTCCTACTGGATTTGCAGACAATAACGATGATTGTAATGACGACAACCCCTTGATCAATCCATCGATCAATGAAAGTCCATGTAATCTGATTGATGATAACTGTGATTTACAGATAGATGAACCCAATAGCAATAACATGAGCTATGAAGGTGCCGAAGTGATCAAAGCTTCTTGTAGTGGGAATAAGGATGCAAGTATTGAAATTTCAATAGAAGGAGGAATTCCACCATATACTTATCAATGGAATGATGGAAGGACCGAAAATCCAAATATAAATGTCAATCCAGGAATCTTCCAGTGCACCATCACTGATCAAGGGGGTTGTGTACTAATTAGTGACTTTATTATTGTCGGTGCAGAAAAAGAATTAGTCTTTGATGTTTTAGAAATTGAAAACAATGAATGTGAAGGAAGTATTACAGGTGCAATCCATATAAATATTGAAGGAGGAACAGCACCCTATCAGTTTGGTTGGAGCAATGGTTTTACCCAACAGAATCCAATTAATTTAGGTGCTGGCGAGTATGTTGTTACTATTACTGATGAGAATAATTGTGCTTTTATTTCTACACCAATCGAGATCATTAATGAATTAGAACTCAATACGGAAGTCATCATTAATAAAAGTACATCCTGTTTAGGTGTAGAAGATGGCGAACTTTTCGTATCCACAACCGGAGGCACGGCACCCTACAACTATACTTGGTCCCATGGTGCATCAGGTAATCAAGTTCAAAATTTAGCAAGCAATTACTATAGTTATACCGTAACAGATAATCATGGCTGCATTCAGACCAAAGATTCCATATTGGTAACAACGCCAGAAGAATTGCATATTCGCATCGATGCTATTGAGGCCAATTTGTGTAATTCAGAAAATGAAGGCATAATTTTAACAACACCGATCGGAGGCACCCCTCCGTATAACTATTTTTGGTCCAATGGTGAGATTTCAGATGATATTAAATCATTAGAAAATGGAACTTATCACCTTACGGTAAATGATAGTAATGGATGTTCAGCTACTTTGCAAGATATAATAATACTTAGTCCACCAGAAATAGAAGCAACAATTACAGAAATTAATAATGAAACTTGCAGATCAGGGCAAGATGGATTCATTAGCATTGTTGGTTCGGGAGGAAGTGGAAATTATAATTACAACTGGAGTAATGGTGTAACCAATGAAAATTCTATTTCCAATTTAGTTTCAGGCATATACAGTGTTACCGTTATTGATGATTTTGGCTGCAAAAAAACAGTGAGTAATATTGAAATTTTTGAAGAAAATAATGACCTCCCAGTATTTATCAATCTGCTAGAAAGCATTGATTGTTTTGGTGAAAATGATGCTGTGTTATCTGCAAGTGCTTCTCAAGGAACCTTTCCTTATGACTTCAATTGGTCCAATGGCAATCAAAATATTGGCAACTTTTCCAATGACACAATTCTTAACAACAGTGCAGGTTTATACAATCTTACGGTCACTGATGGGTTGGGTTGTACTGGTATTTCTGAATTTATAGAAGTTATTGAACCCGAAATGTTAATATTTAATGCCAATGTGACAAATGCTATTTGTGAAGGAGTCCAATTAGGGTCCATTGATTTGGACATTGATGGTGGTATTGGACCATACCATATTGAATGGAATAATGGTATGAATGGAGCAAGTCTAGACAATCTTCCAGCTGGAATCTATCAAGCAACGATCATAGATGGTAACAACTGTATGATACAAACCAATGAAATTAATATACTCAATGAAATAACAATTAACCCCAATATAGATATCACCAATGCAACATCTAGCACTTTAGGAATGATAGAAATCAATCCTAATGGTGGGAATGGGCCATACACCGCTATATTAGATAATGTCATTCTAGGTACTGGCGAAAATTTTATAATTGATAGCCTATCGATTGGTAATCATACATTGTTAATTGTCGATGCTCAAGGATGTGAACTTAGCTTGATGTTTAGCATAGAAATGATTGATACAATAGAAGAAATTGATGAAGATAAAAATTTTGTGATTTATCCAAACCCAAGCAATGATATTATAAATATAAAAGGCCCGCAAATTGTAGATGCTAGCATGAAGTTAATAAGTATCCACGGAGAAAGTATACTACAAAGTGACAAAATAGATCAGGCTATTGATATAAGTAAAATTTCACCAGGCATTTATTTTATACAGATTAAAATAAAAGATAAAATTTTCACTAGGAAAATTGTAGTTCATTAGCACTTATTTTTGGGTGTACAGCTAAGGTAGCCGTAATTGCCGATAAGATAGGAGCTAAAAATGCACCCAGCAAGGGTATTGCAAGTAACCCCAAAAAGATGGATCCAATCACTAAGGCCAAACCTTTATTTCGCCTCACAAAAAATACACTTTCTTTTACTGAAAAATGTCTTTCCATATAAAAGTCCATACTCCCAAAACCAGCATAATAAGCTTGAACCAAAAAAATTAAAACCGCTGAAACCAATCCAAAAATCGGAAATAATCCTAACACAAAAAAAATGATTGTAAGGAAAATTTCCCAGCTTAGATTCCTAATTGCAATTCTTAATCCTCTAATCATGCTTTTCACTGCCTCAGAAAAACTAAATTTTGGAGAAGATTGAGCCGATTCAAACAATTCAATCTTTTCTGACATCAAACTCATAATTGGCGCACTTAAAATAAGAATGATGTATTTATAGATCATAAAACAAACAACAAATAAAAGCGACAGAATTATCCAATCGGATGCACTAGAAACAAAATCACTACCCCATTCCCATCTATAAAAAGAAGACAACCAATCTCCAATCGAATTAGACTGAGTCCAAATTAATTTGTAGATCCCATAAGCAACAGCTATTCCTAAAATGCCTGTTGAAAGTGCATAGGTCCATAGACCATATTTAGAAATTGCACTCAAGGATTTAAAGAAACTTTTGATACCTAGAAATATCCCTTCTATCATTTTTTCCAATTATTATAAATATTAACTAAAAATACAACAGAATAATTCATTCCTGAGACATTTTTTCTGCTAGACAGAGGTATTCAATAACAAACATTTAATTAGATTTACAAGCAAATAAAAATTGAAATGAAAAAATATATTATACTTACAATAGGACTTGTCTTATTCGGATTTGGAACTCAAGCACAAAGCCTTCAAAACTTTGATCAAGCTGATAATAAAATTGCCTTATTAGAAAAAATGATTGCTTCGATAGAACTTGGAGATGATCACTGTGAGGTCCCCTGCGGTATATATGGAGATTCACTAAGAATTTCATTGTTGTATGAGCATGTGTCAACCATAGAGAAGGGAATGAATAAAATCACTGAAATCTCTGGTTCAGATGAACCGAATTACAACCAACTTGTAAGATGGGTGATGAACAAAGAGCATCATGCTGAAGAAATTCAAGACATCGTTAGCCAATACTTTCTACACCAAAGAATTAAACTTCCTGCAGCAACTGCTGATGGTAAGTCAAGAGCCATCTACACCAATAAATTAAGCAACTTACATACCATCTTAGTCAATGCCATGAAAGCAAAGCAAACCACTGATCTCACTTATGTAAATAATTTGAGAGATGCCATTCATGACTTTGAACATGCATACTTTGGAGATCATAAATAAATATTTAAAAAAAGAGCAATGACAAAAACGTTGCTCTTTTTTATAAATTACCACAAATGATGCACCTAGACCCAAACCAAAGGAATAATGTAAGGCTTGGTCAATATGTTGAAATTGTCATGAAAAAGGACCAACAAACAGGAGAACTTACAGATGGACTTGTGAAAAGAATTCTTACAAAGAGTAAGTTACATCCCCACGGAATAAAAGTAATGTTAGACACAGGCGAAGTGGGGAGAATTAAAAACATCGTTGAAGACGTCGAAGAATAACCACTTTACTCCAATTGATTAACTTTCTTGTTAACTGAACAAACAAATCACTATGAAACATTCCATTGTAGCTTTATTTCTACTTTTAGCTATCTCAATAACAGCGCAAGATTTTGGTAATTTTAAAACCAAGATTGGCAATCAGGTCCCAAATTTTGAATTCACCTCTATTGATGGAGTTAAAATGACAAACAAGGACTTAGAAGGCAAAGTTGTTCTTTTGAATTTTTGGGCGACATGGTGTGGTCCTTGTATCAAGGAAATGCCATCATTAAATAAATTTGCAAAAACTCAAGATCCAGAAAAGTTTGTAGTTGTTGCCTTGGCACGAGGACAAGATGAGTCCGCCATTCAAGGATTTATTGACAACAATGGTTATGACTTTGTTTTTGCTGCTGATATGGACAAAGCGGTTTACACCAAATTTGCAGAAAAAAGTATACCCAGAAATGTTGTTTTAAATGCACAAGGAAAGATCATCTATCAATTGATGGGATACTATCCCGAAAAAATGATTGAGATGGAAAAACTAATTGAAAGGGAAATTAGCAAATTGCCAAAATAATGAAACATCAAATAGCTTAATTTGCAGAAACAACTATACCTTCCATAAACATCAATTTAGAAATTACATTAAAGCAATGATCTTTTATTCTTTTGAATCATCCATATACATCTTGATCATTGGTATTTTTATAATTGCAAGCATCTATTTTCATTTCATAAAAAAAAATCAAGTTAAGGCAATTATTTTCTTGATAATAGCAGGTTTTTTTCTGAGAATATTATTCGCATTTATTGATCCATTTCTTCAAGACTGGGATGAAAGATTTCACGCTTTAGTAGCAAAAAATTTGATCACCAATCCATTCCAACCGATGTTAAGGATAGACCCTATCATGCCTTACAAAATGGAAGATTGGTGTTGCAACCACATTTGGGTTCACAAACAACCATTATTTTTATGGCAAATGGCAATTTCCATGAAATTATTTGGCATCAATGAAATTGCAATTCGCATTCCATCCGTGATAATGGGATCAATCTCAATATTTTTTATCTATGATATTGGAAAAAATTGGATTAAACATATCGACGTAGCATATTTAGCAGCTCTCTTTTTTACTGTCTCCTATTACCAACTAGAGCTCACCTCAGGCAGATTTCCACTAGATCAAAATGATGTTGCTTTTGCATTCTATGTCACAGCTAGTATTTGGGCTTATGTAAAATATCTGAGTTCCGAAGAAAAATTAAAATGGTCTCTAATAATCGGCACTTTTGTAGGCTGCTCTATTTTGGTTAAATGGCTCACTGGATTACTGATCTTTGGTGGCTGGGGACTTTATCTTTTATTGGAAAGTCGCAATAGTTTTGATTTGAAACAGTGGAGATATTTAATGACCGCTGCATTGATGAGTATGATGATTTTTGTTCCTTGGCAATTGTACATTGCTAATGCATTTCCGATTGAGACATCATTGATGCATCAAAGTAACAGAGATCACATATTTGAAGATTTAGGCCATCCAGGATCAATTTGGTTTCATCTAAATCATATGAGAACTGCTTATGGACAATTTCTATTATTATTTATTCCAATTGGATTTTATGAAATATTGAAGGCAAAAGAAATTAATAAAAATTTATCCATTGCCTTCATAAGTATGATTCTTGTCATATATTTTTTCTTTTCAATAATTGTTAAAACCAAAATGCCAGCGTTTGCTTTTCCTGTCAATTCCTTAATATGGATAATTCTTGCAGCTGGAGTAGTAACATCCTTAAAAAAAATACCTATGATTAATAATATCTATTGGACCTTTATTAGCGTAATTTTACTTTCGTTTTACACCTTAAAACCGTGGCAAATCTCAAAACATAGATCAAAGAGCAATGTTGAGAGAAATAATAAAATTGAAAACACTATTATATACAAGGAATTGAATTTTGAAGATAAGCTAAAAAATCGTGTTGTGTTAAATTGTAAAAGTTTCGAAGATGTAGAATTAATGTTTTATAAAGATGTAAATGCATATCATTGGTATCCAAAGAAAGATATTTTAGATAGTTTAATTGATAATGGATATAAATTCGCTGCTTTTAAAAATCATAACAACCAATTACTTCCTGAATACATCTATAATCAAGAGAATATCATAATAATTGACAAATTGATCAAGTAAATTAATTTCTAGGTTCAATAATATGTTTTGACCAAATCATCGCAGGTACTAAATAAGACATATTGTCATAAATCTTCTGCACGTAAATTTAATTCCTTTTAACAGTTGACTAATACAATGTTATCTTTATCACAATCAGCAGGTAAAATGGGTTATCAAATCCAATAATTTTCAAAATTACTTTTTTCAAAGCATCACTAAGTGCTAAGCATTCGAGAATGGTTAAAAACAAAAAGTCTCAGAAGATATAAATTTGTAATTAATTATTTAAATACAAAATTTTTAGCTTCACAGTTAAGTAGATAATTACCAATTACAAAATGACCAAAAATAAAATAAGTACAATTTTCTCCATTATTAAATATATCTCCAGTCTTTCATTATTAATCATTTTGGCAAGTTGTAATCGATTCCCCAAATGGAATGAGGTTAATCAAATTGTCCTAAACCAAGATGATCAAATTACCATAATTGGCACAAGAAATGGAATTTCTAAGAACAATGGGATTAAGTCGCCATATGTGATCACCTTTGATGAAGATTTTCGAAAAACATATGAGGCACAGTTTCCTACCCCAACAAGCTCACTAAATCCAAGACTTTTAATGGGCAATGGAAAAAATAGCATTCTAAGCTATTATCGAGCACTGTCCTTATACCATCAGGTTGAACATTCTTACTTATTGTTTCTAGATCAAAAATTAAATATTCAAAAAGAAACAAAGTATGGCCATAGGACTCGAATTAATTCCTTAATTTATTTCAATAAAGATTCCTTACTGGCATACAATTACGAAAGACATAAGCTAAATACAAGCCTTTCAAAATTTCAAGATTCAATTGTAGGGAAAACAGAAAACTTTGCTATAAGCGTTAAAACCAACATACCAACAGACATAGAAGCTCACAATCAAAATATTTTTATTAGTGGGATTGCTGACGGCTATGAATATCGAGATGGTCATGAATACAAGGCATTTAAAACCAGAGGATATATTATTTTAGCGGATTATGAATTGAAAGAACAAAAGAGATTTGTAGATACTATTAAACAAAATAGCATCATCCAAGACATCTTTTTTCATGAGGATGAATTAATTAGCACTGGAAGTTCACAACATCAATCAACCGGAATTGACATCAACATTAAATCTTTCGACAACGACTTGGGAATAAACTGGAATTATATCCATAGAAAGAAGAATCCTCAGAAAGGAATCAAAACCATCGACCATAAAGGAATCCTTTACGTTTTGGCAGAAGACATCAATCAACAAACAGGAAAAACCAATCTACTATTATTGAAGCTTAGTAAAGAAGGAAGACTCATTGAAGAGATTTCAATAAAAGAAGAAGGCTCAATCCGAGCAAAGGATTTTATAATCCACAATGATTATCTTATAGTAGTTTCTAACAAATTTATAAACAGGATGAGTAGTCCGATGGCTCGTATTCAGAAATTTTCTTTAGAAGGGCAACTCATTACTCAACGAATTATATAGTTAGAAAAAAATTTACATTTTAGTCGAAAATTTGTTTCTTAAAATTTCATTCAGTAAGGTTTTCTGAACTTTTGAACCATTCGTTAAAATTAACGTCCGAAAGCTCATTAAGTTCAACATATTTATAGTCTAATATCCTTTCCTTAGGATACAAGGTAAAAATAATTACTTTATCCTTTTTTAAATCTTTTGCTTTGACATCTTTACCAATGTAATAAGAGTTGTTAATACCAGAAGCCAAAAATCTAACACCCTCAACACTTTCTTTTTCTGAACCTTTATCCCAACCAGTATCACCAACCACTATTATTACCTCAACTCCCCTCTCTTTTAAATCTACTAGTTTTGGATAGATCGTAAATTCAAAATATGAATCTACTGAATCACAATTCATTGCATAGTGATCACAAATACCATTGCTTTTGAAGTTTTGGATTCCGTCAATATTTTTAAAAATTTGGTGATGCATTAATAAAACATAATGAGAGGCATTTGTTATTGTATCACAGGCCTCAACAATCATTTTATATTGGGCATCTAGATTCTCACAATCACTTGGATTCAAGTTGGTATTTAATACAGAAATCACCAAGTTTTTGAAGCTATAGGTGTAATAATCGGGTCGACCAGTTGCTTTGAAATAAAAATCCAAATTGTTATCCCTATAATCGTGATTACCTAAAACAAAATGCGTATTTGGATTTCTCAAATCAAATAAATCATCCAAATAACTCATTGTCTTTGGTTGCAGCGTTGTACTTGCACAAATATCTCCACCTAACCAAAATCCGTCATAATCATCAAGATTAACTAATTCTAAGCGTTTATCAACTTTATCTCCTCTTCCGTAAGACCAATCATAAGTGTGTCCAACAAATAAAAAATTATATTCATCCTTCTCAGATTGACATCCTTGCAAAGCAAAAGCCAACAGACAGATAATCCATCCTAAATTTTTAATTTGTAACTTAAGCATTAGTGTAAATAAAATTTCATACCAGAAACATATTTAGAATTTTTTGTCATTCGATAAGGTAAGCCTTGCATACACTCATTGGCTAAGGTCTCATTTCCTTGATCATATTTTATTTCTAAAATAATCGCTTCATCTGTATTTGACACCGATGTTACTTTACCATTCATCATATGGATATACTGCAAATCTTGATCAATCGTTGCACGAATGAGTTCATCTGAAGAAACAAGATAACTTCGATTGTATCTAACAATGATGTATGGAAACAAATGATTGGAAACTAGATGACTAAGTTCAGGTGCTCCACAACTGAGATTAAAATTTTGAAGAGGAGTATTTACTTTGCGTCCTAACTGACTTTGCTTTATCTTCTTCTCTAAAATAGGTTGCTTAATCTGCTCCAGACTTTTTCCATACCATCTCACCCTATATTTTGTTCTATCTCCTATGCCTAAAAGATTATCATTGTAAGAGGTAAAATTGACATCATCATAATAAATACTATTTACAAATCTATTTGGAAATGCTTCTTTAAAGCCAAGTGAATTACTCATTAATTCATGATAAACTTGATCATAAACATTATTCTCAATGCGGTATTTTCTTTCATATCTCATCACCCTCTTTCCGTTTTGCCATTGACTGAGATAGATATACCTTGTTCAATTAGATACAGTTGATCAATATTTTTATAATTAAATTGATCCAAATCTAGGATGGTTGGACCTTCATCATTGCTCCTCACTTCAATTCCTCTTTTAACATTTTCGTTCCAAAATTTGATGAATTTCGCCTTAGACTCATCAGATATGTGAATGCTATGAAAGGAGTCAAAAACATTAACATCCCAAGCATAAACCTCCGCACCATTGCTAAAATTAAAAACACGGTTCAAAACATTTCGAAAAACTGAGGAAGTTACTTGTAAGGCACCAGACTCTATTGAAACAGCATTCCTACCTGCAGACAACAATTCAATCCTATCCAATTTTAAATTTGAATATTTTGACTTTATCGCTGTACCAGAAATTTTATCAAATTTTGAATTTATAAGCTCTACCTCTCCATAATTGATAGCCAAACAAATTTGTGACTTAAGATTAATAAAATGACAGTTATCCATCACCACTTTGCTTCGATGAATATTGATTCCTGCTTTTGTAGTGATTCGATTAGATTTAAAATTTGAAAGACCAACAAATCGACAATTCATAAATTGGCTTAGATCTTTGGTTTTAGAAATAAAAAGCCCTGCATGATTTTGACTTTCACTATAAAAAACCACAGGGTGTTGCTTACTACCCAATGCTTTTATGGGTGAATATGAAATTAAACTGGAATTATTGATAAATTCAATTGTGGTACCTGCTGAGATTTTAAGAATCCTACCTTCGGGAATTACTACTGGGAAAGCCAATTTATGATGGCCTGCTGAAACAATAATTTCGTCAGCCAAATTTTGAACATAAGGTAAGGATAAAAATCGATCTAAGTTTCCCCCTAAAGGTTTTGGATTATCAATTGACAAATTGCTATTAAGCAATTTTGTTTTATGCAATTGATTTAATCCCAAAGTCCGATAATAGATGTAATCAATATCTGTACTTTGCTTATGCAAATATGTTCTTACTGGTACATTTTTATTATATGATTCTAATACAATGGCTGTATCTAGTTTGTTTGTTATTTCTGTTTCATTTCCGAATCCTATTATTTCTAACGGAAAATAATGGAAAGAATGTAAAGCAATACTTTGTTTAGAATCCTCGACCCTGTATGCTTTCAAAGATAGATTTGATTTTCCTTGAATTTTTTTATGAGTAAAAAATGCTTTACCAAAAATTGTTTCCCAATTGGGCTTAAAATCTTTGTACAATGGATCTGATTGAATAAATGCTACTCTACTGGCCAAGGCAGTAGCATATTCATTTCTAAATTGATTCAGATAATTAGGATTTGTAAATTTCTCCAAATAAGTCATGTACAAACCATATAATGATTCATCTTGAAACATATGATAACGATAAACATCACTTTTTGCATAGGCGGCTTCTTTTGATGTTCTATTATTAAATGCTTCACCATACGCTTCCCAATCAGCATTAACATTTGGCAAATGATCTCCAAAACAATCAAAGGCAATGGGTTCCAATTTACCAGTAAGAACATTGTAATAAAAACGAATATTGGTAAACTGCGCTGCATGCCATGCATGTGATAAATCAAGGAGTGCAAAATATTTGGCCATTAGATCCAAGTCAAAGACTTCAGAAGCTGAACTTTTGTCATGGATAAAATCATTAAGTAAAGTTTGTGCAACTTTGAATGTTTCCAAAAAATCTTGATCATCTCGATTTTCTTTATTAAACAACTCAATGTGCGAAGACTCTATCCATGGAAATGGCTGTAATTTTTTATGAACATTTTCCCAATACCCGTCATCGCTATGTTTTAATATTGGACCAAGTTCTCGACCATTTTCTTTGAGCAATTGATTTTCAAAATGGTGTTCGAAGGCATAAACACCCAGGTTCTTACCATTGAGTTGGACATTGATAAAATCATAATTTGGTACAACAATTCCTTCTTTGCGGAACAGCTCATGCATTAACCATTCTGCTGTATGTGACCTTGCCTTGCTGTTATGAATAGAGAAAGTGTTCATTCCTTTCCATTCATCATTATCTTTAAGTATAATGCGGAATGACCACCTTTCTCCTGACAAATGATCCAAAAGATCACCTTTAAGTCTTAACTTACAAGCAAACTCTTTTCCATCAATCTTAATATCTGCATCAACCAGATCATCTTTTGATGAAAAAAGCAATCCTTTTTCTAATGCTTCATTTCTTTTTTGAATAAGTTTTTTAAACGCATCACTATTTACAGCAATATTTAGATTTGATCCTTTAAACTTACTCACACTGAGATCAGTCTCAGCACTTTCCTTTTGATCAAGTATTTTATTTTTAGTCTTCAATGAAAATGCAAAAAATCCTAATAGCATCAAGGCTATCAATAAGGTAATCCATTTGCCGAAAGGCTGCCTATATTCTTTCCTGCTAATCTTCACAACAGATGATCTTTGATAAAAAATAATGAGGAAAAACAAACAATACAACCAAAGCAAATCCACATCATATTGTTGTAGACTTTTGATAGAAAACTTTCATCTACCATTGCCTTCATTTTTCTATATTTTGACCGCTGATCTACTGAGAGGTTTGGGAAATTCTTTGAAAGGTTGGTTTTTATATTGTCATTCAATTCAGTCATCAGTATTCTTTCTTCATCGCTTGCCTCCGTAAATTTAATTTCATTCAATTCTAATTCCAGCTCCGCGTATTCTTGAAAAGGAAATGAATTATGATTCACCTCATCCAAGGTGATGGTTGCGATGCTTTCTCCTTTGTTATCAGAAATATAAATTCTACTTCGTCTTTGTTTCAACTTAACACTCTCTTGAATCTCTTCTGGACGGAGGCCAAAATCGGCTAAATGGTAGCGCATTCTTTCAGTATCAGAACCATTCAGCAAGCGTAACAAAGGGTGCCGGATAAACAGGTCATCAAAATTCTTTTTTCGATCAACATCAAATTTGATCTCATTTCTTATCACTTTGTCTTTTGAATATGGCGTTTTCAATTGAACCAACTCTTTGAGTAAAATATCATCTTTAAATCTTTTACGATAGCGAAGACTTATCTCTGCTTCTGCAAATGACAGATTAGGCTCATCAAAATATTGGTCAATAAAAAGCTCAACTGACTCTTGACCTCGCAAGTTCATATCATTAAATGTAAAATGCTCAAGTGCGTAATTAGATTTAATAAAACTCCAAAGGGCTGAAACTTCAGATAGCGGAATATCCAACTTGTACTCACTTTCCAATCGCCCACTTTGACCTGAAGTAACACTAATTTGAAAATATAATGAGCACACCAATGAAAATATGGATAGCGCTTTATTCAACCTATCATGTTCTTATTATCAACAAAAGAGAACTCTAAGGCTGGATCTTCCCCCAACAAGGTATTTTTTGTTTGACTAAGTTGATCAAATTTGGTTGCGTTGACGACATAGGTCATAAATAACTTCCCGTTATCCTGACTCATTCTTCTCAATTCAACGTGATCAAAATTATTAGACATCGCGATGTTTACTTTTTCTTCAGATATTAAATTCGAAGCAATATTGACAACCATCTGATTGTTCAAGTCGAAAGATTTTTTATTTCGGAGCCTCGCTTGTAAGTACAAAAGTGAAAGAATCAAAACAAAAGCAATCAATGTAATTGCTGGTTGATTGGCTCCCATCCCTAAACCTATACCTATGACAAGAAAAAGAAAGGTTAATTCTTCTGGCTCTTTAATTGCTGCACGAAATCTGACAATGGATAAAGCTCCAACCAATCCCAAAGATAAGGCAATACTAGATTTAACAATGTAGATGATCAACATTGTACTGAGTGCTAATAGCATGAAATTATTTGAAAACTGTAATCTATTGCTTACCGACTGTCCAAAGCGACGATAGTATATGGACAAAATCCAAGACAAAAGTGCAGCGAGCAAGGCATTTAGAATGAAATTGCTGAGATCAAGCACTTGCAAGTTGTAATCGAGTAGTAGGTCTTGAATATTCATAAAATAGCTTTACTTAAGGCCATAAAGATATTCAATAATTTACCGTATGCTGTCTAAATTGAGGATCTTAATTGAGCTAAATGCAAAAATTTAGGCTTGAGAAAGATGAATAAAAAGGCGATAAGTTTTGCAACTCACCGCCCTAAGCTTTCCAATCAAATTTTGCTATGCAATAAATGATTGCTCTCATTAAAACTCAAACCAATTATTTTCTTGAATATACCACTTGTTGCTTGTGTACTTTATCTCCTTGTTCTATAATAAACCAATAGATGCCAGCCGCTTCGTCCACAAAAGTGTATTGAACTTGCGCCAAATCTTTAAATTCTATTAATTGCTCTTTATGAATTATTGAACCATTGGTATCCATAACATAAAAGAAAACTTCTTCTTCAGTACTGGATGAATAGGTTAAATTGGCAACACCATTTGTTGGATTTGGATAAACAGACAATTGGTTTGGTGCCTCAGACTCATAAGTTAAATCGAGTTTCGGCTTTTCACAAACTTCATAACTAAGCGTGTTATTAATTTGTCCACCAATTGTTACAAGCTCTTTGTATAATTGACCATTTCTTTCAAATTCCATCTCAACTTGCTGTCCTACTTGACATGCAGAGATTTCAGCTTGAAGGTCACAAAATGTACCAACTGCTACAGTATTAAAATTTATAATAACATCTCCGAGCATTAGACTTGAAGCTTGAGCTGGACTGGTTCTTACAATTTTCTCTACAGTAACCCCAGTCATATCATCAACAGAATAAACACCTACTCCAAAGTAAGGCTTCATGGTGGTCTCTATTTTTTCGCAAAAGAATTCTGCCTCATGAAAATTTGAAATATTGTTAGAATCGAAATAGACTCTGGTTACTTCCATTCCCTTGTAAAATGTCGCATGAACATTGATGCGTTTTTTATCCTGGTGATTTAGTAAAAGCTGTTGAATATCAATATTCATGGCCTGACTACCTTCATAAAGTCTGTCTGTTAAAATTTCATTTTTTTCGTTATAAACTTTTACTGTGACTTTTTCATATTTTGATGATTCTTGTCCAGTACCTACATTAACCATGAACAATAACATCATGGCACACACAATCATGTTTCTCATAAAATAATTAGCTATTAAAATAGTTTGTTAGAGCCTGCAACCTGCAGGTATTGTTAAAAAACTGTTTTCAAAAGGGGATGATATTCTTTAGGAAGATCAGACAATACTTATAAGACCGTCTGCATGTAAGACGCAAAACTAAGCCTGAAGGTTCTTACTTTTCAAGACAATTATCAATATGACGTAAACTGGCAATTGGGTCTTAATTTATTATTTAACGCTTAAACCTTAGCCGTCAATGAGTTAGCAAAGAAGTTCGGAAACTTTAAGATTTTGGATTAACATTTTGTTTAGATTTATTGGGAATTCAAATATTCAAAATGAATGAAACTGTTTTGAAATTAAATTGTTTAAATTTCATCAAGACCATTGAACAAAAAAAATTAGCTACGAAATCAACAAATAACATCATCTTTTTCGACGGTGAGTGCATTTTATGTAATGCTTTCATTGATTATATGATCAGACATGATAAGCAAGATCGATTGAAGTTTGCCTCATTACAAGGGGATACAGCACAATCCCAGTTAAGTGCAGAAGTGCTTAGGGAATTGAAAACCATCATTTTCCTATCGGATAATCAGGTTTTTCAAGAATCCACAGCAGCGATTCGCTCCTTTGCAACTATCGGAGGGATACATAAGCTTGTTTTGGTATTTCTTATCATTCCTTCATTTATTAGAAATATTTTCTATCGTATAATTTCAAAAAATAGATATAGCTGGTTTGGCAAGCAATCTTGTCGGGTTCCAACTGTTGAAGAAAGAGAAAAAATCCTTCCTTAAAGTTTACTCGAAAATAATTCTATAATTAATTAAAGTGTGCAACAACCATCTTTCCAATTTCATCTACTATTTCATTATGAACAGGACGACCTTTAAATCCATTCGAAAGAAAAATAATTGAAAAATCATTATCTAAATATTTTCTATAAGCACAAACCCCACTACCAGAAAATCCTACAGAATTCAAATCATTTGTTTTATAGGTCCCCCACCCATATAAAAACTGATCTTTCTTATTAGCATATGGATACCTGCTCCACATTAATGATCTATTGGTTTTATTCAATAACTCATTTCTATCAAGACGTCTATTCCAATTAATAAAGGACATTAAATTTACATTTATTCCATTCCCCGAATATGCTCTTTTTCCTGCATCATGTATTGCGACTTCATAAGCATGATCACGCTCATTAAACAAGTGAAAGTCAACTCTATTTTTTAATTTATCGGTATGATTTGAATTAAAATAAATTATTTCATTCTCTTCAAATTGAGTTGTTCTGATAAAATCTTCATAACTCATATTGCTTACTTGTTCGATTATTAAAGTAAGCATCCAAAAGTTGGTTTGATTATAGCTGAATTTTTCTCCAGCTTTAAAATCCAGTGGAATTTTATAAAGCTGTGACCAAATTTCCTTATCGCTAAGACTTAGGTCAAGGTGAAAGTAATCAGGCAATCCTGAAGAATGTGAAAGGAGGTTGTGAATTTTGATATGGTTCCAAGAGTTTGGTAAACCTTTGATCCATTTTGATAAATCATCATCAATATTAATTCTATTTTTCTTCTTGCAATTTAAATATAGCAAGAGAGCTCATCACTTTAGATATTGAGTATAATCTAAATACTGTATTTTGGTCAACTTTAGAATTAGTCCTTATCGATTCTATGCCAAAATATTTTTCATATATAATTTCTCCTTTTCTTTCAATTGCAAGAGCTAAACCTGGAATTTGATTTTCCTGCATTTTTATACCTACATAATTATCTATTGATACGCTTAGTCTAGAATTATTTCTTGGGGAAGCAGCACAATTTAAGAATATGGCTATGCAAGAAATTCAAAAGCAAAGATGGAAATTTATTCATATTAATAATTAAAATTCAAGCTCTTCTGTAAGTAGGCCAGCCAATTGCATCAATTCAACTTCTCTTTGTCTTACATCAATTCTGGCTCGTGTCAAACTAATCTGAGCGTTAAGCAAATTTAGTTGTGCTTGTCTAAACTCTATTGAACTAAGTTGACCTGCCTGCACCCTATCAGAGGTTCTTTCAAAATTTTCCTGATTTAAATCCAAAGCATTTTTTTCTACTTCAAGAATATTAATTGCATTTTGGTAGTTGGACCAAGCATTCCTGATATCTCTATCTAATTGTTGTCGTAGATTTTCGATTTGCAATTTTTGATTTGCTAAATCAAGCAGCACATTTTGTGATCTTAGATCCCTGCTTCCATCATAGAGTGTCCAAGATAGACCGAGGTTACCATTTAGACCTCTAGAATTGGATTGATCAATGAATGATCCCGAAGCATTATCTGAATAATTAATTCCATAAGATGCTCCAGCAAAAATATTTGGTTTCTTTTCAGCGTCAATGATGTCAAGATTCATTTCATTGACTGCGAGGAGCTGTTTATTTATAAGTAAGCTCGTATTCGTTGATCTTGCATTTTCCAGAAGATCTTCCAAAACCAAATTTGAATTATTCGGGTCAATGGCTGCCAACTGGTATTCAAATTCTGAATCTCTTCCCATGGCAACATTTAAATTTCGCTTTGCATTATCGAGGTTCATTAATGCATTGAGTAAATTGACACTATCTCGTTGGATATCCACTTCCACATTTAATACATCCAAACCGTTTCCTTTTCCAAAATCGAGTTGAATCTGAGCTCTTCTTTTCCGTTCACGAGAAATCACAATCGCTTCTTTCAAAAACTGGATATTTTCTTCTAATTGTGCAACTTGGAAATAACCATTATATACGATCAATAGATTTTGTTCTATGGATTGTTTGAGTTGCAAGTTGGAAAGTTCATAATTTTTTTGAGATTGCTCTAACCTTAAATCTCTTCCTTTGTCCAGAATTGTATAATTGGCTCCTACTGAGGCATTGGCTCCCCAATTGAATGCATTACTTGTAGAGGCTTCAAGGCCATTGCTGAAGGTTTGGCTTGCGCTTCCGAGATTGCCATTTAAACCAACATCAGCTCCTACAATAGGTAGATAACCATTGACTCTTTTGTCTGTCAAATTTCTTGCTTGTTTCAAGTCATTCTTTGCAATCTGGATTCCAAAGTTATTTTCCAATGTAATTGATTTCGCTGAAGACAAGGTCAATGGATTCTGTGCAAAAATCGAAGTAAATAAACTTCCAATTAAGACTACTACTAATATTATGTTTTTCATACTCTAATAAGTATTTTTTCTTAATGATTCATTTCTGAAATGGCCCTTTCCACTTCTTCTCTTTCTGGTTTTTGACCATTCCAAAGCCAGCTCAACCCAACCTTAAAGCTATTTTTCATTGCTAATAGCAAAGGCAAAAGGAATAAGGTCATAAAAGTTGCATAAGCAATACCGTATGCAACAGAAATGGCCATTGGAATGAGAAATTGTGCAGAGAAACTCTTTTCTAAAATCAAAGGTGCTAATCCTGCAACGGTGGTTAATGAGGTAAGAAAGATAGCTCTAAAACGAGATCGGCCGGCTTCTACCATAGCTGTTCGGTAAGGAACACCTTCCCTCAAAAGAAGATTAAACTTTTCGATCAACACGAGTCCATCATTTACTAAAATACCGATCAATGCTACAATGCCTAAGCCAGATAAGACATTGATATTTTGACCATGAAACCAATGTCCCCAAGCCACTCCTACAAAACTGAAAGGAATCAAAATAAATAAGAGCAATGGCTGACCATAAGATCTAAAGACAAAGGCTATTACGGCATACATCAAAATCAAAACTATCGGTAAAATTTTCTTCATCGCTTCCCCTATTCTTGCAAAACCTCTGTTCTGCCCTTCATACAAAGGAGTTACTGTTGGATATTGCGCAATAATTCCAGGAATGATGGATTCTTTGATCTGTGCGAGTACTTCAGGTGCGGAATCTTTGGCATTACTTAAGTCTGCCTCTACCCTAATTTCTCTTCTTCCATCCAAGTGATTGATCACTACATCACCTCGTTCTATGGTATAGCTTGCAATTTCTGAGAGCGGAACACGTTTGCCGGAAGGTGTAACAATTCTCATTTTGTCAAGGTTGGAAATGCTGCTTCTGTTATCCTTTTCATAACGAACCCAAACTCTTATTTCATCTCTCCCTCTTTGAAATCTTTGTACGGAGGCGCCGAAAAATCCAGCCCGAACTTGAGCCATTACTGTACTCAGATTCAATCCTAACAGGTAAGCATTTTCTTTCAGTTTTATATTCAATTCTTTGATTCCCGCTGGGTCATTGTCAATGACATCAGCCAACCTATTATTTTGACGCAAAGCAACCTTCAATTCTTGTTTCGCTCCTTTTAACTCTGGAATATTATTACCAACAAGCGAAACAGAAACCGGTTTACCACCAAATGCGTTGCCTGATCCATAGACCAAACTTTCGGCTTCATAAATTGGTCCAACTTGTTCTCTGATTCTTTGAGAAATTACAGATGCTTGAAAATCTCTACTTTCACCAGGAAGCAACCTCAAGTTTAAACTTGCATTTGAAGACCCAGGCCCCAAACGTCTCACCGTATTTTCAATGACAGATAAATTTCCCGTCTGTTCTTCCGTTAGACTTTTGTTGGCTTCCCAAGCTGCATTTTCAATTAAAGTGATTAACGAATCCGTAATGTTTTCATTTGTTCCTTGTGGCATTTTCAGCGTTATGCTAATATTGTCAGAGGCTACATTTGGGAAAAAAGTAAAACGGATAATTCCTCCTTGCATCGCACCTATGGTCAGTAACAAAAGCGCAATAGGAATTGCAAAACCAAAGATTTTAAAGTTTAAAACAAAACGTAAACAGGGAACATAAATTTTATCCCTTACCCAAGAAATACCTCTGTCTGCCCAAACATTCAAAATAAAAGGTTTTGCATCCCTTCTTAAGGCTCTTGAGTGAGAAAGATGAGAAGGCAAAATCAAAAAAGCTTCGATCAAGGAAATTAATAAAATGATCCCAACCACTTTCGCAATCTGACCAAAAAAGGAACCGATCCTATCAGGTAAAAAGATAAATGTTGAAAAGGCAATTATAGTAGTTAAAATCGCAGCGATAATCGGAGGAAATACTTGCATAGTCCCATCTATTGCTGCTTGTACTTTTGATTTACCTTTTTGAAATTGGTCATAAATATTTTCCGCAATAACAATTCCATCATCAACCAATATCCCAATGACTATGATCATTCCAAACAATGAAATTACGTTGATCGTCATAAAACTTGGTGCAAAAATAAAAAGACCTAAAAATGAAAAAGGCAAGCCTACCGCAACCCAAAAAGCAATACTTGGTTTTAAAAAAATTGACAAAAAGATTAAAACTAAAATGATTCCAATAATCCCATTGTCCACCAAAAGCTGCTGACGATTGTTCAATGCAATCGAAGAATCACGACTCACTTGGAGCACCAATACATCATTTTCCTTATTGAATTTTTCAATGTATTCTTTCACTTTGTCAGTGGCATACAACAAATCTTCATTGTTTGTTGTAGAGATACTTATTTGCACTGCATCATCTCCATTAAAACTTAATCGATCAGGTACTTCTGACCATTTATCTTGAACAGTAGCCACATCTTTTAATCTTACGATTTGCCCTGAAGGAGATGCTTTAACCACAATAAAATCCAATTCATCTCCATAATAAGATCTATTGTTCGCCCTAATTAAATATTCTTCAGAATCGGTTTTGATATTTCCTCCTGTTGTAATAATATTTGCACTTCTCACTGCAGCGGCCACTTCAGCAAAACTTAAATTATAGGCCATCAAATCACTTTCACGTACCGCGATTTCAATCTCCTCTGTTGGAAATCCCGAAAGTTCGATTTGAGATATTTTTGGAATTGCACGAATATCATTTTCGACTTTCCTCGCAAACTCTTTCAAAGTTTTCAATGGCACACCATTGCCGCTTAAGGTAAAGCTAATGGCTTGATTGATATTTTCCTGTTTGGAAATAACGGGAGGTTCCATATCAACTGGAAAAGATGGAACCCTATCTACTGCATTTTTAACATTGGCTAAAACGATATCAATATCAGCGCCTTCTTCAATTTCTACGGTAATAGAAGCAGAATTCTCTCTAGAAGCAGAGGTTACTCGATCTATATTGACCAATCCTCTTAAATTATCCTCAATCTTAAGAACAACCCCTTCTTCTATTTCAGCAGGTGATGCTCCTGGGTAAACGATATTAATAAATATCAATTTAGAATCATCAAGTGGAAAAAATGAAGACTTGGTTTGTTGTAAACCTAAATATCCAAATATGGCTACAGAAAACATGATGACATTTACTGCAACAGGATATTTTATAAAAAAGGTAAGAAAGTTTTTCATGGTCTAATGTAGGCTTATTAAAAAATTTGGAAGTTTTACTTACTTCCGGTTTCTGAAAATCTTTTGACCTTCATTCCATCATAGGCACCAGGTAACATTTTCTCTAAGATTTCAGTACCATTAGACAAGCCTTTCACTATGGCAGATTTTTCAGTAAAATGAACTGGGGTAACTTTTTGAAGCACCAAGAAGCTGTCTTTCAAAACAAAAACCTTATCATTTTCCACTATATTTTTTCTTGCAATTTCGAAAGTATTTTCTTCATCTCTCCCCTGTAAATTTGCTTCGAGGTACATTCCTTCTTTTAAACCTTTACCATACACTCTAATAAATGCTTGTATCGTTTGGGTTCCAGGATCGATTAGACTATTTACTCTAGTCACTTTACCATTCCAGCTTGATGTTTTTTCAACATTTTGAAGAGTGACGGTGTTTCCCACTTTCAGTAAATCAGCATAAGCGGAATTAACGGCTACTTCTAATTCGTAATTGCTAGTATTAATAAATTCACCTATTTTCAATCCAGGCCTTACGAGTGCCCCCTTGTCCAAGTTGGCTTCAATCAAAATACCATCATAGGGTGCATAAATATTATACTTGGTTAATCTCTCCTCAATATTTTTGACATTGTACCAGCTTGAGTTAATGTTTCTACCTACTATGAATAGTTTTTCTTTTTCAGATGTTGTTTGGGGTAAAGGTGCCAAATTACTTTCTACATCAAAAGAGTTGGCATAATCTTGCCATTTCTGATAGGCATCAGGATAATCAAAACGCAAATCTGGAAGTAATGAAACCACTTGATTGTAAAGATTACTTTTCTGAGATCTCAAGTTTGCTCTTGCTTCATCGCTGTTTAAGCTCAACAATAGTTCTCCTGCTCTATACCATACTCCAGGTTTAAATAAATGAGCACTATTTTCAAAAATTCCTTGCACCTCAGAATAAATTTCAATTCTATCCCGCGCTGCTAAATTGCCACTAGCCGTAACATTCACTGCATTATTGGTATTTTCCACAAATTGTGTAAAAACTGCTGGAATCACCTTTTGTTCTTTTTTTGGCCTTTTTCTTTCGTTAGAGGCCATTTTTTCTTTTCCAAAGTAACCTAGTGCGATAATTGCAAAACCAACTAAGCTAATAATGATTTTCCGAATGTTCATATTGTAGTATTTGTATATACGCTAAGTTACTACAATAAATCAGGCTAAAAGTTTCCGAATATCTAACAACAGTGTGTATTCATCCAATTTTCATATGGATTCTCATTAAGATTGGTGAGGATATACCAACTTATGTTGGTAAAAAATTCATCAATAAATACCTGAGCTATATTGCAATTATAATCAACTACTTTTTATATTTGCAGGCTATTCAAATCTTCAGATTTGATTCAGACGGTGGTTGTAGCTCAGTTGGTTAGAGCATCGGATTGTGGTTCCGAGGGCCGTGGGTTCGAATCCCATCTTCCACCCACATTGATAGACATTAGGTCTCGCCTGGAAAAGGCGAGACTTTTTTGTTTAATGAAGGGATATTCATTCTTAGCCCTCGCCCTCCTATATTAAATATCAATTGGAAATCGATTTAAATATTTCCCTACATGGCAAATGGATGTAAGAATCTTCTCCCACATTATTATTAGAATAATTGATATAGGAATTCACTACCGAGTTTTATAATGCTTGAAATATCTTTCTTTAGAAAATGGAGGGAAAATTCTCCTCGAAGAATACACTCCTGCAAGTGAAAAATGTGGAGCGCAACGCAGACTTTTAGAACAAAATATGACTTATAAAAAAAAGGAAGCAAATGGTGTCTGCTTCCTTTTTTCAATATTGAACTTTTTAAAGATTAAAAATCTATGGTCATGGTAGCTCTGGTTGTATCCCATCCAAACAAAACATTTACTTTGTTGGCTTCAAGTTCTTCAAAACGGATTGATAATGCCTCTAAAACTTCTGAATCTTGTGTAACAGGAATAACAAATTTGTAAGCATCTTTTTCTTCATCTCTGTTTGCTGCTCCCCATGCTGGCATGTCTGTATTGAAAATGATTGTCCAGTTTTCTGCTGTTGGAATTGCATAAAGATTATATCTTCCTGACTTAACTGATTCTCCACCAATTTTCACATCTTGATATAAAGATATCTCTGTTGATTCATTGGCACCTAATCTCCAAACTTTATCATAAGCAACCAATGCACCAAAAATATCTCTGCCATTTTTCTGTGGTCTTCCATAAGTGATTTTTACTTTTGCTTGTGCTGCCTCTAACTCTTCTGGTTTTAGATAATTTCTAAATCTGGAATTGTCTGGATATTGCACCAAATCAGCAGGACTCACATCTTCATCGGGAAAGCTAACGACATTAAAAGCAATGGGCACATTTACAGAAGTGTCATACCAAGAAATTACCATATGCACCAAATGATCATCAATCTCTCTAAATCCAATTGCTAAATGCTCTCTTAAGGAATTAGAGACAATAGTAGGAACTTCTATTCTTGCAACATCTTTAGAAAGATCTCTATTTTCTCCCCCCCAAATGCCTCTTTCAGATGAAAAATGAATGGTCCAAGATTTTTCATTGACTGTAGCAAACATTGTGTATGTACCTCTGCCAATAGTTTTACCATTAATCTCAGCATCTTGATAAAAAATAACTTCAGTTGCTTCATTGGCACCAAGTCGCCACTCCTTACCATATGGAATCAAATCTCCGAAAATCTCCCTTCCCTTAACCGCTGGAGCAGAATAAGAAACTTTGATTTTTGGTCTTTTCGTTCGATCTTCGCCTTGCAAATAGTTTCGCCAAGCAGCATTGGCTGGGTAATAAGAAAATTGCAGAGGACTTTTGTCTAGTTTAGGCCATTTTGATTCTTCTTGAGCATTGAGGTCTTGATAACCTACACATGAAAGAAGTAGTAAAAAAGGAAAAATATATTTCATTGTATTTATTGGTTTAATGTACTGCAAAGTTAAAAAGAAATAGTTCTATGAATATATAACCACGGACAGTTGATAAACTTAAATACTTCTGACAATTACTATTTCTTGACCCTAGCGTTGCTAAGTTGATTCTTCACTTTATCCTTATTGCAGGCTCAAATGCCTCAATTGTCATAAGCAAACAAGATCATCTATTTCTAGTTAGCTATATTTGTGCATCAAACACATACTTAATATGCATAAATATCTTTTGACACTCAGCATTCTTATGATTTCTAATTTTGCAATAGCACAAGCAACTCAAAAATATTCTAAAGTTAGAATCAACATGATCGGTCATGAACATAGTGAACTATCGAGCCTTGGCATCGAATGCGACCATGGCGAAATTGCACCAAAAAAATATATCATCAATGTTTATGATCAAGAAGAACTTAAACTTATTGAGGAAGCTGGATTTGAATATGAATTAATCATTGAAGATGTTGCATCATATTATAATTTGCATGGCACTGATGACCATAAACACGTGGAGGCTAGTGCTAGAGAGGTTGAATGTTCTTTGGGTGAAAAAGAATATAATTTCGAGACTCCTGAAAATTATACTTTTGGGCCAATGGGAGGCTACCTACCTTATGAACAAGCATTGGCAGAACTCGATAGAATGCATGAATTGTATCCAAACTTAATTACTGAGAGAAAAGTTATTGGAGATATTGTCACCCATGAAGGACACAATCTATACTATTTGGTAATCTCTGATGACCCAGATAATATTATTGAAGAAGAACCACAAATATATTATACAGCATTGCATCATGCAAGAGAACCAAACTCTCTCTCTCAATTAATTTTCTACATGTGGTACCTCTTGGAAAATTACGAGACCAATTCTGAGGTTAAATATCTTGTAGACAATGTAGCCATGTTTTTTCAACCCATCGTAAATCCTGATGGCTACATATTTAATGAGATCACCAATCCCAATGGTGGCGGATTTTGGAGAAAAAATAGATATGCAAATCAAAACGGAGAAAAAGTCGGCGTAGACTTAAATAGAAATTATGGTTTTGAATGGGGATTCGATAATCAAGGGTCATCACCTAATGAAGATTCTCAAACTTACAGAGGTGAATCTGCTTTTTCTGAACCAGAAACTCAAGCGACAAGAAAACTTTGCATGGATAATAATTTTCAAATATCCTTAAACTATCACACCTTTGGCAACTTATTAATACACCCTTGGGGATATTCTGATCAACCAACCGATGAGGATTCAGTGTTTAAGTCGTTGGGTAGAACCATGATTGAGGATAATGATTTTGTATTGGGAACTGGAACAGAGACTGTTGGATACATTGTCAATGGCGATAGCGATGATTATATGTACGGAGAACAAATTGAAAAAAATAAGAGTTACACTTTTACCCCCGAAGTGGGTCCTTCATTCTGGCCAAGCCAAGACAGAATTGATTATTTTAATAAATCAACGATGAGGATGAACTTAAATGCCGCTCATCAACTTTTAAGCTTTGCCTACGCCAAAGAAATTGCAGCTGTAAATATACTTACTACCCAACAAGGAACATTGATGTTTGAATTGGAAAAGAGTGGTCTAAAAGATGGCTTAATCGGTTTTTCAGTAATGAGTGATACACCAGGGGTTAGCCTTTCGGCAAATGAATACCCTAACCTCAGTATGACCATTGGTGAAACAAGAGAATTTGAAATTACTTATAACATAGATCCTGATTTTACAGGAACACAAATTGATTTCAAAATTCTTATTGACAATGGCAATTATGTCCATGAGAAAACAATTACGAAAGATTTTGATAACAACATCGGTGTCCCTAATGAAGTCTTTTCGGACCCCATTGAATCGCTAGATAATTTTACTTTCTTTGGTGAATGGGGTTTGTCTCAGAATGAATATGTTTCTGCACCTTATTCGGTAACAGATTCTCCAAACGGCCCCTATCAAAATGCAAGTTATAGCGAAATTATTATCAACGATAATTTTGATCTAAGCAATACCACTAATGCAAACTTGAAGTTTCATACAAAATTTGAAATTGAAAATGATTATGATTTTGTACAACTTCAGATATCCACTGACGGTATTGATTTCAATCCGATCTGTGGACAATACACCAACCCTGGATCCAATGATCAAGTAGAGAACGGGGACCCCGTTTATGATAACACCCAAAACGATTGGGTTCTAGAGACCATTTGTCTTGATGAATATGTTGGAAATGAAGCAATCGTTATAAAGTTTGTTTTCCAATCAGATAATTTTGTTACCGGTGATGGATTTTATTTTGACAACCTTGTTCTTGAAACTTTTGATGGAGAAGAAGTTGCTATTACAGAAATTCCTGCAAATGTCATATCTATTATGCCAAACCCAACGAATGACTTCATACAACTTATGATGGACCCACAATATTTCAAAGACAACATGAGCTTTGAATTGTTTGATATGGTAGGTAAAAAATTAATTGGTGGTCAAGTTATGCACCCAAATCAAAAAATCGACATCTCTCAGTTTAATCCAGGGACTTATAGTATATTATTTAAAGTTGAGAATACAATATTCACCACTGCTAAAATAATCAAGAAATAAATAACAAATTCTATTTTAAATAATAAGTCTCGCAAGTAATCTTGCGAGACTTATTATTTAAAATAGGTTTATATAATTGTCGAACTATTTATTCTCTGCAACAGAAGCATTTTGATTCAAATTACCAGTGCTCGAAATCATTGCCTCAAGTGCATCTAGGCGAGCACTTAATTGATCATATTCTTTTAGATTATCAGCTATAACTGCATCCTTCTTTTCAATTTTGTCATTGAGCTCATGAATTGCAGAAATTAGGAATGGAATAATTTCAACATAATTGACTGCTTTCAAATTAGTATCACTCCCATCCATTGACTCAAACTTGCCATTATTACTAACCAAGCCTGGTATGATATCCTCAACTTCTTGTGCAATAAGGCCAAATTGAGTGTCAGTACTCAACTTTAATGCTGGATATTCCTCAGTTTTAAATTTATAGGAAACTGGACTCATTTCCAAGACTTTCTCTAAAGCATCAGAAATATCTTCGATATCTTTCTTTACTCTTTGGTCAGATAGACCTAAATGTTGGCCAGAAACATATATATCTCCAGATACACCGATATCACCAACAACTTCTAGCTTATAATCCGGAGATGTTGTACCCAAGCCTAGATCTCCATCGTTTTGAAGTGTAAATATATTAGAAGATCCTGCCTCTGTACTTGTATTTGTATAAGAGTTCATGATCAAAACTGTACCTCCACCTGTGGTTGCATACCCAAATCCATTCCCTGTCGGAAACCCAAACTTAAGGTTTCCAACATTTGAGTTAAAGAGCGCATCCCCATTAACATGAAGTGGATTCAATGGATCATTTGTACCAATTCCTACTTCGCCTGATTGCTTAATGGACATTGCCACACCATCTGTATAATCGTCATTGTTATCAAAAAATAACTTGTCTTGACCATAATTGTATAACATGTAATACCTAAGTGAATCTAATCCACCTCCAGTTTGTCCAGGTGTTTGCCATCTAATACCATTTTTGTCTATTGTATTACTTAGACCTCCAGTCCAAGTATTATTAAAATATAAATATCTAGTTCCCGAATTATTAATTGATGTGTTTCCATTTATGGTCAATGCTTCTTCTGGACTGCTATTTTTTACTCCAACATTCCCATTGTTTGTATCTACTGTAAGTTGTGCATTTAAGTTTATTGAAAAAAATATTACAGATGTAATAAATATGATATTTTTCATGATTGTTTTTTTAGGGTTTAATTAATTGATCTATCTCGTTTCACCATTTCATTAAATTCCAATTTTTCTTTTGGAGACATTGCTCTTTGTTTGTTATTCTGACTAGACTGGTAAAGTTGAGTATTTCGATCTCGTTTCACCATTTCATTTATTTCTTTTATTTCTTCAGGGGTAAATGATCTCCTTTGTGGCAAATGTATCTGCTCGGATTCAGGTCTTCTATCTTTTTCAATCATTTGAGACTCAAAAGATCTCTGTTGATCATCATCTTCACTTGTGAAAGTATCCGGACATAATCCAAAAGCTACAAATAAAGCCCCTCCATAAAAAACGTCAAATCCATAATTTAAAGTCACCTTGCTGCCTGCCCTTAATTCAACATTGCTGGCAGAAGAAACAGTAGTAGTCGCGCTAGTTGTAAGTGTCACATCTGCATAGTAATTCCCATCAAGCGCTCCTGATATCACCACATCATCTTGACATGGTGTCCCACAGGTTGCTGTCAATAAGCCAGATCGGCTTCCATTCAGGGTTGCGATCATTCTGTCTTTTTGTCCAAGGGTGAATAGATTCATACATTCATCATCAGAATAATCCATATAATTCATAAACATATCCGGTAAATCTCCAGCTCCATCATCACATGAATCTGGGCCTGGGTAAGTACATGGAGAACCTGTATAATTTGGTCCATCATGTGTTGGAGTATCGGCAACAAGATCAGAACCACAACCTGCACCTGCAAAAACATGATAGACATCCAAATAATGTCCAACCTCATGAGTTCCGGTTCTACCAATTGCAAAATCACCTCCAGCCGGATTAGGCATATCAATTGATCCTACAGTTGTTGAAAGCAAAACAACACCATCTGTGTTCGCGGCCATCCCAGGAAACTGTGCATAACCAAGAATACCACCTTGACAATCTGGATCTAATTTTTCAATTTTTTTAGTGGTCCAAATGTTTAAGATGTCAATATCATCCCAAATGGTTGGAATCTTAATATTATTATCAATATAACTTTGGGTCCAACAGTCTGATTCGCTGACACCACTCAATGTTGAAATATTGATCCTATTTATGCCCGAATGGGCATTTCCGGATTCGTCTACTGCGGTTAGACAAAATTCGATTTCACAATCCGCAGCAACAGAGGTGAAATCACTAGGGGTATTCCCAGCATCGCTGTTCATTCTTCTGAAGTCATCCGTCATTTGATCTAATTGAGCATACAACAAATCATCCGAAATATTCTCACCAGAACCAACAGGATCTCCATTGTGTATTACATGATACACTACAGGAATAATTATTATACCATCAACGACATCTCGATTGGCAATAATTTCCTGCATTTTCTTTTCGATTTCCTCCCTCTTAAGTTTGTATTCGGGATTGTCTCGAAGCATTTGTTCATAATGTTCATCTGAGTTGCAGCGAATGATTTGGTCTTCCTCAAAGTTTGGTTGTTCTTTTTGATTTTGTCCATAACATGAGCCGCCCAGAAAAATCACAAAACAAATAATTTGAATTGTTTTCATAAGATTTTTTTAGGTTACAAATAATACAAAGCCCTAATGGTCTGAATAGATACCATCGGATATTATTATCTAGTATGTATGATTAGTAAAGTAAATCTATAGAAGCGGATTGGAATTAGATTTACGTTTTAAAGATAAAAAAAATAATATAATGTAGAAAACAGAAAACAATTAATGAATCTTCAATAATTTCTATTTGTTCAATAATTTAACGACCATTTAAACATTTGTTCAACTTATTTTAGTTTTCAATCAATCGCTTAAATATCAGTTTCGAGCTTGGGTATAAAAAAAGCCCACCATTTCTGATGGGCTGTACAATTTTATATTAAAAGAGTAATTAAATTCTCTTAACATTTACTGCGTTTAATCCTTTTTGTCCTTCTTCAACATCATAGCTTACTTTATCACCTTCAGCTATTTCATCAATTAATCCATTTACATGGACAAAAATATCTTTCGTCGAATCATCTGGAACTATGAATCCATATCCTTTTGATTCATTGAAAAATTTTACTGTACCGTTACTCATTTGTATTATATAAAAATTTAAAAAAAACAAATATATGCTTTTATTATTTGTGATGTTCAAAAGAACAGCAAGAATGAGCATAAGAATGCAAATTGCTTTATTCTTTATTAAGAATTTAACGTTTAGCCCTTATTTTTTCCAATAAATAGACAAAATATCCTTCTAATAACACCCGATTGGCGATCCAGGAGGCAGTATTGGTAATTCTGGTAATTTATAGCTGTCTGGCGAATCCTTAAACTTTTTGGCAATATCTTGCAAATACATCACATGAGCTTTCTGCTTTACACTGCCCAAAAGTCTCATAGAAGTATCCAATTGATTTAGTTGATAATAAGCGGCTGCAGCGACATTTTTACTCGCCTTTGGATTGGTTGTCAACTTTAACAAGTGTATATAAACTAACTTTTCCATCATTAGTCTATAATCTTCATCTACACTGGTTTGAGAAGATATATGATTGACAATGATAGAAAGATATGCCCCTAAGGTCCAGTTATCCTTTTCTTGCATTTCAATTCTAGCTAACCTTTGTGGATCTAACAAGAACTTCAAACTATTGTTTGCAGATGCTTCTGCTGCAGCCAAAGGATCGAAAAGCGGTCCTGTATTCCCATTGAATGTTTCACGATCCCTAGGATATCCAAAAGCAGGAGGTGGAATTAATGCTAGTATGTGTTCAGGGATTTGCAAAAACTCAATATCCAATGTAGTCAATATGGCATCCAGTGCCTTTCTTTGTTCATTCAAATTTACGGGAGTGATAGAATTTATTTTTCTTCCTGTATTAATAGAATATGAATAATTTGCTCCTCCAATCATTTTTGAAGTTGCATCTACTTGATAGCGGTGCATCAAATAGACTGGAACTAAAACTTTTTCTAATTCAGAATCAGGTGTTCCTTTTTTTATAGAATTTGCGCCTAGGTTCTGAAGTGACTTTTTTCTAAGTTCATTCAATCTAAGTAATTCTTCGTAAGGTTTCTTCCCATTATCCCAAAGGTGAGCAGATGGATGCAATCCACCGATTGGTCTGGCATCTTGATCAGTAACAAAAAGCATCCCTTCTTGATGATTTTTTTGAATCAAACTTTCAAGGAATTCAGATTCATTTTTATCAGAATAAGCATAGCCATAGGTAATAGATCGTTTGTCCCATTCTCCTATTCCAATATCATAGGTTTCATCAAAAATTAATTCACCATCTGTGTTGACAGAAATCAAGGGATGTGGATAATCCATCACTGAGGCTCGATCATTATATGAGGATGCAAAGTTGTGAGCTAGTCCAATAGTATGCCCTACTTCATGTGCAGAAAGCTGTCTTAATCTTGCCAATGCCATATCAAGCATCCTAGGATCGTCTACCCCATCCTTGTAATTAGAAATTATACCTTGAGCTATCATATAATCTTGCCTAACCCTTAGCGATCCCAAAGAAACATGTCCCTTAATAATCTCACCCGTTCGAGGATCCGTTACAGACGAACCATAAGACCATCCCCTTGTAGATCTGTGCACCCATTGTATCATATTGTATCGTACGTCTAAGGGATGAGCACCTTTCGGCAAATCTTTTACCTGAAAAGCATTGACAAATCCTGCAGCTTCAAATGCTTCGTTCCACCAACTTGCACCTTCGATCAGTGCTGAACGAACAGGCTCGGGACAACCAGGATCAATATAATATATTATAGGTTCTACAGCTTCGCTTGCAGCAATTCCGGGATTCTTCTTTTCTAGGCGATGTCTGGTAATCCATCTCTGCATCATGTCATCGCCAATTGGGTTTGCATAATCATAAAAACCAATAAAATTAAATCCAGATTCAGGATGAAACATTCTCGGCTTATAATTATTATCTGGAAGCTCAACAAAAGAATGATGCATCCTTACCGTTACCAAGGAAGCTGTAGGGGTTACGCTTCTTATCTCACTTGCTTTACCATCCCCTTCAAAAGTAATAATGGCTTCAAACTCTGTATTCTTTGGAAAATTAAGAAGACCTTCTTTATAAATAGCGGATTTGGTTTTGTCTAACTTATAATTGCCTTGCTTGGTTTGTGCAAGTCTTTTGCTCACACCATGGGCATCTCTAATCAGAAACTTCTCCATGTTGACTTTATAAACAGACCCATTTTTTTCTTTGATATCAAACCCCCAAATTACTGATTTGGCGAAAGCCTCCTCAATAGACTGTACTTCCGCTTCATTTTCACTAAGACCTCTGTATTTGGTATTGGCTTGCACCAATAGCAACTTTTTCCCTGACTGATAAAAGTAAACCAGTTTTTCATCAGACAACTGACCTCTGTCTAAGCCAATATCATTGGAACCCACCCCAGCAGCAAGACTGGAGACATATAGAAACTCTTCACCCAATCTGTTTTCTGGTATTTCAAGTATGAGTTCTCCAGCTTCATCAGACCAACTAAAATTATAGAATCCATTTTGGCTTTGCGCGTTTGCAAAACCAATAGCAGAAAATAAAAGGAAAAAGATTAACATTGGGTGCTTCATGGCTGTTTTAGACTGTTTGATTTGTAAAGGTAAAATAATTTTGAAATGATAATTATAGAATCATACAGGCTTTCTCAGCAAATTTCTGGGCAACCAAAAAAATGGCAAATAAGAATCTAGTCGCCTAAACTATACCATTAAATATCCTAATAGATCCTTGGAGACTAAAATAAAAAATCGCAATTCAGATCATTAAGTACTTTAAGCTACTGAGCCATCTATACAGTAATAAATCAAACTTAAAGAACTATGAAAAATCTAATCTACTTTTTCGCTATCATTTTTATGATCAAGACAATTCCAAACTACGCCCAAAATTCAAAGGGATCACAAACACAATTTTGTATTAGTGGTATTGTGAATGATCAAGCAACAGGAAATCCAATATTATTTGGCAGTGTGGCTCTGATCCAAAATGACAAAGTTGTAAAAGGAGTTGAAACCGATCTTGAAGGGCGCTACAATGTTTGTACTGATTCTCAAGGTATCTACCGCATTGAGGTTGGTTATGTAGGATATCAAAAATTTACCTCCAAAGACATACAAGTAAACAAACTTTCAACAACTTTAGACATAAGCCTAAACAAAGGAATAACATTAGACGAATGTATCATTGTTGATTACAAGCAACCTTTGGTCTCCTCTAATCTTTGCTCCTCAGGAAATATAGTTACTGCTAAAAAAATAAAAAAACTACCAGTAAAAAATATCAATGCTGGTATGAATTTAACAAGTAGATTCAATAAGAATAGGAAAAAGAAAAGTAATCATAAACACCAGTTCAACAGCCATGAAGAATATGGGCACATTGAAGAAAATGAATTCATCAATCCAAAAGATGAAGCCCTTAGCACCTTCTCCATCGATGTGGATCGCGCAGCTTACAGCAATATCAGACGGATCCTAAATCAAAACAACCTGCCTCCGATTGATGCGGTTAGAATTGAAGAGATGATCAATTATTTTCCCTACAACTATGCGTCACCAAATAATGAAGTACCCTTTAGCATAGCACACAATCTAACAACATGTCCTTGGAATCCTGACCATCAAATTTTACATATTGGCATTCAGGGCGTCGACCTTGACGTTGAAGATCTTCCTGCAAACAACTTGGTCTTTCTCATCGATGTAAGTGGAAGCATGAATGCTCCAAATAAACTTGATTTGGTAAAAGCTTCACTAAATCTTTTGGTCGATAAAATGCGAAAACAAGACAAAATCGCAATTGTCACGTATGCAGGAGCAGCAGGACTCGTTTTAAAATCAACTTCTGGAAATAAAAAAGCGATCATCAAGGAAGCAATCCAAAATTTATCAGCAGGGGGATCTACAGCTGGGGGTCAAGGAATAGAATTAGCATATAGGATTGCAAAAGAAAACCTATTGATAAATGGAAACAATCGCGTCATTCTTTCAACAGATGGTGATTTCAATGTCGGCATACGAGATGATGGAGCATTGCTAAGATTGATTGAAGAGAAAAGAGAAGATAATATCTTCCTTTCAGTTCTAGGTTTTGGCACTGGCAATTACAAAGACAATAAAATGCAAATTCTAGCAAATTCTGGTAATGGCAATCATGCCTACATAGACCATCTAAGTGAAGCTAAAAAAACTTTGATCACAGAATTTGGCTCTACCCTTTTCACCATTGCAAAAGATGTCAAAATCCAAATAGAATTTAACCCAGAATTTGTAAAAAAATACAAATTGATTGGATATGAAAATAGGATTTTAGACAAACAAGATTTTAATAATGACAAAAAAGATGCAGGTGATCTAGGAGCAGGCCATAGTGTAACAGCATTTTATGAGATCATTCCTCAAACAAAAATAGCTAGATCCAAAAAAGAAGTTGATCGGCTCAAATATCAAACACTTAGCTCTACTGAAAATCAATCTGATTTTGCAACCATAAAGTTGAGATACAAGAAACCAAAAAAAACAAAGAGTCAATTGATTGAAGAAATCATCTCTCC
>JAHDIE010000001.1:100010-107731 GCA_020630955.1 Saprospiraceae bacterium
TCAAACGCTGTACCCATATCTAAAATATTTCCGCGATCATCTATCAATCCAATATCTACAGCCATCCCTCTATTGTGCATACTCCCTTTGGCTGGATTACCTACATATCGTTCATCTGGTACGATATCCCACAATCTCTGTTGGTAAGGTCGAGGTCGATAGCAATCATAAAGTATTATCCCTAGATTATACTTCTTAATCATATGCTCTCTAAAGCCCAAAAGTTGTTTTTTCACTTCTGGTCTTAAGAAGCAGCGTGCGCAATCATAAATTTGTTTCTTAGTAAAATTATTTTCTGTTGCGTACCTGATATCGAGCATAGTCATTGAGTCAGTTTCGATTATTTCAGCCCATTCGTGCCTATCATAATCTTCCCCTTTCTTATCATACACTTTTATAAAGTCATCAAAGCCTACTTCACCTGTTTCAGTCAAATCGGTTGTTACTTCCTCGGGAACCGAAGCAGTTTGCTTTCCTTGATCGGAAGACATTTGCTTACAAGCGAGAATTAAAATCAAACTTATGAGTACTAAACTATACTTTAATAACCTTGTCATTTCTATATAATAAATATGCAAAAATATATACTGTTGCCACCATACAAAGGGCAAATGTCAGAGATCCAAACTTGTCTCCAAAAGTGGTTTGGAAAATATTCTTATAAATCCAAGAATATAATGCTTCATCTCCTATTTTAATTCTAAGAATTATTTTCACAATTACACCTGACATAACATAGGATATTAATGGATTGAGGCCAAACACCTTAAAAGGTAGTGCCCACCTGTGGGATGACCAAAGATCTGTGATTGTCAATAACAAAGCTAGAAAACACATAGCAAGACCTCCAGTAAATAAAACATATGAGCTTGACCAAATTGGTTTATTAATAGGAAACCCAGCAAAATTCCATACAACACCAAGCGCAATGAACAACAAGCCATACAACACCAACTTTTTAATAGTCTCAACTAGTGCATTAGAATTTATTATCATCTGCCCTACCAAGTACCCAATCAAAGCAGTTCCTATTGATGGCAAAGAGGACAATAAACCTTCGGGATCAAAAGGCATTCCATAACCACCATAAAGATGCTTTTCTCCAAACAATTTTAAGTCTATATTTCTTACCAAATTACCTTCTAAAGATAAAGGGTCATCACCACCGAATAATAGTAAAATACCCCAATAGAAAAGTAGGATCAAAGCTATTGCATAAGGTATAAACTTCTTTCTTAGAAAAATTACAATTAATGCAGCACCTCCAAAGCCCAAGGCTATTCTTTGCAAAACACCAAAAATCCTTAAGTCTGCAATATTTTTATGATAAAACGGAAACCAGTTTAAGGCAATACCTATAATGAAAATTAAAAATGTTCGTCTCAATACTTTTTTGATCCAGGCACCTCGATCATCAGGATTAAATTTCCTAAAAGAATAGGCCATCGAAACTCCAACGATAAATAGAAAGAAAGGAAAAACCAAATCGGTAGGTGTGCATCCATGCCATTTTGCATGAAGTAAGGGAGCATAAACATGGCTCCATGATCCTGGAGTATTAACAACAATCATAAAGAAGATCGTCATACCCCTAAATATATCTAAGGCTAAAAGACGGTTGGTTTTGTTCGATTCCATATGATCAAGTTATGGAATTATTTTCAACTTAAGACTTCTTTTTTTTCTTTTTCCTCTTGTTGTTGTTTAAATCAGAAAATTTTTCTTTTAGTTTATCCTTAGCGTCGAGTTTTCTTTTGACAATGACGATCCTTAAACTAACATTCGCAATACTCTTATATGATCGCTCATCATTATTGTTTAATATTAAATGAGGCATCACATCACCTGATAGGTTAAGCCGCCCAAATGTAGCCTCCAATCCGATGACTCCTGGAATGGTAAATTGCTGATCTTCAAATTCCTCATTAACATACTGCCAATGAGATCCTAAGCCTAAACCTACATAAGCGTTTAACTTTTTTGAAAGCAGAGAGAAGTGTCTTTGAGCCAAAACATTAGCATAAGTATCCGGATTCGAACGACCTCCATAAAACAAACCCTCAATGGTGGTTCTATTGGCAATCCTCTGTTGAACTGTAAAACCTAAATCATCTCCCAAACGGACGCCAATGGCAGTGTTATACCCTTGTCCTATCACATGTGAAGATAGAAATAATAAAAACCCAAAAAACAAGTACTTATTCATCATTGATTCTTTATTGCCTAAATTTAATCCAATTGACTTTAATTGTTCATGGACTCAACTATCTTTGAACGACATACATTGTCCAAAATTGATAAATTTCTATATTTTAAGAAAAGCTTTTGATTTTTACCTAAAATCTAGGCTCCAAAAGAAACCTAAGGATCTTTTTGTAAGACAATTTGTTGATGAAGTCATCCGCAACAAAAGGAATTATTATGCGATTGACAAAATTAATGTCCTTAGAACACAATTAAAGCGAAATTACAGCAAAATCCAGCACATCGATTTTGGGGCTGGCAGCCAGTTCAACAGTAAAGAAAGAACGATCAGCTCCTTTCTCCGCCATTCTTCCAGTGATGAATACAAAGGCAAAGTCCTTTTTCATTTGTCCAGACATTTTCGTGCGCAATGTATTTTGGAATTGGGCACCAATTTAGGGATAGGAACTGCTTATCTCGCTTCCGCAAATAGCAAATCGATGGTAAAAAGTCTAGAAGGTTGTCCAAATTTAAGCTTGGCTGCAAAAAATATCTTGACAACAATCGGCATAAAAAATGTTGAAGTTGTGACCGGAAGGTTTTCAGAGACACTTTTTAAGACCTGCCAAAAATTAAAAAAGATTGATCTGGTATACATCGATGGAAATCACAATTATCAAGCTACTATTGAAAACTACAAAACCATAAACCCATTTTTACATAAAAAGAGCATAGTTGTGTTCGATGATATTTATTGGTCAACAAATATGACAAAAGCTTGGAATGAGATTAAAAAAGATAATTCAATAACATTATGCATTGATCTTTTTAAGATGGGTATCGTATTCTTTGATGATAAAATAACCAAGGGAAGTTTTAAATTTACCCCAGAGCTTAAGTGATTCAGAAATAATTTTCAATGTCTCGAGTTTTCCTCGGCTAAGAATTCTATCTATTAACTTGGCTAAATAATGTTAGTCTTTTTTGCAATTTATAATTTCCTCTTCAATTAACTTTTCAATTTCCTTTTGCGTTTTTGCCATTTTGAGGTATTGAGATTTTAATGATTTGGTCCGCCGTAATCTTTGTCGGACTAAAGAAAAATAATAATTATCCTTTTCTATCTTGGAAATATCAATAGGAACTGCATCAGTGTAATTAAAGTCATAGAAGTTGTGTGCGTAATAATCTCTAAGATTATTACCAATGATGGAATAATCAATTTCAAGATGTCTTAACCTTGAAATTTGATCGTCTTGGTAAATTAGAATTTTATTATGTAAGGATCTGTTCTTTATAAGATCAATATCCGAGTATTTTAATTCTTCAATTTTAGAAATACTTCTTTGACCAAAATGAATATAATTACCAACTGTACCAAATTTATCTGGAAGTGAATCTAAGGTTTTTAAATTCTTATGAAAATCTGCATCTAAAAGAGATTGCATTTTAGGAATCCAATCATCGAAAGCAGCTATATTTTCATTGACATCATTGATATCTAAATTAAAAACATAGGCTAATTCATTTAAATAGGTACATCTTAATTCCTGTTCTTTTGATTTTTCTCGAAACGAATCGATTTCCACCGCAATTAAAATCCCTAGGATGATGAGAACTATTTCACCAGCAGCATATAACAGGTAGTGACCAAATCTATCTTTGACCATCGAATCTTTGCGTTTATTTTTTAACATTGACTTCAATTAGACTAAACATCTTACATCATTGTTAACAAGTTAAGAATAATATTGATGTTAGTGTTTAAAAATTTCAATCAACCTGAAACCTTTATTATCCAAATAAATCAACAAAAATAGAAAGCAAATATCGCTTTGTTAAAAAAGCCTAAGATTTGGTGTATGCGATTATGCTGATTACTTTTGCCAAAGTATAAAATATAAAAATGAAAAATACAATACTACTATTATGTACCTTGACCTTGTGCTTAAGCGCTTGCAAGTGGGACACAACCAAAGGGGCTTTGAAGCATGGAGAAAACTTAAAAAATTCTATCGAGTCATTTGAAAAAAATAGACAAAAATTATCTACCAAATTAGTATCAACTTTGGAAGATGCTGAGGAATCTCTGAGTACAGAAAATCCAGATTTACCCAAAGTGAGTAAAGATTTCGAAAAAGAATGGACCACTATCCAAAATCGTTATAAAAAATTGAAAAGTGATTTTGAAAAAGTAGGACAAAGTTCTGATGATTATTTTAATGAACTAAACACCTTAAGTGGAAGCATAAGCAAGGAAGATTTAAAAAGAGAAGAGCTGAGAAAAAATAAGGAACTTAGAGCCACTTGGGAAAAATCATATAGAGAAGCTGAGGTAAGTATCAATAAAGTAACTACAGTCTTGGAGTCAGGCAATGATTTTCACATGGTCTTGGTGGCAAGCAGCATCAGACAAAAGTTAGAACAAAATGTAAACGAATTAAAAGTCATCTCTGAACAAGCAAAAGCTTTACTCCAAGATCTAGAATTGTTTACTCAGGCGGGTAGAGAATTGGTTGAAGGATAGCATAAAGTTAAATCTAGAAAAAAGGGACGCATGATTTTGCGTCCCTTTTTTTATTTAAATTTCTTAAAAATGATACTGAAGATAAATAGCTTGGCTATTTAAAAAATCATTAAATTCACTTTGATCTCTTTCATTTCGAATGGATATGCCGTCTAGCATGTCGCTCATAAGAAATAAAAATCTATGGCTCAAGCCAAGATTTAAATGCGAATTAATCATTAATGATAATTTAGCTTCTACAAGTAAGCTATGGAAGAACATTGTTTCTTTTACTTTAAAATCTCCAAGATGATAAATTTGGGTTTCATACACTCCATCGGATTGCTCCAAATCTAAGAATAAATCCGCCTTTGAAATACCATATCCCATTCCTACTTTGTATTCAAATCTTTCCAAGAAGGCTGTTTTAAATCCAGCTTTAACGGCAGTTCCCGAGACTTTATTTTTATAGGCTAAAAAATTAGACTCTAAGGTATGGATCCATGGAGAATTAATTTCTTCTTCTCCAATCCCTGTTGATTCACTATGAAAATAAGATATGGATAAATACAGGTTTTCTATTGGCGCAAAATTGTAACCAAGACCTAGAGCATATCCTCCAAAATAATCTCCTGGTATGTCACCAATCGTATTGGCTTGACCAAATTCTAAATCTAGGGAATGGGTATTTTGAGCTAAAACCAAGTGTGAAGATGTGACCAATAAGAATATTAGAAGTTTAATAGTTCGCATCATGTTTCGTTTCTTAATGATTATGACGAAATAAAAAGTTGTTCTTTCAATTGTATGAAGGCATTGTATAAATACAAATCATATAACGATTTATTGTAATATGTTATTTCATTAAAATTTTCTTTAACAATACAATTTGTCCTAGATGGTAATGCGAATGTTCAATGACTCCCATTAAGTTACGATAATAAGATCCATACTTTTTATTGACGAAAGTTGAGGTTAATTTCGAATCATCTAATTTTCCAACAATTTTTATCCAATGATCAGCATTTCTAAAAACATCTCTTTGAAGTATTTGCCAATCTTCTTCAGAGGTAATAGATGGAACCTCAAAACTTTCTTTATCAGATCCTTCTAGCGGACCTCCATTTAATACTTTAATTTGATTGATTAAATAGTAATTAATATGGAATACAAGTGTTGCAATGGTATTTAATGATTCAATCTTGGTAATTGCCATTTTCCAATCTACCCCGATGAGGGTCTCCTGCAGATTTGACCAGGTCCAATTTTTACCATAATAAAATTCCTTGAGCTGTGTTGCCAATTGTTTGCTTGTAGGGTTTTTCATTGGTATTAATATTTTATATTATTCAATTGGAGAGTTTGATAAACTTAAGAATACTCGTTAGTTTATCGTCCATAAAAATTTTCACAAAATAGACTCCTTGTTCGTAATTTGTTAGAGAAATTACTTGGTCCTCTCCTACTATTTTTTTCATTAAAAGTTTTTGTCCTGTAATATTATAAATTTCAATTTTAGAATTTGCATCCAGTTCGTCAATAATGAAATCTGAATTTACTGGATTAGGAATAATCCGAAAATCAGCTTCCAAATTTTTTCCATGACCTACCGAGTTGACCAAGCCACAAAACACCAAACTTTGATTTTCTTCATCATTAAAATTAATTAACTCACTCCAAAAGTAATCTGTTATTGCATCGTAATTCTCTCTAATTAATGGATCGATGATTGCATCAACTTGAAATCCCATTGGAGTTGGTTCTTCATAAATAGCCATATAAACAATCATAGATGCGAGGAAATAGATATTAGGTCTTCCATGTGGGGCATCATCCTCATACAATTCATCAATTAAAATCTCCTTGTATGGATTCATTTGCAATAACTTACTGATTAACCTACCCACTGGAATCAACTGTATACACAGATCAGGATTTGCCAATCTTACTTGATCGTAATAGTTGTCAAACCATGTTGCAAAATCTCCCTGCAAGAAATCATTATAAGCAATCCATTCTTGTTCATTTGGCGGGAACCCAGACCCAAGATAAGGAGCCATATCTGGCCAATTTTCATAGACGTAATAAGACAAATCTTCTTCTTGTTCTGCACACCACCTAAGGATCGTATTGGTTGCACTAACAGGGGAAACACTTTCACCAGGATAATTTTCTTCTGGACTTTGCCATTGAATAAAATTTCCTGGTGTCAATAAGATGTCTGTAATATTTGCTTCCGCAAATGTCTCACCATCGGAATCCCAGGCAGGTGCAACATGATCAAAACCCCATTGTGAAATTGGTGGCAAATTGGCATGTTGAGGCAAAAACCCATATTGTCCGCTTACCGCATATTGATGTCCACCTGTTTCGGAAAGAAAATGCAACCAATGTGGAACAGAAGTTTCTTGCGAAGGAGTGGGATTAATTTGGAATTCATGATGGATAAGGCTGTGCCCAAAGATGTACATTTGTGATTGACTATCTTGAGCATACATGTGATTGATGTATAAAAATATTGAAGGAATTAATATTAGGAATTTCATAATTTTGATCATCTTTCCTTGATAAGAAATGAGTTTGATCCAATGTGTCATTTTAATGTTGAAAGATTTTAATTTTTGATTCATAAGCAACAACCCTTGGTGCTTTTTTCCCCTTACCTTCTTCAATGTTATGCCCTTCCATTTTAAGTAAAGCGACTTGATCTTCAATAGAAATTGGAAATTTAACATTAATTCTTCCATCAGGTCTTAAAACCCTCCAATACGGGGTAACTTTTTTATTGCCATTATTTTTTTCCTCCTCGGAAGCTAAGGCAATATATTTCAAGTAGACACCGGTAGGAATGGCAGCTGTTACCTGGACATTTTTTTCTTTTGCCAATTGCTCTCTGATAACATCATTGGTCAATAGTTCTCCTTTTTTTGTCATATTAATAAGTCGTTCGATATCTTTAGCACTAGGAATCAAGATTTTTCCTTTACCCAACTTGCTTTCCCATTCAGGAGTAATTACATGAATTTTTTCT
>JAHDIE010000001.1:107831-190039 GCA_020630955.1 Saprospiraceae bacterium
TTATGATTCAGCCAATGTTGCAATTTTTCTTCGGTCATTAAAATTCTCACTTGTGACCATTGATCATGACTTCTAAGCACTTTGGACTTACCAGGATTTGAAAGATTTTTGGCTGCATGTCCTGCGGTTGATCCTGCCTTTCTATCATTATCCGTTCCTTCTGGAAGGTTCAGATCGTCAGCCAACACAAAGTGAAACGTTTCAGAACCATTGGGATCCTGCTCGTAATTGAATAAGGCATAACCACCTTTTTTAATTTTGTATTCAAACTTCACTTCAAACTCAGCGCTTTCTCGAGGAATTGTTAAATCCAAAACCTCCTTGCTTTGCGCGCAAAGACAATCATCAAGTATTGACCAATTTGGCATTTCCTCATGAGGAATTGGGTCTCGTCTAATATCATATAATTTCCATCCCTGCTCTTTTTCAAATTGGCTTAATTGATTTGCCAGCAAATTGATCTCGTGTGTGTCAGAGTATCCGTCTGAGGCACGTACAAACATTGGATCAGGGACCAACTTTACATCTTTCCACTGAACTTTTGCTCCAACCTGAGCTTCATCGTTTATAGAATGAACCTGGAAACCAATGAAACCATCGCTATATTGGTCATCCAAAAGATTTACAGTATTGACCTCATTTACCCACACTCTTATCATGTAGCCAGTGGCTTCAATGTGGTAGTGATTCCATTCTCCTAGTTTAAATGCCGCTCTACCTTTTGGATTATTGGCAAGATTACCAATCCATCCTCTACCTCTTTCTTCATATATTCCCCCACTCCAGGCTCGAGGACTTGGATCTATTTCAACTTGATATCCTTTGAGCATTTCATATTGGTTATCTTCAATAATTTCTGACCTAATTTGAACACCAGAATTTAAACTTGAGTCTACCTTAACCGAAAAGCTAAGCACAAAATCCTCATACTTCTTTTTTGTAGTAAGAAAAGAATTTGGTATTCCCATTTTTGCAGTTCCAGTTAAGATTCCATCTTTCAATTGATAATCTGCTTGACCACCTTTAATCTCAAAATGAGATAGTGAATCATTCTCTAAAAGATTGATAATCCCAGAATCAGAAGAATCAACATTTTTGGAATTACAAAATAGATTTAGAGATAATAATAACATGATGAATTTGTCCATGCTACAATTTACAAATAGTTTTCAAAGCGCTCCAATAGGATAATCATTTTTCTATCGTATCTTAAATCCCATGAAGTCGATATCAATCATAAGCATCCTATTGCTTTTGTGTTCTTGCCAAAATCCAAAGGATTCCCATTTGCAGAAGCATGAATTTAAAATCCCAAATGCTTATGATCTTGAAATTATTTGTAAAGAACCAACCGTCAATGCACCGGTTTGCATGGACTTTGATGAGAAAGGCAGAATCTGGATCGTGGAGATGCGTTCGTATATGCCCAACATTGAAGGCAGCAATGAAAAAAGCAGAAACAATAGCATTAAAATTCTTGAAGATGAAAATCATGACGGCATCTTTGAACAAGCTAAAATATTTTTGGATGATCTGATCTTACCACGGTCAATCCTTCATGCATATGGAGGACTAGTGTATTCAGAACCACCAAACCTATGGCATATAGAAATCAACAATGACCGTCCAGGTAAAAAGACCTTAATAGATTCCACATATGCTGTGGATGGAAATGTTGAACACCAACCAAGCGCCTTAACGCTAAACATGGACAATTGGATTTACAGCAGTAGCTCTAATGTTCGCTATCAAAAAAAGAAAGGAAAATGGATAAAAGAATATACGACTCCTAGGGGACAATGGGGTATGACCAATGATAATTTTGGAAGACTGATCTACAACAACAATTCTACCTTAATTGCTCATGATGAAATTATACCCAATGCCTTGTTTTCCAACGAATATTTAAAACTTAAAGAAAACATCTGTCAAATCATAACAGACCATCATAGGGTTTATCCTTTGCAAGCAACTGCAGTCAACAGAGGGTACCAGGAAGGTGTTCTAGATAGTAATGAGTATTTAATCAATACTACGTCAGCGTGCTCCCCTGTATTCAATCGCAATAAACATATTAATGATTGGAATCATTCTGCATTTGTTTGCATTCCAGAAATAAATGCCATAAAAAAATTGGAAATTTCACAGGATGGGTTTTCGAATTATGCTATTCAACAGGATACCAGCTCTGAATATATTATCACCATGGATGAAGGATTTAGACCTGTTGACTTAAAAATCGGCCCCGATGGTTTTCTTTATATAGCAGATATGCATCGAGGGATTATCCAACATAAAGCATATATGACCTCTTATCTAAGAGAGAAAATATTGGGGAAAAAATTAGATACGATCACGGAAATGGGAAGAATATTGAGATTCAAGCCTTCAGAAATTTTGCCTCTAGAAATGAACGATATTTCAGTAGATCCGATTGCTTTGCTTTATTCTAATAATGCATTTTATAGAGACAAAGCACAACACTATATCATACAAAATAACAAACAAGAACTTGCAGAAAAAATAAGATCAAAATTGAAAACAGAAAATGTAGAAATAAATATCTTACACAGTATCTGGACCTTGGAGGGACTAAACATTTTGCTGGAAAGTGATTTGATCCCTTTGCTTGAAAAGGATATGCTTCATGTAAGTTATCATGCTTTATATCTACTTAGCAAAATGAATATTCAAAACAAGGATTTTTTAAAATTAATCTGCAATAATTTAATTAAAAAAAAGGTGCCTGAGCTGGATCGAATAATGGCTCATTTTATTGGCAAACTCAATTTATTCAGTAATGAAGAATTATTTGATATCTACAAAACAATTATAGCTCGTAGTAATGAAGCAGCAAAATCCGCTGAAGGTATCATAGCCAATCATCCTAAAAACAAAGTTGCATTATTAACTACGCTTAGCGAACAATCCTCCTTAAACTTTTCAAGTTTCAAAGAGATATTGGAGACCACACTAGAAAGAAAAAGGGAAGGCAAGGAAGTCTATTACTACAACGACAATTTGAATTTAGAAGACAGACGAACAGTGGGCATGGAATTATACAGAACTTTCTGTGCCACATGTCATGGTATTGATGGTGAAGGCCAAAATCAACTCGCGCCAAAACTTATCGATTCCAAATATGTTGCTGGAGATGAAGATCGACTAATCCTAATCACTTTGCATGGAATGATTGGCCCTATTAATATAGACGGAAAACAGCATCAATTTTCTGGTGAAATGACGGGCCTCAATGACAATGAAGAATTAAGCGATACGGACATAAAAGACATTTTACACTTTGTTCGAAATGCTTTTACTTCAGCTCCCTACTCGATTGAGGAATCAAGAATAAATGAACTTAGAAAAATCAAACCAGCAAATGGTGGATCATTTACCTCAGAAAGTCTCGATTCAACAATTCAAACACTGAAAAAACTCTAATCCATCTTATATTGTTGTACGATTGATTGAACTGATCTTTTCTCTTTGATTTTTGTTGCAAACATCTCAACAGACTCAAAGTCCTTCTGCAATCTAGCTTCTGGTTCAGTATGAGAAAAATATAACCAAAAGTTATCTTCCGTTAAAATTCTAGGGTCTTGATTTATTGCATCAGCTGCAAGTTCATCCCATTTCCCAAGCTTATAATTTTCGATCCGAAATGCCTTGTCGTGCAATTCATTGTAAAATAAAAAGGCAGGTACAGCACTATGATGCACAAATATCAACTCCTCTTCCTGATGATGATTTTTTAAAAATGTTAGGGTTGTTTTTGAATCTTCAATTTCCAAAGGATTATAAAAATATTCAAATGCCTTTTTATTGACCAAGGTCAAAAGAGCATAAATCACCAATACAATTTTTATAGATTTGCCGCCCATACTCCAAGCACGAGAAAACCCATAGATATAAACCAAACATAGAAGTGGAATTAAAAAAAGAGTAAGCCTTGTCAACAAAGAATATTGCCTAAAGTGTGATGCAATCAAACACAATAAAAAAGGCAAAAGTAACGTCGACAGAGCTGTTCGGTTTTCTTTCCACAATTGGTTAATCCCAAAACTAAAAAATAAAAAACACCCAATGAGTGAAACAGTTGTTTTGTCTGTCACCGAACGCATAAGTCCAAGTAGCAAATTCACATTAGTGCTCCATGCTTCTGCACGTAAAGGAAGAAAACTAAAAAAATACTTTTGGTGAAAATTTTGAAGATAATCAGTACCTGCATCCGCTCTTAAAATCGAAAAATAATAGAGGCCAAAAGAGATCGACCACATCATCCCAATCAACACTAAATATTCCAGCTTCACATCTTTAGTTTTCAAAAATCTATAGATCAATTGGAACCCTATTGTTGCCAAAATGAAAACAATAGGCATACTCAACCAAATAGCAATACTTCCAAAAGTTGCCATTTGAATTACATAGTTTAAATTAAAGTTATTGTCCCTTTGCTGCAAATACCAAAAGACAAACAAAAGGCATAGAAAAGCATCCAAACTATATTGTTTAAGTTCAGTGCTATATCTAATTGCTATCGGACTAAAGCCAAAAAGTAAGATCAAATAAATCAGAGAAAAGTGATCTATCTTAATTTTTCTGCCTATTAGAAATAACAATATCAAGCTTGCCATTCCTGCTAGTAAAGAAATGAAAGTTAAACTGTATTCATTAACACCTCCTAGTTTGGTCATTGTTTTTAAGAGACAGGAAAATAATGGTGGTGAATACTGCTCATATTCCAAGGGAGAAAAAAAATCTAAATAATTTTTCTCAACAATATTTCTTGCCAAATTTGCTTCATCAATGATGAAGGATCGATTTTGTAAGTATACTGTAAGCCTTAAAGAAGCCCCTAATACAATAGCTACAAGAATCAAAGTTTTGGGACTTAAAATATCTACTCTTTGGAATGACCGCATGAACTAAAGTTAATTGAATTCTAGAACTAAGCAAACAATTTTTAAGTTGACCCGAATGCTTTTCGCTCGTTCAAATAAAAATGCAAAAGTCCGACAATTGGACCAAGAGCCAGTAGCAAAAACCAATGGAAAGTAGCATAAGCTTCATACAACCAACTGAAGCATTGAATACTTATTATGGTAATAGAAAAACCAATGCAATTGACCATAGTCAATGCAGTACCTTTGATTTTTGCATCTGTATTTCTTGCCACCAAGGTCGAAAAAAGTGGTGAATCACCAATGACTACCATTCCCCAAAAAAACATAAAACAAAGAAACACATTTACCGAAGTAAAATAATAAAATAGAGGAAATACAAGACAACTCATCATGGACAGCATTAGAAAACCGAATGCAGTGCGTTTCTCTCCTAAACTTGTAGACACATAAGAACTGATAACACAAGCCAAAGAACCAATACCAATAATAAAAAAACTTTGCAAGGCCACATTTAGCTCTGTAATTCTATTTTGATTTTTATAGGCCAAAAGAATAATGGGCACAAAGGTCCAAAACGTATACAATTCCCACATGTGGCCAAAATAACCAAAGGCCGCGGTCCTAAAATTGGGTTTTTTGAAAATACGGAAACAGGCTTTCAAATCCAAACTTTGCTGAAAAGATCGATGTGGACCATCAGGAACAAATAAAAATAAAATTGCTCCTCCGATGACAGACAAAAAGGAAGTAAAAACAACCACATTCTGCCATGAAATCATTTTTTCAAAGGCACTTAAAAAATGAGGAAAGGAGGTTCCCAAAACCAAAGCTCCCACCAAAAATCCTAAAGATACTCCTAAACCTTTTTGAAAATAATCAGCAGCGATTTTCATACCAACAGGATAGATCCCTGCTAAGAAAAAACCTGTAAGAAACCTAAACAACATTAAGGAACCAAAACTATTTTCATCCCATAGCATCGTAAGATTCGTCAAGCTCGCAAGAATCGCACAAAAGAAAAATAATTTAGAAGGAGAAACCCGATCCGCTAGATTCAATAATGCAAAACAAAAGGTCCCAGTAATGAAGCCAAATTGTATGGCCGAACTAAGGTGGCCAACTATGTGCTGGTCCAACTGAAGACTAAAAATCAAATCCGACATCACTGCATTACAAGCAAACCATAATGAGGTGCAAGCAAATTGCGCCACTACGATGAATGTCAAGATTTGCCTTGTACTTTTCAAGTTAATAATTCATGATAACTATGATAGTTTAGCCTTCAACTCTTCTATGGCCTTAGAAATTCCATTCGCATCAGAACCACCAGCAGAAGCGAAGAAATCCTGTCCGCCGCCTCCCCCATTGATATGCTTAGCAAGATCACGGATAATGTTACCTGCATGCAATCCTTTAGAAGCAATCAAATCTTTGCTAATTTGCAACATCAATTGAACTTTTGGCCCAGACTTTACACCCAACAAGATAACTGCATTGCCCTTGCTCTTTTCAAGATTAGTGATCAAGGTTTTTGCAATCTTTGCATCCTCCATTTCGATTTCTGCAGTAAGGACATTGAATCCATTTATTTCTTCAAATTGCGCGGACAATTCTTTCTGCATTGTACTTGCTGCTAGCAATTTGAATGATTCCAATTGCTTCAGTAATTTTTTGTTTTCTTCCTGAAGATCTGCAATAACTTTGGTAGTGTTTTTTGGATTTTTAAATAAAGATTTAATACTTGCTAATTCATTCCGCTCTTCATTGATCAAAGTCTCAGCAGCATCAGCAGTCAATGCTTCAATTCTTCGGACACCTGCAGCAATTGCAGATTCGCTCTTGAGCCTAAAGTATCCTATTTTACCCGTTGCCGAAACATGGCAACCACCGCAAAGTTCATTAGAGTAATCGGAATCGAAGGTGATCATGCGAACATAGTCACCGTATTTTTCCCCAAAAAGCATCATAGCTCCAGCATCTTTTGCATCCTGAATGGGAATGGATCTGTGTTCGGATAAGGAAATATTTTCTCTGATTTTCTGATTTACAATCGTTTCAACTTTTTCAATTTCCTCATCCGTCATTTTTTGAAAATGGGAAAAATCAAAACGCAAGTAATCATCTTTTACCAATGATCCTTTTTGTTGCACATGGCTTCCCAAAACTGTTCGCAAAGCAGCATGCAACAGGTGAGTTGCAGTGTGATTGTTTTCCGTTAATCGTCTCTTCTTTACGCTCACAAAGCTGTCTACAGTATCATTCAAATTTGCCGGAAGGCGATCAACAAAATGAATAATTAAATCATTTTCTTTTTTAGTATTGATCACCTTAATTTTTTCTTCTCCAACCAAAAGATGGCCAGTATCTCCAACTTGACCTCCACCTTCTGCGTAAAAAGGAGTTTTATCCAAAACCAAATGAAATTGGTCCTTGTCTTTCACTTTTACTGTTCTGGTCCTTAATATTTTTGAACCCTTTGATTGAAGGTTATCATATCCAACAAATTCAACATCTGTTTCATTATGTACAATACTCCAATCACCTGTTTCCCTTTTGGCATCTTTTCTTCCCCGCTCTTTTTGTTCTTCAAGCGCTTTATTGAATCCAAGAAGGTCAACTTTTTCTCCTGCTTCCGAAGCGATTAATTCTGTGAGATCAATTGGAAATCCATAAGTGTCATAAAGCTCAAAAGCGTCATCTCCTGCAATAACTCCATCTTTTCGTTGGATCAATTCCAAGCGTTTTAATCCAGCTGCAAGCGTGTTAAGGAAGGACTTTTCTTCCTCTAAAATTACTTTCGACACAAATCCAACCTGTGCCTCCAATTCAGGGAACACATCTGCAAAAGCCTTGGATAATGGCTCAACCATGGTATGCAAGTATGGTTCCTTGATGTTAAGAAAGGAATAATAATATCTAACGGCTCTTCGGAGTATTCTTCTGATAACATACCCAGCCCCTGTATTCGATGGTAATTCACCATCAGCTATTGTAAAACTCACAGCACGAATATGATCCACCAAAACACGCATAGCTATGTCGGTTTTGGAACTATCATCATACATTCCAGTATAAGTTATACCTGTTTTCTTTACAATTGCGTCTATAAATGGGCTAAAAATATCGGTATCATAATTGGCTGCTTTGGCCTGCATGGTCATCGCCAATCTTTCAAATCCCATACCAGTATCAATATGTTTTTCCGGAAGCTCTTCCAATGAGCCATCAGATTTCCGATTAAATTGGATAAAAACCAAATTCCAAATTTCCACGACAAGTGGATCATCCATATTTACCAGATCATGTGCTCCACTTTGTGTACGTACATCCTCAGGTCGAAGATCAACGTGTATTTCAGAACAAGGACCACAAGGACCCGTATCACCCATCTCCCAGAAATTATCCTTTTTTCCAAAGTACAATATCTTGTCTTCATCTACCCATTTCTTCCAAAAATCTGCAGCCTCATCATCTCGACCCAGCCCTTCATTGGCATCTCCACCGAACACTGTTATATATAATCGATCTTTTGAAATACCATAGACATTGGTGAGCAAATCCCAAGCATATTCAATCGCTTCTTCTTTAAAATAATCACCAAATGACCAGTTGCCCAGCATTTCAAACATGGTGTGATGATAGCTATCTCTTCCTACTTCCTCCAGGTCATTATGCTTACCCGAAACCCTCAGACATTTTTGCGTGTCAGCAATTCTTCGAATTTTGGGGACCTTCGTACCTAAAAAATAGTCCTTAAATTGAACCATTCCGGCATTGGTAAACATCAAAGTGGGATCATTTTTTAGCACGATTGGGGCTGACGGAACAATTTTATGTCCTTTCCTTTCAAAATATTCGAAAAACGTTGATCTAATCTTCTTTGCGTCCATATCTCTGATTATTAGCTATCTAAATATTATATTAATTTATATATGTGTTATTACTTTATTATTATTTACTTCCGTAAATAGGACAAATCACATTAAAACCGCTGATTACCACGTATTTACTTATCAAATAATTTAATATATATTGTTAAAATTTATCATGATATTCTTGGCAGTTCATCTCTTGTCCATTACATTTGCACACGTTGTAATTCCCACTACAAACCCTTGCTACAAAGGCAACAAAAGTAGCAATATAATCTTTTAGTATTCTCTGTATGAGTCGGGAAAAGTATATCTATAATGAAAAAACCTTGCAGTTTGAAAAATTGCAAACAACAGCAAAGCAAAGAATAGCTAAGTTTGTTATCTATTCAATACTATCTGTACTAGGAGCCGTGGTCATCTATTCTGTTGCCAATAAGTACTTTCCATCACCTAAAGAAAAGGTTCTTGCTAAAGAGCTAAACCAAATGGAGCACCATTTTGCCTCCATCACCAATGAATTTGATGGTCTCGCCAAAGATCTGAATGATCTTAAATCAAAAGATGCCGAAGTAAACAGGCTTATTTTTGGTTTGGATCCTATCGATGAAAACATTTGGGAAGGTGGAACGGGAGGATCAGAAAAATATAAATACATCACAAAATATTCTTCGAATACTGAACTAATCACCAATACCAAGGACAGATTGGCTAAGCTTAAATCACAGATGGATATCCAAAGAAAATCTTTGGACACAATTTACTCATTGGCTGTAGAAAGAGAAGAAAAACTCACCTCTATCCCGTCGATTAAGCCAGTGCAAGAAGATAAATTAGCTAGAGATATTAGACATTTATCTGGATACGGAATCAGAATCCACCCAGTACATAAAGTAAAAAAGATCCACAAAGGAATTGATTTCACGGCTCCAGAAGGCACTCCAATTCAGGCTACCGGAAACGGAACAATCAAAAAAGTGACAAAAAGCAGAAGCTATGGTAACAATGTTATCATTGACCATGGCTTTGGATATGAAACGCTCTATGCACACATGGCCGAAGTACATGTTAAAAAAGGAGAAAAAGTAATCAAGGGTCAACAAATTGGAACCGTTGGAAATACTGGACTGAGTACAGCCCCACACCTTCATTACGAAGTAAGAATTAATGGCAAACATGTCAATCCAATTGACTATTGTCTCGATGGTTTGACTTCAGAAGAATATCACAACTTGGTGATTAAAGCTTCTATAGAAAATCAAGCCTTCGACTATTGAGAATATATTCAAAACACAACGAATCACATGAACGGAAGAGAGACTAGTAGCGATACTGGTCTTTTTTTTGTTGGTTTAATCTCATGAAGATCTAAAGTATTCAAATTCAATTGGAAAATGCAAAAAGTTATTATCCAAAGTCCGCTCTAAGTCTAGCTCTACTTTTTCCTATAAAATAATGCAGCATTCGTAGAATCTCAACAGATATTCTTTTTGAGAGTTAGTTAATTGTAACTACCTTAAACAAATATTATTCAATGTTTTAAATCTATTATCTTGAAAAGAAACTTATTAGCAATATTAGTCTGTTTTCTAAGCACTTTCACATTTAGCCAGGTAGTTGTCAATGAATATTCAGCCTCAAATCTTAATAGCTTCTATGATAGCTTTAATAGGACAGAAGATTGGATTGAGTTGTATAATACTAGTAATGAAGATTTTGATATCGGAGAATATTATCTTTCTGACAAAGCAGACAAACCATTAAAATGGAAGATTCCAGAAGGTACCATAATCCCTGCCAATGGCTATTTGGTATTTTATTGTTCAGGAAGAGATCTTGTGAATAATGGTGAATTTCATACTAACTTCAAATTGGCACAAACCAAAGAAGGAGAAATAATTTCATTGACGGATCGGACAGGAACAGTATTGGAATCTTACACGCTTGCTATAACCTTGGTAGAGCATTCCAGATGCAGAGTCACAGACGGTGCAAGCGAATGGGCAGTTTCTACTTCTCCAACCTTAGGCGCAAGTAATGATGGCAGTGCTCAAGTTTTGAGATACACCACAACTCCTTCGATGGATCTGTTGGCCGGATATTACGAAGAAGCACAAATGTTGACTTTAACCAACAATGAAGAAAATTCTATATTGAGATACACTTTAGATGGCACCAACCCAACAGAAGAATCACCTGAATACACTGCACCTATAGAAATTACAGAAACTACTGTTGTAAAAGCCCAAGCCTTTAGCAATGATTCATTAATCCTTCCCGGCAAAATGAATTTCAACACATATTTTATCAATGAAGATTATTCCTTGGCTGTATTTTCTGTGGCAGCCGATGATGTTTTGGAGCTAGCTAATGGACAAGGAGAATTAATTCCAATTGGTTCCATTGAATATTTTAACTTAAACAAACAAAGGGAAGCAACTTCTTTTGGAAGTCTCAATAGACATGGGCAAGATTCATGGGTCCTAGATCACAGAAGTCTTGATTGGGTATCAAGAGATGAGATGGGTTATAGCAAAGCAGTTCATGCGCCTCTCTTTGGTTATTCAGACAGAGATCAATACCAAAAATTTATGTTTAGAAACTCTGGTGATGACAATTACCCGGCTATAGATGATGATGCACATGAAGGAAGCACACACATCCGAGATGAATATGTCCAAACACTTGCACAGAATGGGGGCATGGAGTTGGACAATAGAGCTGTAGAAAGAGTCATTTTATTTTTAAATGGACAATATTGGGGCGTGTATGGTATGAGAGAAAGACCAGTTGATCATGATTACACCAAAGAATATTATGATCAAGGAAAATATGACATCCAATATCTTTCTACTTGGGGAAATACGGAAATAGAATATGGTGGAACAAAAGCTATGGTTGATTGGATCAATATTAGAAATTTTGCATTACTAAATGACCTAAGTGATTCCAGTAATTATGCAATAGTGGAAGACAGCATCAACCTCACAAGTCTTATCGATTATATGATTGTCAATTTAAATGTTGTTGCCTCAGATTGGCTCAATTACAACACAGGTTGGTGGAGAGGCTTGGATCCAGAAGGCGGTCACAAAAAGTGGGGATACATTCTTTGGGATTTAGATGCAACTTTCGATTATTACATCAATTACTCCGGCGTTCCGAATATTAGTCCAGATGCTGACCCATGCGATTTGGAACAAATAGGTGACTATATGGATCAATTTTTTGGAGGGGGCCCAGGAGGTGGTGGCGGAGAAGGAACAGATACACCACCCGACGAATGTCCTACCATCATAGATGGCAGTTCTCCTTATCCAGCAACGGATTCTATTTTTATTCAAGTAATAGAGCAGGATGGTTTCTGCTGTGATTCAGGCTGGGATGAATTGTGCCAATCTCAATATGACGAATTATCTATTGGTCTTGTTGACACATTAAATAATGGTAATAATGATGTAGGCCAGCATGAAAAAATATTTCTTAAACTTTTAGAAGAAAGCCCAATTTTCAAGCAATTATATTACTCACGCTATGCAGATTTGATGAATACGGTGTATACCTGTGAAAATATGATGACGACATTGGATTCTATGCTTGCAGTTATTGAACCAGAAATGCCAAGACAAATTGAAAGATGGGGAGGAAGTATGGAAGAATGGGAAGCAAATGTTGATAGACTAAAAGACTTCATAGGCCAACGATGTGAATTGTTGGATGACGGTATGCTTGAATGTTACGAGGAACTTTCTGGGCCTTATGATTTGACATTAATGGCTACTCCAATAGGTATTGGTGAAATAGATTTAAATACATTAGACATTGAATCATTCCCTTGGACTGGAAGTTATTTTGGAGGAATGGAGAATAAAATAAAGGCAAAAGTATTTAATGATTTTGAAGATGATTATGTATTTAGTCATTGGGAAAGCAGTGCTGGAAATATTATATTTCCGAATTCTGAAGAAAGACGCGCTACAATTACCTTAACTCAATCCGACACACTCACAGCAGTCTTTACTTTAGTATCCAGCACAAAAGAAATCGAAGAAGCTTTAGCAGCAAAAGTCTATCCTAATCCAGCACAGGACATCCTTACTTTAGAATATGAATTACAAAACTCTTCTGAGCTTGAAGTAAGTCTACTCAATGCTCAAGGCAAACGAGTTAAGTACTTTGAAGAACTTGCAGTTTTACAATCGCAAGGATCACATCGCCATAAACTAAACATAAGTGATCAGCAAATTTCTTCGGGTTTGTATTTTGTTCGAATCAGAGCAAATGATTTGGAACAAGTTATGAAAGTAAATATTATCAAATAAAAAAAAGGCTGGGTAAATTACTCAGCCTTTTTTTATTGTTTAATTTATTTTGCGGGCTTTACATGCCCCCAGTTTTCTCCTCTTTCTATACGTTTAAGTTGAGTTAAAGAAACTCCATATTTGTTTGCAAGAAAAGTTTTTGTTTTCTTTCCTGAATTAAGATATTTTTTGATCGTAGCGACTTGGTTTGCTTTCAGTTTTGAAGAACCTCCTTTGCTGTGAAAAACATGACCATTTGCAATTAAACGCTCCGTAATGTAGGATCTATGATCAGCTTCCGTAACCCACTTTAAATTTTTCAACTTATTATCATCTCTTTGATAATTCTTGTGAATAATTAATTTGTGTTGCTTAGAAGGTCTATTAACAAAATTTGCTGCTACATGTTTGTGAACCCAAAGGCCATAGTTTTTACCATTGGCTAATCTAATGGTTGCCCTAAGGTGACCGTGGTGATCAGGTTTCATTTTAAGTAGGTACTCTTTTTTTGTACTCTTGTCTATGGATTTAATTCTGGCTTTATTGGAAACCCAATAAATTTTACTTTTATGAGCGCTCGGAAGTTTTATTTTCTTCCAAACCTCATTTCTTAAATTTTTAATTTTCATTTTCCGAATTTCTAAAATGTTCTAAAAACACTACAAGTAAATGATTGAATGTACTAAGGGTGTAGAATTCTAATTGTAAATGAATTTGATACTATAAAGAGAATAGTACCAATAGGTTGTTCCTTAAATTAATATATTTTTTTGAATCATGCCTTGAGATGTATAAATTTTTAGACGAACGACATCAATAATAACTTAAATGTACAGAATTCATCTAGTTGTTTGGTACTTGGTAAATCTCAATAGCTTAATATCAAACCCACAAATCCTACTTTATCAACGTGTCAATACAATGTACTCAGTTAATATTTGTTTCAAAAATTCTATTGAATAATTGGTAACCGGTAATTCTAACTTGTATGCAATTTTATCAGCAAGTTCTGTAAGTACCCGTTTATTACTTTCATTTGGATTTCCAATATATCTACTCAAACTCATTTTTAAAAAAAGCATATCATCATCATTAAAAACAATTATTCCGGGGTAATTGATCTCCTCAACACTTTTGACAGACTCTATACTTTCAAGGTTGACAGTAAGATCATTCTGTAAAGATATTACTGTAGTTTGTGCTAATATATCCCCAATTCTTTGGTTACGTTCTGAACTCATAATAGAGATTACCGCAAGACTTCCTGCTGTTCCTAAGATTTCAACCATTCTAAAAACCCATCTAAGCAAATAATCATAAGGACTTGGGGTTGCTCCATTTAGTGTAACGACCCTTAATTTGACCAACATTTTACCAGGAGATTGCCCTTGATTAAAGACTTCAAAAATCAAATGATAAAAAGCAGTAATTATGGTTAGTAAAATAATTGTAAAACTGCCGAAGCTTATGAACAATCTACCCAACAACATATTGAGAACAATTAAAAGAAATGCATCAACAGAGAAAGCCAACACCCGCTGAATCGTACTTGCCAATTCATATCGAAATACAATATTATGTGCTGTTGCTATTTCTATGGTTTTCATGCTAAATGTAAATAGTAATTCGTTAATTTAGATTTAGAAGCATTCGTTGATGACAGAATCTCAATTTATAGAACAAAATAAAGAAAAGTGGAAAGAATTAGAGCTACTACTCGAACTTCCCAACAAAGATGCAGATAAGTTACAAGAATTATTTGTTAAAGTCAGTAGCGACCTTTCTTATGCCAGAACATTTTACCCAAAAAGATCTGTTCGACTATACCTCAATAATCTAACACAAAAGGTATTCGATAGCATGGGAAAGAAAAATTCTGGCTTCAAGCTTGATCACATTACAAACTTCTTTGGTAATATTCTTCCCGAAGAAGCTTTTCGTCAAAGAAAAATTCTTCTTATCTCTTTCTTAATCTTTATGGTTTCTATTGGAATTGGCGCACTTTCAACTGCAAAGAACCCTGAATTCGCTAAAGTCATCCTTGGAGAGAGGTATATCAATATGACGGAAGAAAACATCAATAAGGAAGATCCCATGGCCGTATACAAAGATCAAGATGCTTTAGGAATGTTCGCTGGCATTACCATTAACAATATTCGAGTTGCTTTTTTTGCTTTTGTTTTAGGAATTCTTGGAGGAATTGGGACCGTATATATTTTAATATCAAACGGTATAATGGTAGGTGTTTTTCAATACTACTTTTATTCCAAAGGGCTTTTTTTGACCTCCTTTCTCACCATTTGGATACACGGAACGATAGAAATTCTTGCCATTATAATAGCTGGTGCAGCAGGCATTATTCTTGGCAATGGTTTATTATTCCCTGGTACCTACAAAAGATCAACCGCATTGCAGATTTCAGCCAAAAGATCTTTTAGGATTCTTCTGGGAACAATACCTTTATTTATTATTGCTGGTCTTTTGGAATCTTTTGTAACAAGACTTACCACTTTACCTAATATTATTAAGTTCTTAATTATTGCAAGCTCATTACTTTTTGTTTTGACAATCTATGTTATTTATCCATACCTCCGAAGCAAGAAAGTCGCAAGTTTTGAAGATTTTACAAAAGTAAATGTTCAACAAGAAGAACAAACCGAATTTGAAAGATTTCAGTCTAGAACACTAAGTGAAAATATCAGTCAGAGCTTTGCTCTGTTTAGATCTTTCTTTGGCCTGAATATAAACAAAGTAGTTGGACCATCAATGTTGATTTCATGCATTATATTTTATTTTTATGCCAGCACCCAGACATATCAAGCTCCGAATTACAACAGCTACAAAGGTTTCCAATTTGAGTTTGCCGAAATCTCTTTTTTCGCTGCGATAGTTCCTTTTACAAAAGCAATATTTATCAGTTTTTGCATTTGTTACATAGAATTATTTTTACAAAAAAAATCTACGGAAGGTAAAGAAATTTTACTTTTCTTAAAACGTCATTATCTCTACATTCTATTGGTTGTATTGGCTTTTTCATTCTTTATAATGATTCTAAAAAATGCAGCTGTATTTATTTTTTTATTATTCCCAATCCAATTATTACTAGCATTTATTGACTTCAAAACAAATAAGTATTTCATTGGAACGAATACATTGCTTTACAACCTAAAATTAGTCTATAGGAAATATTTCTACTTCATAATTCCAGCGGCAATTTCACTAATGTTGTATTACATATTTCAGATTCTCTTTAGTAGTGTTTTTGCGCAAGTTTTGGGTGAATTTATTAGTTGGCATAACATTTTACCGGATGTTTACTCTACGATGATCTTTATTCGATTATTATTAGATTTACTGATGACCTTGATACTTTTTCCATTGATTTATTTTCTTTTTAGCAACAGTTATTATTCATTCAAATGTACCGAAGAAGCAATTGACCTTAGGGTAAAGTTAGCACAATTTGGATCCAATAAAATCAGCTAAATTAATGCGTACAGAAATTATTACATTAGCATTTATAATCTTTACACTCTCGGTAAATGTTATATGTTACACCCAAATTTCATCAGACTCAATTGATGGCATTCATGGGGAGCAGGAAATATATCAAGAGCTCAGCGATGAGCTTGATTTTGGAGAAACACGTAAAGTATGGAAACTCAAAGAGAATGAAGATAACCATGTACCAACTTCCTTCAATAGAAACAATTTTCAATTCAATGGGAGTGCTTTGAATGTGTTGGCCTACATGATGATTGTTGTTTTGATCTTAACTGTCATCTATTTGGTATTTTCAAATGTAAAGAAAGAAAAGCAAATTTCAAATGAAAATGATTTTGCGATTGAGATCGAAGATCTTGAAGAAATAGATGCTTCGCAGGGATTCAAACAAGCAATAATGATTAGTGATTATCGATCTGCTATTAGAATGCAATTTATAAAAGTATTGCAGATGTTGCAAGAAGGCAGTTATATTCAATGGAGACCAGAAAAGACCAATAGAGATTATTTGGCTGAATTAACAAGCACTAAGTTTAGATCAAAATTTAGAGAGCTAGCAGGAATATATGAGTTGGTCTGGTATGGCAACACAAGTATTGACCAAACCCATTTTAACCAATTAAATCCTGTCTTTGACCAATTTATAAATCAAGATAATGGATAACAAAACTACGCTTGGAGTTATCATATCAGTTGTTTGTATTATTTTCTTGATTGGCAGCATTTTTTTTGAAAGAACTGAAATTAATACTTCAAATTGGCAAGATAGTTACGACTTTGAAAGTCAAGAACCTTATGGAGCATGGTTATTTAGAAAAATGGTTGATGTGAGATTTGGAAATGAAAATGTTTATGAAAATAATAGAGATATAAACATAGCTGAAATTGATACTTCTGGATTTTTATACATTTATTTGGCATCCTATGGCTTTAAAGATGAAAAAGAAAAGGCCATTAAATATTTAGCGGAGTTAGGAAATGAGGTACTATTAATCGTGGATGAAAATCTGACCAATCTTACCGACGTACACCACTCATCCAATGATCTATTTACGGATTCTGATAGTCTTTTTCGTCTCGAATTTCCAGACACAACCTTGGTGTATAAGAATTATCGTGGTTCCATAGAAAAAGCAAGTTTATTTGATCCAATGACGATAGACCTTACGGGGAGAATAGAAATAAGTATATTGGGTATAAGTTCAGACACCTCAGCATTCTTTTATAGAAAAACCCTCGATGAGGGTTACATACATCATCATACAGCCCCTTTCCTATTTAGCAACATAGGGGCTAAACAGGAATATTATTTAAAACATTGGGAATGGGTAATGTCAAAATTTAAAAGTAAAAAAGTGATTTTAGATTCTCCATTCTTTACGGACTTTAACCCCTATAATAAAGCCAACAATAGTCCAATACAATACATCCTTTCGCAAAAATCATTGGCTTGGGCATACTATGCCTTTTTATTTACAACCATTGTTTTTGTCTTCTTTAGAGGTAAAAGAAAACAAAGAGCCATCCCAGTATTAGTAAAAAATGAAAATACTAGTATCCAATATATAGACACCCTAAGTGAGCTCTTCAAACAACAGAATCAAAATGAAAAATTGGTACCGCATATGCAGGCAATTTTCTACCATAAGATTAAACAGAAATATTACCTTGCCCATGATCACAAAGAATTCGTAGAAGTATTATCAAGAAAGTCTAAAATCCCAGAAAAAAATATAAGAGCTATTGTCAACAATCTAAAAAGTGGATCAAGCGGTTATCATTTTAGTGATGATCAATTAATCATGCTTTATAGAAGAATTGAAGAATTTTTTAAATCAGCAGAATAATAAATATCATTTAATACAATTTACATGGAAGATATCAACAATCCAAAAGAAGAACAAAACCAAATAGCCAAAGAATCAGTGATTAACAATCCTTCGGCAATCGAAGAAAACAAAGCGTATTTATCGTCATATAAATTAAGACAAACCTTAGATCTAAACCCAATTACTTCAAAATTAGACTTGCTATTTGCAGAAGCAAAAAAAATCCTAATCGGACAAGAGGAGTTACTTGAATTAATGGTAATTTGCATGTTATGTGATGGTCACATTCTACTTGAAGGAGTCCCTGGTGTTGCTAAAACATTAAGTGCTAATGTCCTTGCCAAAACCATAAATTCAGATTTTTCCAGAATTCAATTTACTCCAGACTTGATGCCAGCTGACATTATTGGAACATCTGTTTTCAATACGAAGGAGTCAGAGTTCGTATTCAAGCAAGGACCAATATTTAGCAATGTCATTCTAATAGATGAAATTAACCGCGCGCCAGCCAAAACTCAATCAGCCCTATTTGAAGTAATGGAAGAAAAACAAATATCTTTCGATGGCACCACCTACAATATGGAGCTACCTTTCATCGTAATTGCTACTCAAAATCCTATCGAACAAGAAGGGACTTACCGTCTTCCAGAAGCACAATTAGATCGATTTCTGATGAAAATAAATATTTCATACCCAAGCAGAAAACAAGAAATAGAAATATTAAAAAGATTTAAAAATCAGCTTGGCAAGCTTGATTTAAGTGTGATTAACAAGGTAATCAGCAAAGAAGACATCGATAATATTCAAGAGCTATTGCAAAAGATACATATTGAAGACCAAATGCTAGATTACATTGCAGATATTATCCATGAAACGAGAAATAATGCAAAAATATATCTTGGAGGATCTCCAAGAGCATCACTTGCTATCATGAAAACATGCAAGATGACCGCAGTAATCGCTGGCAGAGATTTTGTTATTCCAGATGACATACAATATGTTGTTCCGCATGTTCTCAATCACCGTCTCATACTAACCCCCGAAGCTGAGATGGAAGGTCTCACAACCAAAGTAGTAATTGATGAAATCTTGAAAAAATTAGAAGTCCCTAGATAATGTTTAAAAACACATATCTTAAAAGTTTATTTTTTATTGCAATGGGAGTTTGTATATCCGTATTACTACTCTCCTACCCCTTCCCCAAATTATATTCTTTAGGAAAATATTTATTGTTTATAATAATTGCATTGACCATAGTTGATTGGTTTTTATTATACATAATAAAGGATAAAATACAAATCGAAAGAAAAGTCAATAAAAAACTTTCAATGGGTGACTTACAAAAAATAAATTATGAAATCAGCAATACATTGAGCTATCCATTGGATATTGAAATTTTTGATGAGTTCCCTTATCAACTTCAAGAAAGAAGTTTTTCCAAACAGACTCACCTTTACCCACAGTCGGATAAAATATATTCCCATAATATTAGACCATTAAGCCGAGGAGTTTACAATTTTGGAAATGTAAATGCTTTCATTTCAAACTTATACATCGGAATGGTTGAAAGAAAAATATCATTCGAGCAGAATGCTGATATAGCCGTTGTTCCTTCTATTATTCAAATGAAAAAATATGAATTACAGGTATTTTCAAAAACAGCTTCACTTGCTGGAATAAGAAGAGTCAGACAAGTGGGTGAAAACGATGAATTTGAACACATAAGAAATTATATTCAGGGAGATAATGTAAAAGCAATCAATTGGAAAGCAACCTCTCGAAATAATCAATTGATGGTCAACCAATATCAAAATTCGCGTAGTCAAATGGTCTACAGTATTATTGATAAAGGTAGATCAATGAAAATGCCTTTTAATGGATTAAGTTTATTAGATCATTCGATCAATGCAGCATTGGTCATTTCAAATATCATTCTAAGAAAGCATGACCGAGCTGGACTCGTAACCTTTTCTGAAAAAATTGGCAATATTGTTAAAGCAGAAGCTAATCAGAGTCAATTAGAAAAAATTGGTAATGTACTATACAAACAAACTACTGGATTTCTGGAATCAAACTTTGAATTACTCTTTTATACATTAAGAAGATACTTGAGCAGAAGGAGTATCATTTTCTTTTACACAAATTTTGAAACACCGATTGATCTAAAACGCAATTTAGCATATCTAAAATCCATTAATAAAAAACACCTATTGGTTGTAATTTCCTTTATTAATACTGAATTAATTGAAAGTAGCGAAATGATTGCGAGAAACAAGTCAGATATATATTATAAAACATTTGCACAAAAAGCTTTGGTAGATAAAGAAAGTTTAATGAACCAATTAAGTATTCATGGAATACAAAATATACTAACAAGACCCGAAGATCTAAACATAAAAGTAATCAACAAGTATCTAGAAATTAAAGCCAAAAGAATGAAATAAAAAATGCAAATCTTAAGAATGGCTTTATTATTTTCAATGCTCATCATACTATATTTCTAGTTAATTAACTCCGTTGATATTGCTAATGAACACTGTTTTAGAAAACTAATTCAAGACCAAAGCAAACCTTTCACAAACACATTTATAGTGTAAAATATAGAATGACCAAAGTCAATCAAAAGACTTTAATTACACCGTATAGACAATAGCCGACATATAATTTGAAAATAAATGCCAAAAGCCAAACAAATATTTGAATTTTCTTTAATACTTGTATTTTTATTTATACTTTGAGTTAAAATCAACATTTCCTTCCAAATAGTTCAATTTTCATTTCAATAAGCACATGCAAGAATGTGCTTGATTTATCTATTTATTCATTAACAACTAATCAAAAATGAAAAAACACAACTTAAACTTGTTTGTACTCATGCTGGTATTAACTACTGCTATCTTTGTGGGATGCCTCAAGGACGATGTAGAAGTTGAACAAATTAATGTTACATCAGATTTAGGATTACAGGCAGAAGCAGAAGTTATTAACTATGCGCATAACGTGATTCCAAACGAATATATAGTTGTCTATAAAGACAATGCAATTGCTACCACAAGAGCAAAAGCAGCAGCCAACTATGCAGAAAGACAAGCAGTAATGAAAGATGCTGTTAAAAAGACTTTGGTGGACAATAATATTTCAAAAGATAAAATGGGCCATGTGTATGGCACAGTATTAAGTGGGTTTTCTGCAAAACTTACAGAAAATGAAGTACAAACGTTAAGAAATAATCCAGATATTGCATACATAGAGCAAGATCAAATCTTTACTGTAGCCATGGGAGGACCTCCTGGTGGTGGCGGTGGCGGCGGTGGCGGCCAAACCATTCCTTGGGGTATAACAAGAGTAGGTGGATCATCTGATGGGACAGGATTAAGAGCTTGGATTATTGATTCGGGAATTGACTTAGACCACCCAGACCTAAATGTAAACGTTGGCCTTTCTGAATCATTCCTCGGAGGAAATCAAAGCGACAATCCAGATGATCAGAATGGTCATGGAACTCATGTTGCAGGTACCGTTGCAGCCATTGATAATACAGAAGGTGTTATTGGTGTTGCAGCCGGAGCTGAAGTTGTTTCAGTAAGAGTTTTGGACAGAAGAGGAAGTGGCTCTAATTCTGGAGTAATTGCAGGAGTTAATTATGTAGGAGCAAACGCCGCTAGCGGTGATGCTGCAAACATGAGTTTAGGTGGAGGAGCATCTTCTGCTTTAGACAGCGCTGTATCATCAGCTTCATCTGCATGCCCATTCTCATTGGCTGCTGGAAATGAATCTCAAAACGCTAACAATGTATCACCAGCTAGAGTAAATGGCTCAAATATCTATACCGTTTCATCTATGACTTCTACAGATAATTGGTCAAGCTTCTCCAACTATGGAAATCCACCAGTTGATTATTGTGCTCCTGGCTCAAGTATCAATTCAACTTGGAAAGGAGGAGGTTACAACACGATTAGTGGAACTTCAATGGCTGCCCCTCATGTTTGTGGAATCTTATTATTAGGAAATGTAAGCTCAGATGGTACCGTAAATAACGATCCAGATGGAGACGCGGACCCTATTGCACATAAATAAGAATAAGTTAAATTTGTAAATAGAAGGGGAAGCAGGAAACTGCTTCCCCTAATTTTTTAAATAATTTTGGCACATTTTTAAGTTTAAATATGAAATCCAATAGATTCTTTTTATATCTACTGTCATTTTTAGAAGGTGGTTCCGTCATGGTTTGTGAGTTGGTAGGTGCAAAAATGCTAGCTCCATTTTTTGGCACCTCTCTCTATGTTTGGGCTGCCGCATTGGGTCTAACACTTGGTGGTTTGACAGCAGGATATTTTCTCGGGGGTCGCCTTTCGGCCAAATATGCCAATGATGTAAGACTACTATATTATGTTTTAATAGCAGCTGCATTTTTTTTAATTCTGATGCCAATCACCAGCAAATGGATAATGGCTGCTACCATAGATCTAAACTTACAAACAGGAGCCATTTTATCTCTTTTGGTATTTATGGTTCCTCCTTTAGTCTTCATGGGCATGACCTCACCTATCATCATTAATCTGTTGACCAATGATGTAGATTATGCAGGAAATAGTGCCGGAAATGTTTATGCCATTTCTACCCTGGGAGGGATTTTAATGACTTTCCTTATGGGATTTTATATCATTCCCAACTTTGGAATTACAAAACCAGCGATAGTGACTGGAATTACATTGGCCTCTTTACCAATTTTTTCTCTTTTAAAAATTCAGAAGAATATAGCATTTGTTGCCTTGGTAATTGTATTTGGTTTGGGCGCTGCAAAATTTAACGACCAGACCAGCTATCCAGACAACTACTCAGTACTCTATGAGTCTGAAGGAATTTTAGGGCAGATAAAAGTAGTAGATCACCCATCTTATGATATTACTACAGATGCCAAAATGGGAAGAGGACTTATTGTAAACAATACACTTCAAACTTATGTTGGAGCAGATCAAAATTATCAATATAGTATTTGGAGTTGGGCTAATTATTTTCCGACTGCAGCTAGTATATTTCCAAAAGGAAGTAAAGTTTTGTTACTAGGATTAGGTGGTGGCACCATTGTAAAGCAGTTCAATAGAATGGGTTTTGATGTTGATGTAGTTGAAATCGACCAAAGGATATGGGATGTCTCCGTCGAGTACTTCAAGATGGACCCTAATACAAAGGTTTACATTGATGATGCGAGGCATTTTGTAAAAACATCACAACAAAAATACGACATTATAGTCTATGATACATTTCTCAGCGAATCTGTTCCCGAGCATTTGTTAACCATAGATGGGTTTAAAGATGCAAGAAAAATTCTTAACCCAAATGGAATGATTATGGCTAATTTCTACGGATATTTAAAAGGTGAAACTGGCAAAGCAGCAAGGTCAGTTTACAAAACATTTATTGAATCGGGATTTAAAACGGAAATTTTAGCAACACCAGGAACAGAACAAACAAGGAATTTGATATTTTTAGCCAGCGACGAAGAGAAAAATTTCTCAAAAGCAAATTACGAAGAACCCGGTTTTAATAAAATAGCTAACCTCTATGACCATTTAATTGATACCCATCTTTTAAAAACTGATGATGTAGAAGTACTTACTGACGAAAAACCTAGGCTTTCAAAACTATATGCAAAAGCTGCTTCAGGATGGAAAAAAAGTTACAATGCCTATTATCGGAAATACTTTCCAATAAATTAATTTGACCTTTTGCTTAAGTATTTATACTGATTAAATTTAATAGTAAAGGCACCTTGCCAGGTATTATGATTACCTAAAGTAATTTATATCCAACACAATCATTATCTTGCTTTGCAAACTAAAGAAAGCAGTATCCCATGAATAATTCCAAGATTGACAAACGAATTAGTCAATATCCAAAAAGTCTTGAGTATCAAATAAAATCCTACGAGAAAATTCCAGTAGAATTATTTAATGACTCAAAAGATGGCAGTATCTATATTGCAAATTTGATTGCAAGAGCAATTAGAGAAAAGCAAGAGCATGATGAGAATATTGTTCTAGGTTTAGCTACAGGATCATCACCATTGATGGTCTATGCAGAATTAATTAGACTGCATAAAGAAGAAGAGCTCAGTTTTCAAAACGTTATTACTTTTAATCTTGATGAATATTATCCGCTAGACCCTAGTCGGTTGGAAAGTTATGACTATTTCATGCATCATTATTTTTTCGACCACATCGATATACTCGAAGAAAATATAAACATCCCAAAAGGAGATCTGAAACTTTCCGAAGTTAAAAAGTATTGCAATAATTACGAAAAGAAAATTCATCTTGCAGGAGGAATAGATATTCAACTCCTAGGAATCGGAAGATCTGGACACATTGGATTTAATGAACCAGGATCCGAAGATAATACACTTACAAGACTGGTGCGACTTGATAACTTAACGAGACATGACGCATCTGACGATTTTGGCGGTCTTGAGAAAGTACCTTATGAAGCCATCACAATGGGAGTTAAAACAATTCTTAATGCCAAAGAAATATATATTATGGCTTGGGGCCAACACAAAGCCGATATTGTGAAAGAAGCTATTGAGGGTAAGCCCTCAGCTTTCATCCCATCAACATTCTTACAGCAACATGCAAATGTTCGTTTTTATATGGACACAGCCGCTGCCAATAAACTAACAAGAGTACAAACGCCATGGAAAGTGGGATCTTGTAAATGGGATGAAGATTTAGCAACAAAAGCAGTAATCTGGTTGTCGCAATTGGTCAACAAACCTATCTTAAAACTCACTGACGAAGACTATAATGAATACGGCTTGAGTGAACTCATTTTAAATCAAACCAATGCCTACCAGCTAAATATAAAAATATTCAATAGATTACAACACACGATCACAGGATGGCCAGGTGGAAAACCGAATACCGATGATAGCCAAAGACCAGAACGTGCAAATCCTAAAAAGAAAAGAGTTTTACTTTTTAGTCCACACCCAGATGATGATGTAATCTCAATGGGTGGAACTTTTTTAAGACTTGTAGAACAAGGTCATGAAGTTCATGTGGCGTATCAAACTTCTGGAAATACTGCTGTACATGACCATGACGCTTTGAGATATCTTGAATTCTATGAAGATTTTCACAATACTGTAATAGGCAAAAGTGTAAAATCAAAATCATTCAGAGACTTAGAAAAACTATTAGCCAATGCAAACAATCACAAAATCACACAAGCCCTAAAAGACACCAAAGGACTAATAAGAAGAGGTGAAGCAAGAGCAGGTGCAAGATTTTGTGGTGTGCCAGATGAAAGAATACATTTTATGGATATGCCATTTTATGAAGCTGAAAGCTCAAAAAAAAGAATGCTATCCGAGGCAGACATTTCACTGACCATGGACCTTATCAAAAAAATCAAACCACACCAAGTATTTGCAGCCGGAGACCTTGCAGACCCACATGGCACTCATCGAGTTTGTTTGAATGCAGTCATTGAGGCACTCACCAGAATGAAAGGAAAAAAGTGGATTAAAGATTGTTGGCTTTGGCTTTACAGAGGTGCATGGCAAGAATTTGATATCAATGAAATTGAAATGTGTGTCCCACTATCTCCAAATGAATTAATCAAAAAGAGAAATGCAATATTCTTGCATCAATCACAAAAAGATAGACCGGTTTTCCCAGGGGAAGATGAAAGAGAATTTTGGCAGAGAGCTGAAGATCGAACAAGAAAAACAGCAGAAGAATATCGAGAATTAGGATTTGCCGAATATGAAGCGATGGAGGCTTTCAGAAGATGGCATTACTAATTAAACAGATAGGCACTAAAATCTAATTCAAATATTGAAATTTTAGTTCCTATTCATTATTTTTGCTTTACACATTTCAAAATCTCCATTTTCAAATTTAGTTAATCTAGAAATAATTTGTAAGTCAAATTACATTTGTAAACACTTTGACATAATTACATTGTTAAGGTGTTAACAATTAGTATCATTATTGTTTAAAATAAAAGCAATAGTGGTTATTTTTATTGACCTCAAATAATATTTAAAAGTAAATACTACCATGCAATTAAGAACTTTTTTAAAACTAATTGCAACTTCCCTTTTGTTTTTTTATTTCACTTTAGCCAATGCACAGGACTACCTCGGCTATCAATATACTTCAGACAAAACCTTTGAAGAAATTGTACAGATTGCCGAAGAATATTTTGAAGTAGTCGGCAAAGGAAAAGGTGTCGGTTACAAACAATTTAAAAGATGGGAATATTGGAACAGACGAAATCTCGATGAAAATGGTAGAGTGATTACTAATCACCACAAACTAAAAGAATTAAACAAATTTAAATCCCAAAATCCAAATACCAGATCCATTGGATCAACCTTTACGGAAATGGGACCGGAATCGGCTACCAACACAAGTACTTGGTCTTCACACATAGGTAGAGTTACATCGATTGGGCTTGATCCAAATGATGAAAATCATATTATTGTGGGATCATCCTCTGGTGGAGTTTGGAGAACCGATGATTTTGCTGGAAGTTGGACTCCCCTTTTCGATGAGGAAACATTTCTCGATGTCTTTGCCCTGGAGATAAGTCATTCTAATGCTGATCATTATTTTGTTGGCACCAATGGAGGAGGAGTATTAAAATCAACAGATGCTGGCGCAACATGGAATTCAACAAATGGAATTTCTACTAACGATGTAATCAACACATTGGTTATGCATCCTACCGATCCAAACACCCTATTTGCAATAGGTCGATGGGCAGGAAAAGTATATCGCTCAACAGATGGCGGAGACAACTGGAGTACAGAATTAGATGTTTCTGGACAATTGTACGATTTAGAATTCAAGCCAGGAAATCCAGAAATTGTTTACGTTTCAGGAAAAGGAACAGTTCACAAATCCACGAATGGAGGTAACTCTTTTTCTGAAATTACCGGTGGCCCTTGGACATCTTCTGGAGTTATTATGATGGGAGTCACACCTAATGACGACAATTACCTTTATCTTCTACAAGAAAAAGGTGGTGGCTTTGAAGCTTTATATTTATCAATTGATGAAGGAGCAACTTTTACAACTCAGTCAAATGATGATTGCAATTGCAATAATATTATGGGTTATAATCCCAATGAAAATGGTGGTCAAGCACCTAGAGATATGGATATCATCGTTTCCCCGACAAACAAAACAATCGTTCATGTTGCTGGTGTCGAAACTTGGAAATCAACAAACTCAGGAGTCGATTGGGATGTAACCACAAGCTGGATAGTTGATGACAATCTACCATTCATTCACGCAGATTGTGATATTTTAATTTATCATGATAATAAAATATTTGCTGGAACAGATGGAGGGATTTTTTATTCAAATGATGATGCAGATAGCTTTACCGATCTTACCACTGGATTAGGAATTAGAGAATTTTATAGAATTGGTGCTTCAGAAACTGAACTTGATAGAGTTTCAGGTGGTTCTCAAGACAATGGAACAGGCGTGATCAAGGCGGGAATTTGGTATGACTTTGTTGGAGCAGATGGAATGGAAACTTTTATCAATCATTCCAATGAAGACATCATCTACACTTGCATTCAATTTGGAGGTCTTTACAAAACAACCAACGGAGGAAATACTGTTTTTTCTCCAAACCAACCAGCTGGAAGTGGTGCTTGGGTTACTCCTTTAGAACAAGACCCAATTGACGACAATACTTTATACATTGGAGAAGAACATCTTTGGAAATCAGAAGACGGTGCAAGCAATTGGACTCAAATTTCAAACATAACAACAGCCAATGCCAACGATGATTTAATCAAAGAAGTTAAAATAGCACCTACTAATTCTGATATCATTTACCTAGCATACAATAAACAATTATTCAAGACAACAAATGGTGGCACAAGTTGGAGTGATGTTTCTCCTAGTCCTAATTTTTCAGCAGTAAACTATATTGCAATTCATCCCAATGATGAAAACAGAGTTGCTGTTACTCTTTCTGGTGTTTCAGAAAAAATAATGGAAACAACGGATGGTGGTACAACATGGACCAATATTACTTTTAATCTTCCTTCCATTGGAGCAGAATGTGTAGCCTATGAAGCAGATGAAAATGAAGGAATGTATATTGGGATGAACCCTGGATTATATTATAAAGATAATATCAGCGGAAATTCCTGGTCTAATGTCAGTGGTAATCTTCCAAACGTTGCTGTTGTTGAAGTTGAAATTAGAAATGACATCCTCTATACAGGTACATATGGAAGAGGTCTCTGGAGAAATCCTCTCTCATCTTCAACAGGCAATTATACTTGCGAAGATGCTCAGGATATTGGAGCCTGCGGATCATACACTACCCTTACCATTGATGAAGGAAACGGAGCTTCGCAAACAGATGCAAGCCATGCAGTATGGTACAAGTTTACTCCAGACTTTACTGGATCAATCAATATTTCATCTTGCAACGAAGGTGTAGACACTCGACTATGGATTCATGGAGGAGACTGTAATAACCTTACTGTAATAGCATCCAGCGATAGCGATTGTGAAGTCGGTCCCGGTCAGGCAATGAATGCTTCTTCAATTATAAATCTTGAGGTCACACAAGGGGTACCTATTTACCTAGAGTGGGATAATTTTGGATCTATTGAATCCTTTACTTTTGAATTGGATTTTAATTTAAATTTTTCATGTTCAGAAGCAATCGATATTGGACCTGGAACTTACACCACTGTTCCTATGACCTTGTGCGGAGGAGGAACTGGTGCATCACAAAGCGGCGCTACCAATGCAGTATGGTATGCATTTACAGCACCTGGACCAGGAACCATTGATGTTTACTCTTGTGATGGTGGTATAGATACAAGGCTTTGGATTTACGAAGGTGGTTGTGGAAACTTAAATCTCGTGGGATCAAGCGATGATGATTGCCAAATGGGACCAGGACAAAACAACTATGCTTCTGAAGTATTGGGTCTTACCATAGAGGACGATCAGGTATTGTATATACAATGGGATGATAGATGGTCGCCTGCAAGTTTTGAGTTTGTTATCGAATTTGAGAGCAGTTGTGTTTCAGAATTTTCCTTTGCCAATGGTAATCCATTGACTGGAATACAAAATTCTAACGCAGACTATGAAACAAATGGTATCATAGAATCAAATCAGGCTATTGTGCAACCAGCAGAAGTTGAATATGATTCAGGAACATCTATAGAACTCCTTGAAGGATTTGAAGTTCGGACCGGTGCTGTTTTTACCGCATTCATAGATGGTTGCGGAAATCTAATACTTCCTGGACAATCTGAAGAAAAAGATCAATAATCAGGACATAGCCAAGTCCAATTTTAGGCTTGGCTAAGGATAGAAAATACAGTTAGAGGACATTGCCTTCGGTGAATTCTAACTCATCAAAATGTAAATCATCTTACATTTAAAAGCCGAAATATGGTGCTTTTTTAATATAAGTATGTCAAATCTCTAGCATATAGCACAGTTATTGTATTACAAATAAGTCGTAAAGATTATTTTTTAACTCCAATAACTACCTACTTCCATGCAATTACAAACTTTAACAAGTATAATTGCAACACTCCTGTTTTGTTTACCGCTTATTCAAGTGGCTGGTCAAGATTACTTAGGTTATCAATATACCTCTGAAAAAACATATGAAGAGATTGTTGATATAGCCAATGAATACTTTTCCATAATTGGTACAGGAAAAGGAGTTGGATATAAGCAGTTTAAAAGATGGGAATATTGGAACAGCAGGAATCTTGACAAAAATGGAAGGATTATTTCCAATGCAACTACTTTAAAGGAGCTTAAAAAATTTTATCAAGAAAACCCGAACTCAAGAAATATTGGGACCACGTTCACCGAAATGGGTCCACATTCAGCCGTTAATACAAGTACTTGGTCATCACACATCGGTAGAGTTACTTCTATCGGAATTGATCCAAATGACGATAACCATATTATTATTGGTTCACCTTCAGGAGGTGTTTGGAGAACGGAAGATTTCGCAGAAAATTGGACTCCATTATTCGACAATGAAGCATTTCTGAATGTATTCTCTTTGGAAATTAGCCATGCTAATGCTGACCATTATTATGTTGGGACCAACGGAGGAGGCATTTTAAAGTCAGAAGATGGTGGAATATCATGGGAATCTACAAATGGCATTGAAACCAATGATGTAATCAATACATTGGAGATGCATCCCACCAATTCAAACATTTTGTTTGCTATTGGAAGATGGCAAGGAAAAGTGTATCGTTCCATTGATGGAGGAAATAATTGGTCCACAGTTTTAGACATCTCGGGTCAATTGTATGACCTTGAATTCAAACCAGATAATCCAGAAATCATTTATATTTCAGGGAAAGGAAAAGTTTATAAATCTACCAATTCAGGACAATCCTTTAGCAACATTACAACGGGTCCTTGGACATCAACTGGAGTGATCATGATGGGTGTAACACCTCATGATTCCAATTATCTTTATTTACTTCAAGAAAAAAGTGGTGGATTTGGAGCCTTATACCTTTCAACAGATGCAGGACTATCATTTAGCACACAATCAACTGATGATTGTAACTGTAATAATATTCTTGGATATAATATTGAAGAGGGAGGTGGCCAGGCTCCAAGAGATATGGACATCATTGTTTCTCCGACAGACAAAACCATCATCCATGTAGCAGGAGTTGAGACTTGGAAATCCACAAATTCTGGTATTGATTGGAATGTTACCACCAGTTGGTTAGTGGATGACGATCTACCATTTATTCATGCTGATTGTGATATTTTAATTTATCATAACGACAAAATTTTCGCTGGTACAGATGGAGGGATCTTTTACTCAAATGATGATGCTGATAGTTTCACAGATCTAACAACTGGTCTTGGAGTGAGAGAGTTTTACAGAATTGGAGTTTCTGAAACAGATGTAGACAGAGTCTCTGGTGGATCTCAGGACAATGGAACAGGCGTAATCAAATCAGGTACTTGGTATGATTTTGCGGGAGCAGATGGCATGGAGACTTTTATTAGTCATGCCAATAAGGATATTATTTATACCTGTATTCAATACGGAGGTCTCTACAAATCCATCAATGGGGGCACGACAGTCTTTTCACCCAATCAGCCAGCTGGAACTGGAGCCTGGGTAACTCCGCTAGAACAAGACCCAAACGATGCTAATACGCTTTACATTGGAGAATCGCATCTATGGAAATCAATTGATGAAGCAAATAGCTGGACTCAGATTTCTAATATAACGACAGCCAACGACAATGACAATAAAATAAAAGAACTGAAAATTGCTCCTACCAATAGTGATTATATCTACTTAGCCTATAAGGAGCAATTGTTTAAAACAATAAATGGCGGAACCAGTTGGACGGATATTTCTCCTGATGTAGTATTTTCAAACATCAACTACATTGCCATCCATCCAGAAGACGAAAATAGGATTTCTATAACCCTTTCTGGTGCCTCTGAGAAAGTTATGGAAACTACCGATGGTGGATCCAATTGGACAGACATAAGCTCTAATCTTCCAGCTATAACTGCAGAATGTGTAGCCTATGAAGCAGGTGATACCGATGGTATGTACATTGGAATGCGTCCTGGAATCTTTTATAAAGATATTATGAGTGGATCAAGTTGGTCTTCGGTTTCTGGTAATCTTCCAAACGCAAACATTGTTGAGATTGAAATTAGAAATGATATTTTGTACGCTGCAACTTATGGACGTGGTCTTTGGAAAAACCCACTAACTTCTGCCATCGGTAACTACACTTGTGTAGATGCACAAGAAATCAGTGGATGCAACGGAAGCTATACTACCCTTCCCCTCAATCAAGGTAACGGCGCTACCCAGCCTGATGCAAATCATGCCGTGTGGTACAAATATAATCCTGAATATTCTGGTATGCTAAGTGTTAGTTCGTGCAATAGTGGTGTCAACACAAGATTATGGATTCATGATGGGGATTGCAACAACCTTTCGGTAAATAACTTTAGTGATGACGAATGTGAAATAGGACCAGGAGAAGAACTTTCGGCTGCCTCAATATTTAATATATTCGTTGAAAAAGACAAACCCATTTACCTAGAGTGGGATGATCACAATGCTTCAGCCGCTTTTACTTTTGAGATTGAGTTAAGTCTTAATTTTTCATGTTCAGAAGCACTGAGTATATCATCTGGAAATTATACAGCACCTAAGCTCACACATTGTGGAGGAGGAACTGGAGCTACTGAGGATAACGCTACAAACGCAGCATGGTACAAAATTGAAATTCCCAAAGATGGGACTTTAAGTGTCTACTCTTGTGACGGGGGAACTGACACCAGGCTCCATATCCGCGAAGGAACTTGCGAAAACTTAAATGCAATCGGATATAGCGATGATGACTGTCAAATGGCAGAAGGTCAAAGTGCTTATGCTTCTGAAGTATTGGATTTGAATGTTACAGAAGGACAAATTATTTTCATTGAATGGGATGACCGATGGTCTTCGAATAGCTTCGAATTTGTCGTGGAATACAACCCCATTTGTGAATCGGAATATTCAATAAATAACGGGAACCCTCTGACAGGCTTAATAACTACAAATGCTGAATATGAAACCGATGGTATCATCCAATCAAGTCAGCAAATCGATGAATCAACAACAGTAATTTACAATTCAGGTACCTCCGTCGAGTTATTAGCCGGATTTGAAATTGGTGTTGGATCAAGCATTCATATCTTATCAGATGGATGCGATGATCTTCTGCAATCAGATCAACCAATAAACGAAAACAAATAAAAACTTTAACACTTATGTTTACATTTACAAAAGTGAGTAATACTAGTACATTCATGCTGTTTACATAATGGAAATGTATCACACCTAGGGTTTTCCCTTAGTTTTTTATGCTTCAAAAAACTACTTTTGCCGACCTCAAACGGCAATGAATGAAAGTGAAATTCGAAAAACTGATCTTTACCTTTATTTTATTATTTACCATTAATTTGTGCCAATCACAAATGGTCTTAAATGGTCAAAAGGTAAAAGTCCCAAAAACTCAAATTGAATTAGTCCTAGGAAGTAAAGATAGAATTCCAATTAAAAAATTAAGAGATCAAAATAGAAGTTTGAATACTTGTACCAATGTTTCAAACTTTGTTCCCAATTATGACTCAGACATGCCAATAGCAGCACAAAATGCTTTTAATTACGCCCTTGATATACTTGAAGACATTTTCGTTTCTGATGTAAATATCACATTAGATATCAATTGGGAAGATATTCCTGGAAATGCTATTGGTACTGCTGGTTCAAGTTTTTGGAGAGCCAATTTTTCTTTTTTTCCTGAATTTGGAAAGTGGTATCCTGAAGCGCTTACAAATATATATAACGGATCACAATTTAACAGTAGTGCAGATATCGAGGTTAATTTAGATTCCAGTACAAATTGGTATTTTGGAACCAACGGGAACCCAGCTTGGAATCAAGTTGATTTGGTAACCGTAATCATTCATGAAGTAAGTCATGGTTTGGGGTTTGCTGGAACTGTCTTTTCGAATGGAACCCCATCTTCAACAACCATTGGTTGGTCCAACTTACCCAATATATTCGACCCTTTTGTTGAAGATGGAAACGGTGTCCAAACGATGACCTTGCCGAATAACACACAAACATTATTAGATGCCTTAACGAGTGATGACTTGTTCTTTAATGGAATCTATACAAATGGATCCAATGGCGGTGCGCCTCCTCAATTAAAATCAGACAACCCTTATGTACAAGGATCCTCTTATAGCCATCTTGATGATGGGTTTTCAAATGAGGCATTGAGATCATTTATTGTAACCGGTGACGCCATTCATGATTTGGACATTTTGGGTGTTTCCATGATGAGAGATTTGGGTTGGGAAGTTTGCAATGATAGTTGCCCGGCTGAGATGACCATTGCAAATAATAATGAATTAGAAGGAAACCAAAGTTTTCAATCAGCCTTTGAATCTGATGGTGACATTGAATCTTTACAAAATATTCAAGGTGGTATAGATGTCATTTATGATTCCAAAACGAGCGTTGAACTATTAATTGGTTTTGAAGTAAATGCAAATTCCAATTTTGAAGCAACTATTGATGGTTGCGGCAATAATTAATTAACCAATTATCCAAATATTGTATTGACAACTTCAAAGGCAGTCTCGGCCATTTTATTTCCTTTGTTATCAAGAAGTGGATTGATTTCTACCACTTCAAAACAAACAACTTTTTCTGACTTCATTATACTCTGAATAATCTCGATCACCTCATATTGATCAAAACCCTTAGGTACCGGGGTTCCTGTTCCATAAGAAATTAAATCACAGTCCAAACTATCTACGTCAAATGATAAATAGATCATTTCACAGTTTTTAAGCTTTTCTAAAGCCTCATCCACACAAACAGATATACTCCTATGCCTTAATTCTTCCACCCTATAATTTGAAATATTATATTTCTCCATTTGCTTATCTTCAGGTATTTCAGTATCTCGAACACCGAAGAAAACAATATTTTCAGCTTTGATTTTTGCACCATCTTTCCCAATGTTTTTCATTGCAGTCCAGTGCTTGAGTGTACCTTCTGAAAGTTGATTTACCTGATGATCAAGATTATCATCTGCAATGGCCGCACCCAAAGGCATTCCATGTATATTACCAGAAGGAGATGTATAAGGAGAATGAAGATCAGCATGAGCATCGATCCAAATCACCCCTAGTTCTTTATTCGGATAAGCTGCTTTAACACCACTAATGGTACCCAAAGCGGATGAATGATCACCAGATAACACCAAAGGAAACAAACCTTCATCAAGCACCCTATTAACAGCCATACTAACTCGAGTGCACTGTTCTACTACAAACGAAATTCTTTTAGCAAAAGAATTTTTTACCATGTCATAGATGCTTTCATTATGCGTCAATACATCCACAGAATCATGGCGATTAAAAAAATCATTGTCCTGATTGATGGCAGCAATTTCCATGGCATCAATGCCCATATCTGATCCCCTGGTCCCTGCACCGATATCTGACCTATTCTTTATTAACTTAATTGATTTCCTCATGCTTACAAAGAAATTAAATTAACTAAGATTAAACAACATATTATATCTTTGATCTGTGAAAAATCACCATTTAAAATTTATTTTACTTTTTATATTTTTCTTTTCTGGGTGCTCATTAGATCTTAAGACAAAAGATATCATCAATAAAAAGCTAAAAGAAAGATCTATTCCAGTCATTGAAAATTATTTCAATTTCACCTACGTAGAAAATCATGCTATTGCCTTTGGTATGTTTAATAATTTGGAAAGAAAATATCGCATGCCCTTAATTTTTTTACTTCCTTTTCTTACTACACTCTTTGGCTTTTATCTAATCTGGCGCCTAAGAGAGGCAAAGTTTAGTATCCTTTTGCCTTTGTTTTTAATCATAGCCGGAGCCTATGGAAATATCCTTGATCGAGCAATGAATGGCTTTGTAACTGATTTTTTACATGTTCACTACCATCATAAATATAATTTCTATGTATTTAATGTAGCGGACGTATTGGTTAACATAGGAGTCATTCTGCTCTTGCTTCAATTTAAACAATTCAATGCTTTGATTGATGGAGTATTTAGTAGAGAAAAAGATGCTAAAGTGAGTGAAATCAATAAGCTCAGTTAAATTCTAGATTTTTTTAAAAAAAATATTGAATCACATAGGGGGTTGAACCAATTTTACTGTCTATTAAACAAAGGGTGTTGAAAATTATTCAAAAAATAAACCTGTTCTAAAGAGAGCAGGTTTTTTTTTATACCCATACCTAAGTAATATACTTGTAATTTTAATTGGTGTGAAAAAAAATTGACCAATTAACGACATTTAAGATAACGAGAGATGAGTCGGAATAGATTTTGTAACTAATGGGATATAATCAATAGTAATATTGATCAAAGACATTGGCGAAAGCCGATCATTTCTTACACAGATTATGACTGAGAGCCTATCCATCCGTAGGCTCTTTTTTTTCAATGTTTATAAATTCAATTTATAGCCATTCATCCCAATTTCAATGCTCATTTTTGATTGACCTTCGTAAGATCGTATTAAATTGTTATCTTATAAAAGAATATACAAAGTGACACGTTTTAACACCTTCTTAATGAAAAAATTTCTTTTTATTTTTTCAGTTGTTCTTATTTTTTCTGCTTTTAGCACCACAAATGATAGAGCTACAGAATTTGATGGAATCTGGATACATGAGCAATCCAGTGATAAAAACTCAAAATCATATTTAATCATTGAAGGGAGTAAGATTCAATTATATTTAGAGGCTTATTGGAAGGGAGGATATCATCAATATTTTCAAGGGAAGCAAATAATCGCAAATGGCTCATTGATCATTCATGTTGATCATTATCTAACTGTATCATCAAATACTCAAAACATTATTAAATACAAAAATTGTCCCGAGTATAATTTACAGCGATTAGTGATACATAACAGCAGCATTGAGACTCTTGAATTGGAAATTGTGCCTGGCACAAGTATTTACAATTCATTCGGTTTTTTTGAAGATCAGAAAATGACATTTAAGAAATGTTCATCAAAGACATTTCAATCAATCGATCCAATTTTTAGTCGAATCCCTGAAATTCTTACCAGCAAATCCACCTTTATCAGAGATTGCTCAAAAGTTAACAAAAATTAATCTTCAAAATTATTTATTTTTTGTGTTCATTTGTGTCCATGGAACAGGAAAGTCAATACGATTTTACAAGCGAAAGATTAGGATTTAGGAATTGGAAGGACTCTGATTTGGATAAGATGCTAGAATTAAATCTTGATCCTGAAGTAATGGAACATTTCCCTTCAACCCAAGATAGAGCAATGACAAAGGCATTCATTAAAAGAATGCAAGATGAATATAAACAATATCGTTTCTGCTATTTTGCACTAGAATTAAAGGAAACTCAAGAATTCATAGGGTTTATTGGAATTTCTAATCAAGATTACGGAAAAAAATTAGGAAAGTTTGTGGACATTGGATGGCGATTAAAGAAATCTGTCTGGGGCAATGGCTATGCGACAGAAGGTGCTAAAAAATGCATTCAATACGCAAAAGAGCAAATTGGATTAAGTGAAATTTTCTCTGTGGCCTCTAAAACCAATGTTAATTCAATTGCAGTTATGAAAAAAATAGGGATGAAAGAAGTAACCGAATTTACACATCCTAAATTAATTGACTACCCGCATATTAAACAATGCATGTTATATCAAATTAATTTATAATTTCGCCAAATAAAAAAATTCATTATGCAACCTTTCCACATCGCTATACCCGTCCACAATCTTGCTGAAGCAAGAGCATTTTATAGTAATGTGATGGGTTTTAGAGAAGGTAGATCTGACACGCAGTGGGTTGACTTCAATATGTTCGGTCATCAATTGGTCATTCATGAAGTCAATGGGCAAAAACAAAATGTAGACTTTAACCCTGTCGATGATCACTCAGTTCCAATTCCACATTATGGAGTGGTTCTAAAATGGGATGACTTTCATGAATTGGTAGAAAAGCTAAAAGTTCATAAAATAAAATTCATGATTGAACCATATATTAGGTTCGAAGGAAAACCAGGAGAACAAGCAACCATGTTCTTTATGGACCCCTCTGGAAATGCATTAGAATTTAAAGCATTTAAGGATATCTCTCAATTGTTTGCAAAATAGTGCTAACCCTTAGCTCGGATGTTTTTTACATGTCATCATCATCGTCCTAACTCAAAATAAGGTTGACACTAAAGAATAGAAAAACACGACACAAAATAAATCATGCCGTGCTAATGTAAAAACCGTAGTATTTAGTTACGGATCGTGAATCTTCCGTTGCCGCTGGTCGATACAGACTGCGATCCCATTACTTTATTTATTCTTATTTTAGCGTTTCCACTAGCATGTCCGTCAATAGCTTGTACTTCATCTCCGTAAAACCTGGAGTTTCCATTAGCGTTTAATTCTACAAATCCAAGATTACAATGCTCAAAATTTAATTTCTTATTTCCATTAATCTTTGCTTTCATATCACCAACATCACCCTTGATTGAAACATTACCATTTCCATTGGCATCAATATTCAAATTATCAGTGTCTAGCTCCATAAAGCATTTACCATTTCCATCGATGTCCATGTCAATTTCATTGTTACTAAGTAAGTCAGAAGCCGTTACACTTGCATTCCCATTAATTTTAAGATTCAATGATTTTAGATTTTTAACACCTACCGTTACATAAACATTATTTTCCCAATGATAATTATTTGGGACACCTCCTGTTAGAATTCTAAATTGATCATCATTTACAACTTTTAAATAAGAAATAAATGTAGAATCACCTTTGATGATTACCTCAGTACTATTTGGATCAATTTCCCATACAAAATTGTCTCCCATTTCAATGCTATCTAAATCTAAATTTTGAAGCAAAACCTTCTCTATTACATTTTCTTCACCATAATAATGGTTATTTATATTGTTGCCTATAACCATGTGTGATTTAGCATATACCATTAATGAGGCAGCTGAAAAAAAGATAGCTAAGAATAATACGAGTAATAATTTATTTGATGTTTTCATTTTAATAATTTTAAATGTTATTTAGGACTTAGAAAGCCCGTTTGAATTAAGGGATTTATAAATACCTTCAAGCTCATCAAATTCAATTTGTAATAAATCCATTTTTTTAAATACTTCAGGAAGTTCATTTTTAATAAATTCCTGTTTCTGCATTTTTTTAATGCTTTCCGGAGCACCAGGTGATACAAAGTACCCTATCCCTCTTTTGTTATAAATAATCCCCATTTCTTGAAGATGACTATAAGTCCTCATGACTGTATTGGGGTTTACCTCAATACTTGCTGCAAGCTCCCTTACAGAAGATATTTTCTCTTCCTGTGGCCATTTGTGAGTTATTATATTCTCACAAATGAAATCAGCTATTTGCAAGTAGATCGTTTGATTCTTTTTAAATTCCATTATGCTTCCTTTTCTTTCATTTTAAAATAGCTCACGACCCATAAATATGGTGCTACGAAAAATTTGATAAGAAATTCGCCTACTGGTTGTACTTTATGCTTAAAAAACGCCTGACCTTCTGCATTCATGCTTACGTATTCAGATGGACCAGCTCTAAAAGATCCCTCAAAAAGATCATTAAATATCAACCAAAATAATCCTGCCATTATTCCAGCAAAAGCCAAAGTGGCTACCAATCCAAATATGGTTCCTTTAAATGCAACCAAATTATTAAACCAAATCGCATAAATAAACATACTTGCATGCAGCAACACAAAGCCTAAGGATATATAGAATAATTCATCTCCATGAAAATGATCCCAAAGATTTGATTCGCCACTTACTACCATACTGGATGTTATCCATACGGAAAGTACAATAAACATTGGAAACAAAAATAAACTATACAACCACCTGCTGGCCCACTTCTCAAGATTGCTTGCAGGCAAACTTAAAAACTGAACTCTCCCTGCTGGAGTTTTAAATTCTCTGAATATGACACTTGTAAAGGATAAACCAAGTACAAATAAAAATCCCAAATAAACTGGCTTCCAAAATGAAGCATGCCTAAAATCTTCGCTACCAGTAATCCTCGCAAAAAGAATAATAAATACTAAAAATCCAATTGTACTTACCATTGCATAAAACAAGGCCTTCTTATGTGTAATAAAATCTCTCTTAATAAGATTCCCAAATCTTGTTATATTAAAATTCATATCTATTGGCTTTAAAAGTATTGATTAAATGAAGTTTTGTTTTGGATGATTGCATTAAATAACACCTCCAATTCTACTTCTGATGGCTCATTATTTGGATTGGTCCTAATATGAATATATCCTCCGGGAACCATCTCAGAATAAATGACATCAGCGTCATTTCCATCGGATAATGATTTTGAAAACAATAGTTTTTCTTCAAGTTCAAAAACATCTTTATGAAAAAGTATTTTACCGTCCTCTATGATAATAATCGATTCAATCAATTGATTAAGATCTCTGATTTGGTGAGTTGAAATGATGACAATTTGATCTTCTTGAAAACCAGAAAGTAAAGCCTTTCTGAATTGACTCTTAGAAGGAATGTCCAGACCATTGGTAGGCTCATCCAACAATAAATATTTAACATTGGTCGCAATGGCAAATGAAATTATCACTTTCTTTCTTTGCCCGTATGACAAATGCTCCAAATTTGAATCCCTGTCAATCTCAAAAATTTCTAAAAATGAGAAAAATTTCTTTTGGTCAAACTTTGGATACAACGGTCCATTGGCAGATACGAAATCTTTGATAGAATTTGCAGGTGTTTCGTAATTCTCCGATAAAAAAAATATCTCACTCAAGATATTAGGGTCTCTGTCAGAGGAAGCTACTCCATTGACCATACAATTACCCTTTTTAGCGAAAATTGCACCTACAATCAATTTTAAAAGACTCGACTTACCTGTGCCGTTTTTACCAAGCAATCCATATACTTTACCTGGTTTTAGTTCTAAATCCAGATCAGCAAACAAGGATTTCTTAGCAGAGTAGGAAAAATGAAGTTTCTCTAAGTTAATCATGGCTATTTGTTTAGTGTATTAGTATAATAGTACACCAAACATATGATACATTATTTTACAAAACAAGTTTTTTCATAAAAAAATGTGAATTTTGAGCAAAAAACCTGTGTTTATTACACTCAACAGCCATCCTGGCTGACAATTGATCAATGATTAAAAACACAAACGTAGACCCGTAATCGGACTTTATCTTCCAGAATGATCGACCATTTGGCCCTAAGTCCCTCAACTACTTTTACAATCTTCGAACCCAAATATTTCTAAAACTAACTGGATTTCCATGATCCTGGAGCACAATGGAAGCATCACCATGCATAATATTCTTTGGAATACCTATATATTCTGTACTACCATAGAGTTCTACATGATTTTGGACCAAGACACCATTATGGAGAACGGTTACATATCCTGAAGAAATCTTAAGACTATCTTGGTTAAATCTTGGTGCCGTAAAAATGATATCATAACTCTGCCATTCCCCTGGTGGCTGACAAGCGTTTACCAAAGGGATATGTTGTTTATAGATGGATGCGGCTTGGCCATTTGAGTAGGTACGATTTTTATAATTATCCAAAATCTGGACCTCGTATCTTTCTTGAAGGAAAACTCCACTGTTACCTCTACCCTGGGATTCACCATTGACTTCATGAGGAGCTCTCCATTCAATATGCAATTGACAGCTTCCAAATTTTTCTTTTGTTTTAATATCTCCAGTTCCTGCAACTACAGTCATATGCTTATCTTGAATGCTCCATTGAGCTTCCTCACCATTCCACCTATTCTCCCATTGAGAAAGATCCTTACCATCAAATAACACAATAGCATCGGATGGAATTTTTGCCTGCTGATCAACTTCCACTACCCTTGGTGCAGGACTCCAGATCTCTGTGGCCTCCGGTTTTAATATTTGCCCGTGAGCAAAAAGAAATAAAAAGCAAAAGCAATTGAGAAATAATATGCGCATTTTAATGACTTTGGTTAAATTACAATATCATACAAGATAACGATTATGAAATATTTCATTTGCAGCTTTTTATCATTTAGCCTTTTTACCGGCTACAGTCAAGATCCACCACCACAAATTGACACAAAGCTGTATGATATAATTGAAAACGTATCTGCAGAACGTATTCAAAAAGATATTGAAAAGCTCGTTTCATTCGGAACTAGACACACCCTGTCTGACACCCTTTCTGACACCAGAGGTATAGGGGCTGCCCGTAGATGGATCAAAGCTGAATTTGAATCCATTTCCAAAGATTGCAATGATTGTCTGGAAGTTTCATTCCATAAAGGCTTGGTAAAAGCAGGTGAATCGAAAAGAATTCCTAACGATACATGGATTGTAAACACCTTGGCTATCAAACGCGGCACACAATATCCAAACAGATTCATCATCATGTCTGGGGATATTGACTCCAGAGTTAGTGATCCATTAGATGGAACAAGTGACAGCCCAGGCGCCAATGATAATGCATCTGGAATGGCGGGTGTTATCGAAGCTGCACGGGTACTTTCTAAATATGATTTCCCAACCAGTATCATTTTCTTGGGATTATCCGGCGAAGAGCAAGGCCTCTTCGGTGGAAAATTACTTGCAGCAGAAATGAAAGAAAAAGGATGGGACATTATTGGTATCATTAATAATGATATGATTGGCAACATCAAAGGTATAGATGGTGTTGTTGACAATACAAGTTTCAGAGTTTTTTCTGAACCAATACCACCAAATCCAAATGAACAGCAACTTATTTGGAATAGATTTTATGGAGGCGAAGTTGACGGTCCTTCCAGACAGCTTGCAAGGTATATCGACAAAATGACCGACAGTTACATGACCAATCTTGATGCTGTAATGATTTATAGACTCGACCGGTTTGGACGAGGAGGACACCATAGACCTTTCAATGACGCAGGATTTCCTGGTGTTAGAATTATGGAAACACATGAAAATTATGACATGCAACATCAGGACATTAGAATAGAAAATGGAATAGCATATGGTGATGTGATAGAAGGGGTAAACTTTGATTATGCAGCTAAGCTCACTTCCGTAAATGCCATCTGTTTGGCTGCAATAGCTTGGGCTCCTAAAGCACCTGAGTTTGTTATGATTGGTGGAGCTGTAAAACCTTCGACAAGATTAAAATGGGATCCTGTAAATGATCCAAATATTGCAGGCTATAAAATATACTGGCGAAATACCACCTCAGCTCAATGGGAATACTCTAAATGGGTTGGAAAAGAAACGGACGTTACACTTAAAAATATTGTAATCGATAATTACCTTTTTGGAGTTGCATCGGTTGGACTTGATGGAAATGAAAGCTTAGTAGTCTATCCAAAAACTTTAATTCCAAGAAGAAATTAAATGGAAGAAAAAACCATAAAATTTGAACTTAGAAACCAGGACTATATCCAATTAAATAATTTATTAAAATATTTGGATTTGGTAAACTCAGGAGGAGAAGCAAAAATTCGTATTCAAAATGAAGAAGTGATAGTGGATGGCCAGATAGAACTGAGAGTAAGAAACAAGCTGAGAAAAGGTGCTATCATAGAGTTTGATGGCATGATCATTCATATCATTTAATATGTGGCCGAGCATATCCAATCCATTTTTCGATAGTCTAAACAGTCTCCAAACTCAATATGCTATATTAATAACTTTTGTATGCTGTGGATTGTTTGGAACTATTGCTGTCAAAAAGAAATGGCTAACTGCGAATGCAATAGTTGCTACAAGCTTAATAGCTCTAGTCATCACCTACAAAGTAGGGCTTCTTTTGCTTCTTTATCCATTTCTTTTTGCTCTCATTGGAAGCAAATTAAGTTACACCCAGGATAATCAAAAGGAAAAAAATGGCAGGACTGCAAAACAGGTTTTGGCCAATGCCGGGGTTGCCTTTATAGCCATTGTTTTTTTACCGTCTGAACAGACCATCGCTGCGATCATTATTTATGTTTTTTCAATTGCATTGGCTGATACCATGAGTAGCGAAATAGGCAAACGACAAAATTCTCCAACCATAGATATTTGCACCTTGAAGAAAGTTGAACCTGGTCTATCAGGTGGAATAAGTACTATAGGAACTTTGGCAGGTATACTTGGTGCAACCATCATTGCTGTTGCAGCCATGTTATATTGCATCGATATTCGATTTTTTATATCTGTTTTACTTGTTGGAATCATTGGAATGTTTCTAGACAGTGTGATAGGTAGTATTGCTCAAGGCAAATATCTCATGAATAATAAGATTTCCGAAACAGGAAATAAAGAAATGTTGGCCAAAGGCTTTCATCTGATTGATAATGATGCCACCAACTTCCTAAGTATATTAATTGTAATCCTAAGCTTACTTTTCCTGAATCCTCCTTACTAAATTACCTTTTCCAAATTAATTCAGGGATGTCTTGATTTCTGTCAACGATACCCGCAAGTTTGAGATGATAAATAACATTTTTAATCATTTTGTCGTTTACCCAACCATGCATAGCCCACTCTGTTGAATAATACCATCTTTCAACATCTTCAATTTCCAATCCATATCTTTCACTTACCAAATGTACACTTGTATCGTTTTGCATAAAGTTATCTACCCCATCATGGATAGTCCTCAATAAACGAATAATATTTTCTGGTTGTTCTTTCAATATTTTATCAGTAGCAGCAATTACAAAGCATGGCCAAGGTGTCAAATATTCCCCTACTCTTCTTAGTTGTCCATTATCAACAAATGGCTTTGTAGTAAATTTTTCCCAATAAAACACATCGGACTCTATGTTCTTTAATGACAACAAAGCACCATCTAAATTTTTAATTACCTTAAATTGACCTTCCTTTATCTTTTTCCCTCTTGAATTTGCATCTACAATTGCCATTAAATGAGACCCTGATCCAAAACGGCTGATTGCGTAATTTTTATCAAAAATATCTTCATAAGCATTCAATTTATTATCGACGCCAGTATGAACCCCCCATATCAATGGAGTATTTACATAAACACTTATTATTTTTGAAGGGTTTCCTTTGATGATATCGCTTATGATACCCTCAGTAAGCAAAATACAAATATCGACTTCATCCTCTCGCAATGCTTTTGTCATTTGGCCTGTACCTCCTTTAAAAGTAGTCCATTCAACATCTAAACCTCTAGCTTCAAATTCACCGTCTTCAATGGCCAAATGTATAGGCAAATTAAAATGTTCTGGAACCCCTCCTATTCGAATTTTATTCATGACAAAATTTTCGACAAATATACATTTCTATCAAAATAGTCGCAATAATTTCGATTAATGGAAATTACCAATCGCTGATAGTTCATCAATAATAAAGTTGGGTTAATTTTAATCCGATTACCCTTCAAAACTTAATAAATGAAATCCAAACTACTTGAAAAAGCATTTGATCCATCCGAATTCAAACAAAATGGCTACCAAATCATCGATATTTTATCGGATTATTTACAAGAAGCTCAACAAAATGAGCTACCTGTAACCAAACACCACAAGCCAGAAAATGAACTTGGCTTTTGGAATCGCACATTTCCAATTGACAATTATACTATTTATGACCCAATCAAAATTTTTAAATCAATAATTGACAGATCGATTCATTTACATAATCCAAACTACATGGGACATCAAGTTGCTGTTACCGCCCCACTTGCAGCCTTGACCAATGTTTTGACAGGATTATTAAATAATGGTATGGCAATCTATGAAATGGGCGAAGCAGCATCTGCCATTGAAAAAATAACTACGGAGTTCATGTGCAAAAAACTTGGTTATCAAGAAGGATCTGGTATTATGACCTCCGGAGGAACTTTGGCAAATTTAACCGCATTATTAGCAGCACGATCCAAAATGATTGAAAAAGATGTTTGGACTAAAGGTCATCAACCAAAGCATGTTGTTTTAGTTTCTGAAGAAGCGCATTATTGTGTAGATAGAGCCTTGAGAATAATGGGCTTTGGTGATGATGGAATTGTAAAAATAAAAACTGATGATCATTTCAAAATGGATCTTGATGAGCTAAATTTAAGTTATCAAGAAAATGTTGACGAAGGAAACCATATTATGGCAATTGTAGGAAGTGCTCCATCAACTTCAACAGGAGCCATAGAAAATCTAAATGGAATAGCATCTTTCTGCCAAGAGAAAAACTGTTGGTTTCATGTCGATGCAGCACATGGCGGTGCTGCTATTTTTTCACCAAAATATAATCATTTACTTAATGGTGTTGAAAAAGCAGATTCTGTGGTCATAGATGCACACAAAATGATGCTTACACCTGGCATAATGACCTTTCTTCTCTTTAGAAATAAGTCTGACTCCTACCAAACCTTCAGTCAAAAAGCACAATACCTTTGGGCAGACGACCATAGTGAAGAATGGTACAATTATGGAAAAAGAACTTTCGAATGTACCAAAGAGATGATGGCTGTTAAGTTTTACATCCTCCTACAAACTTATGGCGAAAAATTATTTGAAAAATATGTAGATAATCAATTTGATCTAACAAGAGAATTCGCTCACATAATAAAAGAAAATGATCACTTTGAATTGGCCACCGAGCCTGACACCAATATTCTTTGCTTCAGATACCTTTCTCCAAACCATGAACCAAATTCACTAAATACTTCGATAAGACAAAAATTATTTAATACAGGTGAATTCTACATTGTCCAGACCAAACTCAAAGGAAAAGTCTTCCTGAGAGTTACCATTATGAATCACTTAACCAATAAAACCAACTTTCAGAAACTTATTTCTAAAATTGAAGAACTAGTATTACTACTAAAAGATTAATATTTTTTATTTTAGAAAAAAAAGACATGAAAAGAATATTCCAAATATGTATGTTTTTTGTTTGCTTACAAATAGGCATTGGTCAGGACACCTTTTCTATAGTCGCAGTTGACCCCGAAACAAGAGAAGTAGGTTCGGCCGGTGCTTCATGCGTAGATGGCGCAGCAGGAATTGGTGGTGTACAGATCATCAGCAAGTTAATACCAAACAAAGGAGGTATCAATGGACAAGCCTGGATTTGTGTAAGCCCTCATGTAAATCTAGATCTAGGAATTACAGAAATGATGAATGGATCTAGTCCTTCTGAAATTTTAGAATACTTGTATAACAACGATGGCTGCTTTTCTCAAGGCTTTAATCCTGAATTTAGACAGTATGGAATCGTTGATTTTGATGAAAACGGAGATCCTAGAGCTGATGCTTTTACAGGAAATAGTGCTGATGATTACAAAGGCCATATTATTGGGCCAAATTTTGCAATTCAAGGGAATATCCTACTTGGACCAGAAGTCTTAGAACAAATGGCAGCTGGGTTCACAGAAACTGAAGGATCTCTTGCAGAAAAACTTATGGCCGCAATGCAAGGAGCAAATATTCCTGGAGCAGACGAAAGATGTCTTAACAGAGGCACCTCTTCAACATCTGCCTTCTTAATGGTCTCTCAACCTGAAGATAATTTTTTAGAACCTTCGTTATTTCTAAACGTAGCTGAAATGCCTTTTGGAATGGAACCAATCGATTCCTTACAAGTCTTGTTTAACCAATGGTTAACCACAGATACTTCAAATCTCCCAACCGAAGATGAAATATCAATATTTCCAAATCCATGCAATGACAAAATTCACATCAATGCTTCAAATTTCGAAAATATTAATACAATCGAAATTTTTAACCAACTTGGTAAGTTGGTTAAAAAAATTGAACTTATACAACCAGCTAAAAGCTTATTCAGCATTAATCTTTCAAAACTAAATCAAGGCCTCTACTTTGTACAATTTAAAAACAATAAAAAAATAATCAAGTCAAATAAAATATTTAAATATTAAGAAGTTTCCATATTTGATCAAATCATTTCTAAAATATCTTTTTTGTGTAATATTACTCTTACAAGAAAGTACAATCAGTATCTTATTAGCTCAATCTTTTCCTATTGAGTTTTACAATCTTCAAACTGAAAATGGACTACCGAATAATTATATCAATGATATTTGTGAAGACTCATTGGGCTTTATTTGGATTGGCACCACCAATGGCCTTTGCCGATATGATTCAAAAGAGGGCTTTACTTTATTCAACACCAAGAATAATATTATTCCCGAATTAAAAAGTAAAAACATTCGAACTTTATTTGCTGACTCCAAAAATCAACTTTGGATTGGTACTACTTTGGGTGGTCTTACAAAATATAATTATGAAAAAGATATTTGGATTAACTACATTAACGATACTCAAGATTCTTCTTCTATTTCCAATAATGAAATACTATCTATCGAAGAGGATAGTAAAGGACGAATTTGGATAGGCACAGAAAATGGATTAAATCTTTATAATGCTGAAACAGATAATTTCTACCGCTGGAAAGCAATTGAAAATAATCATAACTGTATTCCAAATAATGCAGTTCTTGACATCACCGAGGATAAAAATGGTTTTATATGGGTAGGCACATGGGATGGAGGACTCAGTTTAATACTTAATTCTGATTCAAATAATCCAGCTACTTTCTCCTTCAGGACTTTCGAATTGTCAGAAAATTTAGCTTCGACTAATGTTTGGAAAATATTCATAGAAAATGACACAAGCATTTGGGTAGGCACTCATGGAGCAGGGCTTTTTGCAATTGACATTCCAAATAATGCCTCAAATAATCCCAATAAGCAAGATTGGAATATCAATTATTTAAATTTCAATAAAAACAACAACCACAGCATATCAAGTCCAACATTCCAAGATATGCTCATTGACAAAAATCAAAATTTTTGGATAGGAACTGCAAATGGATTACTGTTACTCAATAAAGAAAATTCCGATAAATCCAAGAGAAACTACAATTTTACAAATTTAAACATTGATAAGCCCAACACTATTTCTTTAACCGACAATATGATCAATAAAATCTTCCAAAGTAAAAATGGAATAATATGGATTGGTAGTCAAAACGGAATTAGTCAATTGTCAAGTCAAAATAAACATATTGAAATTAATGAGATCGACCAGTTTAAAAGCATAAAAGATGTTTGTAAAAATTTTGTTGCAAAAAATAATAGTATTTGGTTTACAACACTTTCTAATGATCTTTATCAAATTCAAAATGATTTTGATAAAATTTCAAAATTATCATTACACCAATTTCAAGATACGAAATTGTATGCTATTTGTGACGGAAAAGAAAACAATCTTTACATTGCGACCAATAAAGGATTTGTTGAGTATGATATAAAAACTAATTCAGCTACTGAGTTTTTAATTCCTGCGCTCTCCAATAAATCAAACATCGAAATTATACCTAGGAATATATTTATCTCCTCGGATAATGTCATATATATCTCTACAGAATACGGCTTAATATCTTTCGATATGGCAACTAAAAAATCAAAGCTTTATGTAAAAAGAAATGCTGATCAATACTCAATTTCTGACAATTCAATCAATCAAGTTTTTGAAGATAGCAGGAACAATATTTGGATTGCAACTTTTAATGGTCTTAACAAAATTGTTAGAACGGAAAATGACTCTGTTATTTTCAAACAATTTAAGAATGGAGTCGAAAATAATCCAGTAAACTTACCTTCAAACCAAATTACTGCTTTAGAAGAAATTAATAATAAATTATACATCGGTACAACAAGTGGAATAACTTATTTAGATCTGCAGACTGATCATATACCCAAAGCAGAATCATTATTAAGCACCGATTATGTAATTAGCATTGAAAAAGAAAAAAACAATCTATGGTATAGTACCATTAACGGAATTAAATGTTTAAATACTGAAACTAAATCGATAGGAAAATATGGGAAATACGATGGCATAGGAGATACTACATTCAAATTGATGAATAGTTCCAAAACTAAAAATGGAACAATACATTTTGGAAGTCAATTTGGAATTGCTAGTATCAACCCTAAGCTATCCACTAAATTACTTCCAGCACCCAAAACCTATATCACTGCTGCTAAAACCATAAGCAGCAAAAATGAAAAGCAAACCAATTTAATCAATAAAGATCAACTTGTACTACCACATAACAACTACTACTTGGAGTTAAAATATGTTGGCTTATGCTATGAACGCATTGGCAATACCCAATTTGCCTACAAATTAGATGGATTAGATGAAGACTGGTTTTACACTAATAAAAACATTTCCGCAGTCTATACCAATTTAAAAGCTGGAGATTACACATTTAAGGTTAAGTCTGCCAATTATCAAGGCAATTGGACAAAAACACCTGCTGAAATAAAAATTATTAAAAAACCATCGATTCTTGAAATGAAGTGGTTTCAGATTTTAGGATTTATTTTATCAGCTGGATTATTTTGGCTCATAATAAAATTATATACAAGAAACATTCAAAGAAGAAATGAAGACTTGAATAGATTTAACAAAAGTCTCAATGAAGAAATAAAAGAAAGACTAAAAATTGAAAAAGACCTATTACAATCAAACCAAGACTTACAACAATTTGCATACAGCGCCTCTCACGATCTGCAAGAACCTTTGAGAAATATTGGAAATGCCGTAGGTCTTCTCCAAAAGAAAAATCAATTTGACAAAGATTCAAATGAATATGTTTCAATTGCTGTAGAAGGAGTAAAAAGAATGTCTTCTCTAATTCAAAACTTGCTACAATATGCCAGCACCGGTTCTACTGATTTAATTGTTGAAGAAACAGATATCAAAGTACTTGTAAAAGAAAAAATCAAAGACCTACAAACTTTAATTACCGAAAAAAGAGCAGAAATAAATATTAAAGACTTACCTATAATATATTGCGAAAGCAATCAAATTGGAGTTGTATTCTATAATCTTATCACCAATGCTTTAAAATTCAACAATAAAGAAAAGCCAATGATTGAGATCGGAGTTTCAGAAAAAGGAACAAATAATAAAATTCAATTCTATGTAAAAGACAACGGTTTGGGAATTCCTCCAGAATATCAAAATAGAATTTTCAATATGTTCACACGATTAGAAAATAAAAGAGATTACGAAGGAACTGGAATTGGCTTAACACTCTGCCAAAAAATAATCACAAAACACAATGGGATGATATGGGTCTCTTCAATCCCAAATCAAGGGTCAACGTTCTTTTTTACTATTGATAACAATCTTAGGAAAAACAATTAAAATTCGGTACAATTAATAAGCAATTATGATTTATTTTCTATCATTCTGTAATACTTAAGAAATAAATTTTATTTATGACTAAAATGCTCAAGGGGTACTTAGATAGTGATGGAAAATTCAACCGGCTTCCTGGAAGAAAACAAAAGAAAAAATTAGACCTAATGTTGGTAGTTTTATCAAGTAAATTTGAAAAAAATAAATCTTATTCAGAAATGGAAGTAAATGAAATTCTCAACGAAAATCATTCCTTCAACGACCCAGCAACCTTGAGAAGATTATTATTCGGTACTAATTTATTAGATCGAACAAAAGATTGCAGATCTTACTGGCTAAAATAATTCAATCTTAATTTCTACCTTTTTCTTATGATTCAAATAAAAAAAGCAACAATCAACCATCTAGATGATCTATCTAAAGCTTTTGATAGTTATCGAGTTTGGTACAGAAAAACTTCTGACATCCAACAAGCAACTCATTTTTTAAATGAACGTATTTCAAATCAAGAATCAATTATTTACATCGCAATAGAAAGTAATACCATTGTTGGCTTTACACAATTATACCCTCTCTTCTCATCGACAAGGATGAAAAAACTCTGGCTTTTAAATGACCTATTCGTATACAAAGATCACAGAGGAAAAGGAATTTCCAAAATGCTTATTCAAAAAGCCAAAGACCATTGTCTTGAATCCAATGCTTGTGGAATAATATTAGAAACAGAAAAAAACAACCAAATCGGTAATGCTTTGTACCCAAAGGTAGATTTTGTACTAAATACTACCCATAATTATTATGAGTGGACAGCACGTTAATTAAATCATTCTTCATACTTTAGATTACAATAACTTTCAAGTATGAAAAGAATCTTTCTATTAAGCGTATTAACCTTATTGCCAATTTTCATTTATTGCCAACAAGCTGATTCAAGCTATGTAGCAAATCATTATGATTATAACGAGTACTTCATCCCAATGAGAGATGGTGTAGAACTATTCACCATTGTTTATACTCCAAAAGACAAGTCAAAAGACTATCCTTTTATCATGAACCGAACTTGCTACAATGCCTCAAGAGCAAGAGGATTCAATTTACGCGCTCCTTCTCAGTCCATGATCAAAGCAGGCTATATTCTTGTTTACCAAGATGTCAGAGGACGATACATGTCCGGTGACACCTTTGACAACATGAGACCTAACATCCCCGGCAATAAGAAAAGAAAGAAAACCGAGATAGATGAAAGTTCCGATACTTATGATACCATAGATTGGCTTTTGGCCAATATTCCTAACAACAATGGAAAAGTAGGGCAATATGGTATTTCATATCCTGGATTTTATACTGCAGCTGCACTACCAGATGCACACCCTGCACTTGTCGCTTCTTCACCTCAAGCACCTATTGCCGACTTTTACTTTGATGATTTTCATCATCATGGCACATATTTATTATCATACACTGCGGCTTTTCCAGTCTTTGGCTATCAAAAAGATAGCCTTACGAGAGATCCTTGGTATACTGAATCCATCAATAAATTTTATTCGCAAAAAATACCTGATGCTTACGACTGGTATTTAGATCAAGGACCATTAAAAAATATTACAAAAGAATTCCACAATGATAACTTTTTCTGGAAGCAAATTATCGAACATCCAAATTATGATGAATTCTGGCAAGAAAGAAACATCTTACCTCACCTTAGAAACATTGATCATGCGGTACTCACTGTAGGAGGCTGGTTTGATGCCGAAGACCTTTACGGCCCATTAAACATTTATAAAACCATTGAAGAACACAACCCCAAGGCTAAAAATTCAATCGTAATGGGTCCTTGGACCCATGGTGATTGGGCAAGAAATAATGAGCAACAAATTATCAATCACATTTACTTTGGAGATAATATTTCAAAAGATTTTCAAGAAAATGTTGAGTTACCCTTCTTCGAATTTCACCTAAAAAAGAATGGAAATTTAAATCTGCCAGAAGCCCTTGTATTTGATACAGGAACCAAGGCGTGGCAGAGTTATTCTCAATGGCCTCCTGCTGAAATTCCACCAGTAACCTTCTACTTTGAAAATGATGGAGAACTCCTTGTGAACAAACCTGGCAATCAAAACCTAAGTTTTGAGTACCTAAGTGACCCTGATTTTCCTGTTCCATATAGATCAGAGACTGCAGGATTGAGATTTACTCCTAGACCATTTATGACAGATGACCAACGACATGCATCTAGACGCCCTGATGTCATTACTTTTGAAACAGACACTTTGAATGAAAATATAACAATTGCAGGAGAAATCCTAGCAGATTTAGTAGTTTCCATGACCGGCACCGATGCCGATTTCGTTATAAAACTTATTGATGTTTACCCAGACGACCACACAAATTATGAACACAATCCAGACAATATTACCATGGGAGGCTATCAACAATTAGTTAGACATGAGACTTTTAGAGGTAGATACCGGAACTCTTATGAAAATCCAGAACCATTTGTTTCTGGAGAAAAAACAAGTGTGCAAATTCCTCTTCAAGATATTCTGCATACCTTCAAAAAAGGCCATAAAATTATGATCCAAATTCATAGCACTTGGTTCCCTTACATTGATAGAAATCCTCAAAAATATGTGCCAAATATTTTTGAAGCGAATGAAGAGGATTTTATAAAATCAACCATAACCATTCATGGAGCATCCTCTATAAAGGCAGGAGGAAATGCAATAAAAGAAAGAAAAAAAATCAAACCATAGTTAGATTGAGATCATTCTAGATTCGTTAATAAAAATGGCACTAGCGTCCAAAATCAATCCCAAAGGCTTTATTTTTAGTTATGATTTAGAATTTAATGAATTAAAGAATTTCGATTTTATTGAGTATCAAATTCCAGAAAATCATGTGATAGATTTAAATATTTTCACGAATAATAATTTGATATATGGAAACTTAATTCAATCCCTAACTTCCTCAAGTAATAATTATTTGTTAACAGAGATAAACCAATGGGGAGAGTCAATCCGAACTTATGTTTCAGAATTGGATGTACAACAACAGAGTAATTGAATTCAAATTTGAGGACCCAATCCCAATAAAAGAACTAAAGGAATGCATCAATATGACACTTCGATATCATAACTTAAAAAACAAAGTCCTGCTTGGTGCACAAATAATTTGTACCTTAATTATTTCATATTCTGTTTAATATATCATTAACTTGCATATAGCCTGAAAGCAAAATTCTTTATTATTTATAATTAATAAATCATGCTTAGAACATATACTAAAATACTCTATACATTGGCCATCCTCTTATGCTCTTTGGTAAGTATTGCTTGTCCTGCTAATTTAATTGCAGACAATGAAAAACAAAATGAAAATTTTAAAACAGTTCCTTTTTTTGAAAAAAACAAAAAGACAATTTTTAAAAGGAAGTTACGAAAAAATATTTCGACTATTTTCAAACCAAAGTTCTTCATCAATAAATCAATTTTTACAAACTCTGATGGTTGTGAAACGATAACATTACAAAACAACTCGACGCTTAAAGTACAAATAATTAGTTTGGATGAATCTACTGTCTCATACACTATATGCGACCAACCAAATAGTCAAGAAGTCACCCTTGAACTCACAAGCATCAAGAAGATATCTGCCAGCAATGGTGATTTAATCTTTCAATACAATGGAGACACCGATACCAATGTTTTATTATTGGCAATTATGTCTTTAAGCGTAGGTATCTTGGCATTATTATTACCTGTCATAGCTTTATTACTTGGGCCTTTAGCTATAGTTTTAGGCATATCTTCCAAAAAAAAGGCAAAAAAGAATACAAACAAAGATCAAAATAAAGCTATTTCTACTGCAGGTATTATTCTTGGAATTTTATCCACATTGATATCAATAATTATTGTTGCAATCTTTCTCTTTACTTTTTAATAAATTCACTATCCTATAATATCTTTTTTTAATATTGAATAAATATCTACACTTATTTTTTTTCCATCTTTAATCTCACATTCTCGCATGGTACCTTCGTATTTGAAATTAACTTTCTCTAGAGCGCTTTTACATTTTCGATTATCAGTAACGACATAGCCTTCAATTCTATTCAATCCAAGTTCACCAAAACCAAGATCAAATACCTTGGGCATTACCTCCTTTAATATTCCTTGCCCCCAAAATTCTTTCAATAACCACATCCCTATTTCAGCTTTGCAGTGTTCTTTCTCTAAACCATTAAATCCACAAGCCCCACGAAATTTTTGGTCATCCTTTCCATATATACCCCACCAAATTCCAGTTCCTGTCGTCTTGAGGTTTTGATACCAATCCATTTGCTCCTGAGTCGCTTCCAAGGTAGGAAAATGAACATCGTAAAATTGTGTGATCTCAGGATCCGACAACCCGCTAAAAATATTTTGAATATCCTTTTGTTCTATTTCTTTTAAATAATATTTCTCTGTTTTCATTTTTTAATTTCTAATCTTAATTGTCTAAGGCACCTATACCAGCCTCCCAAAACAATTTGTTTAATTTTGGAATTTCATCATTCAATAAATTTTGGCCAACTCCTTTTAATTCAGCCCATTGTTTATCAAGCTCAGCTCTCCTAATTTTTGATCCTTGATTTATTCTGGGAATATCACTTTCACTTGCATTTATTAAAAACAAATAATTAGCGCTAAACTTGTTGGGATAATTTTCTACATCATCATAAGCTTTGGATAATCTTTGTACCATCAATTCATCCCAAGAGAGAAGTTTATCAACCAAAGCCTCAGCCTCTGTTGTCAATTTTTCCGTTTTTTCATTTTTATCCAGACTTTCTAATAACTCAGAAATCCTTTTCTTCTTCGAATAAAGTACATTTACCATTTCGTGCATTTCTGTCAAAGTTGCTTCAGTTTCACTCATCCATTGATCATAATGATCATAGTCTAGATCCGTCGGATATAAAGGATTTGCAAGTACTTCAAACTCTGTTCTTTCGGTGACAACTCCTGCTTCCAAAATGGCAACATATTTACCTGGAGTGACCTTATGCCCTCTCCATGATCCTTCAATATAGACACCAGGTATGCCCGGCATAGATTTATTTCTCATATTCCATACGAAACGATTCAAACCTTTATTCTTATCTAATTTAGGTTCTGCATTAGGCCCACCATCCCAACTTGTAAAGTCTATACTTTTAGAACTAAATTGGTTCACAACTTTTCCTTCTTCATTAATGATTTTCAATTTAACTTCTTCTTTTGATTCATCTTCAAGATGGTAATAAAAGACAATCCCGTTGGCAGGGTTTACACCAGAGGAAATATTGGTGCCATCTGAATTGTTACCATTTAATGAACTACCCCCATTCACCAAATATGCATTTTCAGGTTGGAATAATTTCATCGATTTAAAATCATTCTTATACTGTCTTATCAGAGGCAGATCATCTAAAATCCAAAAAGACCTTCCAGAAGTTCCTAAAATAATATCACCATGTTTTATTTTTAAATCAAGTACCGGAGTAACAGGAAGATTTAATTGTAATGGTTGCCATTCCTCTCCACCAGTCCAACTGATATAAATGCCAGTTTCTGTACCAGCAATCAAAAGATTCTTACGAACATCATCTTCTCTCACTACTCTTGTATATGCACCATTAGGAATCCCTTTATTGATACTGGTCCAAGTTTTACCATAATTGGTAGTTTTATATAATCCAGGACTTTTATCGTCAAACTTATATCTGGTTGTCGCAATGTAAACCGTGCCTGGATCATGAGGAGAAATATCAATAGCATTAACCAAACACTCTTCCAATCCTTTCGGAGTCACATTCTCCCAATTCTCCCCTCCGTCTCTAGTAAGCTGAACATAACCATCATCACTTCCTGTCCAAATAACACCTTTTTCATGTGGAGACTCAACCACATAACTTATCGTTCCATAATTCTCTGCACCAACTGCTTCATTGGTATAAGGTCCTCCTCCATTCCCTTGTTTGTCATCTTGATTTCGTGTAAGATCAGGAGAAATCTCTTCCCAGTTTTGACCACCGTCTCTAGTTCGTAAAAGATATTGTGCAGCATGGTAGAATGTGTTGGCTTCATGCTGAGACCATACAATAGGCGCATTCCAGTTGTACAAATATTTCATTTCTCTAGCTTCCATTCCTAAATATTGAATTGGAGCTGACATTATATTTGTTGAAGCCTCTGCTTTGGTGTCTAATAATTCAATAGTGCCAAGATAAGAGCCTCCCATTACATATCTTGGATCATCTGGATCGAAAGCAAGAAAAGCACTTTCACCACCTGCAGAATAGGTCCAACTTCTTGGTGTTATACTCCAATTATTCAGCTCACGGTGAGCAATGGACACAGAAGAATTATCTTGCTGACCACCATAGATCCTGTATGGAAATTGGTTATCGACATTCACCCGATAAAACTGAGCAGTTGGCATATTTGACTGAGTAGACCATGTTTTTCCTTGATTAAAACTAATAGCCGCACCTCCATCATTCGAAATACAAAGGTTGTCAGAATTTGTTGGATTAATCCAGAGATCATGATAATCTCCATGGGTACCAGTAATTCTCTCCCATGTTTTGCCACCGTCTTTGGATCTTAATGCTGGAGCACTCAACACATACACGGTATTTTCATTATTGGGATCAGCAAACACCTCTATATAATACCAAGCTCTTTGTATAAGTCTATGATCATCACTAATACGACTCCAAGACTTCCCTGCATTGTTAGAAACGAACAATCCACCTTTTTCAGCATTTGAATCACTCTCGACCAGGGCATAGACCTTGTCAGGGTTTGCGCGAGAAACCGAGATGGCCATTTTGCCTTTCTCTTCTGGCAAGCCCTTGTGTATCTTAAACCAGCTTTCGCCACCATCTATGGATTTATATAATCCACTTCCTTCACCACCGCTAATAATTTTCCAAGGAACTCTTTGATGCTCCCACATGGCTGCATACATAACACTTGGGTTACTATGATCAATACATAGTTCTGAACAGCCAGTTAAGTCATTAACAAACAAAACATTTTTCCAACTATTTCCTCCATCTTCTGATTTGAATATACCACGCTCTTTATTGCCTTTATGCAAAGCTCCTTGAGCGGCAACCCATACAATGTCTGGGTTACTTGGATGGATTACAATTCTTGCAATATGTTGTGTCTTTTCCAATCCTAATTTGGTCCACGTCTTTCCTGCATTGGTTGATTTGTAAACACCATCACCATGTGAGGTCATCACCCCACGAGGTGCATGTTCTCCCATGCCAACATAGACAACATTTGGGTGACTTTCAGATACAGAGATTGCTCCAACCGATCCTGTACCAAAATATCCATCTGATATATTTTTCCAATGTTGCCCAGCATCTTCTGTTTTCCAGACACCACCACCAGTTGTGCCCATGTAATAGGTCAACGGATCACCCGTAACTCCTGATGAACCCACAGATCTTCCTCCTCTAAATGGGCCGATATTTCTCCATTTTAAAGGGGCCAAATATTCATTGGCTTCACCAATAATTGTTTGTTTTTCTTGAGCTCCTAAAAAAACTGGAATCAATAACAAAATCACAACTTTATGTAGAATATTCATAGCTTTTTTCTTTGCTCGCAAGATAGTAGTTTTCGATGAATACTTAGAAATGCAAAAATGGATGAAATGCTGCACATTTGATCTGAAGAAATATTTAAAAATTACAAAGTGGCTCTTTAAAATTTTAGAGTGTCTGGGCTAAAGAAGTCTCACAATTTAATATCTACCGGTTTTACCCCTTTTTTAAATTTATCACCAAATCCTGAATTATTGGGATTATAACCGCCCACAAAAGCATCATTTACACCATTGGATGGTATCAATGCCTCCTTTCCTAAAGCCCAATAAATTCCATTGAGCGCAAGTTTTCTCATAGAAGAGATTTTAAAATCAAAAGGATGTCCCAAGGTTGTGAAAAAAACTCTTGAGCTTACACCATCATTGGTCGTAATGGTGTTGGTCCAAGCTACTGGATTTGTAATCGGAAATTCCTCCAATCGATTATTCATGGCATGATTTGACTTAAGGCTTCTTCCTTCCAAAAAAGGCACACAGTTTTTATTTAATCGCCAATCACCGCCGTCCACATGGTACAGCCAGGAATAGGCATCAAAAGCTTCAACTCCTGAAAGAATAATATGCTCACTTTGATGAGTAGGAAATACTTCCGTCAATGGCATATCTCCATCTGAAAAATGGCCATGGTGAGTAATCCATTGCTGACCGAATACATCTATGGGCCATTCATTATTCATATGCATCATACTACTATCTTTGTACAAAAATGAATGGGTAGAGGTACGAAAACCAACAATAGGTTTTCCAGATTCAACATAATTTAAAATATATTGAAGTTCACCTTTCGGTAAATTTCTAAAGCGGATAAACATGACCATTAGATCTGCCGAGTCAAGACTTGACAAATTATTAATATGGTCACTCCTATTGGGATCAATATTACCTAAAGAATCCAAAGCATAACACATTGTTATTTTTGCATTTAATTCCCGCTTTAAAATCCTTGCAAGCATCGGCATAGACTCTTCTGATCGATATTCTTCATCACCCGTAACAAAAACAATGTGAGGACCTTCTTTCATTTTTGATTCATTGCATGAAGCTAAAATAAATCCAAACAAGGTTATGAAAACAACTTTAAACAAAATTTCCTTTACTAAAATCATTGTTCCTTTTTTCCTTTCTTGCTTGGCAGAGACATTACAAATTCATAGCTCTCTTGAAGATAGGGTGCAAATTTTTCTATCTCCTCATGTTCATTTTCAGGAATCAAAACATAATCCTTCATCCATGCACCATGAGACTTATAGCGAGTAGTGTTGAATTTTCTTATAAATTTTTCTGCAGATTCTTTAGGTAATCGGATTCCGATTTGTGATTCCTTATTTAAAAGAGAAAACATATAGCCATTTACGGAAGTATAAGCTGTCGTCTTACCTTTTCTACTGAAATTGCCGTTGGTATTAATTAGCCTTTCGTAAATTTTCAATTTTTGTTTCCACAAATCATTCATGATATTCTCAAAATACAAAACTTATTGAAAAGTTAAGCACATTAAATGATAGAACTAAAGATTTGCTTTTTCGACTCGAACTCTACTCAAACTTTCTTGTGTAATTCCAAGATATGATGCAATGTGATAGTTTCTTGTATACTGTTCAATATCGGGATATTGTTCCAAGAAAAGATCATAGCGTTCAGATGCTGTGAGTTGCAATTGATTTAAAATTCTCCTATGAAGACTCACTACATGTCTTTCCAATAAATTCCTTTGAAATGGTTCAAATTCTGGAAACAGATTAAATATTCCATTTAACTTCTGTGCATTAAAGACAACAACTTGTGATTCTTTTAAACACTCAAGAGTTAATGTCGCAGATTCATTTGCATAAATAGCAATATAGTCACTAATCCACCAATTCCTTATTCCGAATTGCAAAGTATGCTCTCTACCTTTCTTATCCGTACAAAAAGATCTAATACATCCATCAAGTACATAGTAAATTAAATCAACAGTCTGCCCTTCACGGATTAAAATTGAACCCTTCCCTATGGTTTTTACCTTTGCTATGGAATAAAGATAATCCTCAGCTTCTTGGCTGAGAGCTATACTATTTTTTATATTTCTAACTAATTCTTCCAGATTCTGTTTATCGACTTCAGGATTATGTACTGTATGTATTAGAACATCAACTTAATAAAATAACGTCCAACAACAAGAAAACAAGATACTGAATACAACTAATCCTTGCTAATTTTCCAATTTATAATTAAATCCCATAACTAAGATGTCATTGTAATTTGATAAAGACTCTAGATGGACATTTTCAAATCTATAATCGTAAACAAGATAGATTGACAAGTTTTTAATTACATTCAAACTTACTTTTGGAGTTACCCAAATGTCATAATCAGCAGCTTCCTTAAATGATTGAAAATAAAACAATTGATATGCAAGACTAACGCTATTATTAAGAAATGAAAAGCCATTATTTATTCTAAATATAAAGAGCCCATTATTTCGATTCGAAAAATCAAAGCTACTATTTTCAAAATCAACACCATTAAATTCAGCAATCTCCTGAGCTACTCCAACACCAAGCGCAAGTCGCATGAATCCTTGACTGAGATCTGAACCAAGACCAAAACCAAAGTGATGTCGGTCATTAACACGAAAGATCAAATTGTTATCATAATGATAAAAGATACCAGGAAATAATTTTTTTTGACCATTGATATAATATTTTAGAGACGCAAAATCATACCAATTGTCCTCAATCAATATTTCATTTGTCCTATTATATCGGTAAGTGGTTTTATTTTCGAAATGCCAATATTTGTATTCCAAATCAACATTTAATTCACCCCCAATTACTACCTGGGCAAAGGTTCCAGATATTCTTCTTCCAGACAAATTGAGATCTACATTATATTGCAATGAATCTGGCTTAGCTTGTCCAAAAGAAGAGATACTAGACAATATTGCAACAAGGAAAATTAAGTAATAATAATATTTATGATTAAACATTTTTCATGTGTAATTATCTAACTATTTATTAAGTTCTTCCAAAATTGCATGTGCTGCCATTTGTCCAAATTTATTGGCTGCTTGAGGACTTGCTCCAGTGATCAGTTTTCTATCTTTATGGCATGTATCATCAGCTTTTTCATTAATGATAGTAACCCCTAAATTGTTAAGCTTCTCTCCATAGATCCAAGGCATGGCCCCAGGTGTATATCCAATCATAGGTCCTTGCTTATCTACCGCATCAGGAAACGAAGCAATTTTATATCCACTAAACAAATAAGAATCCTTGGTAGCATCCATTCCAGCTGCCAATAGGGCCGCAGGACCATGACAAATAGCCAAGGTATGCATATCATTTTCATGTGACCAATGCAATAATTTGTTCAAATCTCTATTCTCTGGAAGACCCAACATTGCTCCATGACCACCAGGAATAAATACCCCAACGTAATCCGTACTATCGGTCATTTCATTTCTTACAAATGAGGATAAACTCCCAGGTTTTTCAAACTTAGACTTATATTCCTCATACATTTTACCAATATTTTTATCTTCAGATGGCATCGCCCACATCTCGATTTTTACTGATTTCCCAGTAGGCGTAACTACATCCACATCAATACCTGCATTCTTTAAGTGTAAAATTGGTAACAACATCTCAACAGGATGATTCCCAGTTGAGAACTCTTTGCCATTTGCCATTGTCATATTCCGCTCTTCAGTACAAACCATTAAAACCTTCTTATTCCCTCTGTGTGGATTTTCGAATTTGACATATTCATAATCACTAACAGGAGATGTAGCAATCGAAAGTGATAACTTTGAAGGTATATAAGATCCATCGTCCTGAATTGTAGGCTTAGTTGCCACGTAGAATGCAATAAAGGCAATAAGAATAAAAACTGCCAAGCCCACCAATAATTTCTTTAACATGATTTTGAATATTTAAATTAAATTTTACAAATAAATATTATGCAAAACTAATCACTTCCAAAACCATAAAAATTGACCTATGGTAAGAAATAGAACCATCGAATAACTCTATTCTATTTAAAGATTCTTTCTTTCCATTTTATACAAATCCAGATCTTTACCCCAATAGTTTTTCTTAATTTCAACAAGAGAAAAACCAAATTTCTCAAAAAATCCAAAGGCATGTTGTGAAGTATTAATCACCAATTTTTTTAATCTGTGATTGGCACTCAATATTTCCAAACAATGATCTACTGCTTTTTTGCCAATTCCTTTACCTGACATACTTGGATTGATAAATATCCAAGTAATGCCACCATTCGCTTCTTCATTATTTATATAAATACCTATTCCACCAACCAACTTATTTTCGACTTCAATGGTAAAGTAATCTGAACCATTATCTTCAAGATAGGTCTCAAAATCATGAACCTCGCTTGGATCAAAAAATTTGGGAACATTGGTTTTAAAAAGTTGTATTAATTCTAATTTCCTAGACGGATTATACGGATGTAGCATATTTCAAAATAGCTATATTTTAACAATTTTCCGTGTTAAAGACCTACCATCTTTTTGAATCATTAAAATATATATGCCTGGATTCAATTTTCCAATGTCGACGAAGCCCCCGGCATAAGCATTTTCATAAGCCGAAGCTTCAGCGAAGGCTTTAGCGCAGACTTCTAGATACCCCCAAACTAACCCCCAATACAAACAACACTATCACCTTACTCCATTTTGTAACTTTCCAAAACTTCGAACTGTTCAAGAAATTGGTCAGTCGACCAGCCATGAGCGCAATACAACTAAAGATTACAAAAGCTTGTACCATAAAAATAATCCCTAGGATTATCATTTGAAGCGTAACATTGAGTCCATCCTTGGTCAAAAATTGAGGCAAAAATGCAATAAAAAAAAGAGACACTTTGGGATTCAATACATTCATCAAAAACCCTTTTCTTACTAAAGAAAAAATACTCGTTTTTTCCTGCAACTTACTATTTACATTCAGATCAATTACAGTGCTCTTTTCATGGTAGGCTTGGTATGCGAGATAAAATAGATAAGCAGCACCTAAGTATTTGACAATATTAAATGCAAATGCAGAATTCTGAATGATGAGAGATAAGCCTGTGGCAGCAGCAGTGGTATGTACAAGTACACCCAAACTTAAACCTAAAGATATAGCCACACCATTTCTTTGCCCCTTTGTTAAACTTTCAGTCAATACAAAAATATTATCAGGACCAGGCATCAAAGCCAATAGCACTGATGCTGCTAAAAATGACATCACTAAACCTAATTCCATCTATGCTTATTTATATTTCAATTGTGTGATTTTTTCAAAATAAAATTCTTACTAATAAATGTAAATAATTATTTGCAATCATTCCTAAAGCGGTTTATTCAGAACCCGACACAACTATAATTCCATAAGATGTAACGATCATCTATCCTTAACTTTTACAATCTTATTTTAGAAAAATTACTCCTTCCAAATATTTTACAGCCTTCCCTTTAAGCTTCACCTTATTACCATCCAAAAAACACCACAACTCCCCTCCTCGATTAGACCTTTGCAAGGCCTTTAACTTATTCTTCTTAAGTCTTTCAGACCAAAAAGGCACCAAGGTACAATGTGCTGAGCCTGTAACTGGATCTTCAAAAACAGAGGCTTGAGGAGTAAAGAATCGCGAAATAAAATCAACCGTTTCTAAATCCGAATGTGCTGTCACAATAATTCCACCTGGATCTAAATTTATACGGTTAAGAATATCAATAGCAGGAGCCAGTTCACTGATCTCTTTTTCATTTTGATACAATAGAAGATAATCCCGAGATTTCCAAACTTCTATTGGTTGGATACTAAGGCCTTCACTAATTATTCTTGGCAAAGCAGAACGAATGGGAGGACGGGATGGGAATTCCATTTCAAAATATTCTCCTTCTTTGACAACTTTCAATTCTCCGCTATTTGTTTCAAATACTAGTTCCTTTTCTTGAAATCCTAACTCTTCGAATATAACAAAGGCAGAGGCCAAAGTGGCATGACCACATAAATCCATTTCAATCTCAGGTGTAAACCATCTTAATTCATAATGCCCGCTGGTCTTTTCTACAAAGAATGCGGTTTCAGAAAGATTATTTTCTATTGCTATCTTTTGGAGCAAAACGTCATCCAACCATTCTTCTAAAGGGCAAACTGCAGCTGGGTTTCCACCAAACAATTGATCAGTAAAAGCATCAACCTGAAAGATACTTATTTTCATTTTCTACTTTATGTTTCTACTCACCGCCACTGGCATTCTATTTATCTATCAATTTCTCAAGACGATCTAAAAATAATTCTTTATCATCAACATAAAATGAAATTAATTTATACTTCTTGCGAATGCCATAAATCTTATGCAAGGTGTTTTCTTTTTTCAATTGTATGGTTAGGTTATTGGTATCAAACATTTCAAACAAAGAAAGACAGATATGCCCATCTTCTTTTTCGTTCCTTCTATTATATTTTTCAACCTTAATAATTTCAGTCAAAGCAATTCTTGTTTGGCAGACAAATCCATAGCGCAAAATAACTTCGTTGGAATCATAATTAATAAATATTGGTCTTTGGGTCATGGATCGCAAAATAGAGGCGATTTGAAACATGGCATAAATGCCTAATATACTTAAAACCCATGCTACTTTATCACTCCAATGTGCAACCAATAAATGGAGAGCAAGTGTTTCAATAATCAGTAAAAATACCAATACAATTAAGACCGATCTAATTCCACTTTTAGCATGATAGGTAAACTCATTTTCACTATAATTCTTATAAAATGAAGTATTAAACAAATAATACATCACAGCAATTTCTGTTGCCAATAAGTTTCCAATTTTATTTGGAAATATATCGTGACATGCAATGTTTAATTTATCAAAAAAGTCTAATTCATTTGATTTTTTAAATGAACTTCGAAGTGCAGTAAATTTATAAACCACAAGAGCAAACACAGATAATTCCAACAGTGGTATAAGGAAATATTTTACTTGCGACAATAAGAGTTGATGTTCATCAGGTATAATGTAGCTTCCTAATAATAACCCCAAAATGATAACATAAACAATGGTAATCTTTGGAATTTTTGTTTTCCAAATGGTAAGTGTATATAAAATTGGAATTGTGATCACCAAATCTAAGACCACTCCAAAATAAACATCAGTTGATGCTCCAATATTCTCCACATTTACCGTAAGTGCAATCAAAGAAACAACTACAAAAAATAATACTCCAAACCCTAAATAATTAATTGGCACCTGTCTATCCATGATTCAATTTTCAAACCTTTAAAGGCCAGTTATAAATCTTATTTGCAAATATAAATTTACAACTACTTCATTGCAGAATCAAACAATATGATTAATTCTTCAATGTCATTTTTTGTTGTAACCCATGAACAAACACTTACTCGAATTGCAGCTTCCTTATTCCAAGTTGTTCCACCCAACCATGCTTTTCCTGATTGTTGAATAAAATCTACAATACGCTTAGTTTCGACTTCTGTTCTGCCCTTAACCAAAACTTGATTAAAGACTACTTCATTTAATACCTCCAGCCCTAAATTGAGCAATCCAGACTCTAATTGCTTAGCTCTTTTATGAAAACCCAAGATCATTTCCTGGATTCCTTGTTTACCAAGATATTTCATACATGCCCATAACTCAATCGCCCTTGATCTTCTCGACATTTCTGGAGAATATAATAATGGCTCTCTAGACCCACCGTAAATAATATATTCGCCAGATGCCTGCAGAGCATTTAATAGAGCTTCCTCATCTTTACAAAGAATAATTCCAGAATCATAAGGAGTATTAAGTGTCTTATGACCATCAACAGACCAAGAATTAGCTTTTTCCAAACCTTTTGTTAAATATGAAAGCTCATCAACAGCCCCAGCCCAAAGTCCAAAAGCTCCATCGATATGCACCCAAGCGTCTGAGCCTTCGATTCTAGAAAAAACATTTGAAAAATCATCAAAAGATCCTGTATTAGCATTTCCTGCTTGTAAAATTAAAATACTTGAATGATCTAAAAGCGGAATTTTGTCGACAACAATTCTTCCTTGTTCATCTGATGGAACCCAGGTCAAACTTTCTAATCCAAAACCTAATAGTGTTAATGTCTTTTTTATACTTGCATGAACTTGATCATGTACAACTACATTTAATTTAGGAGCTCCAATATAACCATCCTTAATAATATCCCAACCCAAATTTTTAAAGGCCCGAAAACGCGCAGCCGCCAAACCGCATAAATTAGCCATAGAAGTACCACTAACAAAACCAGCTACAGTGTTTAGGGGTAAATTAAAAATATCAACCAACCAATTCTGACATACGGATTCCAATTTTGCATTAATTGGAGATGTTAAATACAACCCACCATTTTGATCCCATACATCTGAAAGCCATTTTACGCCCAAGGAAACAGGTAAAGCTGCACCATTTACAAAACCAAAATACCTACCTCCGGTTTGAGCAACTGTAGCTTTACTTCCAAATTTATGCAACATTGATAAAACAGATTCTGCAGTTAAAGTTTCATTTTGAAGAGCTTCATCAAAATTATCTAATTGCCTCAAATTATAATCATTGGGATAAACATCCATAACTTCAATACCGTCAATATACTCAAACGAAAATTGTATTGCTTTCTTGAAGACATCCTTATCCTTCAATTCCTTTTTCATCTTTCTTTGTAAATCCATATTTATATCTTAATTGGTCTAAATTATTATTCTATAATCTGTTTCACATGATGCTCAAAATGAACAACATAATCTTCCATTAAAAAATGTAGATTTGATAACCTTCCATCAGGTAGAATAATTTCAAAGTTCAGGCTTTTCTGAGTTTGTTTACTCATCAAGTACATGATATGTTTATTCAAGGCCATTAACAAACCCATAAGCATACCAATGTCAGCACCTTGGTATGCATTGGATTTTACCAATCCCTCTTGATTATATCCAATGACTTTATAAGGGAGATTTTCATATTGGATTTCAGTAAACCGTTTTAAATTGTTTACGCCAGAATCAATGAGATGCCCGATAATTTCCTTTTTTGACCATTTCCCTGGTTTATACGGGCTTATTATAGCTGATTCAGAAGTTGACTCGATATAAGTATTCAGCCTATCAAGCAAGCTGTCCAAATGATTAATGATTTCTTTCAAATCCAATAATTAAATAATTTTTGTTTATAAATACCTAAATTTAAATCGTTTGCACTACAACATTTAAGTATAAACAATTTTATAATCAACTTATCATCTTTCTAAAGGACTTATATCCTTAAATTTTAGCAACAACTCTTTAAACTCCTTAGGGTTTATTGGATTGTACACGAGTTTATCAGAAACAGGATACTTATCGAGATAATTTTTAGGTCTAATGGGACGTTTTTCAAAGCCACCAGTACAATTGGGACATACATTTTGCAGTATATTTTCTACACAGTCCTTACAATATGTACATTCAAAGGTACATATCATCGCATCCTTGCTCTCATTTGGCAAATCCTTCTTACAATTCTCACAAATAGTTCTTATTTCTAGCATGCAAATAATCTTAAATATTTTTAAAAACAGGCGGCTCCTTCAACTTTAAGGATTAGGCGAAATTACCAATACTTCTTTAATAAGATTGAACCGTTAAACTAATTGCTTTTCATAAATGAATCTATTTCCTGAATCACCTCAGATGGTTTTTCCTCTTGAAGAAAATGACCACAATCATACTCCCTTACCGAAGCTTTTGGAATTATTGTTTTCCACCTTTCCAAATACTCCTTGGTGATATATTCATCTTTTAAACCCCATAAAATCAACCAAGGCTTTGATTCTAATTTATATAAATGCTCATATTGCTCCTGATACCATTCCGAAGATCCTAACAAAGACTTAGCCAGTTTCAATAACGAAAATCGAGATTTCTTGTCTGGAAAAGGATAAACATATTGTTTATGTAATTTCCTTCCTAAATTACTTTTATCACTAAATCCTTTTTTTAATAATACTTTTGGCGAAAAATTCATTCTTAGGTATAAAAATTTACCCAAAGTACTTCTAAGAAAATTATCAAGTTTGACCACCTTTGGATTACTTTTTGTCTCCCACAACCAAGTATTCATCAAAATAATTTTCTCCATTTTTTCACTTTGGCGAATCCCTGCTCCAAGACCTATTGGACCTCCAAAATCATGGACCACCAAAGTAATCTTATCCAGGCCCAATCTATTGATAAACTCAGATAAGTTTGCCGAATGCGATTCCGCTTTACCATCAAAATCTTCTGGCTTATCTGAAAGACCAAATCCTAAGTGATCTATGGCCACACATCGATAATTTTTCGATAATGCCTTGATCATATCCCTATATAGAAAAGACCAAGTTGGTGTTCCATGTACAAACAATATTAAATCCCCTTCTCCTTGATCGATATAATGCATCCTACCTGCACTCAACTCAATAAAATTGCTTTCAAATGGGTATAACTCAGTATCCAACCAAGCTTGACCCGTTGTGCTTAAGTTCATAAAAATTAAATAGATTTGAATTATTAATGGCCTCATGCTTTCCTTTAAAATCAAAGATCAGCCAATCTATTTATGAAAGTCTTGGTTTATACCAAGATTTTAAATTTTTACAGTTCCTAGTAACTTGCTAAAATTACTCGAATCCATTCTTAAGTATGAAGCAATATCCTTTTGGGAAACCATTTGTAGCAGGTGAGGACTCCGATCCAAAAAATTTTTAAATCTTGTCTCAATATCCATTGACATAAGTTCATAGTAACGTTGTAAAGTATCAGCCAAAAGTTTTTCTGTCGCTTTCCTAAACAAAGTTTCAATTGATCTATGCTTCTGCATCATTGAATTATGAACCTCATAACTAATCCTTAAAAACTTACTATCACTGAGTGTGCATAAAAAATATTTTGAAGGTACTTGAAGAAGGAAAGATTCGGGAATGCCGGTAAAAGAAGGTCGATAAGTAAATGCAATAATATGTTCTTTACTTTCATTAGAATAATAAGACTTCTGAATACCTTCTAAAACAAAATACATGTATCTTTCCGTATCTCCCTCCCAAGTCATAATGGTATTTTTAGGAATCTCAAATTCAGTCCATTGCGAAATATATTCTTCAAGTATTTTTTCTTCTACATGATGTATTTTTGATAAGAAATCTTTCATTTCCATAAATGAGAATCTTCAATTTAAAACCAATTATATCGACCAATAATCCACCCATTCCATCTAATCAAACTTTTTAACTTCATTTTCAACAAGTAACACTACTCTAATCAAGTCTACTTTGCCATTCTTGTTGAGCTGCTCTAAAATCTTGCTGGAATTCACTGGAATGCCACATTAAATATAACATTCGATGGGCAATTTGTCGAGCTGCTTCTTCATCACTTGGATAATGCACACCCATAATTTCACGCGAATATCCAATTTCATAAGCCAATTCTAGAAATTCTTTCCTTTTGCTTGGAATCAGTTCTGCAAAAGTATAAGCCTGAATATATGCCCACAAAGTATGTCCACTTGCAAATGAAGGAGACTTAATCTCTTTTAAAGGCTTAAGCTTTGGTTCTAATTGATATGGCCTAGCTCTTAAAAGATGAAATTTTATGGCAAACTCAATAATCCTCATATCAATCATAATGTTTTCTAACAATGCTGAAGTCTTTGGATAATTTCCAGCATGATAGGATTCACCCAATACCTCTCGCGATTCAAAAAACAAATGCTCTAAATTCTTGCTATAATACAAGTGATCCTTTAAGTAATTTGCATTAGGCCAATATCCAACATCACCAATTTCCATTACACGTTTAGATTGACTATTGGTTCGGTTATTTTGGATGTCCAATAAAAAATCCAATTCAGCTCTAGTTTGCTCAGAGCTATTGGCAGGAAATCTGACGGATTTTTTAAGGTATTCCACCTGATCATTAGTCAGGTAACTTGGTTCGGACATCGCCAAAAGAATTGCATTATCCAGATACAATTCTGCCGGAAACGAAATTGAATCCATCCATTTGAATTCTTCACGTTCGATATTATTAAGCAAACTCAATTCCTTATAATGACTATCTATGGGCTCCATAGGATGAATCGACCCAACATAAGCATTACCACTCTGTCCAATTACTGCGTAAAAACCTAGGAAATAAAAAAAGATAAAAGAAAATAATTTGTTCATCTCAATATTTTTTAATGATATAATTGATACCAAGACTGAGAATGCTTAAAAAGGATGCAGATTTTTTAATCTTTTTTTTAAAATCTTTTGCAATGAATCACAATTTGTCTTGAGACGAAAGTCTAGTAAAACCCCATTCCCTCCTTCAACAATATGGAAACATGAATGAATTTCTGACTTTAACAATTGCCTACCACGTCTTACTTGACTTTTTACCGCTGCCAGACTAATCTCCAATTCTTCTGCAATTTCTTTTTGCCTAAGACCTTTTAATTCAGATAATTTTAAGGTTTTGGAGTATTTTGAAGGTAGAGCATCAATCATAGGCTCTATAAATTCAGCAAGTTTTCCATAGAGATCATTCTCTTGCAATTGCTCATCTATCTCTAGTAACTCTACGGATTTAGGCGATTTTTTAAAATGGTCTGCAATGGTATTAAAGGCTATTTGAAACAACCATGAACGGACATTTTTAATTTCTATATCCGAACAACAAGCATTATGCGTTTTAAGCAAAATGTCATGAAGCAAGTCTTTTGTGAGCTCTTTATTTTGTGTCTTTTTTAATAGGTATGCACCCATCACTTCTTCATATACAGTCCAAATTTCCCAAACCTGTTCTTCATCAGTAATTTTCATCTTATATATTTCAATCTGCAAAAATCCAAATAATTAATATTTAGTCATTCTTGCTAACTAATCCATTTCGGGACTTCTGGTGGCAAATAATTTAGCATTTTTTCCAATAGTTGATCGATCCTTGAATCTTCCAACATCATCTCTTGATTCATTTTTTTTAAAAAACCTTTATCCACCATACCTTCCATAAGATTAATCAATTCATCATAATAACCATTAACATTCAAGATACCAATAGGTTTTTTATGTAACCCAAGTTGGCCCCAAGTAAGCATTTCAAATAACTCTTCAATGGTTCCAAATCCTCCAGGAAGAGCAATCGCTGCTTCACACAATTCATTCATTATTGTTTTGCGCTCATGCATTGTATCTACTGTGATTAATTTTGTAAGTCCTTCATGAACAATTTCTTTTTTACGAAGGAATTTTGGAATCACACCAATCACATTTCCGCCTCCAGAAAGTGCTCCATTTGCTACAGCGCCCATCAATCCAACTTTCGCTCCACCATAGATGAGAGTAATTCCCCGTTTGGCTATTTCAACCCCTAAGGCCATAGCTTGCTCCTCAAATCGAACATCATTTCCCAAACTTGAACCACAAAACACTACTACACTTTTCATTTATATATTTTAATTATCAACTCAACACATTTATTAACTAGCTTCTGTTTTATTCCTCAATAATTTTATTGCTTTTTCTGCATCTTTTTCATGCACAAAGATATGATCATGGTAATAGCCTGCTACAACGTTGCAACTGATATTATTTTCCGCTAAGACATTTGAAAAAAAAGCGGTCAAGCCTACTGCATCTAAAGAAGAATGCAACTTTAGGGTAATCCATGAAGCAATAAAATCATAATCGAGTTCCAATTCATCTGCCTTTGATTTTCTCATAACTACCGTCACACCCTCCTCTTCCTTAAATTCACAAATGGTATCTTCCCGCTTAATTTTTTCCAAACTTTTAACACTCACAAAAACATAATTTCCTTGATTTAAATAAGGATCCATATTTTTAATCATCACAGTTAAATTCTTTTCGCCTGACATGATATTGTAATTTGAAAATTGATTTAGAAAATTGATTTAGAAAATACTTAATTTACATTTAGTTAACTACCAATTTATCAAAACACTAATTCATTTTTGATTAATCAATAGTTTTTCTTCATCAAAAGCCAAATTATAAAGCTCACCATTAAATTCAATATTGGCCTCAAAACGGCTTGGATGAATTTCTAATTGGGTTGGAAACCAATTTTTCTTCATTTTATAATTGGGCAAAAGGAAAATCCCTTGCTGGCCACCATGAGTACCGAATCTTTCACGATCGCCTTTCCAAAATTTAGTCCCTATGTTACGCTCCAAAAGCAGATTTATACTTTCAATGTTATCAGTTGGCATACCCATTTCATTTACACCAAGAACTTGATCTATCCCAAATTCTCCCTCAACACAGTTTTCTAAATCATAATGAACTATAAACTCCGCCAAATTACCTCCTCCATCATAAAAATAAAATGACTCAGCATTCCACGAATCAAAAATTTGGGTTTTCCTCGATTCCCCTAAATCCAAAACCTCGACCCTACAATCCATCCAGGACAATGCTTTCTGTAACTGACAACTTGGGATTAAAAAACAATAATGATAAGGATAGCAATATGTAGATCTCTCAAAAATCAATTTACTCCATCCAACTTTGAGCATAAAATGATCAATTCCTCTGTCCAATACTTTAAAGCCCACTTTATTGACATAAAAATCAAATTGTTCGTCGAGTTTATTTGTAAATAATTTTAATGTTTCAAACTTCATGTAATCTAATCTTTAACTACTATTAGGAATATATTCACTTCCCCTTCGTGTAAAAATCAAACACCTTGATGGGCTTAATGTTACCTATAATTTGAATTTTAAAAAGCTTTATTGGTAACCAGCTATTTATTAAATTTTTGAAAACAATATATTCTTAACCTTTCCAAAATCTAAGACAAATCCATTTATTTCATTGTAATTAACAGAATCAATAAATCCAATTGAAATCTTCCTTCTAGATTAAATAAATTCTCTTTTATAATAGAATTGACCATAGTACCGATGGATTCTTATGGGGTAAAAATCTACTATTCTAACTCTTCAACCTCGTAGAATCCTTCTTTATCTTTGATTTCCGCACGTACCTTTGACACCAGCGAAGCTTCTATAATACCAGAATCGTTCCCAAAAGAGTTTTTGATAAATGTCAGTACTGCTGCTACTTCTTCATCATTAAGTAATTTTTCAAAAGCCGTCATTGGCACTGCTCCTTTATACGATTTTCCATTAACATCTATTGGGCCATACAGTCCTTTTAAGGTCAGTTTTATCAATCTCTCCTTACTGCCATTGACCCAATCTGTTTTTGAGAGACTCGGATATTCAGATGCTATTAAGCCTTGTCCGTTTGGTTGATGGCAAGTCCCACAATAAGCCTCTTTATGGTAGATTTCTTCACCCAATTTATATAATTCAAGCTCTTCGCCTATTAAATTAGATTTTGCCTCATCGTTTTTTATAAGTTCGACACTCGTCCCATTAAGATGTGCTCTTGATGTTTCATAACTTGCTTCCATCCACTCATCCATAGGATATTCTCCTGCTGTTTCCAATATCGATAAACCAACTTTTTTGGGAAACCAAGAAGCAGCTGTAATTGCTTCTAAGCGAACACGACCATGCTCATCTTTAGCTGCTTGTTCCATAATTTCTTGATAATTTGGAATCCGATGGTGAGAATATCTCAGTACTCTGATTGCAGCAGCCCTTGCTCGATGATCTTTAAATCCGAGAAGCTTTTTTATATGCTCACTCTCGATTGCGTCAAAACCCCAATAAACCCAAATGGCCTCCAGCATATGATGTTCATAGGCCTTATCATTTTCTTCTTGTTGATTCATCCATTGTTCCAATTTTTCTAAAACTTCTGATTTCTTCCGAGCTCGAAGTTCACGCCTTGTCCTATATCTGCTTCGGTATTCAGGTAATTTCAAATTTTCAAACAAATTTTCGATGGAAGCTCCATGCACTTCAGCCTCATCTACCAATGGCCGTGATGGATAACTTACTCTATAAACTCTTCCATGTACATGATCACGTAATGGGTCTCTTGCATTATGTTGCATATGACCTATCAATACATTGTGCCAATCTAAAAAATACAAAGAACCATCTGGAGCGAACTCCATATCAACAGGTCTGAAATTCTTATCTGTCGAACTGACTAAGTCTTGTCGATGTTTTGTGCTAAATCCTGTCCCATCTTCTAGAACTTCATGCTGTTTCATTCCTAAAAACCCAATCGTATTGTTGATTAATAAGTCTCCTTGCATTTCTTCCGGAAAATGTCGACTTGATACAAACTCAAGACCAGATGTAGGTCTGACCATATGATCTGGTTCTATTAAATTTTTTGTCATCGGATTTGCAACACCATACCTAGGTTCGATATTGCTAGGACTCATCCATCGCACATTCGGGCCAGAAGTTTCAGCAAAAAAATCTTGACCCCAATCATCAAATGCGATTCCCCATGGATTTGGTATAGAAATCTGGGCAGTTCTTTCTAGGTATTTTCTTTGTGGACTATACCTAAAAAAACCACCATTTGTTGCACGGACTGTTCCATATAAAGTCTCAATATTAGAATGCAAAAAGACCCCCTCTCCCATAACTATCGCCCCAGATGGATCTGCACAAAATGCACTTATAACATGATGGGTATCATGATCATCGAACCCACTCAAAATAATTTCTTCCTTATCTGCCTTATCGTCACCATCGGTATCTGTCAATAATTTAAGGTGAGTACCTTGTGAAACATATACACCTTCCGGGGCAAATTCAAAGCCAACAGGTATATGCAAACTGTCTGCCCAAACAGTCAACTTGTCTGCTTTACCATCTTTATTAATATCTTCTAATATGATCAATTTATCATTCGGCATTTCATCCCCAGGACGATAATGTGGATATGTGGGCATTACAGCAACCCACAATCTCCCTTTGTTATCAAATGACATTTGTACCGGGTTTGCCAACTCTTCAAACTCTTCCTCTGAAGCAAACAATTCCAGTTTGAATCCTTCAGCAACTTTAATTGATTCTAAAGCATCTTCTCCATATAAATATGACTCCTTGCCAAATCCGTACCCCTCTAGTTTATAGTTTGTTTCAACAGCTGGTAGTGAGGTAGTTGCGGCATCTGCTATACTCAAATCATAATTTAGTCCACGCGCAATACTCCAGATCATACTATCTCTATTTAACGTCATTTCCCTATTCTTCTTAATCTCAAATGGATAATTATCTGGACCGAATGGATCATAACGCCTTCCATATACATGCACTCCATTTGGACTTTTATAGTCATTGTGCCAGAACCAATTTTTATCTCTCACCGCATCAAGTAATGATTGATTAATTTTTCCTTGTACCCTTTCACTTCCGTAAATTTTTTCTAGTAAGTATAATGACAACTTATAGTTTCCTTTTTCATTCAATTGAAATCCATCAATGGTAAGATTTTCAGAACTTTCAAACCACTTTAATGAAGCATGATAAAGATCTACAAAAGGAATTCCATTCTTTTGCGCAAATTCCTCCATCGCCATAGAGTATAATAATAAATTATTATTTTTTGATTCTATATCTGGAAGTTCATATGCATAATCAATCGATTCAAAAGCAATCGGCGAACACAATACCAGCCTTAGTTCATTACCATCATTATAATCTTGATTCCTAACATGTTTACAAAATGCCTCCAATTCCAAAATAAAGTTATCAAGACCCTGCTCTCCTTCAAAAGATTCAACAAATCCGAACATGGCAATCATCACATTTGCCTTGAGCATTTCTAACCACTCATCATCGGATGGGAAATGCCCTTCACTCCTAGTATCTATGGTATAATCTTGATGGAATTTTTCAGCCCCTTGAAAAGCGAATGGATGCATACGTGCAGAATGAGGACGAAAACCAGGGGTGTTTCCTCCATCACAAATATTCCGAACAAAAAGTAAGCTATCTGGATATCGCTGGTGTAATGCAGTCTCGAAATGTCCATACTCAAACATTCTTGAGCAAAGATTATTTCCAACAAAAACAATTCTATCTTTTTCCCTAATCGATAATAAACCTTCGCCATCATTTTGACATGCAATCACAAAAATGCTAAAACTCAATAACAACAGTCGTTTCATAAGACCTAGTAGATTCTTTGCCATGATAAAAACATCTTTCTAAAGCTAATCAAAAAAATAGAAATCATATTTTTTTCAAAAAAAATAAAATTAATGTCCCCTTCTCAAACTTTGGTTTCGTCATGTGAGTGAATATTGATTATAAAAAAAATTAAAAACTATGTTTCCTAATATTACAACCTTGCTTGGAGTTTCATTAATTCCTTTTGTTTTAGGCTATTTTTGGTTTCATCCAAAAGTCTTTGGAGGTGAAAACTGGTACGATATGGCCAAATTACACGGCAAAGATCGATCAAATGTGAGCACAATTAAATTACTCTCAACTTTAATTCTTAATTTTTTAATTGCATTTGGACTCTATAGCTTAGTATATCATCAATTTGCCTTATTCAATATCGTCGGCGCAGATGTGGAAATACTCAAATCGGGAGTTGCCGCAGAATTTCTGAACGAATATGGGTCAAATTATAGATCTTTTGGACATGGAGTGTTCCATGGGATTTTCCCAGCAACGATTCTTTATGTCATACCAATTCTAGGTTATGTTACCATCTTCGAGAAAAAAAGTCTCAAATATTTTTTCGTCTACTTAGGATATTGGAGTATTTCACTAGCAATAATGGGAGGAGTATTATGTCAATGGGGACCTCAACCACTTTAATAAAAAAATATTATATTTTGTAAACAATTAAAATTATAACAATGAAAGATTTTATGATTATTTTCTTAGGAGCAGATTATGCTGAAATGGGTTTATCTCCTGAACAAATTCAAGAAAGAATGGGCAAATGGTTTGCTTGGAATACAAAAATGAGAGAACAAGGAATCGTAAAGCATGGAGATGCTCTTGTTCCTGGCGGTAGACGTGTTTCAGGAGAAAATAGAACAGTCACCGACGGTCCCTTCATCGAAAGCAAGGAATTAATTGGAGGCTATTATGTAATAAAAGCAGAAGATTATGATGGAGCTATGAAAGTTTGTGAAGATTATCCAGATTATGATCTCGGTGGAACAGTAGAGATCAGAGAAGTCATGGTATTCAATTAATCATATGGAAATGCCAATGGTAGACCATCTTTTTAGACATCAGTCCGGAAAGATGGTCTCTATTCTTGTAAGAATCTTTGGGATTCAACACCTTGAAACCATAGAGGATGCTGTACAAGATACATTCATCAGTGCCCTAAATGCTTGGAAAACAAAAATTCCACAAAACCCAGAAGCTTGGCTAACTGCTGCTGCTAAAAACAGAGTAGTAGATATCTTCAGAAAAATCAACTCGGAACAAACTAGAAAAACTAGTTTTCAATCAGGTACCTCATCAATTAGTATATCAGAAATGTTTCTTGACCACCAAATAGAAGACAGTCAACTCAGAATGATTTTCACCGCCTGCCATCCTAGCCTCGCACCTAAAGAGCAAATTGCCTTTGCTTTAAAAACCATTTCAGGATTTAGTTCTAAAGAGATTGCTTCTTCATTGCTTACCCCAGTAGAAACAATTAAAAAAAGACTGCAAAGAGCGAGAAAAACAATTATTGAAAAAGACATTGCTTTTGATATCCCCCAAGGAAAAGATCTAAACAACAGATTAGATAGAGTTATGGAAGTCCTGTACCTTATCTTTAATGAAGGTTTTCATTCTGCAAAAAAAGAAGTCTTACTTAGAAAAGATCTTTGTGGCGAAGCAATGAGACTTAGTGCTATGGTCTTAAAAAAAGAAAAATTAAGAAATCCAAAATTCTATGCCTTATTTGCTCTGATGTGCTTTCACTCCTCAAGATTGGAAAGTAAAATTTCTCCTAAAAACGAAGTTATATCCATCCGTCATCAAGATCGTTCATTGTGGAATACTGAACTTATTTTCTTAGGAAATGATGCTATGCACAAAGCAGTAAATTCAACCAATCAATTCAGTAGCTATCATTATGAAGCAGCAATCGCTAGCGAACATTTAAGAGCAAAAAGTTTTGAAAAAACTGATTGGAAAATTATACTTAAATGGTATCAATCGCTTTTTAAAATACAACCAAATCAAAATAACCTATTAAGTATTGCTATTGTGCAATTACAATTAAAGCTTTATAATGAAGCTTTTCTAACTTTGACTTCTATGAAGCCAAATGAAATGGGTCAGCGTCAATATTTATATTATGCATCCTTAGGAGAATACCATAAAAAAACTGACCATAAAATGTTAGCAATTAAAAATATTAATATTGCCATTGAACTTGTATCTAATGATTTAGAAAAAATATATTTACTTGAGCAAAAAGACTTAATCCTAGCTATGCAATAAGCACATCCCCCAATCCTATCTCCTCAATAAGACTTGTTTCCTCAATGAAGTTGACCTTACCTCTTTTTAATGTAAATTTAACCACTGAGCCTCCTTCAATGTTATCTTCTATCCAAATTTGACCTTGATGCCTTTCGACAATCTCCCTACACATTGAAAGACCAATTCCTGAACCTTCTGAATCAACCTGCGGATTAATTTTATTAAAAATTCTAAAAACAGATTTTTTATATCTGTCATCTATCCCTATTCCGTTATCCTTTACCTCAAAATAATAATATTCCATTGACCGCTTACCATAAATACTCACCCGAGGATTTTCTTGATGACTACTGTATTTTATAGCATTTTCGACTAAATTAAAAAACAGAATTTGTAAATGTGATTCCGCACCAATTAATTCCAATGGAAAATTATTTACACCAATAAATGTTCTTGACTTGTTAAAGTTTTCATCAATCAATGAATTGATAAATTGATTGCCATTGATTTTTTTGAAACTTATTTTCTTCTTTGAAAGCTGAGAAAGCTTTAAAAGATCCTCCATCATGTTGCACATTCTATACGACTCTTCCTTGATCATATCAAGTATCTCTTGTTCCTTATTTCCCAATTTTGAAGACAATCTCTTATCCAATAATTGGCTAAAATTTGAAATATTTTTAATTGGTGTTTTTAGTTCATGAGCAGCCAAATGGGCAAAATTCTCTAATTGTAAATTCGATTTAATATAATCTTGTAAGGCATTGTTCTTTTCCAATATTGCCTTCTCATTTTCATCCCTTTGCTTTCGAAAAACCCTCGTTCTTTCAGAATGAAAATGAATAGTCAACACAAACCCAAGCAATAAGCCAAATACGATTACAAGATTACTAATCAAATGAGGAATATTTCCCTCCATCCAAAAAATCAGATGAACATTACTTACTGAAATCATGGCACAACACAAAACAAGCGAGTAATACAAGTTTTTTATATTCTGCCGTTTAAAATACAATCCAGCAAAGCCTAAAATGATGGGATATATTATCAACAATGAATAAGAAACTATATGCGTAAAACTTGCGACAGTGAATGTCACTAAATAAGTTATCAATGTTAAGTGAAAAGCAATTGTTTGATTTTCATAGTGATTTATAATTACTGAAATCACTGAAAGAGAAGCAAATACACTACAAAATGCCATTAAGGTAGCATCACTTATCGCATAGGCAATCAAAAAAACAATTGCACTACAGAATAACCCACAAAAGGCTAGGTAGTTAAAGAGTTGGTTTTTGGAAGTTTGAGGTTTCATTACTACAAAATTGCACCAAATCTATCAGTCAATAAATTTTTTCAAACCACATTCTCTCTACAAAGTTATATTTGGAATTTTTATCATATCTAAGGAAATCAACTACCTTTTTTTATGATTATTTTCAATCTGATTAATGTTTATCTCCCAAAAAGATATTCTATTCACCAGTCTTTGGACGTCTATCATGCAAACGTTTTAACCTCTACAAAAATCCTACAACAGAAAAAAATATAAAAAAACTTATCCCATAATAACATTTTTAAGTGACCTCCTAATTTGAAAATAGTCTTGCATAGTCGGCCTCGGCTGCTAAATAAGCAAATGAAGCTTTGTTACCATCCTTCAATAATCCTTCAAAATATGTTTTTGCCTTCAAACTATCTTTCTGTTCATACAAATTCCAATTTCCCAAAGTGTAAGAGAACACATCAGCTTTACTCGAACCACTTAACTTATTTGCAAACCAGTCTTCTTTCAGAAGACCCTTATAAAACAAGCATGCTTCATAATATGAAATATTTTCAATCACATCGATTCCTTCTTTAACCTCATTAAGCAATTTTTCTGCTTCTTCATGATATCCTGATCGCCGCAAAGCCATATATTTCCAATGACAAGTAGATACAATGTTGTCTGCATTTTTATTAGAGGCTGCACAAAGATCATACACTCTTAGCGCATTCAACAAATCATTTTTCAAGTAATATGCCAAAGCCAAATGATAATAAATATTCCCATGCAAGGTAGAAATTGGAATTCCGCGATCGTTAGGAATTCCATCAGGCTCAATCTCATTCTCCTTTCCTCGTATCAAAACACAGGCTTTCTCAAAATCCTCGATGGCCTTGTCATACTCTCTTATTGAAAGATAACGATGACCCCTGTGCCGATACATTCTAGCGTCGTCGGGATGTTTCTTTATCGCTTCCGCAAATATGTCAATTGCTTCTCGATACCTTCCCATATAAGCCACTCGGCGACCGAACCAAATGATCGCCTCGGCGTCTTCTGGATTGGATTCATAATCATCTTTTGCTTTCCAAAAACTTTGGAGTAGTTTCTCGGGTTGCATTGAATAACTAAACAATGTATCCCCTAATGGTGTAACGCATTCTATTCTTTTTAGATTATTCCCATTTACGGAAGTTGAGTTATCAGTCTTACAAGAACCAAGAATGATTACAAGAAGAACTAAATATTTAAATTGTAGCTTCATAATAATGGCTTATTACTAACAAGATAACAATTTCTAATTCCAATCTTTTTTGTAAATGATAATAATAGCCTTAATTTCAGTTCATAAACAAAACTATGAAACTAAGCACGCTAATAATCTGTCTATTCGTATTAAATTCAAATTTTGCACAAGTGCCTACCGAACAAGAATTGCCATACCAACAAATTAAAGAATACCCAGATAATTATGGGCCGGGAAATATTATTTCTAGAATGATTGATGGATTGGGTTTCAGATACCATTGGGCTAGCAAAAACTTGTTAGACACCGACCTTGCTTACCAACCATCAAAAGATGGAAAGACAACTTTGGAAACACTTGAACATATTCATGCCTTGTCATTAACTATACTCAATGCCTGCCAAAACAAAGCCAATATTCGTCCGACAGAACCCAT
>JAHDIE010000001.1:190139-301313 GCA_020630955.1 Saprospiraceae bacterium
TAACTATACTCAATGCCTGCCAAAACAAAGCCAATATTCGTCCGACAGAACCCATCAAAATAGATTACCAAACATTAAGAGAAAACACATTAAACAATCTCAATAATGCCAGCAACTTATGCTTAAATAAATCTGCAGAAGACCTTAGCAAGCTAAAAATAATATTCCAAAGGGGTAATAATAAAAATGAATTTGAGTTTTGGCACAACATTAATGGACCTATTACCGATGCAATTTATCACACAGGTCAGATCGTTGCTTTTAGAAGAGCAAGTGGAAATCCAATACAATCAGGTGTAAATGTATTTATGGGGACAGTAAGAGAATAAGTTGGTCTTCACTGTGGTTTAGAAATCACAAATATGTTTATCTTTCACTTAATTATTAAAATTTAATATCTAAGCAATGGGAATTTTTGATTGGCTCTTTAAACGTAATAAATCCATGAGTTTAAGTGAGCAAGAATTAATCGAGGCGAATGTTTGTCCAAACTGTTGGGGAACTCAGGAATACCAAGATAAGTTTATTGAATACCGAAAGGATAATACCAAAGCAAATATCAATAATGATAAGCATGGACAAAAAGCTTTTGTCGCACAATTTGTAGAGACTCACATCAGCGGAATACAACTCAAAAGAGAATCAGATAGAAGTCATTGTCCAAAGTGTAAAAGTAATTTCTAATTTGAAAAAAGGAATTATTATTCTTGGTAGTTCAAGAAGTTATGGAGACACTTATAAAATAGCAAAATATATTTCAGATAAATGTGATTTTCCAATCATAGATCTAAAGCAAAAATCAATTGCAGAATTTGACTATGATAATAATTACGATAGTGGCGATGAATTCATGCCTATATTTAGGGATATTGCTAATAATTATGAAATAATACTCTTTGCAACTCCAGTCTATTGGTACAATATGAGTGGAATAATGAAAACATTCTTTGATCGCATTTCAGATACATTGAAATTTGAAAAAGATACGGGAAGAAAACTAAGAGGAAAAAAAATGGGTGTTATAAGTTGTTCTTTTCCAGATCTTGTAGAAGGCTACTATATGCCATTCAAAGAATCAGCAGATTATTTAGGCATGAATTATCTTGCTGATGTGCACACATGGCTAACCGATGGACATATCGATACAGAAGTCAAAACAAGACTGAATCAATTCATTAGCATAATAGTAGAAAAGAATTAATCAAGCATTTCTTTTAGCCTACCGTAATCAATCTTAGAAAAATGACGAGGATCTCTCGGTATTTTTTTCAAAACTACTAATTTGTCATAATCAAATTCTGATACCAAAGCTCCTACTTCTGATTGCTCAAGCATCGTCTCAACAACAAGTATTAAATTAGACTTATGTTCTACCATTGTACCCAATGTCAATCCTTCAATATTCTGCAATAAGTTTTCCATGATAAAAGGCGATAATAGTCTATTATTCTTTTGGATTAACTGATTACATCTCCCAGTTAAAAATAGTTGATTTTCCATCACAAATCCACTATCCCCTGTTCTATGCCAAATAGTACCTTCCACACAAATCTTATTTTCTTTAAAAGCTTCTTCGTTTCTAAAATACTTCTTCAAAACATGATTTCCAGCTACAATGATTTCACCTATTTTCCCTTCTTCTAATTCCATTTCTGCCAATTTACTGAGTTTGGTCAACCCAATTGGGGAATTAGAAATGGGAATAATCTTTAACTCTGTTTTCGGATGGATCTTTCCAACGGGTAAACCTTTTGACAAGCTTCCCTTTTGCCTTATAAGATTACATGCTTTTATTCCACTAATGGGTTCGACTTCAGTAGAACCATAAATAATATTGACATCTACATTTTCAAAGGCATTGATGTAAATACCTGCCTCTGTTGGAAAAACCGGAGCTCCACCTGTGAATATCTGTCTTATCGAATCTAGTTTTACATTTTGCTCAATCAAATATGTTGATATTCTTTTTATCAAATACGGAGATGCAATGATTCTACTTACCTTATGTTGGTTGATTTGATCTACAAGATTCGATGGAACCAATGATTTAGGATTTCTACTATTATAATCTGCAATAACAGAGGTGCACCCTACTCCAAGATTAATAAAAAGAACAATTGGAAGGACTGGCATATCAACATCCATTGGATCTGTTTTTAATTCCTCTTTTAATATATTAAACTGTGATTGAAGAAATTGGTGACTTCTGTCAGCTGCCTTAGGGATTCCGGTACTCCCTGTTGTAAATGTAATCAAAGCTGAAGCCTCTGGTTTAACTAATCTTCCTGATGATACATGCTCAGACCTTTTATTCAATTTCAATTTTATAGGAATATTGCGTATTTCTTTAGCAAAATAACCAAGTATTCTGGCTTTAGTGGTTCCTATAAAACCTTTACAATCTGCCAGTCGACAGCATAGCAACAATCTCTCCTTAGATACCCACTCATCCAAAAAAACAGCAGTGGCACCTATATGAAATAATGCCAATACAATTCTATAGAGATCAATACTCATTGGCACAAAAACCAAAACTCTATCCCCTTCTACTATCCCCTTCTGTTCAAAATAGGAAGCTGTAGATAAGACTTGTTTTTTTAATTCAGAAAAATTTATTGACTTATCCTTATGGACAATTGCTAAGCGTTCAGGATAATGATCTGCTGCATCCAAAAATAAATTGGCAATATTCATTCTCTTGCTACCCATTAATTATTTTTATTTATTTATGACTTAAAGCTAATGCATAAAGAGAGTATTCTTTGAGAGGACTCCCATGCTTCGAGGAGGCATTTAAAGATAGATTATCTTCTATCATAAGTGCATGTATGATCTTATTGTAGCCAGAATCAAGCGCTATTTTTGTTAACTTTCGAGATAAAAAGGTAGCAATTCCTTTAAATGGAGATTTTTTTCTAGTAGCAACTGTTTTAACTATCAGCGTTTTTCCATCCTCATCTAAATAATCCTTGATGGCAAAAAAGATTGCATGAATCTCTTCTTTTTCATCTTCAACAATCCAAACAAATTTAGGGTCTATTAATTTTTCCAACTTCAAATATTGTTTGACAAAAACATTAGTAGAAATGGGAGTAAACAGAAAATTATCAGAAAATGATAAATTTGAAAAAATGGCAATTCGCTTTAATTCTTCTTCATATTTGGACATATCAATACTGCGAATATTTGCCCCTTTCGATTCATAATAAGATGCTAGGCCTTCCAATCTACTTTGATCATAATACAACTTATCATCAACATTTGAACAATAAGTTCCAATTCTTTGAAAACCAAATTTTTGAAATTGATCATTAAAGTAAGCGGGATTTTTAACATCCAAAAAGAAAGTACCTTTTGATTCGTTATGACCAAAGCGATAATTATTCCAGGTCGATCCATTCATTGGACCTATCATAAAGTCATAATTTAACTCAAGGCAAATTTCCTGAGCATAATTTAGTAATGCATTCGCAACGAAATCATCATCGACACACAAGTAAGACCCAATGCAAATGGCCCTTTTATTTAGATAATTCAATTGGTCATTTTTATAAATAGCAAATCTTCCTAATGGAATATTATCTTGTATTAATACATGACATGAAAGCAAATATTCATTTTGCTCAAACGTTTCTTGATCATTAAGATTTAGAAAGTCAGCAACTTTTTCAAAATACCAAAAGTCTGGATTACCAGGTTCTGTATTTATAAATTGATGTGAAGAAACTAGCATTTTTCAATTATACATTAATATAAATTAGTAATATCACTGAGATTGGAATCGTCAAATTATCCCATCCATTCTTACTCATAGCTTCAGCAATACTTGCTACTGTTACAATGCCAAAGATTGAGTTCAATTCCATTTGAAAATCGTTTCCTTCAAATTTAGAAATGACTAAACTTGTAACAATTATAGCAGAAGTAAAAAAAGAAAGTGTACCTACCAAAGTTTTTGTATGTCCAGAAATTGTAAAACTTCCGTATGGAAACTTCTTACCCATCAAGGCAGCAATAGGATCACAGATTGCCAGAATTAATATCGGTAAATAGTAAAAAACGAAATTCCCAAAAACGGTGGATGTCAAATAACAAATGTATACGACAACAGGAAATAAAATTGCACCATGAGTTTTTCTATCCACATTATTGATTGAAGGAAGAAAATTATAACTCCTACTAAACATCAATATTATTAAGAAAACAAAACACAACAACATAACCTGCCAATGACTATCTAACACCATTGGAAACAACATGGTTAATACACCAGTTCCTAAATGAACAAATTTCCTCGTCCACTCTGTTTTAATCCTCATTTTATGGAATGCCAATTCAGCAATAACAAACAATAGTAAGAAGGCAGCAGCTAATCCTATTAGACTTAAAAAAATATCTTTCATTTCTTTTGATTGAGGTGAAAACTCGAATAGAAAAATCCCTTGTCTTGATATTGATCAAAAGAAATATCATCTACCTGCATACCAACATCCGACAAACTCCTTGGAACCATTAAATTCCAATAAGCATACTTTGCTCCAGATACACCATTTTCAATAAATTCCATGCCAATGCTTTGAAAAGTGTCAGCATCCATATATTCAAAAATGTTTGACAAGTTAAACTTATTGAAACCTTTGTGCTTCACAAAAACCTCACTAGCATAGCCTTGAAAAACAATTAATTTATTGATATTTTCTTTAATCAATTTAAAATTTTCTTGTCTGGCATAGTGCGGCAAATCTATGTTAAATTTACCTCTCATGATAAAATCTAGAAAGTAGTTGGTTTGACAACCTTTCGAGGACAAATGCCTTTTTGCTTTGTTTAAAATAAAATCAGAAACAGTCACATTAACCTCCTCAAGAAATTTTGGGTCTCTTCCAAACTTACCCATAATGAATTTCGAAAAGAAAATTCTAAAAAGTGCCCTCCAACGCCATGAATTCCACTTTTTCAGAAAAAATTCATTTTGTTCAACTGCACTTTTTTCTTGGAATAAAGAATCGATATTTTTTTTCTGATGTATGAAAGGAAGGATTTTTTTTCTAAACAATTTGAAGTAATTTTCGAATTTGCCTTGGTAGATAATACCCTCTTTAATCTCATTATACCTATCGCACCAAAAAATCCTATCCTCTTTAGAAAGATTAAAACAAACTCTTTTAAATAGACTCAATCTGTTTTCGGAAGGTTTAAATCCTAGAAATTCAATAAACTCATTATAATTTAAGGTCAATATCGCAGCCTTTTTAAGCTCAATTAATTTTAACTGAACTGGATTTATATCTACAGCGACTACCAATTCAGGCTTTCCTGCAAGCAAGGAAAAACTATTATCGCCAGCAGAACCAATGGATAAAACTTTATCCCCATTTTGAATATTCAAAGCCTTTAAAAGAAGGTCTGCATCTTCCCAACAATTGGCATACCTAATGTAATTGTTCTTTATAGTATTTAAATGAGCGCTCATCCTATTTTTTTTACTTTTTATTTAATAAAGTAATCTTCCCAGTATTTCCGTCCATTAAAACCTCATCACCTGTTTTCAGTGATCTTAGAAGTCCATCAACTCCTACAATACATGGGATTCCCATTTCTCTTGATACAATGGCAGAATGGCTTAACAACGAACCTCTTTCGACAATGATTGCTGAGGCTGAAGGAAATAAAGTCACCCACCCTGGATCCGTGCTACTCGTTACCAGAATATCGCCATTTAAAGACTCAACATTTTTAGGATCCATTACAACTTGGACTTTTGCCTTTACCTGACCAGGACAACATCCTATCCCTTGCAAATCTGCTTTTGGTTTCTCAATTTTTTGATCAGAATAAATATACTCGTCGGTAAATGTGTTACCGTAGGTAAAAAATCGTTCTTTGGGTTGCTCTTGCAGTTGGTAAGCTGCAAATTCTGCTTTACGCTTTTTTACCTTTGTAATTATTTCGTTATTAGATAATTCCTGAAGTTCCAAGATCTCTTCAAGTTCTAAGTAAAAGATATCACTTGCATCTTGAATTACTTCTTGTTTTTTAAGCAGATCGCCGATAGAAAAAAACATAGATCTCACAATTCCAAACGCTCGTGTTCTTTCATACCTCAAATTTTCTCGATTACTAACAAGATCTCTGGTTTTAGAAATCAACTTTTTAAGCCACCATTTTTTAAATGGTCGATTCTTCAACTTGGAATATACTTGATGTTCTGCTTCTTGTCTTATTTTATCTTCAATGTTATTTTGGTTATTTTTAGGTTTTACTTTATTTGCCAGATAATTTTTCAACAGCTGTACAAATAAGGTAGGATCATGATTATAAGAAATCGTTTCCAATTTCAATTCTCCAATACATCTTTCTCCAAAGTCCTCTAAATATTTTGTAATCGCTAGATAAATTTGTGGATGGCTGCCAATAGTTAATTCCGCCCAAATCTCTTTAGCCGAAACATTTTCAAAAAGATGATAGACAATTGGATCATTTTTTATCATCTTAGTTATTTCAAAGGTTCTATGGATTGGCTGCACAGATATTATATCTTTTGAACCACATAGGAGTCCATTATGTAAGTTTGATTCATTTGGAAATAATTTTTCTATCTCTTTTTTCAGCATGCCGAACCAAATCATTGAAAAGAAATCATTAACCAAGGGAGCTTTCCATTCTTTAAGCAAAGTACTTTCGAATTTTCTGTAGCGATCAATTATTTCAGCTACTGACATCTTTGAAAAATCAAAATCTCGATAGTTTTTCAATCTGACATTTAAAGATTTTTGAAATTTCCTTCTGTTTCTAGGCAATGCAATATGTTGCTTGATCATATTGTATAACATTGCAAAGGTTCTAAACCAAGCTTTGGTTTTTGACATTGTATATTGGTCTCCCAAGTCAAAGCTTTCTTTCACACCCATCATGGTTTCCATATATTCTGCATTGAGAGAATAGCCAGGCACCATGGCCAACATTTTGTACCAATTGATAAGGTTATAATATACCCTACCTCTCACCAAACCTAAGGTGTTTTTGAAGACCTCATCATTGGCTATTATTTGACTTTTACTTACTCCTAATAGTTTGGTTAACTGCTTGTATACTGCTTCATACATTTTGGAAATAAAAGTAAATGTGAGTGGTGTTGTAATACCTGGGTATGATTCAATGATATTACTATTGTCCCATAGATTATATTCTTCTTTTGTCTTAGAATTACTGGTTGTAATTGGTCGAGTTTGTAACAAATGAAGCTGTCCATTTGCATAGGCAAATTCAATATCTTGTGGTTTACCCGTTTTTAAATTTAGTTTATCCAATAGTTTTGAGATTTCTACTACTTGGTGTTCATTTAAGACTTCCTTGACTTGATCATCCTGCTTGACTTTTAATTTTGATATACCTGAATCATTCTGGCTACAATAGTAAGCATTCTCTTTTATAGCGATATTTTTAGAAATTCCATCTATTGAATGTGTATAATTATCTGCATTCAACTCTCCAGATACGAGGCCTTCTCCTAGGCCATATACTGCAGATATAACTTTTTTTGAAGTATTTCCAGACACTGGATCCATACCAAAAGCAACCCCAGAAACATCGGCTTGAATCATTTCCTGGATGATCACAGCCATACCGTAATTATTATTAAGTTTATTTTCTTTTCTATAGGACAAAACATGATTGGAAGCAACAGACTTCCAAACTTCAATTATTTTCTCACTTAACTCATCGTAGTTGACATTGAGTTTAGTTTCAAATTGCCCTGCGAAAGAATGATTATTGCCATCCTCATCTACCGCGGAAGACCTTACTGCATAATTTATGTTTCTATAGTTGGGACCAAAAAATACTTCCATGCTACTAAATATTGATTGTGGCACTTCAAGTTTATCCAAGGCATCGACAACATTTGCTGAATCCAAATTTTCAGGCAATTGCTCCAGCATAATTTCCTTAGGAATAACCACCCATTGTGGTACTTGTACTTCAAATTGTTCAAGCAAGATCAGGTTATTAGCCTTACCACCTAAATTTTTAGAAGTTCTTTGAGGTTTACAAATTGCTAATTTTTTCATACTAAAAAATTTTTAATCATTGGAATCGCACCTAAAGACAAGTACATCAAAGCAGTCCAAATGCCTGAGCTATACTCGATGTACTTTGAATTTTTTATTGTTGTATTCTTTATAAATAATACTCCTGGAACAGAACATACCATTAAAAATATTACAAGAATGATTATGGCCAAAGTTCCATAATTAGCATATAACATTGCTCCTATTGCTAAACTAGCTGTGATCATCAATAAACAAATCCATAAAATCACAGCTTTCTTTGTGCCATAAAGTTTGGTATAACTCAATACACCGTCTTCCTCAGCTTTGGGAGCTCTAATTTTCCTTCCAAACTCTAAAACAATACCATTAAAAAATGATACTGCCATAAACCAAACCACACCTGCATGGAAATTATCACTGCCCAATAACCAATCTAACCCACTTGAATATAGATCTATAAGAGGAATGATAATCATGTGAGACAATATGTAAGGAATTTGATTTTCTTTCAACCAATCAGCAATAAAGAATTCCTTTGACATTAATAAGAGATACGCTAAAACCAATATCCAAAGCAGTAACATTTTGGATTGAAAAATTATTAATACAGACAATTGAAACAATACTAGAATCCAACCTAAGGTTTTAAGTTCTGATAGTTTGACAAGTCCTCTGGGTACAGGCAAATAAGATCTAAATTTTGCGTCCTCTTCTTTATCTTTAAATTCATCAAATATTCTTACTAATACGAATAGAGTAAAAGTTGTTAACACCCCAATCAAAAAGTCTTTCAATCCAATAAAGCCATCCACACCTCTGCATATCCTTGAATATGAAATTGCAGAAAAAGTAAATGCTGTTATCATCAATCCGTTAGCAAGAATTGGAAACCTTTCTTTCTGATAAATATTTAATCTTTTATATAATACCAATTGATTCTCCATAATTAAGATTTTCTACCTAAGGATTTATGAGCACTTGTAAAATGATCTTCTGCAATTGCGGCAGCAATTGATAATTCTCCTGCCAATGCTGTTGCACAACATAATTCAGCGAATTTTTGTGCTTTATTAACTCCTAAACAATTCATTATTCGAAGTCCTTCTTTTTGTGTTGGAAGGTGTGTTCCCCCTCCGACAGTCCCAACGATAAGAGCAGGCAAAGTTAAGGCGGTATATAAATCTTTGTTCTCTGTGAGTTCCATTCTTAAGACTCCAACGGAGGACTCTGCCACACATGCTGCATCTTGTCCACATGCAAGATATAATGCAGTTAATCCATTAGCTATGTGACCAGGATTTCCAATAGCCCCGGCCTGAATAGTTGATAAGGTAGATGTTAAAAAATAATTACAAATATTTTCAGGTGTGGACTTCAGTACAGAAGAAACAACTTCTTTAGGGATAACAACTTCCGCAATAACCTTTTTACCTCTTGTACTGCTAAGTGAATTCATGGTAGGTTTTTTGTCCCCAGCATAATTACCTTCTATGTACCAATTTGTAGGTTGATGATTAAAATCTTCTAAAATGAAAGTGCATATTTTATCAGTGGCAATTGTAACCATATTTTGACCGGCGGCATCTCCAGTTGTATATTCAAAAACAATGGTTACAGAATTTCCTTCTTGAAGAAAATCCATGTTTGATAATTCACAATAATTACTGGTTTCTTTTACCAGTGTTTCAAATTTGTTGTATTTCTTTTTTAACCAGCTTACAAATTCTAGGGCAATTCTTAAGTTTTCAAATTTGAAGTAAGGTGTTCGTTGGACTGATTGGTTGACACAAATTGAGGTCACACCACCGCTTAATGAGCAAGCTTTCATTCCTCTTGAGTATGAAGCAACAAGTGCCCCTTCGGAGGTGGCAAGAGGGATATTATAATTGCCTTGAGCATAGTTTCCATTTACTAATAGCGGTCCTGCTAAGCCAACTGGCAGTTGCATATAGCCAATAAAATTTTCAATGTTTCCATCTAGTGATTGATTATGATCAATGGGTTCATTTCCATTGATGTATTTTAAATCAACTCCAGCATCTTTTAATTTTGACAAGTACTTGTTTGTTTTGTCATCCACATCATGCACTTTGTGCAAGCTAAAACTTGTTGTAAATGCATTTTGCTTTTTTAGTTTGTTCGATCTAGAATAATCCATATCATTTTATTTTGATATAAATATCTACCCAGATCAAGTTTAAATTCAGACTAATAAGTGGATTTGATGATTACTTTTTTATATAAAAGATAAAGATTCAACAATAGTCTTTAATTGTTTACGATTTGTAAACAATTGATTTGTTTTACTTCGAATGAGGAATTAGCAAAGGAAAATTATTGGTTAGCATTTATTTGTTGATAACGAAATCTAGGATGGAACATTCATACTTTGTTTGAAAAAGGATAAATATCATTATCTCAAGGTTATATGGGCTAATTACTAAAATCTAATAATTTGGATTTTATTGGTTTCGGTTTTTGTTTTCAAAAAATATGTTCCATTGGGGAGCCATTCAAAACTGAGCATTTGTTCACCTTTTTTAAGAAATCCAGCGTCTAGTTCTTTTCCGTGTAGATTTAATAATTTGTAATCTTGATCGACAGGTGAAAACACATTAAAATTACTAATGCTTGGATTGGGGAAAATATTTACGGAAGTGGAATTAGCAAGATTATTCAAAGATGAAGAGAGAAGTCCTTGCAGATTGTACCGAGAGAAAAATTTCCAAATTTCTTCTGATGCATTTATGTCTTGGTTGGTACCTACACTTGTTAGAAAGGCACCAGGCCAAGTATGTGTTCCATTTGTAATTTTAAATAATTCATTGTTGATTCCATTATCACAATCCGTATAGATGATATGGGTTGCAGTACAACCATCTGACATATCGGTATCAGGAATATCGATAAATGATGGCGAACTATTGCAATTATTTATGTTGATCCAATAGTCCATAACTTCATCAATAGGAAGTGTAAATATTGCTCCATCATAGGGTACAGTTTGATCAGAGGTTCCATGAATTTGCATGATTGGCATCTCTCGAGAGGGATTGCAATCATTAAAAGTTTCTGGTGTCATAGATCCTGTAACGGATGCAATTGCTGCGATCCTATGTGATAATTGGCAAGCCAACAAATAACTCATGAATCCACCATTCGACATACCTGTCGAATATATCCGATTTTCGTCAATGTTGTAGTTTTCAATCAAGAAGTCTAACATGGCTTCTGTAAATCCAATGTCATCCACCTGGCTGTCATTTGTCCAACCTCCCACATTCCAATGAGCTTGACCATTTAATTCAGTTCCAGCTGGTAGAACCAAAATAAATCCTTCTCGTTCAGCTATTCCTCTAAAATCTGCATACAACAGTTGTTGCGTGGTATTGCTTCCATACCCATGATAATTTAATACTATCGGCATAGCTTCAGAACCATCATAATAAGTAGGAACAGCAATTAAGAATTCTCTTTCAATGCCATCGTGTTGCAGTGTCTCCAAACTTAAATCCTGTGCAAAAAATAATGAAGGGACGATAACAAATAAAGTTATAAAGAATTTCATAATTTAATTTTGAAGTAAGTTAATCATGTTAGACCATAAATTAAAAGTTCATGCGCCTTTTTCAAAATGATTAAGTTTTCAAATGTGTTTGGGTTTAAAATTGTACTTAAAGTAAGTAAATTATAATAAAATATACCTTCAGTTTAATTAGTTATTAATTTACCACTACTGTCATTTAGATTCAAAAGAATTCATTTCGAATTATATATCTTGTGCCACGAAATTGAGCAATTCCATTTGATATTGAAAGAAGAAATAAGCAATCAGAAAATTTTAAAATGTACAAACACTATTTTACGGAGGAACACTTGATGTTCAGAGAAGGATTGAGGGATTTTTTAAAACAGGAGGTAGTTCCATATATTGATAAGTGGGAGGCAGACGGTACAATTCCTCGAGAAATTTGGCCCAAGATGGGTGAAATGGGATATTTCGGATTGAGGTATCCAGAGCAATATGGAGGAATGGACCTTGATATTTTCTACATGGTCATTTGGCTAGAAGAATTGCAGAGAATTAATTCTGGTGGATTTGCAGCGGCGATGTGGGCACATACTTTTCTTGCAATGACACATTTAAAAAAAGAAGGTTCAGAAGAAATCAAGCAAAAATATTTAAGAGGAAGTATTGAAGGGAATATGATTGGTTGTTTGTGTATTACTGAACCATTTGGCGGTTCTGATGTTGGGGCGATGCGAACCACTGCAGTGAAAGATGGTGATGACTGGCTTATTAATGGATCAAAAACATTTATCACAAACGGTATATATTCAGATTACTTGGTTGTGATTGCAAAAATGAATACTTCTGAAAACCCGAAAAACATGGGTGTTTTTTTAGTTGATAGAGATACTCCAGGAGTGAGTGCGTCTAAGCTAGACAAATTAGGATGGAGAGCATCTGACACAGGCGAAATAGCTTTTGATAATGTAAGAATACCAGCAAGTAATCTTATGGGTGAAGAAAACAAAGGTTTCTATTATGTAATGCAACATTTTGCTTTGGAAAGATTAATAATGGGAATCAATGCTCATGCAAGGGCAGAATATGCTATTGAATATTGTCTTCAATATATGTCAGAAAGAACAGCATTTGGAAAGACCATTGACAAATTTCAAGCTTTGCGACATCGTATTGCAGAAATGACTACTGAAGTAGAAATGTGTAAATCCTTTAATTATCAGATTGCAAAAAGTTTAGATGACGGAATTTATGTAGTGAAAGAGGCTTGTATGTCAAAACTACAATCAACCAAAATAGCTGATGAAGTTATCTACAGTTGTCTTCAGTTTTTAGGAGGTTATGGATATATGGAAGAATACCCTCTTGCAAGAATGTGGAGAGATAGTAGATTAGGTCCGATTGGAGGAGGAACTTCAGAAATACTTAAAGAAGTTATCGCTAAGATGGTTGTAGACGGAAAGACCTATAATAAAGCCTGATGGCAAATACTATTCTAGTATAAATTAAAAGAGCCAACAAATAGAAATTGTTAGCTCTTTCTTATAACATATTAATCTAAAATGAGCATTTTCCTGACTTGTTTATTTCCATCTGCAGTAAGTTCGTAATAGAATATTCCCGTTGTGTTAAATAAGGAACCATCGATCTTGTAATCATTTATTCCTGCTTTGGCCTCTATCGTTTCAGAACGAATAACTTGTCCTGTGATGGTGTAAAACTTCAAACCAATGGTTTTATCCTGAGGAACAAAATATTGAATTGTAGTTTCATCATTCCAAGGATTTGGTTTGTTTTGGTAAAGGATAACGCCCCCATTATTTTCATTTTGTGGCATTAAGGAGACCTTTCCTACCCTATCATAAAAATAAGACTCAGCCTTCATATTGGTTTCTTCAAACTTAATTGCTCTACTTACAGAATTATTAGTCTTGGCTTTCACTCTAAGGGTAAATAAAGATAGTTTGTCTGAACTGGTTAATGGCACCAAAGAATTATAACTTAACTTTATCAAACCATTTTCAATATCATTTAGATTGAAATTTTCGATGGTACATAATGCATTTTCTCTCAATAGTAAGTCTTCAACCTCTAGAAGATCTGAATCAATCTGTAATGCAAACTGAGTTCCATCAAAACCTTCCCCAAAAGCAGGTTTAAATGTAATTTCAAATTCATCACCTTTTTGAAAATACCTCTCATCATAGCCTACTTCTAGTTTATTATCTGACCTCAGCTCAGAAGATATATTTGTAAATTCATTGACCACAGATCCATTTACATCTCCAATTTTGACTCCAACAAATTCCACGACCATACTTGAAGGCATATTTTCAATTATGTTACTTTCTGCGATTGGAGAAGCCAAAGGATTATTAAAGTCAGTAAAGTTGTATTGTTTGTCTATCATTCTCCAGCTGGTGTTATTTGGAAAATCATCATAGATTCCTAGAATTAGTTTTCTTAAAATGATGATATCCAGTGAAGAAACAGAGTTGGACTTATTGACATCTCCAGCTATATGTTTGTATGGAGAATTAAATTCTTTTATGTTTAAAATATGTTTTTGAATTAGAATAATATCAAGTGTACTAACGCCATTTAAATAATCATCATCTTTTTTAGGAATTACTTCATAATTTGCTCCAAGTTCCATGAGAGGAAATGCGTATTCACCATTTTCATCTGTCATTTGAATAGGCAGTAAACTTCCTTCTAGATTAATTTCCACATTGCTAACGGGTTCTGACATGATGTTAGATACAGTTCCAGAAATAGTACCAACCAAGTTCGACAATCCACATATCTCTGCCCAGCCATCGCTTGTATCTCCATCACCATTTGGATCATCCGAGAAGAAGACAACAATTCTACAAGAATCTATCAATTCTCCATCAACCCAGAAATATAAAAATTGGTTGATATTTGGATTTGTGCCATTCGCAATAATTTCATCGCAGCCTAAGGTCAACAGCGTATCTTGAATATCCATTGGATCATAAGAAATATTTACATCTATATGACCACAATCATTTTGAATGACTGGAAAGTCATTTGAAATAAAATCATTCGATCCATCGTCTTCCAGTGCATATATGAATTTTTGACAACTGTAAGTTATGCAGTCACCTCCTAATACCATGACATCAAAACTGCTGGTACTAATATTGCCACATCCATCATCAACTGTAAGTGTTACCGTGACTTCTTCATCAAGCGTACAAAATTCTACATCAAAAGAAATATCTCCATTGTCAGATAGCTCAGATTGCCCAATTAATCCTGGCGCATCCAAAGAAATGATCATGTCATTTGAGTCTGCGCAGTCATCTGTTATATTATATTCCAAAGTTATAACTGTACTACATTCATTTGATTGATTGGTTAGATCAAGTACTAAATCCGATGGACTTAAATTAATCGTTGGTTCTTGGGTATCGGTTATATGAAAGATTTGTGTATACTCAAAAATAATTGGCGGAATTTGACATTGATCTGTAACCACAAATGTTCTCTCAATCGAATAATCACAGGGATTATCAGGATTAATGATTTCATCACTAGATGAAACAATAATATTTGAACAAACCAATCCTGAATCATCAATGATTGGAGCTGAATCAGGTACTGACTCAGAACAATCAAGATTTACTAAAGAAGTAGGCCAAGTGATATCATCTAAGGTTATTGGATTTGAAGAACCTTGTACAGTGATTGATTGCTGGCAAGTAATTACTTGCCCATTTGAATCAAATACTATTTCTCCTAGAAAATCAACCAGCGTAAATGTTCTTGTTATTGAACCAATTCCACAATTATCTAAATCAAAATCGGCAACCTCTGTGGTTGAATAATTAAGTGAGCAATTATCCTCTAATGCTAAAATATTTGGTGTTCCATAAATTGTTAAATCAGAAATATCATCTTCACAATTTATGGTGATATCTGGTGGACAAAATCCTGGTTGCAAAACAGGAGGCGTGTTGTCAATTACATTGACGATTGCTGTACAACACTCCGAATCTGTTCCATTGGAAACTGTTAATTTTACAATATTTTCACCAATATTATTGCAAGCAAAGTCAGTTATGTCCAAGGATAGAACAATGGTTCCTTCGCAACCTATAGAGCTTCCATCGTCGATATCCTCTATAGTTATATTTCCATTGCCATTTTCATCTAGAATTAGATCAAAACTTCCTACTGTATTACATATAATTTCTTGAGGAATGTCTTCATGTAAACATTCACAATTTAACTCATCATAAGAATCTAAGGTAGTACAATCGTTATCGTCACAATTTGGTGGAGGGATCAAGATATTCTCACAACTACAAGTAGTCTCATTATAACTATCCAATGTGTTGCAATCATTGTCATCACAATTTGGAGGAGGGATAACTTCATTAACGCAGGTACATGTTAATTCGTTGTAACTATCTAAAGTATTGCAATCTCCGTCATCGCAATTTGGAGGAGGTATCAACTCATTTACGCAAGTACAAATCTCAGAATCATAATAATCTTCTGTGTTACAGTTATTGTCATTACAATCAGGTACTTGACTTATAGTATGCAAGCATTGACAAGTATTGGGATCATAAATATCATCGGTTGTACAATCATTATCATCACAGTCAGGAGGTGGAATTAAAGTATGTACACATTCACAGGTTTCCTCATTGTACATATCCTCAGTGTTACAATTATCATCATCACAATTAGGAGGTGGCAATAAGGTATGTACACAATTACAAATGGTAACATCATAAAAATCCTCCGTATTACAATTTCCGTCATCACAATCAGGAATTTCGATGGCAATATTTTCACAAAGACAGGTCTCAGTATTGAAAGAGTCTATTGTATTACAATTTTGATCATCGCAATCTGGTGGCGGAATAGGTTCATAAACACATTCGCAATTGATGGTATCATAATAATCATGAGTTTGACAATCATTGTCATCACAATTATCTAATTCAATTGAAGTATGTGTGCACTCGCAAGTTTCAGGATCATATTCATCAATGGTTAAACAATCATTATCATTACAATCGGGTAAGGTAATATCCTCATATTCACACGCACAAGTTGAGGCGTTATAAATATCAATTGTTGAACAATCATTATCATTACAATTTACTGGTGGATTCAAAATATTGACGCATTCACAAGTTAGGACATCATAAAGATCTGTTGTCGAACAATCGTTATCATCACAATCAGGTGGTGTTATAATCGTGTGTTTACAAGCGCAAATACTTTCGTCATATTCATCTAGCGTGTTACAATCGTTATCATCACAATCTACCGGTGGATTGACTATGTGTGTACAATTACAGGTAAGTGGGTCGTAAACATCCGTTGTACTACAATTGTTGTCATCACAATCAGGACTTATATCGATATGAAAACACTCGCAAGTTATTGGATCAAAAGTATCCAAAGTGCTGCAATTACCATCATCACAAGTTTCACTGCTTGTTACTTCGATGCATATAATATTTGATTCTCCAATATAATAGACACACCCACTACTTCGTGCACATCTTCTATAATAGGTTGTCTGAGATACATAACCAGGATCATATGATGCTCCTGTTGCTCCTGGAATTGTGGACCAAGGAGATCCTGCACCTCCACTTCCAGCACCAAATACATTGGTATGAGATTTTATCCAAATGTATTCAATATCACCACAACCACCTGAAGGTAAATTTACATTTTGAATTGGACCAGGATAAAATGGGCCACAACTTTCTTGATTGCCAGAAATATTGCCAGGAAATGTTACATTATTACAAACGGGCGTGTACTCACATTCACATGTTTCAGGATTAAAATAATCTTCTGTACCACAATTAAGATCATCACAGCTTGGGTCAGAGATTACAGTATATTCACATTCGCAGGTTTCGGTATTAAAATAATCTTCAGTCGTACAATTCCAATCATTGCAATTTTGAACTTCACCAACTGTTATACAAACAACATTTGATTCTCCAGGAAAATCGGTACATGTACTAGTCCTTGCACATCTTAGATAACAAATTGTACCTTGGGTTTGAAATCCTGGGTCATAAGTTAAGCCTGTTGCATTAGGAATCTCAGTCCATGGTGAATTAGGACCAGGATAGTATGGAACATTAATTGGACTAAATAACCACATGTATTCAATATCACCACAACCTCCTGATGCTTCCTCAAAACTCCAAATTGGCGCTGGATCAAACGGGCCACAATTTCCCTGATCGTAACCAATCCACCCCCCATTGGTTACATTGTTACAAACTTCAATATGATCACATTCACATGTAATATAATTGAAGTAATCATTGGTTGCACAATCATTGTCATCACAATCTACAGCAATGATTGGGTCGTTGACACAATTACATGTCTCAGGATCAAAATAATCATTGGTATAACATAAGCCATCATCGCAGGATTGTGGATCAACAGGAATATGCTGACATGCACAATCTTCTTCATTATATATATCTATGGTTGTGCAATCACTATCATCACAGGATGGAATTGGAATTGGATCACAACTACAGGTGCTTGGGTTGTAAACTTCACAATTCGTATCACATATTACTTCCTCTGTCTGTGTTCCTGTACAAGGAATACAAATTTCTAAGGAACAAGCATCGAGGACGATTACATCATTGGAAGTGCAGGGATCATTATCATTGCATGCTTGGTTGATAAAAACTGAACAGCTTGCTACTGGTGTACCAGTACAAGGTGCACAAATATCTCCAGAGCAAGCATCGATGGTTTGCATGTCATTTTCAGTACATGGGTTAAGATCATCGCAAGGAATAAGTTCGATTACGTAACAATCTGCTCCTGTACCAGAACCTGTACATGGAGTACAAATTGCTCCCGAGCAAGCATCAATTATTTCAGTATCATTAATGGTGCATGGATTGAGGTCATCACATGCTACAGCAATTGTTGCTCCACATGCATCTGGCACTACAGGAGGCATCATTACCAATTCAGGAATAGAGAAACTGCACTGTGTTGATAGGATTTCGCAGGTCAACGGGCAGTTAGCTCCTTCATCAGCTGAAACAATTAATATATTAGAGATTGTTAATGTTTCACCACATATATAATTGATTGGTCCAAAGGACAAAATTTGATCTCCAGTACCACTGCCGGTTAAACTTTTCGGTATCAAAGGTGCGGAACATATGCTAATATCGCAGCTATTTACCCCATTTGATAATTCACCAAAGAGACCGATAATATTTTCATTTTCAGTTTGATTTACAACATTTAAATTGATGTTCATACTGATTTCTTCACCATTAATACAATCTTCGCAAAATGGATCGTCACCTTGTAGAAAAGCATCTAAAATAAGTAGATCTTGATCAAGACAATCAATAATTGCAGGATCACATTCCCGAAGATCTGTCTGTGTTATAGGTATTGATTCTATTGGACATGTTTGTGGATATGATTTTATACAAAATAAAAACATCAAACAAATAGAAAGGAATTGTATTCTAAACAGCTTGGTTAGAGATGAATGGTTCATTTTAATAGGTTTAGAAACCCAAATTGGTTTAATAAATCTTACCAGAAATACCCTGGTTGGAAAGCAATTGATCTATAAGATGTAAACCTATCTCTATGTAAACTATGTTGAGCTCTAGTATAAAAAAGTTCAGAACTCAAATCATTATCAAGGATTACGCTATCTAAACTTCATTTTGCAATTATATGCTGCCTAGAAATTGTTAAGTAGCTTGAAAAAAAGGTTAGGAAAAGTGTTAATTCTCTTAAATCAAGATATTGCTATGCTGATATATATCTGGATATCCTCTATTGTAGAAAGAAAAGAGTAATACGCATTATTGATTAGATCACTGTTTTTAAGAAGAAGAATCTGTTTCATGCTCCTTGGCAGAACGAAATCCAATAAGATTAAAATCTGGATCACGAAATTTAGCAATGGTCCCCCAATCAAATTCATTATAGGTATAGGGTATGTTGTTTATCTTAAGTATTTGGCAAGCTTCTTTGACGTTTTCGACATTGAATCTAATGCAAGTTCTGTCTCTTTTTGCAGGATTTACGTTAGTTAACTCAGTTTCATCGTCTAACTCTACTAATAAGTATGAGCCATGGAAATCAAAACAACAAATATTGTTTTTGTCATAAATTACTTTAAGACCCAAAATATCTTTATAAAATGATTTACAAGCTTCGTAATTAATGGTATATAATATAAATCCTGTTTGTTTAATTTCCATAAACTTCTATTAATAAATAATGTTATCCGTTTTTATTTTTGGAAGATCTTGCCAAATAAATGGAACTCCCATGTTATGAATAAATGCACAATCCTCATCAAAAGTTTTAGCTCCATTCAATAAAAATAAATGAGCTTTAAGTAGCAGATATGAATATTGGCTTGGAGCTTCAATTGATAGATATTTTGCTCTTTTTTCATGCAATGGAATTAGGAATGCTATTCTTTTGATTGACTCAATGATATGTCTAGTCATATGATAAACATGCGGTTGCTTATCTAAATATGATAGAATTTCATTTGAACTACTAATTATCCATTTATCCAAGTTATTCTTTACAGCGTATATAAGTTCAGAAAATAATAATTCCTTATCAAAAGGCACTAATTTTTCTTCGAATACAAATCCTGGAGGAAAAGTTTTAGAGAAAAGATTTGCTAGACCAATGTCAACAAACTCATGTTTCAAAAAAGGTATGCCAGCATTCTGGAATTTTTTTCCAACCCAATCAACATACCAACTTGTTAGTAGTATAGCTTTTTCGTAATTGATTAACTTTTTAGAAAATTGGATACTTTTACTATTTGTCAATTCAGCATATAAAGGCAATCGTTGTTTGTTAAGTGTAATAGCTTCCTTAATGTGATGAGTTAATCCTTGCATGTATCAAATTTAACGAAAGTGAGAACAGTATAATATAAAGCAAACAATTCAATTATTTCATCAAAAAAAATGGTGAATTAATCGATAAATTACTCCAGAAATCCAATTTTGCTATATATTTCAGTTAATTATCATAATACTATAAAACCATATCATGAAAGTTTTAAAAGCACTTCTATTTGTTGCATTAACAATTACAATTGGAAATAATTCTTACGCTCAAACGGTTGATGAAATAATTGACCTCTATTATGAGGTAACTGGAGGTAAGGATGCTTGGAATAAGATAGAAGGAATTAAATACATAGGTAAAGTAAACCAAGGAGGAATGGAAATTCCACTTGAAATGGTTCAGACAAAAAGTGGGGAATCATACACCAAAGCTAGTGTGCAAGGAATGAGCTTTATGCAAGGTGTATATGATGGCGAGACTTTGTGGAATACTAACTTCATGACTATGAAGCCAGAAAAAGTCACCTCTGAAGATTTAGAAAATCACAAGTTAAATTTAAATGATTTTCCAGATGCATTGATTAATTACAAAGTTAATGAGTACACGGCAGAGCTGGTTGGTACTGAAACCTTTGATGGAACTGATGCCTATAAAATCAAATTAGTAAAAGAACCTGTAACCATCGATGGAGAAAAAGTGGACGATGTTGAATTCTATTATTTTGAAGTAGATTCAGGAGCATTAATTGGATCTCAAAAAGAAATGGTATCTGGACCAATGGCTGGTGCTATTTCCGAAACAAAGTTTAGTGATTACGAAGAAGTTGAAGGATTATACTTCCCAATGACTATGACACAAGGTGTCAAAGATGGCCAATCGCAATCTATAATAATCGAGTCCGTTGAAATTAATCCAAGCTACGATAAAGCGATGTTGATGTTTCCAACAGAAGAGCCAGCTGAAGAAGACAAAAAATAAAATACTTAATGCTCCCTGGGCTATCCCTAGGGAGCTTATAATTTCCTATAAATAATTCAAGATGAAAAAATTATCTTTTGCGATAATACTGCCTGTATTATTCGCCCTACAAACCAATGCTCAAGATGTAATGTTAAAAGGCAAGGAAATGTTTGGTGACATGACTGCTCGTCAAATTGGACCTGCATTGATGAGTGGTCGAATATCGGATTTAGAAGGGCACCCTACTAACTCAAGAATAGTATATGCGGGAACTGCAGGAGGTGGAGTTTGGAAATCAACCAACGGAGGTGCAAGCTTTAGTTCGATTTTCGATGACTACATTCAATCAATTGGTGTTGTAACAGTTGATCCTCATGATCCTGACAACACAGTATGGGTTGGTACGGGAGAAACGTGGACTAGAAATAGTACAAGTCTTGGTGATGGCATTTACAAAACTTCTGATGGCGGACAAACCTGGAAAAAACTTCCTTTCGAAGGATCAGAGAGGGTCTGTAATATTATAATTCATCCGGAAAATAAAGATATAATTTATGTTGGAGAATTAGGTGCTTTATGGGGTGACTCGAAAACAAGAGGAGTTTATAAATCGACAGATGGTGGCGCAACTTGGGAAAACGTTTTTTTCATAGATCAAACAACTGGTTGTTCGGAATTGGCAATGGATCCGAATAACCCTAATATATTATACGCTTCCATGTGGGAATTTAGAAGAACAGCTTGGTCTTTTAACTCAGGTGGTGATAAAAGTGGACTGTTTAAATCCACTGATGGAGGAATAACTTGGAATAAAATCCACAATGGCTTCCCTTCAGGAAAATTAGGAAGGATTGCATTTGCTGTTGCTCCTTCAAACTCTGAGATTTTATATTGTGTTTTAGAAACAGAAGAAGATGAGGGTAAAGGATTATATAAGTCTGAGGATGCAGGGAAGTCATGGACCAAATTAAATGGAGATTTTGGATTGGTCGTAAGACCGTTCTACTTTTCAAAAATAGTTGTTGATCCAAAAAACCCAGATGTACTTGTTAAGGCGGGATTATTTGGCTCCATTAGCCGAGATGGAGGAAAGACTTTCAAAGATGCTGGCAGAATGCACCCTGATATCCATGATATTTTATTTGACATAAAAGATTCAGAAAGGATGTACTTTGCAACAGATGGTGGAGTGTATCGAACATGGGACGGCGGAAATACTTTGGATATTGTAACAAGTCTTCCAGTGAGTCAGTTTTATCACATCAGTGTTGATAATGCAGAGCCCTATAATATTTATGGTGGTTTACAAGATAATGGTTCTTGGTATGGTCCTTCAAATTCACCAGGAGGTATTGAAGCAAGAGATTGGAACACAGTTGGATTTGGTGATGGATTTAGGGTATTAAAACATTCCACAAAACCAATTATTTATTCTGAGATGCAAGGAGCTGAAAATGTTTGGAGATATGATACTGAGAAAATGCAGAACAAGACAATTCAACCGCTTCAGGTGGATGGTGACCCTAAACTAAGATTTAATTGGAATGCACCTATTTCATTGAGTGAACATAATCCTGATAGAATTTATATTGGTAGTCAATTTGTGCATATGTCCAACGATATGGGTAATACATGGACAAAAATTTCAGGTGACTTAACAACCAATGATTCAGCTAAACAAAATCAGGAAGATTCAGGAGGTTTGTCGAAGGACAATTCAGGTGCAGAAAATCACTGCACAGTTTTCACCATTTCAGAATCTTCTCTTGATGAAAAAATAATCTGGGCTGGAACAGATGATGGCAATGTTCAAGTAACTCAAAATGGAGGAAAGACCTGGGATAATGTTACTGGTAATATTACTGGCCTTCCGGCAAATACCTGGTGTTATCACATAGAGCCAAGTGTGCATGACAAAGGAACTGCTTATGCAGTTTTCGATGGTCATACTAAAAATGACAAAAACCCTTATTGTTATAAAACTACAGATTTTGGAACAACTTGGAACTCTATTATTACTGATAATATTGAAGGTTTTACAAGAAGTTTTCAAGAAGATTTCGAAAGTCCAGATCTGTTATTCCTTGGGACAGAAACGGGATTATATATAACCATCAATGGAGGAAAAAGCTGGAGCAAGTTCACGAACAATGTCCCCGCGACAGCAATACACCATATGGAAATGCAAGCAGCCACCAACGATTTGGTAATGGGAACACATGGTAGAGGAATTATCATCCTAGACGATGTTAGTCCCCTTAGAGCCTTGACGCAAGAAGTTTTGGCAAAAGATGTTTACTTTATTCCAACCGACGCATTTACGATGGTTGAAGAAAGTAATTTTGGTGGCACTAGTTCAGAATTACAATTTGTAGGTGCAAATAGTAATCGTAATGCAAAAGTTATTTACTACTTAAAAAAGAGACACACCTTTGGCAAAATGAAAATGGAAGTTCAAGATCAATATGGAAATGTTGTTTCCGAACTATCTCCAGGAAAAGCAAAAGGTATTAATATCGTGGATTGGAATTACATGATGAAAGCACCTAAAATGGCCTCCGGTAAAACCTTTACTTTTGGAGGATTTACTTCTCCAAGAGCTCCAGCTGGAACATATAAGGTAGTCATGACCAAAGGAAAGGAGAGATATGAGACTGAACTGGTTGTGAAATATGATGAATCGTCTGTCATAACCAAGGAAGAAAGAGAAAATCATACCATGGTAACAAGAAAACTATACGACCTAAGTGAAGATTTGGCATATCAAGTTTACCAGATGGATGAAATGATTTCTTTCACAGAGAAATTAAAAAAAGATAATCCAGCATTCAATAAATTAGGAAGTGATTTAATTGGTCAATTAACAACACTTAAGAACAAAAGCGTCATCACCACAGGTGATAATTATGTGGGTGCTGCTGAACCACAATTAAGAGAGAAGTTAGCAAAACTATATTCTAAAGTAGCTTCAGGTTTTACACCACCATCAGCATCTGAAATGGAAAATCTTAAATTGTTAGAACAACAATTTGATGAAGGGAAGAACACCTTGGATAATATCAAAAAATCAGCTTGGTCAAAATTAGTAAAGAAGGCAGAAAAAGAAGGATTGGAGATTCCATCAATGAAAGAAAAAAATGACTTTTTAGGAAAAGCTATAAAGCCATAAAATAGTTTTATTGGAATTAATAAGTGTTAATAATTTGTAGGAGAGTACCCTATTGGGGTACTCTTTTTTTGTTTAGCACTTTGTTTACCAAGCTCGATAAATTATTATATCTTGATTATTATTGAAAAAAAATTGATAGAATGATATTCCTCACCGTGCTATTATGTATCACTCTTGTATTCATTTCCATACTGCATTTTTACTGGGCTTTTGGAGGTAAATGGGCACTTATCGGAGCAATGCCGCAGAATTACAGAAAAAATTTCTTTGATCCAAAGTATAAAATTTTAAATGTAACTGCCACACTTGTGGTTGCCATTGGACTACTGATCTTTTCTTATGTCATTGCCACCAATCAAATAGTATCTGGGATTTATTTTAGCTCTGAAACTTATAGCTTGTTAAGCAAAGTTATAGGTACGATTTTTTTATTGAGGGTTATTGGGGATTTTCAATTGTTTGGTCTATTTAAAAAGAAAACAAACGATGTTTTTAGTCAATTAGATAGTCAAATCTATATTCCATTGTGTTTATTTCTAGGAATAGGGTCAATACTGGTATCTGTTTCCTAATAAAAATTTATGGGTTATATATCAAGTTAATAACATTAACACCACACCTATTTTTTAGGGATTCAATATTTCAATTTGATATAAAGATCGAACTCATTTTGGTCAAGAATTTCCAAAAAACGAACAAAACCTACCATTTTTAGAAAATATGGTTTAGAAAGTGGCTTTCATACTTTATTTGTGGATGTTAAATGAAACGATAAAGAGATGAAAAAATACACATTTTACTTGAAAACAATACTCCTTTTACTTGGTATACAATCCCTAACTTTTGCATCATCTAATATAGAAACTGCACAGGTTGAAGAAATTTGTGATAATAGAATTGATGATGATGGTGATGGACTTGTTGATTGTTTAGATCCTGATTGCAGTGGCACTGAAACTTGTTGGGAATGTCTCACTGAATTCTATCAGGTTCATTCAAATCAATATTTGGTAAAATTAGATCCTTATACAGGAGCATATGAAACACTGGGGAATATTTCTGGCGCCACAAGTGTTAATGGAGCACAATTTAACCATATTGATGGCCATGTTTATGCTCCTATTATTGTTGATGGAGTTCATAAATTAGGTATGATACAATCCAATGGTTTGATAATCCCTCTTGAGCTTGATCTCTCAACCGTAAGTTCTTCTATTTTTTATGTAGGGGCAATCGATGCTCAGGGTGTAATGTATGTTGCTAACAGCGCAGGAATTTTTTCTATTGACTTAACTGCAGAAACATTAACTGTGGTTGATACAGGATTAAATAATCCAGGTGTAGCAGATTTTGCTTTGGACTTGACCAATGGTTTGTTTTACGGAGTCAACAGCTCTGGAAAGCTAGTTGTATTCGATCCCATAAATGTGAACACAACCAACTATAATCTTGCAGGTCCTATTAATAATGAGTCCGGAGGTTTTGGAGCATGTTGGTCTAGTAATGATGGTTCATTTTTTGCTTACAACAATTCTTCTGGAAAAATTTATTCTGTAAATCCTGATGATTTGACTGCAACCTTAGTTCTAAATGGTACTGGAAATTTGTCGATTAATGATGGATTTAACTGTGTAACCGCAAATCCACCATTTGAAACCAATTGCAATAATATGATTGATGATGATGGAGATGGATTGATTGATTGTGATGATCCTGATTGTTACAATTCAAATGTCTGTACTATGGAGATTTGCAACAACGGAATTGATGACGACAATGATGGTTGGATTGATTGTAGTGACTCTGAATGCTTTGATTTAGAAATTTGCCTAGAGATCTGTGATAACAATATTGATGATAATAACAATGGATTGATCGACGCCGAAGATCCTCAATGCAACACTCCAAGTGGTGTTACTGGAGGCTTGGAATCCAATAGAAGACTTTCAGGATTGATTGCGCAAAGAAACTTCAAGACCAAAGTTCTTGATTCCAAAGAATATGATCAAAAATTAGAAGGTCTACTTCCTTTTAAAAATGAACCTAACAGAAATGCTATAAACATTGCGGATTTCATACCTACAGAATTTGAAGGAACATTTGTTTCAGAGAGTTCTCCTATTGATTTGATTGAGATAACAAATGCCGTTGATGTTTCAGGTGCAGATTATTACCTTCAAGATAGAAGAATTGCAACAGTTCTAGGAATTTATTCCGAAAATGGTGTATACGAACACAGCAAGTACATTTGTGATAGATTAGATGGATCTAGACTTATAGATATTTCCTATTTATTTGCTTATGGAGGAAACTTCATAAGTTATGAATTAATCAATAAAGAAGGCCAAAAAGAATATGCCGTTAGTTTTGCCGCTAGAATAAAAGAAGATGGATTCTATATTGAAAATCATTGGAATTTACATAAGTATGATAAAGATTCCCATTATTATAATTTCCAGATTTGGGGACAGTCCTATCCAGAGATTATTGCCCTTCTAACGGATGTTCTTCACAGGATGAATAATGAAGAAGAAATTCAAAGCATTGAGCATTCTGAAATTCCAATGGTTTTTATTACACAAGGAGAATACCAGAATGGGAAATTAAATCTTAGCATAAAGAATAAAAACTTAACAAAAGACATTCAATTTAAATCATCAATGAGAAGAACAGAAACAGCTGAAATTGAGGAGTTTAATATTGATCTAACTTTATCGGGTGCCTACGAAGAACAAATAAGTATTACTACAGGCCCTATGTATGATTTAGGTGCCTCCTTAAATTTTCCTAATAGCCCAAGTGATGAAATATTTCTTGCTGATGGTAGCTGGGGTGTTGATGATTCATCCTTGGAAAATTCCATAATAAAATTTTCAATAAAAAAAGATAACAGAGAAAATAATGAAGATGAATATCATGTTGAAAGATCTGTAATCCTTGAAGCAAATGTTCCTGAATACTTAAATTTATATAGATCTCTAGATGCAAAATTAAATCCACAAGATTTAAGTGATTACAATACATTTGCTTTTACTGCAAGTGGGACTTGCATAGTTCAAATCACTTTGGTCAAAGAAACAATTACAAATTGGGAAGACCAAGCGAGAACTGAAATTAAACTTTCGGAAACTCCACAGGATTATAATATTTCATTTGAAGATTTTGTATCAACTTCTGATGATTCTTTCCTTTCAAATGATGTCACGATGATTGTTTTCAGCTTACTAAATACATCAGATTATTCGACATTTCATTCTTTAGAACTTTCAAATTTAAGATTTACAAACTTTACAGCTACTAGCGAGAATAGTATCAATTACGAAATTACAAATGATTTGTTTCCAAATCCAGTCATTGATCAAGCGATTTTAAAGACTAATTTAGGAGGTAAAAATGTTGAGTTTCAAGTTTATAATGCATTAGGACGTGAAGTGTATCATAAGGATTTAGAATCAACCATTGGGGAAAATATCTACGATTTAGATTTTTCAAACATTCCAATAGGGCATTATTACTATACTATAAAGGAGAAGAATCAAAAAATCAAATTTGGGAAATTTGCAAGAATCAAAAGTTAGAGGGAACTTTTGAACATTTATTAATCCTAGTATTTTCATGTAAGTCCATTGCTTTGTGCAATGGACTTTTTTTTTAAAATTAAAAACCTTAAATTCTTGGAGTTAAAATAACATTGCGATATTCAATAGGCCCATGATCCCCTTGCAGCATTAATGGCCCTGGATCGGCTTCATTAGAATCTAAGGCTCCTCCAGTTATTCCAGGAATTACTTGTTCAACAATTATGGCTTTTCCATTGGCAATCACTGTAACTCTATTGCCATTTAAAGTTATATCGTAGCTTTGCCATTCCCCTGCCGGCCTGGCGACCATTTCATTAGGTATAATAAAACCATAAATTGCGCCAAAAAATGTAGAAGCAGGATCTTTCCCAAAATCATCAGAAACTTGAACTTCATGCCTACCTCGAAGATAAATACCACTGTTCCCGTCTTTGGGATACCGAAATTCAATATGCAACTTAAAGTCGGAGAATTTATCTTTAGTAATTAAATTGAAACCAGATTTAGGATTCGTCAATATTCCGTTTTTAATAGTCCATTGACTATTTTCAACCATTGACCAGGCATCTAAATTCAAGCCATCAAAAAGTACTATTGGGTCACCCCATTTGGGGTTTTCAGTAAACTTCATATTTGGCTGTCTAACACCGCTCCAAGGATAACTATCACCATTGGTATATTTCATTTGACCTTGCAATTCCCCTTCCAAAACTTTGAAGAAGAATTCCATATTTTGACCAGCAGGCTCCCACTGTCTTGGAATTTCAAAATAATAATAGTCTCCTATTTTTTTGATCTCAGAAATTGGCCTGGCACTTCCGAAAGCGTATACAAATCTACCTGTAAGGGTTTCAAATCCTGATTTCTCTATTTCTAACCAAGAAGGTAGTAATGTTTCATCTTTCTCAATGGACAAATCCCATCGACCTAATATAGTTTTATCAAACGTTTCCTGGGAAAATGTAATTGTGTGCATGAAAATCATGCACACAATTAATAATACTTTTTGTTTAAGTTTCAAAATGTATACTTTTTAAATATTATTAAGGTCTACTTTTTTTCTGAGGAATTGACTGTCCTTGAATATAAGGTGCACCTGCTTCCATTAATTGTTTTTCGATATTAGGAATTGTGATTTCATCCATTTTTTGAATTAGAGGTACAATTCTTTCTAATTCTTTCTTTGCCAACTCTAGGCTTTTCCGATGCATTTCTGTTGGACCATACAATGTGGACAAACCTCTTGACGCTACTCCTAATCTTTTCCCAATAGACGAATCAGATTTTTCTCCAACTTCTGCTTTAGCTGGATTTCCATTGAGCATCATATCATATTTATTCAACTCGGCTCTAAGTGAATACATTTTTTCATTTAACAATCCAGGTTCAACATTTGATCTTTCTAGTGCTTTTAATAACGCTCCGTATTTCTGATCGTTTTCATAGACCCTGTTAGAAATGGCAAATAATTGTGTCCTTGCCCAATTAAGCTCTTTGGCAAATTGTTGATATTCTTCTGGAGATTTTGCTTTGAGTGTTCCCTCTCTCAATGGTTTTACATTGAAGCTTTTAGGTTCGGTCAACTGGGTTACTACCCCATTCACTTCTTTTGACATCGTTACTGTGTAGTTGCCTGGTGCTGCAAAATGTCCCGCTCCAAACCTACGCCATCGCGGATTTTCATCTTGACCTGGCCGAATAGATCTTGGTGAAGCATATCTTAAATCCCAAGCTACAGAACCTGTTCCTTTTTTTGCAGGCTTACTAATCTTTCTAACAACCTGACCATTGTCATCTTTAATCGTAAACCATATTTTAGGCATAGACTCTAATTTCTCCTCGGTCAACTTATCCCATCCTTGGAAAGGAACATCTTTACCATCCTTGATTAATTCTTTTTCTGCATCTTTTCTTGCTTTTTCTAGAGAAACGAATTCTTCATTAATATTATATCTAAACACAGCACCATAGGTTGGATTCGGTGCGGTCCAATAGTCAGCTCCTCCGTTTCCTTTTCTAGATCTTGGAACAAATAATTTTGCATCCCTTCCGGTAAATAAGGCAGCAGGTTCTTTCATCGATTCAGTTGTTACATCACGAAGTGTGCTATAATCATCCAAAACATAAAAACCTCTACCAAAGGACGCTGCAACAAGATCATTTTCTCTTTTTTGAATGACCAGATCTCTAAAAGAGATGGTTGGTGTCCCGCCTATTTTTTCCCAATTTCCACCTCCATTCAAACTTGCATAGACACCAAATTCTGTAGCTAAGAAAAGTAACTCCTTCTTTACATGATCCTGAACAATTCTCCAGGTGAGTGTTCGTTCAGGTATATCATTACTAATAGAAGTCCAAGTTTGACCATAGTTGGTACTTTTATATACATATGGTTCAAAGTCACCTTCTTTATGATTATCCAAGACAACATATACTGTCGATGCATCATGCAGATCTGCTTTAATGTCATTAACAAAAGATCTATCGGGTAGACCTATCGTACTCACCATAGTTTTAGACCAAGTCTTTCCTCCATCTTTTGTAACTTGAATTATTCCATCATCTGTTCCAGCATATATAACATTTACATCAAGTGGAGACTGTGACAATGAGGTGATAGAACTATAATTAGACATGGCATAGACATCCCATGGGTTATCCCAGCTTTGATACTTGTCCATGATTTTTAAAGCTACTCTTTCTTCGTTGCGTGTGAGATCTCCTGAAATTGCCTCCCAACTATCTCCCCTATTTGAAGATTTCCAAACACGTTGTGAAGCAAAATAGATGGTAGCAGGGTCATGAGGACTTACAATAATTGGAGCATCCCAGTTGAATCTTTCATAGGTCTCACCTTCACCATCTTGTGGCTGAATCAATACTTGTTCTCCAGTTTTTAAATCAATTCTATGCATTCCGCCTTGTTGAGTTTCAGCGTAAATAATATCTGGATTACCTGGTTCGGTAGCTGATTGGTGTCCATCAGCATACAAGGTTTTATACCAATCAGCATTTCTAATACCAATAACATCATCAGTTTGAGATGGCCCAGCATGTGAACCATTATCTTGAGTTCCTCCATAAATATGATAGAATGGTTCGCGATCATCAACAGCGACTTTATAGTATTGTGTCAATGGGAGATTGTAAGTATATCTCCAATTTTCTGCGAGATCAAAGCTTTCATATATTCCTCCGTCTGTACCGATTAGGAGATAATCTGGATCATCAGCTCTGAAGACCATTGCATGATTATCTGAATGCTTGTTTTCTTCTTTTAATCTTCTAAAATTACGACCACCATCATCTGACACTTGAATTCGAACATCCATGAGATAAATTCTATCAAAATTATGAGGGCAAGCATATAACTCTTGATAATAATGTGGACCAGTTCCTCCAGAAATAGCATCAGACATTTTTGTCCAAGATGACCCTCTATCAGTAGATCTAAATAAACCACCTGTCCTTCTATCCAACTCTATAGCTGCATATAAGACATCTGGTTGCTGTGGGGAAATTGCAATCCCAATTTTTCCCAAATTCGATTTTGGAATACCATTGGTTAATTTTTCCCAGGTTTCTCCCCCATCATAAGAGCGGTGCAAACCAGAACCTGGGCCACCACCCATATGCGCTGCCACGGTCCTATGTCTTTGCCAAGTAGCGGCATACATAATATCTGGATTTCTGGGATCCATCATGATATCCGTTACCCCCACCCATTCGTCATCCCCTAAGACTTTCTTCCAATTGGTACCGCCATCTATGCTTTTATACAATCCGCGATCACCTCCTTTGCTCCATAAAGGTCCTTGAGAAGCAACATATACAATATTAGAATTATTAGGATGTACAATTATTTCTGAAAGATGTTCAGAGTTAGGCAGCCCTACGTTATTCCAAGTTTGTCCTCCGTCTGTTGATTTGTAAACCCCATCACCATAACCAACGTGTCGACCGCCTACGTTTTCACCGGATCCTAACCAAATGGTTGCTGGATTATTGGGATCGATGGTAATACAACCTGTTGAATAAACCGCTTGGTCATCGAAAATTGGTTTCCAAGTAATTCCAGCATTTTTAGTTTCCCAAACACCTCCTGAACCAACTGCAACATACCAATGATTTTCATTGGTTGGATGGACAGCAATATCTGCGATTCTTCCTGAGCAAAATGCTGGTCCAACATTTCTAAATTTCATGGTAGAAACCAAAGATGGGTCTTTTTCCTCTTTCTTTTCTTCTATGCTTTGCTTGTTCTTTTTGGTTTTTCGTTGTGCAAAGGTCATGGTCACACAAAATGATAGGAAGAGAATGGGGATTATTTTTTTCATTTCATTAGGTTTTGAAATGATAAGTTAATAAGAAATACTTAAGGCTAAAAGAAAATCACTTTTAAAAAAAGTATGGAATGACGACAAGCATAAATAAAATGATGATGACAACAGAAATTAAATTAAGAATCACACCGGCTTTAGCCATTTCATGCACTTTTATGTAACCACTTGCAAAGACAATTGCATTTGGGGGTGTGGCCATTGGAAGCATAAAAGCACAACTTGAAGCCATGGTCACAGGAATTAACAAGTGTAATATTTCTTGATCTAGACCCAATGCAATACCAGCAACTACCGGAGCAAAAATAGCTACCAATGCAACATTGCTCATCAATTCTGTCATAAACAACATAATGAATATCAAAAGACAACCAACTGCCAGTGCACTTAAAGCTGGATTCGAAGATACAAGCTCTCCAATAGTATCAATAATTCCAACATCCGCTAAGCCCTTTGCCAATGCCAAACCACCTCCAAAAAGAATTAATATACCCCATGGAAGTTTCACGGTATCCTTCCATTCTAATATAAATTCTCCTTTACCAAATTTGAAAGGAACGGCAAATAAAGCAAAGGCCGCCAATAGACTTATTCCTGCATCAGATAATATTAACAAAGGCAGTAGATCATTTAATGGTCTTCTAAATATCCACAAGGTCATAGCAGACAGAAAAATAAACAATACTCTTTTTTCAGTAGAGTTCATGCTGCCCAGTTCTTCTAATTGGTCGTGTATAATAATCGAGAGATCCTCCCTTGTTCCAAGCTTATTTGGGTAGACCAGTTTTACAAGAATTAAATAAATGGTAATGATCATAATGATGGTAAAAGGAACTCCCATCATCATCCAATTTAAAAAAGAAATATCAGCATTATATTGTTGTTCCATAAAACCAACCATAACGGTATTGGGAGGTGTGCCAATGATCGTTGCAATGCCACCCACATTAGCAGAGAAGGCAATACTCAACATCAATGCCAAAGAAAAATTCTTATCCTCTTTGGTAAAACCATCTTCATCATTAATTAATAAGTTGATCACAGACAATCCTATTGGAAGCATTACCACTGTAGTTGCGGTATTGCTAATCCACATACTTAGAAAGGCAGTAGCAATCATAAATCCTAAGATTACCTTATTCGCTGAGGTCCCAGTTATTTTTACGATAGAGAGGGCAATTCTTTTATGAAGATTGACTTTTTCAAGTGCCAAGGCCATTACGAATCCCCCGAAAAACAAAAAGACAATTGGGCTTCCATAGTTTGCGGCTACATCCTTAATATTCATGATATTTAGTAATGGAAAAAAGGTAAGGGGAATAAGCGCGGTGACAGAAATGGAAACTGCTTCTGTTATCCACCAAACAACCATCCATACTGCGACTGCTAATACTTTATCTGCCTCTGTTCCTACTATTTCAGCAGGAAGAAAGTAAATGATCAAGAAAAATAATGGACCAAGTATGAGGCCAAGCTTTTTTGCCATAAATTTCACGAATGAACTTCTAAGCTAATTGGATTTCTTGAATATTTAGAAGCAACGCGTAAAAAATTTGATGACTTACAAAATCTCTTTAACTTTTTGTTTGAGCGCTGGTAAAACATCTCGCTCAAACCAAGGGTTTTTCTTCTTCCATATATTATTCCGGGGAGAAGGATGGGGCAAAACAAAGTATTCTGGTAAAAATATATTATAGTTTTCCACCGTTTCAGTAAGATTTCTTTTTGCTTTCTCCTCAAGATAGTAGTCTTGAGCATATTTGCCAATCAACAATACTAATTCAACTTCATTCAAATACTTCAATATTGATTTATGCCATTGAGGAGCACATTCCTTTCTAGGTGGGAGGTCGCCTGTTTTTCCCTTCCCAGGATAACAAAACCCCATTGGAACAATGGCTATTTTTTTCACATCATAAAAGGTGGTGGTATCTATTCCCATCCAATTTCTTAAGTTCTCTCCACTTTTATCATCCCAAGGTATACCTGTGCGGTGCACAATTGACCCTGGTGCTTGGCCAATAATTACAATTTTACTTTCCTTGTCAAATGCAAACACAGGTCGAGGATCGAAACCTAATCCTTCTTTACAAATGACACAGTTGGTGATTTCCCTTTTTAATTTATTCATACTTTCTTGAAACTGAACAAATATAACTTTATTTCACTTTGAAATTCAACAAGGACCTGTCATCCTAAATATTGGGTTTCCTTGTATCAATATTATTCCGCATATTAGAATAGAAATAAAACAACAAGCATGAATAGACGTCATTTTTCAAAACTGTTTGCTTCTGCGATGATGACACTAGGAATAAGCACAAATAGAAATCAAAGCTTGAACAAAACCAGGCCTTTAAAAAAAGGTGATACCGTTGCACTGGTCACTCCTTCTGGACCAATTAAAAAGGACCGATTGTCAAAAACAAAATCACTGATTGAATCACTGGGCTTTAAAGTTTATCATACGGAAGCAGTATTATTTCAAAATGGCCATCTTGCTGGGACAGATAAACAAAGATTAGATGATTTGCATCATGCTTTCCAAAATAATAAAGTAGATGCCATATGGGCAATACGTGGAGGATATGGTGCCACTAGATATTTAGATTTATTAGACTTTGAACTCATCCGAAAAAACCCAAAGCCACTTATTGGATATAGTGATATTACTGCGCTATTAAACACAATATTTCAACATACAGGAAATCCATGTTTTCATGGACCAATAGCGGGGGCTTCATTTACAGAATATTCTCGTGCTGGCTTGACTCCACTTTTCAGTTCAAATCCTGTTTCATTTGACCTTTCGGTAAATAACATAACTAAAGGAGAAACGGATTCAGCTTACAAATACAGAGTTATCATTCCAGGAAAGGCAACAGGCCCATTGGCTGGAGGAAATCTTTCTCTATTGACTGCTACTGTCGGGACCAAACACCAAGTAGCAAGCAAAGGTAAAATCATATTTATTGAGGACATTGGCGAAGAACCTTACCGCATTGATCGGATGTTTACACAATTGATCAGCGCGGGATTCTTTGATCAAGCAAAAGGCATTATTCTTGGTGTCTTTGCTGATTGTGAAAAAAAAGATTTTTTTTCGTCGACACTTCAAGAAACAATAGATGAAAGAATAAAACATATTGGATTGCCTTGTATATATGGTTTTTCATTTGGACACATTGACGATAAATGCACATTCCCAATAGGAGTACAAGCAAGCTTTGATACAAACTATCCAAAGATTCATATTCTAGGTTCTGCATTCAGTGAATAGGTATATAAATAAAAAAAAGGCTAATTGATATTTCAACTAGCCTTCTTTTTTCTAAAGTTATTATACATTTAATCAGCGAGATCTTCTTTTAAATGCTTGTCAAGAAAAGCTAGAATTTTTCCCCATCCTTCAATTTGATTTTCTTTTTTCCTAAAGCCATGGCCTTCATCTTCAAAAAGAACATACTCAACAGGCACCCCGTTTTTTCTCATCTCTTCCACCATTTCATCCGATTCAATTTGTAAAACTCGAGGATCAGTGGCACCTTGTAGCACCATGACCGGATTCTTAATTTTATCAGCATGAAATAGGGGTGAGATTTCATAAAGTCTGACTGAATCTTGAGAGTATGGATCACCAAGTTCTGCATAAAGACCTACTTTAAAAGATTCCCACCAAGGAGGAATGCTCTTTAGTGTTCTTATCCAATTGGTCACCCCAAAAATATTAACCCCGACTTTGAATTCATCCGGTGCTGCTGTCATTGCTCGCATGGTCATATAACCACCATATGATCCACCTAAAATTCCAATATTATCTGCATCAACATAATCCAAGCCTGCCAAATAATTTTTTCCTTCTATACAATCTTGCAAATCTCCTTCCCCATGGTTTAAATCATCCAATTCATTAAAGGTTTTGCCATATCCACTTGATCCTCTATTATTCACTCGCAAAACAGCATAACCATGATTGACTAAAAACTGATAAAGTGAAGAATAACTATTTCGAGATTGACCGCCTGGTCCGCCGTGCACTTGCACAATGGCAGGCACTTTGTTTTCTTTTGAAGCACCATGTGGTTTGAATAAAATTGCAGGGATTTCAATACCATCGAAGGACTTATATCTTATTATTTCACCTTTGACAAGATGGTCTTCATCTATTTCATCGTTTAGTGTATTGGTTAATTTTTTATAATCACCAGTTTTGAAATTATAGACATAAAGGTCACTGGTTGCATTTGAGCTGCCAGCATAAAAAGCCATTTTGTCCTCAGATCGAGAAATGCTCACAGAAGTAATTTCTTTCCCTTCAATATCAGGAAAATCAACCAAGGTATTACTTGCGGTATTATAAACTTTTAATTTAGTGCTTGCATCAGCATTGATTCCAACTACATTATATTTCCCAGTTTCAGAAAAATAAGAATACCAAATATCCCAATCTTCTTGCATCACTTTTTCTTTTTCACCAGTTTCCAAATTATATCTCATAACATAAGTAAACTCACTACCAGATGTTGTTGTATAATAAAGATATTTATTGTCAATACTAAAGTCCGCTGTACCATTTGAGGATAGGTCTTCATTAATTTTGGTTTTCTTTCCAGAATCTAGATCTACAACAAAAAAATCATTATTATTGGAATCTACAACTTTTGATAAAGTGATGTATCGCTCATCATTACTAATGCCACCCATATCCAGACCATCATCATTTTGATATATCAATGCTGATTCAAAATTAGATATATCCATTTTGTACACATCCATAAATTGAGGATCCCTTTTATTTGAACTGTAGTAAAAGGCTGTTTTATCTTTGGACCATCCACGAAACGAAGATCTAGCTCCTTCGAATGGAGTAAGATCTCTAGTAGAACCATCTAAATCTGATAAAAAGATGTGATTAATCTCGTCACCATTGTTATCACTAATATAAATAAACCTATTGTCTTTCGGGAAATAAGATGCGGGGCGTATTGTTTTATCGGAACTTGAGGTAAGAGGAGTCATCTCACCTGACTCTAAGTCCATCTTGTAAGCATTAAAAATTCCAGACTTATCGCTGCCAACAAGCAATGATTTTTCGTCATGAGAAAATGAGCTGCCAAAAACAGATTCATTGTCCATAAATTGTTCAATGGTATATTCTTTAAGCTCAACAGCATTGCTTTTATTATTCGATTCTTGACAAGAATAGAACATCAATGTTAAAAAGAGAATGGCATATTTTTTCATCTCAAAGTTTTGATTGCATTAATAGAATACATAAGATACTAGAATATTATGAATTGGCTTCAATTCATTAAAACTATTCGACCAATATCAAAATATGGATAGATGAAACAACAAATTCAAAATATAGAATTCAAAACCCTTTTTGAAATACAATATAAATTTACAGAAGTGAATAGGATAAATAATCAATTCAAAAATAATCAATGACGTTCGTCGAAAAAAATAGCAGAATTAAACTCTTCAATTTAAATTACGATTGAAAATTTATTGTAATTGAATCAAAACACTTCTTTATGAAACCTCTTGGACTTTACTACATCATTACAGGCATATTAGGCATTGGTGCATTTCAATTAAACATTACAAATACATCGAATGCAGAAGTGCAAATTGATCCGATAAATGTAGAAAACATCGTTTGGTATTGTTCTGAGGAATAGGTAGTACTAGTTTTCTAATTACATTCATCAGGGTGAAATACCTATTTCTTAATAGTTCTATTTTGCAAGAAATAATTTTCAGATTATTATAATTTGTGTTCTTGTTTTCCGTTTCAGAAGTGACGCACTTGTAATTTATCATTAAAAAACGGACGATGAAACGAATAATTATCTTTCTCGCGGTAATTGCTATGTCCTTATCTATAGCAATTGGACAACAGCACATTTCAAAAACAATCTACTTCAATTCTGATGTTCACTTATTGAATAAAAAGAATCAAAACCAACTCCAAAAATTTGGCAAACAATTAGAAAACTATTCCGATTATGACATCACAATAGTCGGACACACAGATCAAGATGGCAATGAAGACTACAATCTAAAACTTTCTAAAAACAGAGCTCTATCTGTGCAAAATTTCTTCATAGAGCAAGGTTTAGAATCTGATCAAATTCAAATCGGCTTTGAAGGAGAAAAGAAATTAGCAGAAACAGACCATAGTTTATCGGCAAAAAAATTAAACAGGAGAGTTATTATTATTGCCAATACCTATCAATTTGAAAACTCTAATGAATTACTGAGTAAGTTAGAAGACAACAATGTCACAGAAAAAATTATTGACCCTAATTTCGAAAATAAACTTGAGCTTAAAAAAGGAACAGTTATCAAAATACCTGCAAATGCATTCTGTTTGGAAGATGGGACATCGGTTTCAGAAAATGACATTGAAATAAATTTTAAAGAAGCATTTGATTATCTAGACATGATCAACCTTCAGCTTTCAACTGTAACAAAAGATGATATATTAGAAACCGGTGGAATGCTATACATTGAAGCCAATCAAAATGGAAACAAATTAAGATTGAAAGACAATATGATGATAGACATCACCTACCCCATTCAAGACAGCAAGGAGGATATGGAGCTATTTTATGCAAATGAGAATGAAGATCGTATGGTGTGGGAAGCGGCAAATCAAAAAGTAAATATTGTGCAGGAGACCCCAGAGAAATTCATGGTTCAAATACCTCTTGATGATTTGATTAACTACGATTTTGGTGACCTTGAAAAACCAACCATTGATTTTGATGAAATGCCACGATTTCCTCGTCCAGTAAAAAAAGCCTATCCTCCTAGTGATAGAATTTACACAACTGAAAAATACAAAGAAGTGTATGACAAGTATTTAGTAGCAAAAGCTAAATACGAAAAAGACCAAGAAAGTTATGATTACAGACTGCAAAGCTGGAAATCAGAAGTCAAACTTCGTAAGCAAAAAATCAGAAGTCATAAAAGAAAATTAAAAAAATATTACATTTTAAAGAGGTGTGTTTATGCTGTAAAAGTTTTAGACCAACGAAAATCAGAAGCTTCACATGAGGATCTACTCAATGAGGTATTTGGTTTTTTAAGTGAAACACCGGCTGCTATTCCTTTTAATGAAAAATACCTCATCAAAATGGCATTCGGCAATGTGACAAAAGATGTAAAAGAACAAATGGGCTTGGCTATTTTCCCATCATATGATAACCACAGAGATCGTAGCTATGATTATTGTAGGAATTTCAATTTAGTCCTTGGACAAAAAAAAGACCTTATTTTGGCTAAAAAGTATGACTTAGGTTACATTGATAATCTTTCTGTTCAGAAATATGCCTTTAGAACCTCCAATCTTGGATGGATTAATTGTGATCGTTTTACCAAGCTAAAAGATTCACAAAAAACAACTTTTGCAGTTTCGAATCCAAGCAATGAAGATAAGTACTTCCTAGTTTTTAAAAACCAAAAGTCTATTCTTCAGGATTCAAACGATAAAGGAAAAGTATTTCGTAATATTCCAAAAGGTGAAGATGTCCAATTAATTGGAATCAGAGTAATCAACAACAAACCCTATATTGCATCACATGAATTCAAAACAGGATCCATTAAAAAACTTGAACCGCAATTTAAAAAGAGCACGATGGTAGCCATTAAAAATACCATCAACAATATTGCATCTGAATAAGTTTGTTTATCAAGTGGCAGTTCTAATGTGTGACTGCCACTTTCTTTTTACACTTTTTGATTGTATCTTAATCCAAATAAATATACAGTATGAAATTAGGCGCCTTTTCAATCAGCTTAAGCGTAAAAAATCTTGAAGCTTCTAAAAAATTTTATGAACAATTAGGGTTTACTAAATTTGCAGGAAGTTTAGAAATGAACTACCTTATTATGAAAAATGAAAGTTCTATCATTGGACTATTTCAAGGTATGTTTGAAAATAATATTATCACTTTTAATCCAGGATGGAACAATGATGCCCAAGCTTTGGAGAGTTTCGATGATATTAGAAGTATTCAAAAATCATTAAAATCATACAACATTGCACTTGACCGTGAAGCAGACGAAAATTCTTCTGGACCAGCAAGTGTAGTACTTAAAGATCCTGATGGAAACACCATTCTTCTAGATCAACATGTATAAATAGACTATGGAATATTTGAAATGGATTTGCGTATTTGGGATTGCATTAACGCTTTGCAATTGCAAGAAAAAAACAGAGACCAAACAAACAGGTACTGAAGAAATTCTTCTCGACAGTATTCCATTTACGATGACGGAAGGAAATAATATCATGTTCTCTTGCCTTTTAGATGAAAAAGATTCAATCCAACTTTTTTTTGATACGGGTGGTACAGAATTAGTATTGCTGCATGATGCAATAAAAAACGAAACCAGCTTACTCCAAAATAGAAATAAGGGATATCAAGAAATTGATTTTGAACCGTTAGAAGAAACAAGTTCCTTGCGCATTGGAAATTTAGTTTGGGACAGCTTAAACATCTACCCTGCCAGAGTGGGTCCAAAAGAGATGGCTGGTCATTTTGGATGGGATCTATTTAAAGGGAAGATCATTGAACTCAATTATGATGAAAAGGTAATGGTCGTACATCCTGGGGTAGAAAATATTACTGAAGGATTCCAAAAGATACCCATTGAATATACGAATACTTTATTTTGTATTGATGCAACTTTAAGTGTTTCAGATCAATTGTTTCAAAATCGATACCTATTTGATTCTGGATTTCAAAGGGCGATTGTTTTAGATAAAGAATTAAGAAAGAAGGATGGCTTTCCAAATAACCTGACTGTTCTTAAAGAATCAACACTCAGAAATTCTCGAGGAGATGTTTTTATCAACAAAGTGGTGAATACTGATCAAATTTGTTTTGGTGAACTGTGTGCTGACAACGTTCCTGCTCAACTCATTGTTACTCCTAATCCAGCTAGATTTGAAACCAATATACTTGGTAATGAATTATTGAAAAGATTTAATACCATACTGGACTTTAAAAATCATCATGTATATCTAAAAGCCAACAGTCTCATGTCACAAAGCTATACAGACGCTCAATAAACATATATACTTTTTTTTTAATATTTAATTGTTGACTTACCATAATATCTTTAACTTTGCATTATCCCTTCACAGTTTTGCTTTTAAAATAACATTCTTTATAATGGATAAGTACGCACCAAAAGAAATATGGGACACCTATTTAGAAAGGTTTGATCATGGTAAAACTGGATCTAAAACATTCAGAGTTGATCTTATTGAATCTGCTCCATTAGGGAGATATCCCTTTCTTCTTATCGCTGGTGTCAAATACAAAAGTACTGTTGCTGATGGTTTTCCAGAAGGAAATGATTTTCAACTTTTATACAAATTGGGAGATGAGTTGTTGGACTTAATAGAGTCACATGCTGAGGCCATCATGGTTGGTTCATTTTTATACAATTTTGAGAGACTTGAGTATTTCTACATAAACCATGCTGACAATATCATATCAAAAATTGAAGATTTCTACAAAACAAACTATCCAAATAGGCAGTTTTTTGTAACAATTAAAGAAGATAAAAATTGGAAATACTATAAAGAATTCCTCTACCCCAAGCACGAAATGTTAACCTTGCTAAAAGAGCAAGCAGCATCAAGAAGAGCATTGGATATTGTTCAATAATTCTTTATCTTTTTGACATTGAAACCATCACAATTATTTCTTATTGATTCCTTAGGTGCTTTAGGATCTGCCATTATGCATGGAATAATCTTGAGACACTTTCATCAATTAATTGGAATACCTCAAAGAACGCTTCTTTACCTTGCAATCGTTGCACTTTTGTTCTCAATGTATTCAATGCTTTGTTTTATTTTAAAACCCAAAAATTGGCAAACTCACTTGAAAAGAATTGGGTTTGCAAATATTGGCTTCTGCCTGGTGACTTTGATTGTATTAGCAATATTTAAAACTGAAGTTACAAGATTAGGAATAGCCTTTTTCATGGTTGAAATATTGATCATTTTTATACTTGCGATATACGAATTGCGCTTTATCAAACATTAAGCCATTACAAACTCAACGGTCCTCTTCACCACTTTATCGTTTTTTAATCTATGTCCCATACCTTTTGTTTTCCAGAAATCAGCATTTGTTAATAACTGAACAAGTCTTTCAGAATTTTGGACAGGTGTAGCTTCATCATTCTCATCATGAATTACTAAAGTATTTGATTTTATAGCAGGTGCAAAGTTGTCCAGAGAAAAATATTCAACTTCATGGCCTGTGTAGACTTTAAAATGCAATTTCATTTGATGTACAAGACGCTCAGAAACAGTTAATTCCTTTTCGAAAAAATCAACAAATTGAATTGCCCCATAAGGACCTGCTAGTAATGCCAATCTATCAACTTCTATATTATTTTTGTGGAGATAATAAACACTTGAGAAAGCACCTATAGAATGTGCTATTATCCCAGTTGGTATCCCAAATGCCTCTATTACCACTTTAATTGTTTTTTCATACAAAGGGACATTGCAAAACAAACCATCTGAATTTCCATGGCCAGGAGCATCAAAGGATACGACTCGAAAAAGACTAAGGTCAAGACTTTCAATATATCTCTTCCAACGGTAGCTGTTGCTTTGCCAACCATGCACCATTAATATTGTTTTTGGTCCTGATCCCCATACATAGCATCGCACCTTTTTCCCTTCTACAGCTAGTGATGTTTGCTTTGCAGTATTTAAAAATGCATTCTGTTCAGGTTTCAATTTAGCTTTAAATGGAATGCAGAAAAAATAAAAAGCTTGTTTTCCAGCCAATTTGGGAAATATCAACACTAATGTATTTAAATATTTACCAATCAGATTCTTAATAAGTTGCATAATTATAATGTTTTAAGATACCTATCGGTATCTTACTTAACAAAAAAAGTCAAATCATGACTCCATTTATTTCTTTTTTTAAATGACTTACACAGTTTGCCAAATGAAGATGACTGTCCATTACTTTCATCATCATCACAGACCCCTCGAGTGAACTGATCATGAATGATGATAATTCCTGTGCATTGGTATCTTTCTTTATCTGTTTGTGTTTTATCCCATTCTCAATGATCGTAACGATCGATTGGTGCATTTGCTCCATGATAAATTGTACAACGTGTTTCAATTCAGGATTTGTATCATCAGCCTCTACAGCAGCATTCATTAGGGGACACCCACCCTTAAATGGAGCTTTTGTATTGTAAGCTGAAAAATATTCCACGATACACAACAATTTGTCCTTGCTGTTAGAAGATGCCTTAATCGCATGTGTTATATCACTGAACATCTTATTACACATGGTTCTTAATGCTTCTTTTTCCAAACTGGATTTATCTTGAAAATGCCGATAAAGTGCGCCTTTAGTCAGTTTGGCTTTTTCCGTAATATCACTAATCGAGGTAGCCTTATACCCTTGTGTGTTAAATAACTCACATGCAGTCTTCAAAATAATCGATCGTGTCAATTCAGGATTTCTCACTTAGCGAAGATACCGATTGGTATTTAATTATGCAAGTCAAAGTGTGAAATTACAATAGGAATTTTCGTCTATAACGTTTTCGTTATTACTAAAACTTAATTTGTTACCAGCCTAAATTTAATTTATGAGGACAAATTGCTTTGTGGAATGTTCAACGCCGGCAGACTGAATAATAAGGTTATATACTCCAGGTGATAAAGCTGACACATCAATACGAAGAATACGATCACTGATGACATCAACTTCAATTGGTAATTCACGTCCCAACATATCAAATATCCGACATTGCATATCTGGACTAAATGGCTTATCAAAAATCAACTTTGCACTTTCCGTAACAGGATTTGGCAGTAATACATAATCAAAGCCTGGTTCGGGATTTATAACCAAAGTAGAATCACAAATTCCAAACAAGTTATTATCCATCCATTGCAACCTATCGTTGATAAATCCTTTCAGATAAGCAAGCTCGCCATTGTAAGAACCAGGTACTTGTGCATTTGGCCAAACCCACTCTTCTAAGATCGGCCATCTTTGGTAATTCATCCCTAATGATGAATCTAGAAGATCGGCTTGGTCTTCAATAAATTGATACAAACTGTCGCGATGCAGTACTCCATTTCTAAGTTCTTGCCAACGACATTTTGCATGATTCCTAAATACTTCATTGACCATGAGCCTACCCCACCAAAAAGGATTTCCTTGATCACAATGTCTATTGTACATGAATCCACTGGTGTTCCAGCCTTCACAAAAATCTACATTTCCAAAAGACAAATTAAAATCCCATAAGGGTCCACATTTCAATTTTCCACCGTTACTGTCCTTGTCTTTGTGCATGTAGGTTGAGAATCTATAAGCATCAATATCCATCGCAAATTCTACCAAAAGAAAATGATCTACAAAAGATTCGATATCAATAAAATCTAGAAAATTCTTTCCTCCTACAAAGCTTTCCGTATTCAACATTGAAAGTTCAAAGGAATCTATATAGGATTGAATATATGCTGCCTGAGCAGGTAAAATATGTGTTCGTCTAGGGTACACATATTGATACTGTAGTTTTTTTCCTGGTGCTGTTGCAACATCATAATTTGAATACCAATCAGGAGCATCTTTATCTATTTTGATGATATACCCGCCTGTTAATTCATCTCCAGCAATATCTTCCACTCGCAACTTGGCGATATCCACCCTGTTTTTATCTCGCTTAATCTGTTCCATCAAAATGTAGATTCCTTCATAGGAACCATTAACTTCTAGATCCACAAAACGGGTCCTACTTGCATATTGACCCATTTTATTTGCAACATCAAAAATCAAAACATTGCGCATTAAGGTTTTGTCAGAATAAGGTCCATGAAGAATAAAATCCTCTTCTGATGGAAAGTTTAAGAACGAAACATCTTGATCCTCCCCTTCTGAGTCTATGGTCTCAAAAGAGTAACTATTTTTTGGAAAAAGAAACAAAGATGTTTGGCCTCGTTTTTCGATTCTTATGTCCCCAACAAATTCATTGGGTGCATCCAATGAACTATTTATGTTTCCAAATTGATTCCAAATAATTTCAATATCACCTATTATTTTTGGTTCGTTGGGAATCTCTTCTCCATTTGTATTAATTTTAACAATGGGTAAGGTACTTTCAAAGTCAGGAGAAATAATAAATTCTGGAAGCGGTCCAAAATCTAAATTACTCTCTGTGCTTGAAAATGAAAGCCAATAAGAAGAAGTTAAATCCGAACTTGAAAAACCGTTTCTATTTAAGGTCTGTATGGCTAAAACATTTTCACCATTAACCAAAATATTTTGCAAATCTGTGCTAATAAAATAATAACTTACTGCTCCCCCTTGATACAACTGTGCCTCATGTTCGGCGATCGTATTGCTATTAAAACCTGGATTGAGTTCAGCAACATTTTCCCGAGCTATTTCTACCCCATTGAGATATGCGACAAAACCATCATCATAATCAGCATTAAATAAGGCCACAATGACTTTGCTTTTATCACTCACGGTAAATACTTTCCGCATGTATAATGACATGACAGGATCAATTATAGTTGCATCGTCACCATCCCCGTAGCCAATACTTCCTTGACCAATATTCCAATTGCTGTCATCAAAATCAATATTTTTCCAATTGTTAGAAACCGCTTCAACACCACGAAAGTACCGCCAATCGTCACTATTATAAATCGCTGTTTGCCAAAAAGTACTCTGTCCAGAAGAATTAAAGACAAATGCAATTGTAAAGCTTAAACAATAAAAATATTTTCTCATAAAATTGTAAGGTAAAAACTAAAGATTAGAATATAAATAAAAAGAAAGTATTTAAATCGAAGGATATATTCTTTTGTCGTAACTCCAACTCATTATTAATTCTTGTTTAGCATAACTTTTTACTTTAAACCACTATTCAAAAAGTGCAGATATATTTTGTAACTTAATGAAAATAATAAAATGAAACGAAGAGATATCATAAAATACACTGTGTATGTAACAGGGACTGCTTTGAGCATTCCTTTGGCAACTAGTATCTTGACAGGATGCAATATTGACCAATCCTTACAAAACTATCAACCCCGGTTTTTTAACGCAGAACAAATGTTGGAATTAAAGAATCTAGTGGATTTAATTCTTCCAAAAACAGAAAGTCCTGCAGCTTCAGAAGTTGGTGTACACAACACCATTGATGCCATGACAGTGATTTATGACAATGAAAAATTAACAACTTTTAAAGAAGGATTCAATGAATTAATCCTTTATTTAAACCAACAATCAAATGATGGTCAGTTTTCACATTTACCGAAAGGTGAACAATTACAAATATTAAAATCCATGGAAAACTCCCAAGTTAAGCTAAAATCAAAAGAAACATTTATAGAAATAAAACAGCAAACCATTGCCTACTATCTAAAATCTGAAGAAATAGCATTAAATTTTCTAAATTATGATCCTATTCCAGGTGAATATATTGGATGCATTCCTCTTTCACAAGTAAATGGAATAGCATGGGCAGAATGATGTTCAACGCAAAAGGAAAGGAGGAAAGAACTTTCGATGCAATCGTGATAGGCTCTGGTATAAGTGGTGGATATGCAGCCATGGAACTTTGTAAAAAAGGACATAAAACATTGGTTCTAGAAAGAGGTAGAGATATTAAACATGGTGATTATCCTACAGCAAACAAAGACCAGTGGGAATTGCCAAATCTAGGATCTGTGGCGCAGGATGAAATTGACAAACACTACTTTAAACAAAATAGATTGGGATGGTGGGTCAGTGAAGGACACAAGCACCTCATCAATAAAGATGATGAATATCCCTATGAAGAAATCAAAAGATTTGATTGGATTAGAGGACATCATGTTGGTGGTAGGTCATTGATGTGGGGACGGCAATGTTATCGTTGGAGTGATATAGATTTTGAAGCAAATTTAAAAGAAGGCATTGCAATTGATTGGCCGATCCGCTATAAAGACATTGAACCTTGGTATAATTATGTAGAAACCTTTGTGGGTGTTAGTGGACAAAAAGAAGGTTTGCCACAATTACCAGATGGTGTATTTCTCAAGCCTCATGATCTAAATTGTGTTGAGCAACATATGCGTGAAGCAGTCCTTAAAAAATATCCCAAACGACTCATCACTCCGGGACGTTGTGCAAACCTTACAGAGTACAAACCTGAGATACATCTCGGTAAGAGAGGTCAATGTCAAAACAGAAATAGGTGTGTTAGAGGTTGCCCCTATGGAGCATATTTTAGTAGTCAATCAGCAACACTTCCCGTTGCTGAAGATACGGGAAACTTGAGTCTTAGACCAAATAGCATTGTTTCTGAAATTATCTATGATGACAAACAAGGAAAGGCTACAGGGGTAAGAGTGAAGGATAGGATTACAGGGGAAGAGCTTGAATTTTTTGCAAGAATAATATTCTGTAATGCAAGCACAATTGGTACTACCGCAATTCTTCTAAATAGTCGAACAGAAGCTTTTCCAAATGGGTTAGGAAATGTAAGTGGAGAATTAGGACATAACTTAATGGACCACCATTATGGTATGGGAGCAACTGGAACCATAGAAGGATTTGACGACAAGTATTACAAAGGAAGAAGACCCAATGGATTTTATATTCCAAGATTTAGAAATATAAGTGAGGATACCAAGCGAGAAGATTATGTTCGAGGATTTGGATATCAAGGAGGTGCTTTTAGAACTACAAATATTCCTGAGGGATTAATAGGAGAAGAGCTCAAAAAGGAAATTTTTAAACCGGGAGAGTATCAGGTATGGATGACATGTTTTGGTGAAATCTTACCCCATCATGACAACAAGATGTTTTTAGATTTTGACAAACAGGACAAACATGGAATGCCGATTATTACATTTGACGCTCAATTAAGAGAGAACGAAATTGCTCTTCGAAGGGATGGCGTAAAATGTGCTGAAGAAATTCTTGAAGCAGCTGGCGCAAAAAATATTAGAACATGGAATGATGCAACTGCAATTGGTGCCTGTATTCATGAAATGGGAACTGCAAGAATGGGACATAGCAATCAATCAAGTATTCTAAACAAATGGAATCAAATCCATGATGTACCAAACGTATTTGTAACAGATGGAGCCTGTATGACTAGCTCTGGTACCCAGAATCCTAGCATCACCTATATGGCATTAACTGCTCGAGCAGTAAATTATGCAGACCAACAAATACAAAGTGGAAAACTATAAAAAAAAGTTTAGCTAGATAGATGACATTTTATGGTCATTAAGATTAGCATACAATTTCAAATGTTATCGTTTTTCTTAAAATATTAGAATTTATAATATTTAAGGTTATATTGAGTTGGATTTATAAGGATGATTGCTCAATCATCTTAGTCCCTACACCCAATAACAGCTTCAAGCTTCAAACGAAAAATATGACATCTAAGAATTTCTTAGCAATCATTGTATTGCTCATTCTTCTGCCATTACAATCTTATTGTCATGGTGTTGCCATTGTTGATGCAACAGGACAGGCATACTTCCAATTAAACTCTTCAAATGTGGAAGTGACCGTTAAAAATCAAATTGCCATTGTAAAATCGAGTCAGATTTTTATCAATAATCAGTCCACTGAAACACGAATTAAGTTTGCCTATCCATTACCTGCTGGTGCAAATCCAATAAGTCTGAGATGGAAAGTAAATGGAGAATGGAAAGAAGCAGAAGTAAGTGGGGATTCGCAAGACACAACACTTCCATCCAATGGAGGTCCTGGAGGATCTGGAGGAAGTTCGGGCACCGCTTCAAGTGCTTTAGATAATTATCTTGGCAATACACCATTGTATTTTGATCTTGCTGATGTCTTAGAACCAGGCCAATCCATCGAATTTGAAATGACCTATGTTGAATTGCTGGCTTATTCCTTTGGAGAAGTCTCATTTCAATATCCTAATAAGTACAATTTGATTCAAGACGCCCCAATTGAAAGCAATACCTTTAGCTTTAGGTTAGAGTCCGACAGAGTGATTGAACAGCTTGATCTTATGAACTATAATGAATCAAGCAATACCAACTTAACAGGAACACTTTCTGTCTTAGAACACAATGGAATTAATGAAATTCCAGATAAAGATTACAACATAAGCTATCGTTTGCAATCTAATCAATTAGGAATTTATAGTATGAGCACATATCTTACTGACTCATTGGTAACATGCGATGAATTTGGGAAAGGTTTTGTGTCCCTAATAATCGAGCCAGAAAGCAATGCAGAAGTAGAAGTAATTCAGAAAAACTTTACCCTTATTATTGATCGATCTGGAAGTATGAATGGTGAAAAAATCATACAAGCCAAAGATGCGGCCAAATTTATTATCAACAATTTAAACAGTGGAGATAAATTTAATATCATTGATTTCAGTTCAGGAATTAATTCATTCTCTGAAGGTCATGCAGAATCAACAGACCAAAATATTCAAAACGCGATTAGTTATATTGATGAAATTAACGCAGGTGGATCTACAAATATCAATGATGCCTTACTTGACGCTATTTCAGAATTTAGTGCTGCCGAACCTGACAAAGCAAATATCATCATCTTTTTCACAGATGGAGAGGCAACGGTTGGAATTACCAACACTTCTCAAATTCTTGAAAATGTAAATGGTGCCAATAATCTAAGTGAATCGAATGTGTTTTTATTCACTTTTGGAATTGGAGAAAGTGTCAATAAACCGCTGCTGACATTACTAGCAAGAGAAAATAGTGGTTTGGTTAATTTTTTAGAGAATCAAGAATTGGAAGAAGAAATCACAAACTTCTTTCTTAAAGTAAATAATCCGGTTTTAATCAATACATCAATCGAGATTACACCTGCTGGAAGCATTCAAAGTTTTCACCCGTCTCTTGTTCCTAATCTTTACAAAGGACAACAATTGATCATTTCTGGAAGGTACCTGAACCCACAGGATGTTAATATCACCTTAGAAGGGATGGCATTTAATCTTCCTGTAAGTTATGATTTCCCAATCAGTCTAAGTGATAGTACAGTTGTTGATCAGTCCTTTCTGCCCAAAATTTGGGCAAAACAAAAAATTGATGAATTAAGCTTAGATTATCTCATTGAAGAAGACCAAAGTCAAGCTGACATAATTCAAAACCAAATTGATGAATTGAGTACATGTTATAGTGTTGTAAGTGTTGCTTTCAGTAGTTTCGAAGACAGCTCTCTTGAGGTCGACCTTGTAAATTTCGAAATCAGTCAAAAGGAAGAAGATGTGATTTTGGAATGGACAACAGCTGTTGAAATCAACAATGAAGAATTTGTAATTGAAAGATCTCAAAATGGAATCGAATTTCAAGAAATCGGAAGAGTCCAAGGTGCAGGTAATTCTACTGAAACAATTCATTATTTATTTGTAGACAGATCACCTTTTGATGGAATAGCTTATTATCGCTTAAAGCAGATTGATTTGGATGGACATGTCAGTTATTCTGAAGTAAAAGTTATTGTCATTGAAAATAAAGTAGAGAATACCAGGTACTTGCTGTACCCTAACCCTCTTCCTCAAGGAGAGAACTTATTCATTGATTCAAACAATGATTCAGAGATATCCATACAAATTATTAATCCACTTGGAAAAATAATTTATCAAGATTTAATTTTATCCCAAGACTTAATCAATATACCGGAATTGACCAAAGGCAGTTATCTGGTTGAACTCAAGGTCAAAGAAAAATCTCAACATTTCACCTTGTTTGTCAGGTAGTTAAAGGTTTGAAAAATAAAAGGAGCTGGTTGAAAAATCAGCTCCTTTTATTTTTATCTGTTTGAGTTTCTTATCTATCTTTATTTGATTCAAATTTGACAAATGAAAAAAATCATCCTGCTATTGATCTCAAGCATACTACTTTCTTGCAGTACAAGTAATGAACTAAAATTTAAAAGATCAATGCACCGGGCTATTGATCAATCGTTAGAAGTCCAAACCATGACAGATAGCATTACCCTGTATGGCACCATGACCCTTCCTCAAGCAACAAAAAAAGTGCCCTTGTGTATTATCATTGCAGGCTCAGGACCAACAGATAGAAACTGTAATAATCCTTTCGGAAAAAGTAATGCCTACAAAATGATTGCTGAAGAGTTAATGGACAATGGGATTGCTACAATAAGATATGACAAAAGAATGATTGGGGAAAGTGTAGATGTTGCCATACAGGAAAAAGATTTGAGATTTGATCATATGGTCGACGATGCCTCAAATTGGGTAAAGTTATTTGAAAATGATCCAAGATTTTCATCCATTACCATTATGGGTCACAGTGAAGGTTCTTTGATAGGTATATTGACCGCTCAAAGAAATTCTTCGGTAACAAAGTTTGTCTCATTAGCAGGCCCTGCTCAAGCTGCAGACGTACTCTTGCTTGAACAAATTGGCAAGCAATTACCTTTTGCTGTGCCTAACATCAAGAAGATTTTTGAAAAACTAAAGCAAGGTGAATTTATTGAAGAAATTGATCCTACTCTGATGTCCATATTAAGACCCAGTGTACAAGCATACATGGCGTCTTGGTTTCAGTATACTCCGACCACCGAAATTGCGAAACTTAAAATACCTAGTTTAATCATACAAGGAACAACTGACATACAAGTTGAAACTTCCGAGGCAGAACTTCTTCATGAAGCCTCTCCTAATTCTGAATTACTAATCATCCCTCAATCAAACCATATTTTAAAAGATGCACCAGAAGATCGGATAGAAAATATTAAAACCTATTCAGATCCTAGCCTGCCCCTAAGTGATGGAGTGGTAGATGCAATCATCAACTTTGTGTTCCAAAAAAGTTAAACTAAAAAAATTTGGTCAATAGATCTAGTAAATCTGTAATCAACCTTTGCCAAGTTTTTAAGAATTATTGAAAAAATTTCAGGAAAACCTTTAGTTGAAAAAAGATTAGAACATTATATTAAAGAAGCCAACAATTGTTGGCTTCTTTTCTTTTGATATGCCGATCACCAGTTGGGATCAACTTTTTCATCTAGTTTAAGTTCATGCCAAGGCAAGACTGGTTGAGTTTTATTTACTCTATGCTTACAAAGCGTATTAAATGCAGCTTTATCCTCAATATTAATGCCTGCATCGTGACCATGTAAAAGCTCAATACAGTCCATTTTCGTTAAATTCAATAGTCTGTTTGTGCATAGTGATTTTTGGTCAGAACTGCCTTCATTATCCAAGGCTTGACCCAGTGTTTCTTTCTCTTTCATATTGGGGTATTTTAATTAATAAAAGGGTTAATACTTAAATATACATTATTTTTCGTACATTTCTTGTCTAACCCTTAGTACCAATTGATGATGATACGCCTTGCAACGATTTGCAACTTCCTCTTTGTAATCCAATACTGCTCTTATTCTCAAATAATTGTTTTTGAAAAAGACTTCAAAGAACACATATTTTCAGACCTGCATTATCTAGAAGATTTAGAAGAAAATTTTCATATTGAATCTTTACTAAAAGAAACATCTATTGAATGGAGAAAAGCCACTCAGGACTTTAAAATATCCAAAGATGTTAATTCTTATTGGGTTAAATTTTCGATTCACAATAATAACTCCACTAACATCAATGCTTTATTTGATTTTAAAAATTGGTCTTTTGTTGATTTATTCCACATAAAAGAAAGTGAAGTTAAAAATCATTACAAAACAGGACACCTTAGACCATTTTCGGAGAGGACATTTCCATTTGCGAATTATAATTTTATCGACATTGCATTAAGGCCAAAAGATACTTTACAGTTTTATGCAAAGCTTGACCCGGCATTCAATAACATGATTAGACCAAATGATCTAAGTTTTAAGATCAGTGATCAAAAATCAGTATTAGAAGTTAAGAACAGATCCAATAAATTTTCTTATCTATTCTTAGGTGTTTATTTAATCATGTTGCTATACAATCTATTTATTTGGATTTCCACAAAGGACAAAAGTTATAGATTTTATTTGCTCTCTCTGCTTATTTACACCATCATGATACTGGATACCTCGGGCTTACTTCTTTCCTTGTTCCCCAACTTTAAAGGATTGCCAGAGTTAATTAAGCATTTTCACACGATTCAACCGCATTTGATTACCATTGCAGTTTTATTGTTTATACACGATTTCTTAAGACTTAAAGATAGGTACCCTCTATGGTCAAAAATTTTAAGATGGGATATTATTGCTCTAGTATTAATGATGATTATTATTCATATCAATTTTGACTTAGGAGCCAATTTGATCGTTTTTAATACATTGCCTTTTATCATTATTGTATTTACTGTTGCCTACAAAAGCTTTAAAGACAAATTTCCAGGTGCACTCTATTTGCTGATAGGACATATTTTTTGGTTTATTGGAGCGATTGGTGCAATGCTTGGGCAAGTTCATCCACAGATAAAAGAAATAGAGTTTTTTCCAAACCACAGTATTTTTTTGGGATCAGGTTTAGAAATGGTGATGTTTTCTTTAGCCCTCGCAAACACAATTAATTACTTAAGAAAGGAAAATGAAGAAAATCAAGAAAAAATAATCCTACAATTAAAAGAAAATGCAGAGTTACAAGATAAGGTTAACCAAGAATTAGAAATCAAGGTAGCCGATAGGACCAGAGAAATATTCAATCAAAAAGAGGAAATAAGTGAGCAGAAGAAAGATTTAGAAAATGAGAAGGAAAGATCTGATGGTCTTCTTCTTAACATTCTACCCCATGATGTAGCCAACGAACTTAAGCACACTGGGAAAGCCACACCAAAGTTTCATGAAATGGTCACCATATTATTTGTAGATATTACAAAATTCTCCAATATGGTTAAAAATACAAAGCCAAAAAATTTAGTTGAAGACTTAGATCATATTTTTTCAGCTTTCGATGAAATCGTTGTCAAACATAAGTTGGAAAAAATCAAAACTATTGGAGATGCATATATGTGCGTAAGTGGTCTCACCGATGAAGTAGAAAACCATGCACTTAACGCGGTGCTTGCAGCTGATGAAATGATTAAATTCATGATTGAATGGAGAAAAACCAAGAATACCAATAATCATGATGAATTAAATCTAAGGGCAGGAATTCATAGTGGTGCAGTTACAGCTGGTGTTGTAGGCAAAATCAAATTCCAGTTCGACATTTGGGGAGATGCAGTAAATCTAGCATCAAGAATGGAATCAAGCAGTAAAACTTCACTCATCAATATTTCTGAGTCAACCTATAACCTAATTAAAGACGAATTTGAATGTGAGCATAGAGGTAAGTTTCCTGTCAAAAATATGGGAGAGGTAGATATGTATTTTGTGAAGGAACGGATTTTAAAAAATTAATGAGTCACTTTCATTTCCCTCGGTTATATTTTTCTGGAAAAGCTTCTGTTGACCCAGCTACTGGAAACAACAATTACCATTATCCACTTGTCAATTTTGAACCCATTACTGGTGAATGTGTCTTACCTCCAAGAATCTATCTGGACAATAAGGAAACCATCATTCTTGCAAAACAAAATATTCAAAACTTTGATCAATATCACAAAGTAGACTCCGACAATAACAGCTATCTAGAAATCAGCTGTATTTCGACAAGTAATATATTTAAAAAATGGATGGTAACTCCACTAGGTTCATTTGAAGATGATAAAAATTTCCATGAACTATACAAACAACTAAATACCCAAAAAGACACCGTACCATTATTTGGTCAATGCCCTGCATATTGGAATTATTATGGAACCATGAATTTTCACCTGCATAACGTACACGTCCATAATATTGAAACGGAGTTAACGAATTTCAATTCTAGAATGGAGGCAAAAAATAATTTAGCTACTGAAAATCAATTTCGCGGTGCCAAATTAAGTTTTGAATTTGACAATGGAAAAAACTCAGCGGTCATGATAGATGTTTCTCCAACCTTGTCTTTGTACAGCCAGATTTTTTGTTCTTCAATCAGTTTGACCAAAAAGGATCAAATCCTTTTAAGAGGAAAACCATTAAAATCTTCATTGCGTCAAATGAATACTTCACGAGTTGAAAATGACCAAATGATTACCGGATCATCCGGGACTTTTTATCAAAGCATTCCACTTTCTAATATTAACAAAGAAGAAAGTAAGGACCTCTTGCAGTTCTTTATAGAAAATAACAAAACAGATCAAACCATAAAAGGAATCTGTCTTAGGTTTGATCTTTCTGAAGTTAAGGAAAACACTCAACCAGACTATAATGAACTGGGTGAAAATTCAAACCCAGCATATCTACAAATTAATGGTTGCATCGCTCCATGGTATACTGATGAAATGATCAGCCACCCCCCTGGCAGAAGACTCAATTACTTTGAGCCTTACAAAACTGGTTCATATTTGGGCGCAACCTTCGCTTACTTTCACAAGGAACAGAACGTACTAAGTTTAGACATCATTGGGTCGCTTCCGCAAATGTGTCACAAAAATGTATACACAACCATTGATATAGGCAAATTAGATCTGGTGATCATTGAAGATAATTCAATCTTTAATATTGGAACAATAAACACATGCGACAAAATTGCAATCACTAAATTGTTTAAATCGAAATCGGGAATTATCGATTTTAAAATTCAAGATCCACTAGTAATTTCCATGCTTCAAAAAGGAAATGGAAGATTAGAAATCAGACATAGAAATAAAATCTTATTAAAAGAGAAAGAGTTAAGAATCATTTCTGATCAAAGTGGTATCTATGCTGACGAAGGAGAACCTGAGACTGAAGGATTCCTCGCCAATAGCTCCAAAAGAGAACATTGCAAAATAAAAGTACTTTATCGAGGTAAACAATATAATGAAGGGCTAAAAGTTATGCTTCTTGAACTATCTGTTCTTCCTTTTGGAAGAGGCGATTCATTTAGAATCATCAATCACATACAATCAATTAGAAACAACCAAATCATTCCTTGGTCAACAAAAAAAGCAGGTCAATTTTTTTATATATTTATTCCGATTGAGCATGAAACCATGCCAATAGATTTAAAACATTACATGGTAAAAACTGGAGATTTTATTAATCTTAGAGTACTCCCATTTTTCGATCAATCAAAATATAATGATCAAAATATTTCATTCGAAGATATTTACCATGCACTTCTGAAAAATTTTGATTTAATCTATCCATCATCAAGTATTATTACTCCTTTTAACAAACGTCATCTCCTCAAAGCAGGGAAATTCCTTAAAAAAATAATGGCTGAAGAATATTGGGGTGAGTATTTATACATGCCTTCTTCCAGAGAAATGCCAAAAGGAAAAAAAGAAATGTTTTTTAAATGGATAAATAAAAATGAAAAGATCAGGTGAGTTCGTAATATAAATAGGTTTTTATGGCGACGATATTATCCTTCTGATAATTAACTTTGATATGATTTATCCAACTATGGACTGAGTTTTTATTACCAACAGATTCAATTATTTCGTCAGTTTTATCCACTTCTAATCTATTTAGAATAGCATTAACACTTTGCTTGTTGTGCTTTTTCGAAAGCACACATTCAAGTCCAAGAGCTTCGGAATGGGTATCTTCAATAACCAAAGAAAGCACATATCCTTGGACATAATTATCAAGAAATAAGAGCTTACTGTAATACTTTTTATAATCAATCTTCCAATTGATTTCTTCAAGATATGATGTAATCTCTTGAATGGTTTTGAAACCTGAAATCCCAATTCTGAATCCACCATTTAATCTACCCTGTTGCATCCCAAATCCAAACAGATGATACCTAGAATGAGCGCAATTCAATAGATTTAATAATTCGTCCTCAACATATTCATTTAGATTACCCTTCAACGCTTTTATAGACGCCTTGAATATTGACAATAAAATCTTTGGATCTAAATGAAGCTTTGAAAAAGCCAAATATGGCCAAGGTTTAATTTCAGAAGACAAATTAATGAGATCATAAACCAAGTAGATATTCTCAAGTACACTGGATAAAAGCAAATTCGAATTTGACCAATTTTTGATGAAGTTTTGTAAATCAATTTCATTGCTTTCTAGGAAATATGGAGCAACAAGCTTGTCTTCACCATATTTCTTCCTTATGCAAAGCATCAAATCCACCCTTTCAGATCTAGGTAAATTGTACATTTCAATGATGCCGTGTTGAACCTTTGGAAACCCGTCAATGGAATCCAGCATTTTGGTTCTATGATTTTCATCAAAAAGCTCAATTGGAATTCGATCAAACACAATCTTTAAAATATCGGATGTATCCATTTAGGATGATGTTTGATTAATCAGTAAATAAGCTTTAGCTGATGGTACCTTATCGGGGTTTACCAACAATTTAATTTCAAGGAGCCATCTTTTAATAAATAATTTTTCATTTTCAATTTTTGTTTGAACTGTGGCAAAAGATTGTTCACTATACTCATTCCCTATCCATTTGCTCAAGGCTAAACTTTTCTTTTTTGCACATAACTGAAAATTTACCAAATCATTCAAGAGAATATTACTATGCTCAAGATTATTCTTTTCATCAAGATAGCATTCAATGCCAAGTTCTGGGAGTAGTTGATTATTAAAAGTCATGCTCAACATAGAATAACTGGCTTTGGAGATAATCTGAGCATATTTATCTTGAATAAAATTAAAGTCCCCTTCCCACGAAATTTTTTGCAAATAGCTGATAATTTCATCCAAATTATGAAATGCCTTTACCCCTAATCTTATTGAATTAATATTTCTATTTTGAAATCCAATGGCAGGGACAGTCTGTTCAGGATTTAAGTTTGAATAAATACTTTCCAATATTGACCAATGATCAGAATTAAAGTCATTTTCAAAATAAGAGGCGAGATCCTTAATTAATCGTAAATATATTTCTTTGCCCAATTTGAACTCAGAAAAAGAAAATACAATCCATGGCTCTGGAATGTTCGCATCGTCAGATTCTAGATCAAACATAATCCAAATATTTTGAATTAATGTATGAAAGGATTTATTAGGGTCAATCCAATCGTTTACCCATTTGTGAAGTTCTTGATAAAAGCTCTCTTGCTTATCAGATAACCACTCCAGCAAAATTGGTGCTTCATACTTCCAAACCATGATATTTGCGTCAACCCTGGAGTTATCATTGGTTAGACGTAATTCATAATTAACCATATTCAACTGCGGTAAGAAGGCATGTAATTTCTCAACTTTATGGGCATACTTTTCATTTAGCAACTCTTTTGATAAGTGACTTTTTGCAAGATTGAAAAGAGCAAGAAGGTTTGATTTAGAATGCATCTATCTATTTTAGCACCACAACAAGGTAGTTATTTTCGAATAAGTTATCTCACCAAAAATCATTCTGTTTCCAAATAAAAATGTAATTTGATCGTAATAATTAAACCCCGAACTAAATGCCCTCAAAAAAAATCAAAACCAAACGCATAGTTGGCAATACTCCAAAGAATGTAAAAGGATTAGTAAAGCCCAAAGATGCCAACCCCAAAAAAAAATTAACTTTCACTTTTTTTCTAAACCCAGTTAAGAAGAAAATACCACAGCCAAAAGCGCTTCAAAGTCTAAACAAAAGGAAAAACATTCTATCAACCAGAAAAGACTTTAACAAAGAGCACGCTTCTACAAAAGAAGATATCGCAGCATTAAAGAAATTTACTGATAAGTATAATTTAAAAATGTCAAAGGTTAAACTCACTGAACGTTGGGTCTCCTTTGTAGGTAAAATAGAAGATATCGAAAAGGCTTTGAAAATCGATATTTGGCAATACGATTTTGAGGACTTCATCTACTACTTTCATGAAGGGATAATGGAGATCCCAAAAGAAATAGATCATCTTATAGAAGCTATCACTGGAATAAACAAAGCACCTATTAAGGAGCGAAGAATATTTCCTACAGAAATAGACTTAAAACATTCCATGCTTGAAGGAAGTGCCGTACAGGCAAAAGACTTTGCAAAGCTGTATAATTTTCCAAAAGATTTAGACGGTTCTGGACAGTGTATTGGAATCATCTCATTAGGAGGTGGATACGATGAAAACATTTTGAAAAAATATTTTAAAAAACAAGGCATACCCATGCCTGATATCAGCTGGGTAGGCGTTCATGGTGCCAAAAATAATCCTGGTGAAAATATAGAATACGATTATGAAGTGTACATGGATATTGAAATTGCAGGTAGCCTTGCACCAGGAGCAAGGATAGTAGTCTATTTCGCAGAGAATCATACTTCCAATATCTTAAAAGCTTTCCGTGAAGCGATTCATGATCATAAAAATAAACCCGATGTAATTTCAATGAGTTGGGGTACACTCGAAGAAAATTTCAGTAGACATGAAGCCATGGCACTAAACAATGTACTGAAGGAAGCCGCACAATTAAATATAACATTGATTTGCTCTTCGGGAGACTTGGGCTCCTCCGGAAAGTTAGAACAAACTGGTCTTAACGTACAATTACCAGCTTCTAGCCCTTACGTTTTAGCGGTTGGTGGTAGTCAAAGTCATGTAGAGGACAATAAAATCTTACATGAGGATGTCTGGAAACAAGACCAAGAATTAAATGGTCAAAAAATTCATTTCTCCTCAGGCGGTGGATTTAGTGAATACTTCGAAATTCCTCATTACCAAAAAGAAGTTCTACCTCTAGTTTTTGCCCGTAAAAAAAAGAGAGGAATCCCAGATGTTGCAGCCAATGCATCGACCACTCCTGGTGTCATTTTAAATGTTGGAGAAACGGTTCAAATATCCATGGGAACAAGCGCCTCAACCCCACTTTGGGCTGCCCTGATCAGCAGGATAAATCAAAAATTAACAGCACTAAATTTACCACATATCGGATTCATTCATCCCTTCCTGTATCAAGATGAATTTAGGCCATTATTCAATCAGGTATTGGATGGAGGAAATGGTGGGTATGAGGCAACAGGCGGATGGGACCCTTGTACAGGCTTAGGCACTCCCGATGGAGAAAAATTCTTAGAACAAATTATTAAAGCTCAAACCCAATTACACAGTAATCAAGGGTAGCAAATTATGAAAACATTAAATTTAAAAGCATGGGCTTTTATTATTACCCTTGTAATACTCAGTTATGTAATTTTCAACAACTATGAAGTAGACATTAGGCTCATACTTTTCCGTTTAGAATCTCACAAAGCTACCTATTCAGCGTTAAGTACTTTACTACTTGGCTTGGATGCAATATTGCCATTACCATCAAGTATTCTGATGTTTTTAAATGGTAAAGTGCTAGGCCTTACACTTGGGACATCGTTAAGTCTTTTTGGTACTAGCTTAGGAAGTATTATTGCCTACTATATTGGTTTTTACTTCAACAGATTGACGGGAGACAAGAAAATAAATAAGTTTAGTGAGCAACTAATCAGTAATCATGGAATTGCCATAATCATGGTCACACGGGCTATTCCTGTAATTTCTGAAGCTACAATGATGTATGCAGGTATTCAAGCTCGAAAAATTAAATCAATATTAATTTATATCATTTTAGGAAACCTGCCGGTGAGCATCGTCTATTCGATTCTAGGAAATTATATGTTTGAAACCAAAGGTTTTTTTATTGCCCTTGTGGGTTCAATTATTTTTTCCACAATTACCATTGGTATTATAGCAAAGAAAAGAAAGATGGAGATAAGAATATAGTTTACGAATTGAAAATGGCAAATAATAACTAATCAAGAATTGTATTCATTAATCATCTTTTCTAAGTTTCTCATTTTTCTAAACTCCTTGTAGCGTTTGCAATAATTTGTATGATAACGATGATTAGAAATAAAATCAACTTGTACTTTAAACCATTTTTGCCTATTAAACTTTTTATTGAAATGTCGCAATTCTTCGTAGAGTTGCTCACTTACTTCTTCATATTTAGAAGTAGAAAGATATTCTAAATCTGCATCAGCGATTATATTTTCTAATTTATTTTGTGGACTTTGAGGAATCCTAGTGGCCATTATCATACCACAAATCACCATGATCTGTTCTTTACTAAGCCCATATTTCTTAAGCTCTCTTTTAGCAATCTTACAACTGGTTTTCTCATGTTCCTCAGGACCCTCGATAAACCCAATATCATGAAATAAAGCCGCTATTTTAAGTAAATATAAATTGCTGGATGAAACTTTTTCTTTCTTTGCAATATATTCTGCCATTTCAACAACATAAATTGTATGATCGACACAATGATACTTTAAAAACGGAGATAGTTTAGCAGATAGGAGATCTACAATATCATTATAAATTTTGTCAAACCGAGCTGCCATTAATTAATGTCTTCTTATTCTTTTCAAGATTCCACCACCTACTTCTCTAATATTTTGGATGTAAATAAATGCCTTTGGATCTAATTCTGAAATTGCTAATTTCAATTTATGTATTTCTAACCTTGTAATAACAGTTACGATGATATCACAATCTTCTTTTACATCAAAACTACCCGGAAGATAACCTCTTTCTCCTTTATAAACCGTTATCCCTTTACCAAAATCATTTACGACCAAGGATTTAATCTCATCAGATTTGCTAGAAATTATATGCATGGTAGTATACTCTTCAAAACCATCTACAACATACTTTGAAACTTGAAGAGCAGTAAAATAGGTCAAGATAGAATACATCGCTTTTTCAATTCCAAAGTTAAAAGCTGCGGCTAAGAAAATAGAGGTATTGATGAGCATAATAATTTCTGGGGTGCTAATGGCCATTTTTTTATCTGCATAATCAGCAATTACCTCCAAACCATCAATGACGCCACCGGCCCGAATAATAAAACCAATTCCCAAGCCCATAAAGAAACCTCCGAAAACTGCAATAAGAATATTGTCTTCGGTAATTGTAGGAATTTCGATTATATTAATAAAAACAGCCAATGCAATGATTGCAAGAATGGACTGAATGGCAAAATCTTTACCTATTTTGGAATATCCCCATATAATAAATGGGATATTAATAAGTATCAATGGATGTGTAATGTCGATATGAAAAATCTCATGAGCAAGAATCGATATACCGGTAACACCCCCATCTAAAAATTGATTTGGGATCATAAATCCCTTAATGGCAATAACTGCACATAAGGCACCTAATATTGTAAATATTATTGACTTAAATGAAAACACTTCATTCCACGCGATTTCTTTGTTATGCTTCAAAATGTATTCTGTTTAGAATGAAGTTAATAATTAAGATCAATTTTCTTTAATAATTACAAACAGAATTGTGCCAAACTATTACTATTTAGTATTTCTCAAATAATATTAATGTACGATCCGATATTTGAGCAGAAAATTACAGAAATCAACTAGTTGATCTCTTAGTTTTCGATAAATGGTTAGGCTATACTAAGTTCATAAAGATAAATTTTACATTAAGGCGCTAACCTTTCTTTGACAAATTTTTCGCCTGTCAAACGGTAACGTATACGATCGTGTAATCGACTTGGTCTACCTTGCCAAAACTCTATAGTTCTAGGCTGCAAAATATAACCCCCCCAATGCGGAGGACAAGGTATATCTGCGCTATCTGGATATTGTTCTTCCAAAACCTCTAAAGCTTCCTCCAAAACTTCTCTATTGGGAATTATGGTGCTCTGATTGCTAACCCAAGCTCCTAATTTGCTTCCTCTTGGTCTTGATTTGAAATACTTTTCTGAAACTTTTCTTTCAACTTTACTTACAATCCCATCTATTCTAACTTGCCGTTCCAACTCTTTCCAAAAGAAAAGTAATGAGGCATTTGGATTATTTTCAAGATCACTTGCCTTATCACTTTTGTAGTTGGTATAAAAAACAAATCCCTCATCAATACCCTTAAGTAAAACTGTTCTACTCGAAGGTATCCCATCTACACTTACAGTACTTAACAACATTGCATTGGGTTCAATTACAGAAGAGGCTTTTGCTTCATCAAACCATTGCAAAAATTGTTGAAAAGGATTTGCAAGCAGGGTACTAGTATCAATACTACCCTGCTTGTAATTCTCTCTCATATCTTTTATGTCATCACTCATCATCAAGTATTTCATTGTTTACATATCCAATTGGTTTTGGAGCCAATCTTTTTCGTAAGTTTCCAAATCTATATTTTACACGATATGCTAACCAATACATTACTGGAACCACAACCAAAGTTAGGAAGGTTGCAAAAGTTAAACCATATATTATTGTCCATGCCATTGGCCCCCAAAAGTCTGCATTATCTCCACCTATAAATATTTGAGGATCAAGGTCTGATAAAAAGGTAAAGAAATTAAAGTTAAACCCAATTGCAAGGGGATAAAGACCTAGAATTGTAGTAATTGCTGTTAATAAAACTGGTCTCAACCTTGTTGCTCCAGCTTGAATAATAGCATTTTTTACATCCAATGAATCCATTTGATTCATGTTATCATATCCTTTTTCAATTCTACCCCTCTTTATCAATAGGTTGATATAATCAACTAGAACAATTGCATTATTAACTACGACCCCTGCCAATGAAATCACTCCAACAAAAGTGAATATTTGACTTATAACATCACGAGTAATTAGATAACCCAACAAAACCCCAATTGTGCTAAACACAACTGAGAAAATAATGATAAAAGGCGAGGTGATTGAATTAAATTGTGCAACCAATATGATAAATATCAAAAACATAGCCATTAGGAAAGCAGTGCTCAAGAAGGCCATATCTTCTGCTTGCTGCTGTTGTTCACCAGTAAAAGCATAATGGTACCCTTCTGGAAAATCATATTCTTTTAATAAGTCTTTTAACTCCCCGACAATTTGATTGGCATTGTATCCATCTAATACATTGGAAGAAATAGAGACCAAACGATCTCCATCTTTTCTTTTTATTGAACTATAAGTAGATGAATATGTAACATCTGCAACCGCAGAAACAGGCACCTGAGCTATTCTCCCATTTGCAGGATTTCGGAATGTTATCTTTTGATTCAAAATATCGGTAACACTCGTTCGATAGTCTTTATTTAATTTTATGACGATGGGATAATCGTCATTACCATCTTTGAATTGTGAAACCTCCTTTCCAAATATTGATGTTCTGAGTGAACTTGCAATTTGAGCTGTGGAAAGTTCGTATCTTCTTGCGGCAGTCCTATCAATATTAACCAACAATTCGGGTTTTGTCAAACCAACATCTGGAGATAGTCCTTCTATTCCTGGAATAGATTGGGCATCAAGGTAATTTTTAATATTTTCTGAAAGCACTAATAATGAATCAATATTCTCACCAGTGATTTCCATATTTATTGCTTTTCCAGTGGGAGGACCACTAGCATTTTGATCCACCGTAACTTTAACACCAGGAAAACCTTTTACAGCAGCTCTGATATTTTCCATCGTCCGTTTTGACGAACGATCTCCTCTGTCTGAAGATGGTACAAATGCTATTGTAACCCTACCTTTATGAGGAGTCACACCTGGCTCAGGAGGTGCATTTGGATCGGAAGTGTTTTCACCAACTTGCGCCAGAACAGACTCAATAATTCCTCTATCTTCTTCTATTACTTTCAAAATTTGCTCTTCTAATTCCAACATCACTTGATTTGTCCCTTCTATATCTTTCCCTAATGGCGTTTCAACAAAAACATTTACATAAATTGGGTCGGTATCTGGAAACGGAATTACTTTAACAGGAAATAAACTCATTAAAATGAAGGAAACGATGAGTAATCCAAAAGTACCAACCAATAAAAGTGTTGGGGTAATTCCAGTTAATGCAAAATTTACAAATTTTCGATACCATCTTTCTAGACGAGGCAATCCTTTTTCTTGAAAAACAAATGATAAGGGCCTAAGGATGAAAAAATTAATTAAGGTCAAAATACCTGCCAAGGCCATCACATTTCTCATTGTCTCAAAATCAATAAAATGACCAATCAGTGCTAATACAAAACAAACAATCGCACCTATCAAAACATTTCTTCGCTTCCTTTTCTTCAAAACTACACTATCCAATTTTTCATCAACCTTCATATACTTTGAGGTAAATACTGGGTTGATGACCAATGCGACAAATAATGAGGATGACAAAACGATAATCAAGGTCAGTGGCATATATTGGAGGAATGTCCCCATTATTCCTGGCCAAAATGCCAAAGGCAAAAATGCCGCCAAAGTTGTACCAGTTGAAGCAATAATTGGCCATGCCACTTCACTTGCTCCAAACTTGGCAGCACTTGTCCCTGAATACCCATCTTGCATATACCGATAAATATTTTCAACGACCACAATCCCATTATCCACCAATAACCCCAGAGCAAGTATTAATGAAAACAATACTACAATATTCATGGTCGTGCCAGTTGCATGCAATATCATGATACCCATCAACATAGATAATGGTATCGCCAAACCAACAAATAATGAATTTCTTAAACCCAGAAAAAACAACAATACCAAAATCACTAAAATCACCCCTGAGATAATACTATTCTCCAAGTTTTCGACACCATCCCTGGTGGCTACAGACTGATCATTGAAGGTTGTAATCGTCAACTCCTTTGGCAAAACTTCTCGAACTTCTTCTAATACCTTATCAATCTCAACAGCCGCATCCAGTAAATTTTGACCTCGCCTTTTAATAATGTCCAAAGAAACTACAGGTGCTCCCTCTGCACGAGCATAGCTGGTTCTTTCTTTGTAACCCATCTTTACATTGGCAATATCCTTAAGGTAGATTGGTCTTTGATTCTCAGCTTTCACAATGATATTAGCCAATTCTTCAATCTCATCAAATTGCCCAATGACCCTAACCGCTCTTCTAAAGTCCTTGGCAACAATTTCACCACCAGACATCGTCATATTTTCAAATGCAATTGCATTCTCAATATCTTGATAAGAAACCATTAATGATTGCATTTTTAAGAGATCGATGTCTACTTGTACTTCTTTATCAAGTGCTCCTTTTAGATTGATTTCAGAAATTTGTCTTAAATCTTCTAGTTTCTCTTTTACAAACTCTCCATATTCCTTCAACTCATCTGCAGGTATATCTCCAGAAATATTCACCGTCACAATAGGTATTTCTGAAAAGTTAATTTCTAATACATCTGGATCAGAACTTAAATCATCAGGAAGTTCACTTTTTGCTTTGTCTACAGCATCCTTAATTTTTCTTACGACCTCTGTCATTTCCATATCAGAGTCAAATTCAGAAATAATTACAGAGAAATCTTGGATTGAAGTAGAAGTTACATACTTTAAACCTGAGATATTTTGTATCTCTTTTTCAATTGGTCGAGTGATAAATGTTTCAATTTCCTTTGCTGAGTTTCCAAAGTATGGTGTATTAACATATACCGTAGGTAGGGAAGCTTCTGGATATTGTTCCTTCGGCATTTCATTGTATGAACGAATACCAAACAAAAGGATCATAAAGGTTACCAAATATATGGTGACTGCATTGTCAACTGCTATACTGGTGAGTTTGAATTCTCTAAGTTTCTCACCAAAAGAGTTGGTTATTTTTGGTTCTTGATTACTCATCTTCAGATTCAATTGATTCTATAATTAATGCACTTTTTGATTGCAGATCTTGAATTCCTGCCACAATAAGTTTTTCATCACCTTGTAAACCTTCCGTGATGACTACTTGATTATCATAACTATCTCCTGAAGAGATGTATAGTTTTTTTGCTCTTGGCAAATTGGCATCTGAATCATCAACAACATATACAAATCTCTTTCCTGTAACTTCTTGTTGAATTACTTCCAAAGGAATAATTACCTGCTCAGGAATTTTTTGATCTATGATATTTAGCTCTGCAAGCAGATTTGGTTTCAAAAGACCTCCAGGGTTTCCTGATGCCATTTCAATTTTGAATGTTCTGTTTGCCGGATCGATTGACCTACCGACCATTGTAACTTTACGTGTCATCTCCTTATCCAATGCAGGGAAATAAATATCCACATAGTCTCCTCTCTTGATTGAGGCCAGGTAAGATTCAGGAACATCTGCAACAATTTTAACAGAACCTGTGTTCAAAATTTGAATGATCGGCATTCCAGGACTCGCCATTTCTCCCTGTTTCAGAAATATCCTGTCTGCATATCCTGAAATCGGAGCAAAAACATCTTTTTTTGCCAATTGGGATTTGATGGTGACCATAGATTTTTCAATACTCTCAACATTAGATTTGGCCTGAAGGTATTGCATCTCAGATCCTATTTTTTGATTCCAAAGACGCTCTTGCCTTTCGAAAACTGTTTTTGCAAGATCCAATCTAGTTTGCAATTCATCCAATTGATTTTGGATAACTCCCGCATCCATGGTTGCAATCAGTTGACCAGATTTTACATAATCACCTTCCTTGATTTTCATACTCATTATCCTCCCACCAGTTTCAGAGCTTGCCATAACTACATTGTCTGTCATCACCGTTCCTTGAATTTTGGCAAAGCTTAGAAAGGTTTCCTTCTTAAGAGGTCTTACATTGACTGGAAATTTTTTCTCTTCTTTTGCAGGCATTAACTCAGCCAATTCATCTTCCAGCTTTTTAATTTCTGATTCAATGGTTTTGAGAGAATTTTTCTTTTCCGTTAGTAAGTTTTGCTTTCCAGCCAAGTCTGTTGGCCACTCGGCTGTTTTTGGTACGCAAGCAAAAATTAATAAGCTTAACAGTATGATTGAAAGATATTTCATTTTAATTGATTATTTCTTTTTAAAGGTTTCCTAAAGCTATTTCTAAATCTGTCTTGGCATTCAGTAATTCATACAAAGCATTAATGTGTGCAGCTTGCTCATTGTACAAAGCACTTTCTGCTTGTGTCAATTCAATGCTTGAACCAACACCTTCTCTAAATTTTATCTGAGTTTTCTCAAATATTTTTTCCGCTAGCGCAAGACTTGCCTCTTTAGCTTTTAGCGTTGATTTAGCATTAATATATTGTAATTTTGCATTGGCCACTTGTAGACTTATTGCAGTTTCAAAATTATCTAATTCAATCAACGCTTTCTCAGTAGATATTTTTGACTTTGCAATTTGTGATTTTCTAAATCCTCCATCATAGATTGGAACGTTTACATTCAAACCAACTACAGCAGAAGGAAGCCAACCAGCCTGTTCATTGTTAAACAATTCATTTCTGGCAAGCGTTTCTCCAAGACTTGCAAAAGCACTCACAGATGGTAAATTACTTTTCTTAAAAGATTCTAATTGAATGTCCTGCAGTTCTAAGCCTTTGGTAATCTGAATATATTCAGGTCTTTTCTTAATATCAAATTCTTCATTAAGATCTACTTCTTCAATTTTAGATTTTTCAATAACTAAATCTAAATCCTCTGACAATTCAATTTGCTCACCCAAAGGAAATTGCATCTGATATTTTAGTAAATTTTTTGAAAGATTTTCAACTTGTAACAATTTTGACTTTTCAATATTCAGATTTGCAAGTGATAACTCCAATCGATCTACATCTAATTCTTCAATGAAGCCTTCTTGATACATCGCTCTCATATCGAAGAGACTTTTCTCAAGACTTGAAATATTATTATCAATCGTCTCTTTATTTTTATCTAGTATCAACACATTCAAATATGCTTTGGTCACATTGTTTTTTATTCCCTGCTCTGAAATATCAACTGCAGTCCTCACAAATTCTTTGTAAAGTTTCGCAGCTTTAAGCGCAGCCAAATAAGATCCATCAAAAATTAATGCATTGGCATCGATCGAGCCACTGACATTGTGCTTTTGCTGGAAAGAGACTTCGAAAAATGTTGGATCTCCAATTGGAATTGGATCTTGTGCTGTAACGGTACTATTTAAAACTCCAATAACAATAGGAGAAATAAAGTCCTCCAATGGAGTTTGAGGTACTGCAGGAAAGTATTGATATCTTGCTGTTCCACTTACTTTAGGCATACCTTGTGACCTCAATTCTTTGATACTCTCCTCTGCGTCTAAGATGTCCAATTGATTTACTTTGAGACTATTATTGTTTTTCAAAGCATACTCAATGGCCTCGTCGAGGGTAAACGATTGTTGGGCATTTGCGGTAGCTGCCATTAAGATCAGAAAGGTCAATAATAATGCTGCTATTCTACTTATCATCTGATTTATAATCTTTGTATTTTTTTAATCCAATTTCGGATAATATACCATGCATATGGTAATCAATAAAGTTTTCGTATAATTCCACTTTCGTAAATGACTTGATTGGAAACAATTCATCATTGACCAAGGAATAGGACAATTGTAAATAAAGCTGTGAGATTATTTCCTCTTTCAACACCTTTCGGTAAATGCCTTCCTGCTTCCCACGTTTTATATTATTATGAATCGTTTGGCGTATAAATTCAAAATGATTTTTTTCTACTTTTTCCCAGCTTGACTTGTAATATTTTTTTAAATCATAGGTTAGAGAAGGTTTGAAGTTTCTGAGAAAGAATATTACATGCTCTGTAATTTTAATCATTTCATCAAGGGCATTTTCGGCACTATCTTGAATGGCGACAATGTCATTACGCTCAGATTCCATGTATCTTTCAACCACAAAGTCGATTAATTGAGCCTTGTTGGCTACAAACGAATAAATGGTCTTTTTGGAAATGCCTGCTTCCTTGGATATATCATCCATGGTTACACTTTTGACGCCAAAATTTAAGAATAGTTTTTTGGCAATGTCGATTATCCGGAAGTTTTTTGTCATTCTGCCGCGAATTTATAGAAAATAAACATAGGAAACTATAGTTGGTTTAAAAGTTTCCAGAGTTTTTTATTTTTCCTCATGGAGTTGCTTAATTTGCAACAAAACAGTCTTATGCTATTAAAATCATTGTTCGTTTCCTTTTTTCTTTGTTTTTCAATCAGTTACCAAAACTCAGAAATTAAAAAAATTGAACCCGAAAAACTTTATAAGAATAATTGCAGACTTTGCCATGGCAGCAAAGGAAAGTTGGGAATAGGAGGAGCTTCTGACCTAAGCAAATCAAAATTAAATATTTCCCAAACCTTCAATATTATTTCTAAAGGACAAGGAACAATGACCGGATTTGAAAATATTTTAACACCGAAGGAAATCAAGGCCTTGGCAAAATACATCCAACAATTCAAAAAATGAAAAGCCACCGAGTATTAGGTTTGATGTCTGGTAGCTCCTTAGATGGTTTGGATCTTGCTGTTTGCGATTTTCATTATGAAAATCATCAACTTATCAATTGGGATTTAATAGAAGCTAAAACCACTCCCCTTCCCTATATGCTTCGCGAATTTTTGTTTGAACCACTAAAACTTTCAGAACAAGATCTTTTGAAATTAGAACAAGATCTGACTGTTTTTTTCATAGATGAGATTAAAAGTGTCAACGTGCATAAACCAAAAATTGAACTGATTGGATCTCATGGACATACCGTGCAACATTTGCCTAAGCAAAAGATAACAAGGCAATTAGGGGATGTCAGACTTATCGCCGAAGCTACCAAAATTACTACCGTTGGAGATTTTCGACAACAGGATATAATTGCTGGAGGAGTGGGAACTCCAATGGCTCCGCTTGCAGACCGTGACCTCTATCCCGGATTTGATTACTATTTAAACATTGGAGGAATTGCTAATATAAGTTATAGACAAAAAGGTATTTGGAAAGCCTTTGATCTTTTTCCTGCCAACCAAATACTAAATTATTTTGCAGCAAAAGAAGGTTTAGAGTATGATAAAGATGGAGATCTTGCAGAAGAAGGAAATCTCTCAAGAGATCTGTTGAATTTTCTTTTATCGCACCCATACATTGAAAAGCTCCCACCAAAATCATTGGACAATAATGAGGTAAAAACAAAATGGATACAGCAGATGGAATCTTTTAAATTATCGGTAAGAGACTATCTTTTTACATATTGTGAATTTTTTGCTTTAATGCTTCAGAAAACATTTGCGGAAGCGGGAATAATAGAAGGAACCATCATGGTAACAGGTGGAGGTGCTTACAATAAATATCTCATAGATAAATGCCAAGCGCACAATCCAAAAATAAAATTCTCCCCTGCTTCTGATGATACTATAAACTATAAAGAAGCAATATTGATTGCATATGCTGCATTATTGAAAAAATTAGAACGTCCAAATTTTATATCAAGTGTAACAGGAGCAAGTCATGATGTGATTGGTGGCCACATAGAAAATCCAAAGTAAAACCTAAATGAAACATTATTTTCTTTAGATTACAAAAGCAAAATGCCCCTTCGACATATCGAAGAGGCATTTCTTAATGCTTGATTAATATAAATTGATCTTAGAATTTTCCTAAGATCTTTTTCATGTGCTCTCCTGCTGCTTCTCTTCCTCCAAGACCGTAAGCCAATGCTACTGCAACAGCTACTGCTCCTAAAGTCAAACCGAAAGCAAGATCTACAATTGAATTTGCAATACCCATTGATCTCAATGAGATAGCAAGGAACAATCCTAAGGTTGCAATTCTAACAACAGATGAAATAAATTCTCCTGAACCCGCAACTGCTTTTGCTGCAAACTTTGATATAAAGTTTCCAACCAATAATAGTGCTAGTCCAAAAAGCATATTTCCTGAAAGAGATAATATTTTATTCATGAATGAAGTCAATTGCTCAAATCCTAATTTTTCGATTCCAGTAGTTACACCAAAGAATGCGATAAAGAAGTAAACCAATTTTGAAAGTACGCTGCTTAAAGTTTGACCTGATGATAACATACCATCAACACCTAATTTTGCGCCTACACCATCTACGTTCATGTTTTTGAATAAATCGTGCATCATTTCTGAGATGAATTTTCCACCCCAAACGAAAAGTGCAATGATAATTCCTGCTGCAATAATGTTTGGCAGACTACCTAAAATACTGTTCAATATTTCTTTTGCAGGGCCAGAGATTGCTTCTATATTCAAAGTATCTAAAGCTGTAACTGCAAATAATAAAATAATAAAGATGAAAACGAAGCTTTTTAAGATTCCAGCCAGTTTGTCTGTTTCGCTAAAACCAAGCTTTGAAGCCCATCCATCTAAAAAGTCACCTCCCATTCCGATAGCTTCAGAAGCGAAAGTTGCCAAGATGTATCCGATGAATCCAATTATACCAGCACCAATAATATTTGGAACATAGCTAAAGAATTGTGAAACCATATTTTTAAGCGGGTCCAATACTTGTTGTACACCCAACATATCTAATACGATCATTAATACCATGATCATGATTAGGAAGTATACCAACTTAGCTAGGAAATTATTCATATCCATCTTTCCCACGTTCGAACCCAATAGTTTTTCATCCCACTTGGTTCCTTTAAGAAGTCTATAAACTAATTTTTTAACAGCTTTTGCCACAAGGTAGCCTATAAAAAGCACCAACAATGCTCCAATTACTGAAGGCACTGAATTAGAAAAACTTCCAACAAGATCTTGGATAGACTGCCCAATATCAAAGTTCATTTGTAGATTAAACATAAAATTTTTAAGATTTTAATAAGATATTAATGTTATTGCTCAGAATAATTATTGAGAAAATTGATTCCATTTTTTCATTATTCAATCTATTTGACGCCTGTTTTGATGATATGACACATTTTTAACTTAAAAATTTTAACTTTTTTATTATCAATTATCCTGAAACCTATGGCTTTGAACTATTTGCTAAAATAATTAGTGCAGAATTTTATTTGCAGAAAGTAGCAAATACTTACATTTGAGGGCATTTTGAACCATCCAAATAAAAAATAATGGCAGGAGAAAAAATTACATTATCAAGAAGAAAAAAAATTCAAGTTCCTGATAATCCAATTATTCCGTTTATCGAAGGAGACGGAATTGGCCCCGATATTTGGGCGGCTGCAGTACGTGTATTCGATGCAGCTGTTGAAAAATCATTTGAAGGCAAAAAGAAAATCCACTGGAAAGAAGTTTACGCTGGACAAAAAGCGAAAGATAAAACTGGAGAATGGTTGCCTCAAGATACCCTAGATACAATTCGTGAACATCTTGTTGCAATTAAGGGACCACTTACCACCCCTGTGGGTGGAGGTATAAGATCTCTAAATGTTGCATTAAGACAAAAACTGGATCTGTATTCATGTGTAAGACCTGTAAAATGGTATACAGGTGTCCCATCACCAGTAAAAAAACCAAAATTGGTTGACATGGTCATCTTCAGAGAAAATACTGAAGACATCTATGCCGGTATTGAGTATTTACACGGAACCGAAGAAAATGAAAAAGTAAAGGCATTTCTTCAAAATGAAATGGGTGTAAAAGGAATAAGATTTCCAGATACTGTCTCATTAGGTGTAAAACCAGTATCTTTAGAAGGTACAGAAAGACTTGTAAGGGCAGCAATCAAATATGCGATTGATAATAAGCTTCCTTCTGTGACTTTGGTTCATAAAGGTAATATCATGAAATTTACAGAAGGTAAATTTAAAGAATGGGGCTATGATCTTGCCAAACGAGAATTTGGTGCACAAGATTTAGACGGTGGACCTTGGCAAGTTATCGATCAAAAAGGTAGACAGATCATTATTAAAGATGTTATCGCGGATGCCTTTTTGCAACAGATCTTGTTGAGACCAGCAGAATATAGTGTAATTGCAACTTTAAATCTAAATGGTGATTATATCTCAGATGCATTAGCTGCCGCAGTTGGCGGTATTGGGATTGCACCAGGTGCAAATATTAATTATGAAAGTGGAATTGCAATCTTTGAAGCAACTCATGGAACTGCTCCAAAGTATGCTGGGCAAGATAAAGTAAATCCAAGTTCTGTTATTCTTTCGGGTGTTATGATGTTCCAATACATGGGATGGAAGAAAACTGGAAAATTAATCGAAAAAGGATTGAAAGGAGCCATAAAGAAAAAGAGGGTAACCTATGATTTTGAAAGACTCATGAAAAATTCAACACTCTTAAAGTGCTCAGAATTTGCAGATGAAATCATAGCGAACATGTAAAATATTCTCGTACCTACTAATTTACTTAGAGAATGTTGAGTCCTGACAACAAGTTGTCAGGACTTTTCTTTTTTCAAAAAGTTTTTAGATATTCTCTATAAGTTCATCACTCCCTTTCGATGACTTATACTTAATAACCTACAATCAAGTGCCCAGTAAATTTATTCCCACACATTTATACATTTAGTCAAACTTTACAAATTCAATTATATAATAAAAAATAACTAACTTAGGAAGTAACCAAAAGAACCAATATGAAAACTTCCAAGATTTCAATAATCTTTTGTCTGTGCTTTGCATTTATAATTGGCAATGCACAAAATTGCCTCGAATATGAAGAATTCGAAGGAGGTCCATGCAATTGTTGGCCAAATGGATGGGATGGAATAACAGGAGCTGAAGAAATTTGTGAAATTGTAGATTTTGATGGTGTTCCTCCATGTTCAAGCAACGTAGAGGGTGAATCCCCGTCAGGTGGCAACGTTGTTGGTTTGCATGTTTTTCCTGGAATTACAGAAGGAATCACACAGACTTGGACTGGATTGACACCTAGCAGTGAATATATTTTTGTTATTTGGTGGTTAAGCGTTGAGTGGCAATGTGGTGGAACTACTACTTCTTGTTGTGCAGATCTATCAATCATCGTAGACGGAGAAGAATTCGTATACGATGCAGTAGACGATTGGACCCTGGTCGAATTATGTATAGAAGCCATGTCAACTTCAATAGATATTACAGTTCAAGGAATCGCCAATAATACCAGTGGATACATTATTTTAGATGATGCGGATTGTGCAGATGCAGAACAAGAATGCTGCGGTTTGTTTTTAGAGCTGCCTGATGATGATACTGTCTGTCCAAATACTCCCATTGAAATTATTGGATCATATACAGGAGCTAATGGACCTGTTAATTTTGAATGGACAAGTGAACCTGCGGATGGCATCAATTATTTGGATGATACAAATATTGAAAATCCGATTTTTGAATACCTCACTTCAGACAACAATTTCCCTGGAGCTACATACACTTTTACATTAACAGGAGAAGATGATATTTGTGATTCTCACAAAGAAATTGAAATCGAAGTCCTTGCATATTCAAACCTCAGTTTTGAGTTTGAAACCATGCCAATTTGTTCTGAAACTGAAGAATTTATTTTGCCAAGCTCATCACTTGAAGGCATTCAAGGAAGCTGGGATGTAAATAGCTTTTTCCCTGTGGATCATCCAGGAGAACTATTAAGTTTTTTCTTCACCCCAGATGAAGGTGAGCTTGAATGTCCGAACACTTCCGAACATTTTGTAGAAGTACAAGAATATATTGTTCCGACTTTCGACTTTCCACTAGAGTATTGTAGAGCAGCACAAGATATTATTGAATTACCTGAAACTTCATTGGAGGGAATTGAAGGATTTTGGAATTATTCAGAAATTGAGGTATCGCTTTTTACAGATGGCCTTATTGATTTAATTTTTTCACCCTTTGAAGGCTTTTGTACAGAAATGCCTTTTATTGAAATCGAAATCTATTCTGGTGAAGAAGTAGAATTTGACCTGCCGCTCGAATATTGTTCTGAAAATAATACAATTTCTTTCCCAACAGTCTCATTAAATGGAACAGCAGGATTTTGGTCATACGACGAAATTGATCTTTCAAGTAATACTGGAGTTCAAACCAATATTTTTACAGCTGATTTTAATGGCTTTGATTGTTATACAGAATATGAATATGTGTTTGAAATCATTGATGAAATAATTCCAAACTTTAACCTTGAAACTCTACTTTGTAGTACCGACGATCCCCTTTACCTAGATAATACCTCAATTGAAGGATATCAAGGTTCGTGGAGTACTCCAATAATAAATCCTTCAAAAACTGATGGTTCAATTGGTTCAACTTGGTCACCCTCTTCAGGACAATCAGCATGTTTAATAGAAACTCATTATACCTTCAACATTGCGGAAGCCATAGTACCTGAATTTGATATTCCTCTTTTCCTTTGTGAATCAGATGATACTTTTACATTCCCATTAGTAAGTAATAATGACATTGATGGTACCTGGACAAGCCTTTTTGTGGACCCAAGCTCAACCAACAACTCTTCTTTTGTTTCAACATTCATTCCGAACGAAAATTTTTGTGCAGAAGAGTTTACGGTAAACATCGAGATTTTTGAATCTCTAAATCCTGAATTTAATCTCCCAACTGAGATTTGCAAATTGGATCCACCATTTTTGCTTCCTACAAATTCTATTAATGGTCTAAGTGGAGTATGGAATGTTAATGAAATAGATCCGGCAATCGCGGTGGGTGCCAGTCTGTCTGCAACCTTTACTCCTGATAATGAATGTCAAAATACCTATGAATATGTTGTTTCCATTATAAACCCAATCACACCAAATTTTAACATACCAAATTATTTCTGTGAACATAGTGAAGATTATATGCTTCCGCCCATTTCATTAGATAATATATCTGGAAATTGGGATCCTGAAACAATTAATATTGATGACAATCTTGGAAGTAATGTGCAGATCGAGTTTACGCCAGAAGATTCAGGATGCTTTGAAAAAGTAAGTTTCGAAATATTTATTAATAAAGATGAGGATTTAAATTTTGAAATAATTGATCCAAGCAACTGTCAAAATCCAGATGGCGAAATTGAGATCAGCGGAGACACTAATGACCTAGAATATTCAATTGATAATGAATCCAATTGGCAAAGCAGTCCAATCTTTTCAAATCTAGCTGCGGGGAGTTATACCATAATTGTTAGACCAATATTATATCCGTTGTGTATTTCAGAATTCCAAGTTTCACTCAATAGTATCGATGCTCCCTTATTAGAAAATATTATGGTAAACAACATTGATAACTGTGAAATTAACAATGGTTCTATATTGATCATTGCAGAAGGTGAAAATCTAGAATATTCTATTGATGATGGTTTGACATGGCAAAATGATCCCCTATTTTCTGATCTCAACAATGGCATATATCAAATTGGGATTAGAGAGATTGGATCCTTTGACTGTACGATAGAGGGCATGGTCGAAGTTCAAGCCTTTCCAGAAACCATTATAGATTTTATTTCTGCTACCAATGTAACGGATTGTGAATCAAGTGATGGCAGTATTTTTATCAGTGGTTCAGGTCAGAATCTTGAATATTCTATTGATGCTGGTCTTACATGGACCAGCAATAATATTTTTAATAACCTTCCATTTGGTGAATATGAAATTCAAGTCAGATCCTCAGAAGCAGAAAATTGCTTTGCAGAAGAAATGGTCACATTAGAAGCACCAGAATCAGTAACACTTATCCATGTTGATCCTATACACACCAATGATTGTGAGCCCGCTATTGGAAACATATCTATTGAAGCGATAGGTTCAAATCTTGAATATTCAATAGACAATGGAAATAATTGGCAAACCGAGCCAAGTTTTTCAAATTTAATGGCGGGAGATTTTATTGTAATGGTAAGAAATAGTGAATCCATAGGTTGTCATGATCAAATCGAGGTAACAATAATTCAATTAGGCTCCAATCTTGAAATGCCAACATTCATAGTTCAACATGTCAGTGAATGTAATTTAGCAGATGGCTCGATTGAAATTAATAGCTTGGACCTGGATATTGAGTACAGTATTGATGGTGGATTAAGTTGGGCGTCTTCGAACATTTTTAACAATCTATCCGCAGGAGAATATCAAGTACTTATTCGGAAGACCAACGCACCTGACTGTTTAGGAGAAACTTATGTACAAATCCAGGATGCCGAATGTCCTTGTAATGATCTCCAAATCATTTATGAAATCGAAGAAGGAAGTTGTTTTAATGATGGACTAGCTTCCATTGATGTTCTATCAGTTTTAGGAATGGCTGAGGAAGATTATGAAATACTTTGGAGCGATGGATCTTCGGATCACTTGATTATGGATTTACTAGCTGGATGGCAAAGCTTCGAAATACTGTACGATGATAATTGTGTTTGGTTGGATTCCATTTACATTGATGAATACCTTACCTTATCTGTTAACCTTAATGTTACAGATGAAAGCTGCCCGAATGCAAATGATGGAATCATTGATTTTTCAGTTGAAGGTGGACAAGAACCTTATGACATTATAATCAATGGAGAAAATATATTGAATCAAGGTCTGATTAATGATTTGTCTCCAGGTCAATATTCTCTAGTTGTCCAAGATGCCAATGATTGCTTGATATCTATTGAAACATCAATTCTTGAAGGACAAGAATTGCAGCATAGTTTCCCAAGCTTAATAAGTACCCAATTTGGGGAATTAATTGAAATCAATCCAGGTATTGAATTGAGCGATGATGACAGCTATGAATGGTTAGAAAATCCTTTGATACAAAATCCAGATTCTCTAATTATAAAGGTTCTGGCAATCGAATCATCAGAATTTGTACTAACGATATCGCAAGAAGCTTGCCTATTTACCTTGAGTGTTTTTGTCGAGATCTCTGATCTTAGTATTTATGTTCCCAATGTATTTAGTCCAAATGCAGACGGCTCGAATGATATATTTTATCCGCAATCATTTGTAGGATCAGAATATCAAATTAACAATATGTCAATATTTGATAGATGGGGAAATCTTGTTTTCCAAAATTCAAATTTTGGATTGAATCAATCTGAACAAGGCTGGGATGGTTCTTTTAATGGAGAACTTGTAAATCCTGGAGTCTATACCTACATGATTGAATATTTGGTGGAAAAGGAGAAAAAACAATTAATAGGAACTGTTTCTATCATTTATTAATTAATCGAAATTCATTTTATTATCAATTATAATATCACTCTAGGTAAATGTCATTTGTTGTCCAATAAATAATGAATGAGTGATCGTGTAGTGTTCGTGTAGAATGACATATAATCGCTGTAGTGGTTACCAAATGGGGAAAATCGAACTAAAAATGGTCTTCAAAATAGAAACCTCAAGGATATGAAAAATCTATTTCTCACTTTCATTTTTGCATTTAGCCTTTCAAACATAGTCTCCGCTTCCAATATTGGCGATGATAAATTATCTCTAATAAAAAATGAGAAAGTAGAATTTACACTTTCTGATGCTTCACAAAAATCATTTATTCTTTTTTCTGGGATCAATATTGATCTTGAAGCTCTCCAGTTCGTTTTTAACGATAAAGTTTCAATGATCCAAGTTTTTAATGATCATGGTGAATTGGACATGATTGTACCAATTGGTTCAGAAAAAGTAGACCTTGGTCTAAGTTTGTTCCAAAATGGTATTTACAAACTGGGATTTATGGTAGATGGATTAGAAGAGATCCAATATTCAACATTAAAAATTAAATAAGATCAAATAATAGAACACCACTCATTGGCCTTTACTTAAGTAAGGGCCATTTTTTTCTAAGCTGAAAAAGATGTTCCACAACCACAAGTTTCATTGGCATTTGGATTCGAAAAGGTAAATCCCCTATTGTTAAGGCCTTCAGCCCAATCAATCTCCATACCTAACAAATAGATCCCGTGAGCTTCCTCCATAAATACTTGTAAATCATTTATTTCGAAGACCTTATCATTGTCCTTTTTTTCATCGAATCCCAGAATATATGAAAATCCTGAACATCCTCCGCCTTTCACACCTACTCTGAGGCCATAATTGGCAGGCACTTCCTTCTCCCCCATAATTCTTTTTAGCTGAACCATTGCTGATTCGGTAATAATTATTGGGCTACTTGTTTTTACTTCTGACATAATAAAAATTAACTTGATAGAATTAACACAAATTAGTCTCCTTTAGTTTCGAAAAACTTAACTTCGAAGCTCAGAATTTAATACAAATATGACTCAGTTTTTTGAAATATTGAAATACATTTTGCCTGCATTGGTAGTTTTTATTACTGTTTACTATACAATGAAGCAATATTTAAACTCTCAATACAATCTGCAATATCTTAGAAATCAGAATAAAAATGCCAAACATAATATACCAATAAAGCTTCAAGCTTATGAAAGGTTATTACTATTGATGGAACGAATCAGGATTACCAATCTTGTTTTTAGGCTAAGAAGCACAGATATGAATGTGAAAGAATTAACCGCGAGTCTCCTAATTAGCATACAAAAAGAGTTTGAACACAACCAAGCTCAGCAATTATATGTTTCAAATGATCTTTGGAACATTATCAAATTAGCCAAAGACAATATACAGAGCATCATTTCTGAAACTTCCTCTAAATTTCAGGATTCGGAGAATTGCACCAATATGGCCAATACTTTGATGGTTATTGAAAAAAATCAGAATAAATCTTCTGTGGATGTCGCAATTGAGGCTATAAAAAAAGAAGCTCAAACCATCTTGAAAACACCTTAAGTATATTTATGACCAGCAAGTTAATTCATTTAATTTCTTGTCTTGCAATCTTGTTATTTTTGGGTTGCAAGGTCCAACATCTTGCCAATGTTAGCACTCAATATATTGACCTCAATCATGAGGAGGCTAGCAATCAAGAAATTGAAAATTTAATTTCACCTTACAGAAAAGAACTCAACAAGGAAATGAATACCATAGTGGGTACTATTTCTGAAGATTTAATTAAGGCTAGGCCAAACTCTAATCTTGGAAATTGGTTTTCTGATTTGCTAGAAGAAGCAGCAAAAGAGGTTTTTAAAGATTCTAAGATTGATTTTACGATACACAACTATGGAGGGCTTAGACTTAGTTCAATAGCAGCAGGTGAAATTAATAAAGGAACAATCTTTGAATTGATGCCCTTTGACAATACTTTGGTAAATGTTGAATTAGACAAAGCGACTGTTCAACAATTATTGGACAAAATAGCCGATTATGGAGGATGGCCTATTAGTAAGTCGCTCGAATTTAGAATTCAAGACTCAGTTGCGGTCGACATCCTGATAAATAATAAACCTCTAGAAGACCGGATTTACTATGTGGCAATGCCCGATTATGTTGCGAATGGAGGCAATAGCTGTTATTTTCTAAAAGATGCTAAAAGAGAAAATAGTGGAGTGTATATTAGACACGTTATAATCGACAAACTGCTTGCTCTTAAGGATAAAGGTCAAGATTCTTACATCGATCCAAAAGCAAGAATTAAATCCACTGAACAATGAATAGGAGATCTTTTCTAAAAAATACAACCGCATCTGGAATAGCATTTATATCTCCGATTCCTAAGGCTATGCTTTTTGCTGAGAATATTACCAAACTTACCATACTTCATACCAATGATGTGCATAGTAGAGTTGATCCTTTTCCTGATGATGGTAGTAGAAATGCTGGGAGAGGTGGAGCCGCTAGAAGAGCTTCAATCATAGAAAGAGTTCGAGCTCAAGAAGATCATGTTATTCTGCTTGATAGTGGAGATATTTTCCAGGGTACACCTTATTTTAACTTTTTTGGAGGGGAAATTGAGATCAAGCTCATGCAAAAGATGAAATATGATGCTTCGACCATAGGTAATCATGATTTTGACAACGGAATTGATGCCTTAGTAAAGCAAATGCAGACTACAGATTTCCCGATGCTCAATTGTAACTATAATTATGCTGATAATGCCCTTTCTACGATCACACAAGAATATAAAATAATTAAAAAGGGTGATGTAAAGATTGGTATCCTAGGTGTCGGAATCAAATTAGATGGTTTGGTTCCCAAGAAATTAAGCGGCAATACCAGATATAATGACCCAATACCCAATGCGCAAAGGATAGCCAACCACCTTAAAAACGAAATGGATTGTGATTTGGTAATTTGTTTATCACATTTAGGGTATAAATACAAAGGTGATTACATTTCGGATGTCAAATTAGCATCTAGTACTGAAAATATAGATATCATACTTGGTGGTCATACGCATACCTTCATGAAAAATCCTGATGTTCAAAAAAATATAAAAGGAGAACCAGTCATCATTAACCAAGTTGGATGGGCAGGATTAATGATGGGTAGAATTGATTTGAAATTTGAAAAAAATCGAAAGAATAAATGCTTAAGCTGCGAAAACTTATTTGTAGAATAAAAAAAAATTCATCCAAATAAATGGATAAAAAAACAGCCTGATTTCGTAAAAAATTGTTTCTGATACAATTACATAGATTATATTTTATCATATATCAAATCAAAAAATTAAAGCCATTTTCACCTATTGGAAAACTTGTGTAAAGTCTTCTGATTCCCAAGTATTTTCGGTAAACTTGTAGACCCGTTGCAGGGATACAGATAATGACCGTCTTGCTATACGACGTTCTTATTACCAGAAACCGAGACCAACTATTTAAGAACCTAACAAATTGAGTTAATGGAAATTAACCATGTCCAAGTGTGGAATGAATGTCTATCCATAATAAAGAGTGATATAAGTGAAAAAAGCTTTAACACTTGGTTTATTCCCATAAAACCTGTTAAGCTTGAAAACAAAGTTTTGACCATTCAGGTACCAAGCAAAATGTCATACGAATGGTTAGAGGACAAATACATTAGACAATTAAAAAAGGCCATTCTTGGAGTATTAGGAAGCAAAGGTAGACTTGAATATAAGCTTCCGGTCAAGAATGAAAGAAACCAGTCAAATAAAAAAGTAGATAGAACGATTAACCCTTTTGCCATTCCAGGTTTAAAAAAGATTAGAATCGATTCAAACCTAAATGCTAATTATCTATTTTCTAATTACATCCAAGGCGATTGCAACAAAATGGCTAGATCAGCAGCCTTAGCTGTTGCTAAAAAGCCAGGAGGCACCTCTTTCAACCCAATGATCATTTATGGCGGTGTTGGACTAGGAAAAACGCATCTTGCACATGCCATTGGAAATGAGATTAAAACAAGATTCCCAAACCACAACATCATCTATATAACGCCTGAAGATTTTACAAATCAAATTGTAAAGGCAATCAAGGATAACAACATTGAAGATTTTATCAGATTTCATAGAAATGTTGATACCATAATCATTGATGATATTCAATTCCTAAGTGGCAGAAAGAAAAGTCTCGAAATACTCTTTAATATATTCAATGAATTCCATCAAAATGGAAAACAAATCATTCTTACTTCAGATCGACAACCAAAGGATCTGGAAGGAATGGAAGAAAGATTGATTTCAAGATTTAAGTGGGGCTTGATTACTGATCTTACTCCTCCTGAATTTGAAACAAGAATGGCCATCATAGATGAGAAACTTAGCAATGAAGAGTTAGAATTTCCATATGCAGTAAAAGAATATATCTGCTATAATATTACCAACAACATCAGAGAATTAGAAGGTGTCTGTACTTCGATCATAGCTCAAGCCACTTTGAGTGAACGTGATGTAAATATTGAGCTTGCAAAGGAAGTTATTCAAAAATTTGTTTCATTTAACAATAAAAAGATTTCGATCGAAAACATTAAAAATGTTGTGGCTTCGCATTACAAGCTTGATGTTGAATTGCTAAATAGCACAAGCAGAAAGAGAGAAATTGTAATGGCAAGACAAATATCCATGTATTTAGCTAGAGAGTATACCAAGCATTCATATGGAAGAATTGGCGCTTACTTTGGTGGCAAGGACCACAGTACAGTCATGTATTCTATCAAATCCGTCAAGAATATGCTTGATGTAGACAAGCAATTTTCAGAAGTGGTCAACAATCTTGAGAAAGAAGTGCAGTTTACACTTAAAGGCTAGTATTTAAGCTCTTCCAAATTTCATCTTTCAGTTTAATAATACCCTCGTGGGTAATACTACTAAAGAATAAGATGGGTACATCAATATCCATCTCTTCAAGCAACATTTCTTTTAATTCTTTGTCGACAAGATCGGCTTTAGAAATGGCAAGAATTCTTGGTTTGTCCAATAATTCAGAATTAAACATCTGAAGTTCGTTAAGAAGGACTTTATATGTTTCTGATATATTTTCATCATCTGCTGCGATGACAAATAATAAAAGTGCATTTCTTTCTATATGCCTTAGAAATCTAATTCCCAGACCTTTGCCCTCATGAGCATTTTCTATAATTCCCGGTATATCTGCCATGATAAAAGACTTAGAATCACGGTAGGCAACAATTCCAAGATTCGGAGTCAATGTTGTAAAAGCATAATTTGCTATTTTGGGTTTGGCAGCAGTTACAGCAGCCAACAAGGTTGATTTACCAGCATTGGGCAATCCCACCAATCCAACATCGGCCAATACTTTTAATTCAAGAACTTTCCATTCTTCTTTTCCAGGTTCCCCTGGTTGAGCATACATCGGTGTACGCTTCGTTGAGCTTTTAAAATGACTATTTCCTAAACCTCCTTTACCTCCAGGAACAATAATTTGAGTCTCACCATCTTCTGTTATCTCAAAATGAACTTTGCCTGTCTCTGCATCTTTTGCTATGGTTCCAAGCGGTACTTCTAAGATTATGTCATCACCATAGGCACCAGACTTATGTCCTCCGGCACCATTAGCACCAGGCTTTGCGATAACATGTTTCCTATACTTAAGAGCAAGTAGTGTCCAAAGTTGTTTATTGCCTTTTATGATGATATGACCTCCTCTGCCACCATCACCACCGTCTGGCCCTCCTCTTGCGTTTTTGTTGTCTCGAAAAAAATGTACTGATCCTGCACCACCGGCACCAGACCGGCAGCAAATTTTTACGTAATCAACAAAATTTTTCTCTGACATTTAGTGTATAATCTTCCCCATTTGGGAATTAGGATAAAGCATCAATACTTTCGCAAAGTCTGCTAAAGATATCTTCGACAGTTCCTACCCCATTTATTTTATGAGAAAGGTCTTGTTTATCATAATAATCAAAAACTGGTGATGTTTCTTCATGGTAAACTTTGATCCTATTTCTTATGATCCCTTCATCGGCATCATCTGCTCTACCAGAGGTTTTTGCTCTTCCCTTTAGTCTGGTGACCAGTTCTTCTTCTGCTACATCCAAGGCTATCAATTTAGAAACAGCCATGTTTTTCTTGTTAAAAATTTGATCAAGTGCTTCCGATTGGGCTATTGTTCTTGGAAATCCATCTAAAATAAAACCTGCAGCTTTAGGGTGTTTATCTAATTTGTTCTCAAGCATGCCTACGGTAATGCTATCTGGAACTAATTCTCCTTTTGCTATGTACTCTTTTGCTTTCATCCCTAATGGTGTATTATTGCCCATTTCGTAACGAAACAGATCACCTGTTGAGATGTGAATCAGATTATACTTTTCAGCCAATTTAGCTGCTTGAGTTCCTTTTCCAGACCCAGGAGGTCCAAACAAAATAAGGTTTATCATGGGTGTCTTCTTTCTAAAATAAAAAAGTTCTATTAGTCTATTAAACATAAGTGGGCAAACTTAGTTGTTGATTACATCTTTTCCAAACAAGATCTTGTCTTTCCAATAATCTGATTGGTAAACATCTTCAATTACCACCCCTTTTGAACTTGAACAATGAATCATGACCAATTTGCCTCGACTTGCTTCTAAAACAATACCAACGTGTTGAATCCTTCTTTGAGTTCCAAAAAACACCAAATCAGCTGGTTTTAATTGAGAAACTCTCTTTTGTTTTCCTTGTTTTGCTTGCAAATCAGAAGATCGGTCTAATTGTACATTGAAATGATGGAAAATAAAGCTTGTATATCCACTACAGTCAAAATTTCTTGGTCCTGTAGCTCCATATCGATATGCTTTCCCTTTAAATTTAAGCGCAAAATTGGAAATTTCCTTTCTTAATTGTTGTTCAGCGGATTTACTTAATGCTAGTAATTCTGTAGGATCGCTGGACTTTGGTGTAATTTCAATGATAGGGCTCAAATTTCCTATATATCCAAGAAAAAGTAAAATTATCAGTTTCATACTCAAGTTTTCATATTAATAAAACATCTAATATGAAAACAAAAACAGTACCATAAGCTACAAAAAAAGGGATAACAACAATTGCTATCCCTTATTATTAAGTTGGTTCTAGTATATATTTTATGAAGCTGCTGGTGCTTCTTTTGATTTAACTTCTCCTGCTTTAGCTTCTTCTGCGGCAGCACTCTTAAGAGCTCTTGGTATTTCTATTCTAAAGACTGGAGTACTATGGACAGAAAGAATACTGACGGTATCAGGTCTTTCAATATCAGAAACTCTCACTGAATCACCCAATCCCATCTTTGAGATATCAACAAATAATTCGTCCACGAGGTCACCTGGCAATGCTTCGATCGTAACTTTTCTCATGGATGCTACTAATTTACCCCCTGCTCTAACCGCTTCGGATTCTCCTTTAGGTCTAACAGGAACATTCACCTTAACTTTATGATCTGCTATCATTTCTAAAAAGTCAATATGAACGATTTGATCTGAAACTGGATGAAATTGAATGTCTTTGATTATGCAATCAATGGGATTTCCAGCAACATCTAGCTTAGCAACCTTAAATTCTGGTGTATAAACCAAAGATTTAACGCCTGCCGGTGTTACTGAAACATTTCTTGCACCATTTTTTCCATATAAAACAGCTGGGATTCTTCCGGTTGCTCTTAGAGCTTTATTGGCTGATTTCCCTGTCTTTTCGCGCTCTTGAGCGTCTATTGTTACAACTTGCATAATATTAATTATACTGGTTTTTTAAAGGACTGCAAATGTAATAATTATTTACTATTCTTGCTTATTTTTCAACAAACAATGCAGCAATAGACTTGTATTCATGTACATTTCTTATCGCTCTGGCAAATAATTTGGCACAACTTAGTACTTCTATCTTCTTAGAATGTTGTTTTAGAGGTATTGTATCGGTAACGATAAGCTTAGCAATTACAGAATTTTCTATATTTTCATATGCATTACCAGATAAAACGGGATGTGTGCAAATCGCTTGTACTGATCTTGCTCCTTTATCTATAAGGGCTTGAGCTGCCTTACACAAGGTTCCAGCGGTGTCTGCTAGGTCATCTACAAGAATTACATCTGAATCAGTAACATCTCCTATCACGGTAATTTTCTTAACTTCATTGGCTCTAACTCTCTCTTTATCACAAATTACAAGAGGCTTTTCAAAGTACTTGGCATATGATCGAGCTCTTTTGACGCCTCCTACATCTGGAGATGCAAAAATGGTATTGCTTAAGTCCATTTTTTTCAAGTATTCAATAAATATGGTTTCGCTTTGTAAATGATCTACAGGAATATCGAAAAACCCTTGAATCTGGTCTGCATGAAAATCCATGGTCATAACCCGATTAGCTCCTGCTGCTTCTAAGATATTGGCAAATAATTTTGCAGAAATTGGCACTCTTGGTTTGTCTTTACGATCTTGCCTGGCATATCCAAAGTATGGGATTACTGCAGTGATATAGCCTGCTGAGGCTCTCTTAGCAGTATCAATCATTAACAAAAGCTCCATTAGATTGTCAGAAGGTGCGAAAGTAGACTGGATGAAAAAAGTGTAGGATCCACGAACAGAATCATGAATGATGGGCTGCATTTCACCATCACTAAATTGCTTTAATTCTACATTTGCTAAGGGATAGCCATAATAGTCAGCTATTTTTTCGGACAAGGGTCTAGAATTGACCCCTGAAAAAAGTTTTATTTCAGCCACAGTTGTGCGGTTAAGGTTGGTTGATCAAATAGGTTTAGTTCTCTGATAGCACGAAATTACTATATATCTAAATAAACAAAAGTAATATTCTAAAATCATTCATTACTTAAGATAAAAATTAGCTTTGAACTTGAAAACCTTACCTTCACCATTAATGAATGAAGTACAAAAACCCCTTGGAGCAAATGCATGGTTGATTTTATTGCTTTTGAGTTTTATTTGGGGAAGTTCATTTATCCTCATTAAAAAATCTTTGCTCGTTTTTACTCCATTGGAAATTGGTGCACTGCGGGTAGTCATCACCTCCCTAGCCTTTTTGCCTGTCATTGTATTAAATTTTAAAAAAATTGACTGGACCAAATGGAAGAAATTTTTAATCATTGGAGTCATCGGAAGTGCCTTACCGTCTATTTTATTTGCCTTGGCTCAAACCAAAGTTAGTAGTTCTGTTGCAGGAGTTCTAAATAGTATGACACCAGTATTTGCGCTAATTTTTGGGGTCGTTATTTTCAAAACGAAAGTAAGCTCAAAGCAAATTGCAGGGGTTTTTATTGGTTTCCTTGGTGCCACTTTATTGCTACTTGGGGACAGAAATGCAGAGCCTAGCCTCAATTTTATGTATGGTTTGTTGATTATATTAGCAACCATAAGTTATGCTTATAATGCCAATGCGGTTCAGTCATGGTTTAAGCAAACCTCACCCGTCATCATTTCTTCTGTTTCTTTTTCACTGCTGGGTCCTTTCGCTTTAATGTATGTTTTATCACAAGGGATTATTGAGAGAGTTCCAAACCATGAATATGGGTGGTATTCTTTAGGTGCCGTTGCCTTTTTAGCATTGGTTGGGACAGCATTATCAACAATCATCTTTTTCAAATTAATACAAGACACCAGTGCCCTATTTGGTTCTTCTGTTGCCTTTGTGATTCCAATTTTTGCGGTATTTTGGGGGATGTTTGATGGAGAAACATTTTTTCTACTTCAAGTGTGTGGCATGCTAGCCATTCTAGGTGCTATATATTTAATAAGGGAAAAGAAATTGGATAGATGAAACAGACTATATTAAAAAGAACATTTAGTTTATTGGCATTGCTTGCCACTCTTTTGGTGGCTTTGGTTTTAGGATATTTAATTTGGCCACCTAAGACCGTAGACCTAAATTACGAGTACCCTATTGTTTCTGACCAAGCAATGAGTTTGGAGAATTATATCAAAAAAAAGGAAGCTTCAATTTCAAATATTAAACCAGGCAATGAAGCAAAAATAATCTGGGCAGATAGCACAAAGTCAAAAACCGAATATGCATTGGTTTATTTGCATGGTTTTAGCGCGAGTCATGAGGAAGGCGGAACCGTACACCGTAAAATTGCTGAGCTCTTTGGCATGAATCTATTTTTATCAAGATTATCTTACCATGGCTTGGAAGGATTAGATTCAATGAAAGATTTAACAGCAGAAAACCTGATGGCTTCAGCATTGGAAGCAGTATCCATTGGAAAAGCATTGGGTAAAAAAGTCATATTAATGGGGACTTCAACAGGAGGCACTTTAGGGATATCTCTCATGGCACATGATCCGGATATTTTTGCTGGAATTTTTTATTCACCCAATATTGATTTAGCTGATCCTAAAACAGACTTATTAACCAAACCATTTGGATTAAGTATAGCAAGGAAAGTTTTAGGAAGTAACTATTATAGCTTCGAAGCAAATGATGAAATTAAAAAATTCTGGACCACAAAATATCCCATTGAGGCAACTGTCGCACTTCAGACTCTACTAAACAGTACCATGCATGAAAAAACATTTACGGAAGTAAAGCAACCCATACTATTAATAAGTTATTATGCTTCAGAGAAAGATCAAGACCAGGTGGTTTCCGTAGAAGCAATCAAAGAATGTTTCAATCAATTAGGTACAGACAAGAAGAACAAAAAATATGTTGAATTGGGATCAGTAAAAGCACACGCCATGTGTTCACCATTATTTTCCAAAGACACCAAAAGTCCTTTGTTAGAAACAACTAGCTTCCTAGAAGTTATTTTATAATAACTTACATTATGTTTGCTGCATATAGTTCCTAGAATATTTGACATAGGCGTCTGCGGTACCTCTTAGATATACTTCAGCCTGCTCTGGTGAGATTTTTTTAATCTTTTTGGCGGGAATTCCGGCGTAAATGAATCCAGATTCTAAATGACTACCAGCCGTAACTACTGCACCGGCTGCTACGATGCATCCTGATTCCAAAATCGCATCATCCAAAACTATAGCACCCATCCCGACCAATACATTCTCTTTGATATGACAACCATGGATAATGGCTCTATGACCTACTGATACCCCATCTTCTATGATGGTGTCGTTCCTTCCAAAGGTCCCATGAACCATTGATCCATCTTGTATATTTACACGATTCCCGATAATGATTTGGTTAACATCACCTCTAATAACGGTTTGAAACCATACGCTTGACGCTCTACCTATTTTTACATTACCTGTAATGGTGGCATTCTCAGCAATCCAGGCAGACTCATCAATTTGTGGAGAATATTCCCCATAAGCTTTAATTAATGCCATCTATTTATTACTTAATGGTGTCAGCTCATACCCAACTTCCCGAAGCAAGTTGATTACGCCTTGAGATCCAGCGAGGTGGCCAGCACCAACAGCAAAAAATGTTTTACCAGATAACATATATTCTGTCATTTGAGGAATCCACTTTTGGTTTCGGTCATTCAAAAGCAAATCTTCAAAACCTGCTAAATCAGAATCCTCATCTTCGATAGAACCAACCATAGCTCCAATATCTTGATCCAAATACATCTTGGTAATTTTATCCATCTCTGACTCAACATCAGGGTCTTCATTTTTTCCTGCTTTGATGGTTTCGACCAACATGGTTGCTTGATCGCTATAAGGAATTGAATCAAACAGACTAATTTGATCATCCATGGTCTCAAGACCAAATACTTCCTTGTCTGTGGCATTGGCCAATTCATAGAATTCCATTTCGTATGATTTTGAGGAAGATGCTGATGGATCACCTCCGGTCAAAGCACCCATATCCATATCTCCTTCAGCAAATATGGTCAAGAACATCGGTTTCATTTTTTCAAACATAAACATAGGCAAACCCATTTCTGAAAAATGATCCTTAACCAATTTGTAATCTTCATCGGATAATAATTTACTGAGTGTCATTCCATCATTCATCATGATTTTGCTCATCATTCCGAATATGTTACTTATGTCAGACATTTCATCAAGATCTATTTCGAATACAACCTTTTCGCTTTTATTAAACGTCTCCATGGTGTTGGTGGGCCAGAAAAAAGATTCCGCGTCTATAATATGAATGGTACCATATAAGTAAGAATCTTCTTCAAGACCATTTCCAGATATTTTCCAAAGCAATGCCTTTTCTAAGACAATCTCTTCGGATTGCTTGGTTTCAGATATCTCAGTTTTGGCTTTGGGCTTGACAACAACTGGAGCACCTACTTCTACTTCTGTTTTGTTTGGCGCTTTATAATCTGAAGATTCGGCTACTTTTTTCTGTCCAGTACAAGCTGAAATAATGGTGACCAAAATCAGCGATATAAAATAAAATAAATGCTTCATGCTTATTTTTGTGCGTTTTTGTAATCTATAAACAAATGAACGTAGAATATAATTCCATTGTTCTACTTTCCAGTTTTAAATACTTCATTCATAAGAATGCCGGCAGCTACGGATACATTCAAAGACTCGATATTATTTGGTATTCCACCAATTGCAACCGTGTCATCACATTGCCTTTCGACGGCATTGGACACTCCATTTTCTTCAGAACCTAGCACGATGCCGATGGGTCCAGAGAGCTCTACTTCCGTAAATGTCTTTCCGTTCATCATACCAGCAACTACCTTCAAACCTGAATTTTGCATGGTTTGAATGGCTGTAATCATACTTTTCTCACGACAAATTAACATTTGCGGAAGCGCCCCCATGGATGCCTTCATCGCAAAAGCATTCAGTCTTGCCGATTCTTTCATGGGTACAACCAAGGCATGAAATCCAAACCAATGCGCTGATCTTGCAATTGCACCAATGTTTCGCACATCCTCAACCCCATCCAACAAAATTATTCGTGGAATTTCTCCGTTTTCAAAAATATAAGGGATTATATCCGCGACCTTATGGTACTTCACGAAAGATAATTGGGCAACTATACCTTGATGGTTGGACTTACGAACCAAATTATTCAGCTTACTTTCGGGTGCTGTAATGAGTGGTATACCTAAAGAGCGGCAGGATTTTCTGATTTCTTTTTCAAAATCACCCCGGATTGATTGTTCAATCCACACTTTTTCAATATCCTGAGCCTTTTCAAGTGCTTCAGAGACCGGTTTGCGGCCGATTAAAAATTCATCTTTATAGTTCTCCACGATCTAAGCTCTTATTATTGATTTAATATGTGTCCGCTTCAATATTTTATGCGAAAATACCTATTTTACACAGCATTGAGAATTGTATATTTAGACAAAATAAAACACAAGAGAATGAAGAAATTTACCTATCTAATTTTATCACTGATGTTGCTACCCATATTTGGGCAATCTCAATCCGATGCAAAGCGGGAGATGGCCATAAAATATGTACAAGAAAATGCAGCAGAATTGGGGCTCACGGAGGCTGACATAGAAAATATGTTAATCACCGATGTAGTTTATCACCAACACAGCGGTGCCACTTCTGTCTATCTTCAACAAACTTATCAAGGCATACCAATTGAAGGAGCATATCACAACATTAATATTTATAAAAATGATAAAATTGGGTTCAACAGAAATCAATTTTTTAATGATGTAAAATCAAGAATTAAACATACCGAAGCAGACATTACCCCTGAGGAAGCGTTGAATGCAACAGCAAAAGATCTTTATGTTGCACTCACTAAAAGATCTTCTCAAATCAATAAAATATCTGAACATCATTATGTATTTGAAGGGGTAAACTTATCCAAGCGAGACATTGATATCAAATTAAGGTATGTAGAAGACGACAAAGGTGACCTGCAATTATCATGGAATATGATAGTAGAAATGAAGACCAGTACTAATATTTGGGATGTAAATGTAGATGCACGAACTGGTGAGGTATTGGGCAAACAAAACATGACCATCTATTGTAGTTTAGAACACCTTGACTACTCTAGACCAGTAGGACATGCATCTTGTGATCACAGAGGACATCAACATGTATCAAAGACTTCAAGCACAGAATCAACAAACCTTGTATCTGGATCTTATAGAGCATATGCTTTACCTGCAGAAAGTCCAAATCATGGTCCTCATGAATTAGTCATAAATCCACATTATCCAGAAGCGAGCCCATATGGATGGCATGATGTTGATGGTGTTGAAGGAGCAGATTATACCAGTACAAGAGGTAATAATGTACACGCATTTATTGACCTGGATGATGATGTTATCTCTGATGGTGATGAAGTAGAAGGTGGAGATGCTTTGGTATTTGATGTACCACACTTAACCGAAGAAAATGGCGAATTCAATTCGGATGCGGCAGTGGTTAATTTGTTTTATGCCAATAACATAATCCACGACTTAACTTATCTATATGGTTTTGATGAATCCAAAGGGAATTATCAATCGAACAATTATGGCAATGGTGGAATCGGCGGCGATTATATAATTGCCAGAGAAGCAGTACCTAATGGTGCAGACCCTATCTGGAACAATGCCTCTTGGGGGTCAGGACCGGATGGCTCAAACGGTGTTATGAGTATGGGAATCTGGCAGTCATCATCTTCAGTATTTCAAATAGATGCACCTGAACAGATTGCAGGACCTTATGAAGTAAGTACCGCTGGTGCCAACTGGGGACATAGTTGGACCTTGGATGTCATCAATGTAGAAGCAGAAATTGCATTGGCTAGAGATGCTGATATACAAAACCCTACTCAAGTGTGTGGCGAAGTAGTTAATTCTGATGAAATAGACGGTAAAATTGCATTGATTGATAGAGGTCTGTGTGAATTCGGAACAAAAAGTCTGAATGCACAAAATGCTGGTGCCGTTGGAGTTATTATTTGTAATATAGCAGGTGTCAATGGAGGTGATGGTGAAGAATTAATCGGAATGGCTCCGGGAGATGACGGACTTGAAGTAACCATTCCTGCTTTATTCGCAAGCAAGTCAATGTGCGACAGAATAAAAGCTGCAATTGGAGCAGGTAGTCCAGTAACTGCTACGATGAGTACTGAGATAGCCTCTGGACCCACTACTTTCAACAGTGCCTTTGACAATGGTGTAATTTTCCATGAATTTGGACATGGTTTTAATGGAAGATTCTTAGGAGGTCCTAATAATTCATCGGGATTGTTTAATGCAGAACAAATGGGTGAAGGATGGAGCGATTTCTTTTCAGTAGCATTTACCACAAAAGATACTGATACAGGAGATATTCCAAGAGGAGTAGGAACTTACCTATTGGGACAAAGTACCACTGGTAGAGGAATTAGAACATTCCCATATTCTACTGATTTTAATGTTTCACCTTACACCTATGATGACATCATTGGCGCCAACGAAGAACACGCAATCGGACAGGTTTGGACAGCTGTCATCTGGGATGTATTTTGGTATTTTGTCGATACATATGGTTTTGACAATGATTGGTCTAACCAAGATTCTGGCAATGGAAAGGCCATGAGAGTCATCATGGATGGTGTAGCTTTTGTGGGCTCATCCCCAGGCTTTGTAGATGCAAGGGACGCAATATTCGCGGCTGATGAAGCAAACTTTGATAATATTCACAATTGTGATCTTTGGAATATTTTTGCAAGAAGAGGTTTAGGATTCTATGCAGATCAAGGAGATACCGATAATAGTAATGATGGGGTTGAAGATTTCTCACCGAGACCTACCTGTATAGAAGAATTAAAGGTTATTAAATCAATAGGTGATTTGATTTTACCAGGAGAAGAACTGGATGTAACCTTGGATGTATGGAATCATACGCGTGATGACCAAAGCAATGTAATTGCTACAGACTACTTAGAAGACGGAATGACTTATGTAGCAGGATCTTCAGACGGAGTAGAGCCTTCGATTGATGGCAACATGTTGGTTTTTGAACTTGGTGACATGGCAACACTTCAAGAAATTCAAATTAACTATCAAGTAAGAGCAGACGCAAGTAATACTACACAATCATTAATTTATGATTCTGTCGAAGGTGTTGCTGGAAATTGGGATATAAACTTTGTTGAAGGATTAAATATATTTAACACAACCTCCCTAGAATTCAATTCTCCACAATTTAGCTGGCTCGTAGAATCTCCAGACACAGAATCTGAGCAAGAATTATTTTATAAAGGCCTTGTAGTCACTGGTGACAACCCTGTACTGAGGTTTTATACTAAATATAATACTTCACTTTCTGCGGATGGTGGATTTGTTGACATCTCTACTGACGAGGGACTAACATGGTTTAGACCTGATGATTTATACATTTTAGGAGGACCAAATGCTGAATTGGGTTATACTACTTTTGCTATCCCTGCTTTACCAGCATTTACAGGTGTGCAGTCTGAATGGGTTCCTGCATACATCGACATGAATAACTACAAAGGAGAGTCATTGTGGATTAGATGGAGATTTGGATCTGACGACCATACTACTTCAGGTACTGTTCCAAATATTGATGCTACAACTACAACATTCTTCCCGGGATGGTACATAGATGATGTGGAATTATTAGATGTGGTAAAATATGAAAGTAAAGCATGTGTGATTTCTGATCAGAGCCCAGAAGCTTGTTCGGCAGACTTCACTACGTTTGTGGATGCTGGATTTCCAGATAGTGTAAAAGACTTGGCCGAAGATGGTTATTCCATGCTTTTAACTCCAAACCCAGCAAATGATAATGTATCCATTGAGATTGGAAGCATTCTAAATGAAAGAGCAAGATTGGAATTGAAGACAGTTGATGGAAGGGTTATTGTTAGTAATTTAGTTGATATTACTAAAGAAGGGACTAGCGTTAATTTAGACTTGACTGGCATAACATCAGGACTTTATTTTGTTACCTTGCAATCAAGAGACAAAGTTCTATCCAAGAAATTAATGATTAATTAAGATACTATTAGGGCGATTATTGCACGCAGGGGTAAGTACTTTGGTACTGCCCCTGTTTTTTTTATTGCTAGCTCTAAGAGGTTCAACACAATTGACTTTTACTTTCTCACCAAATGAAATTAACTCAACCTCAGGCTTGTGGCCATTTCTGGAGTATTCAACTTGAGAGAATCAAGTAACATTAAAACTTTTGAATTCTGACACGATGGTTTTAAGGGAATTTACAAGAATTCATAATTTTCCTCAATAAGAATAAGTATTTCAATTTGGTGGTATAAATGCCATTTATACTGGTACAATATTCAGCATAAAAAAGCTCCCTACTTCAAGAAGCAGGGAGCTGATTTATTTTTCTCGGTAATAGAATACCTCTCTTACATAGATCTTGTAACTGGACTTGCTGGAGATGGCACTAAAAACGTTCTTTTAAATTTTCTTTTGAACATAGTCTATAATTTATAAAGTTTAAGAATTCAAATTTCTTTGAGTTTGCAAATATGTACCATTATAACTTACGAAACAATAATTTGTTACAGCTAATTTTACAAAATTTTAATTATATAATTAGATCCTATTGAACTATTAACAAAATATTATTTGGTTTAAGTAATGGATTTCTAAATTAACTTTGTCTTACCATTAAATCTGCGAAAAAGCTTTTCGAACTGGTTCAAAAACAACATATATTATAAATTATCTATATATGTTTTTAGCGTGGAAATTTTAACACTTTCTTAGATATAATGGTAAAATAGTTGTCAATCCTTGAACTGATTTCTTCAGATGTGGGCGAATTTCAATCGAAGATTTCGCATTATAGACTTTTCTGTCGACCGATTCAATGACACAATATGGTTACTGGAAGATAAGAAACAATATAGGCCAATAGGGTTTATTTGGATTGTGCAAATAACCACTTAAGCGTTTCTGGATTTTCGAATGCATTATTCCATACATTATGTTGACCCTCAGGGTATTCGGTGTATTTGATATTTCCTCCTTCAGCTTTGATTTTTTGCACTAAATCCCTGGACAGTTTAACTGGAACAACAGAATCTTTCGCTCCATGATAAATCCATAATGGAACCTCATGATATCTTGCCGATTTTTCAAGATCTCCACCACCACATATGGCTACTGAACCAGCAAACCAATCAGCATGCCTTGATAGCAAATCAAGAGTGCCGAAGCCACCCATAGATAGTCCTCCAAGATAAACCCTACTAAGATCTACACGATTATCCAATCTTAGTTTGCGGATCAACTCAATCACTCTTCCCATAGCAGGTGTTACCTCTCCTTTAGAACTAACCGTCCAGACCCCTCCATCCGTATTGACATTGGCCCAATAATCTTCGGATGGGCATTGAGGAAATACTAAGATGGCTGGGTACTGCTCTTGGTTGTCTTCATTGGTGAGGATTGGTGCGATGTGCATTAATTGTGATTTGTTATCATCACCTCTCTCCCCTGCTCCATGCAAGAAAATAAATAGAGGAAGCTTGTCATTGCCTCCAGGATTAAAAATATTATAATTTAGCACAGAACCATCATTACCAACGAATTGCTTTGCTTCAAACTTGACCTCTTCTTTTATTGCTCTTTCCGTCAAATCATCCTTTGTGCTTGATTTCTGGGTTACACTATTATTTTTACATGACATCAACAGAAGTATTGGAACAAGCAATTTGAGTTTCATTTTTTCTTTGTAAGATAAAAAGGAAACATTTCATTATAGCACAAAAGGAAAAGAAAAAGCCAAGATTAATCACTCAATCTTGGCTTAGGAAATCATTCTAATTAATTTCTACTTTATAAAAAACTTTCTGCTTTTCTCGATTTCCCCAACCTTAATTCTGGCAAAATGCAATCCTGAATTGGAAAACAAATTTGTATTTATTGTAACTGATGATTCTTGGAAACGATAACTATGCAGCAAGCGACCATCTAGAGAATGAATAAATATTTCTTTTTCTTTTCCAGCAGATTCCTCCCCAAAATCAAAAACAATAAAATCTTCAGCTGGATTAGGATAGATGCTCAATTCAGTAGTCTCTATTTCCTTATCAGCAGTCACCTCATTTGCCGAAAGGCTAATACTAGATTCCCCTAAATCTTGATATACAATTTCCTTATAAAAGTCATCATTCAGTGTAAAAACATCACTCAAATCCATATCCTGAAGTGCTTCGATCTCTAAGGTGAAGTTTATTTTATTTTTTGCATCAAACTCCTGATATGAAATAGTTATGTTTCCTTCACTAACATTTTCCAAAACATCAAAATCATAGAAATCCGTTGCAATAACATTAATATGATCGGATAACAATTCGAAAGTAGCTGCATAAAAATCAGAATTTGCACTTAGTTCGAAATCGATAGTGTACAACTCACCAGCCTTCATCGATTGGTTATCAAATGACAAAATCGCAGATTCACGAGTAGAAGAAAGATTCTCGGGCGCAAATAATGCGGAATTATTTAAATCTCCTGATTTTAAAATATTGACCAAATGAGCACCTGTTAATTCACTCTCATCAAATCGGTAGGTTAAGAAATCCTCAGGCTGATTGAATGGATTAAAATCAGCAGGAAAACTATAATTTGCTGGAAAAATCTTGTAATCAGGAATATTTAGCTCATTTAAAACACCTATAATAAGCAATCGCATCTTAATCAGATCTTGTGTACTTATGGCCAGGTCACCATCAAAATCTCCCAGTACTGCATCCATAGGGTTTTCAAAACCATCCAAAAACCCTCTCATCAAGAGCACTAAATCCAGTGTACTGATTCCGTTAAGTGATGTGGTTTCATCGGTGTTGGTTATAGATATGATATTTTCGCCAGCGATAATATAATCATCTTCAAGCGAATAATAACAACCTAAATTATCTAAATCATTCCCATTTAATAAAATGTTGTATCGATCTACCAGGCCAATATTACAAATCCCATCTACAACCTCAAGATGATTCCCTTCTGGTTGACATCCACCTTGAGGGTCTTCAATATTTAAGGACACCTGACAATAATCAGAATTTCCACTATTGTCCCAAATATAAACTGAAATAGAATTGACACTATATAATTCTAAACAAGAAAGCATCATTGAAGAGCTCTTTAATGATGAATCATAATTAGGATCCAACTCAGGAGCAACATTACTAAAAGTAAACCTTAAATCTGTACCATCGCAGAAATCAAAACTATTACTTCCAAAGTCAATGGCATAAATTGTTGCTTCTTGATTCTCGTCAAGTATTACAGTATTGTTGTTCACACAAAATGGAAGTGGTAATCCTACATCCTCCAAAAACAAAGTCCCACTACACTCCAAGCCGGAAATATTATCTCTCAAATTATATTGCACCTCACCTATATAATCACAAAATTCCCAATGGACATCGCTATATGGCAACAATTCTACACCTTGATCATCGGTAATATTAAATTCGAATGATCGATTACAAGTTGAGTACAAACCATCGAGAAGCATATCTGGAGTAACTGAGATTATGGGACTAGTAATGGGATCATCTCCCAAAACACCAATTGTCAAACCGTCAACACAGTCAAATGAATCTGAAGCTGTAAAATAATACGAATCAACCGCTGTACATCCGAAAGAATCTGTTACAGTCAAGGTATAATTGGTCCCTTCCTCACCTATTATAGACGCCCCTGTAAAACCATTACTCCAAGTAAATGCGTAAGGTGCTTCACCACCCATCACCGTTACAAGAATATTATTTTCGTCTTGCCCGCAATTGATATTTAATTGAATTTCTTCACCATCATTAATAGTCCAGGATCTTGTGACCAAACAACCTGAATTATCAGAGAATGTTGCAACATAGGTTCCAGCAGCCAAATTGTCAATCTCATATGAGCTTCCATTTATTTGAATTTGAAGACCTGCCTCAAGAATAGAATATGGTTCGACCCCTCCTTGCAAATCAAAAGTGACTGAACCATCACTTCCATTATGACAACCGACATCTGTAGTTGCCAAATTGACTACAAAATTCACCAACTCAGCATTGTTTGCACTGGCCAAATTGACCACAAAACAAAGGCTTAGAAGTGTTGTTGTAAAAGTATTTTTCATCGTTATTTAGATTTTCATTTTTAAAAAGAATAATTTAAACCAGCAAAAAGTCCAAGGAAGTTATACTTCTTCTTGTAGCTTGCGGTTTCTGTATTAAATCCATTCAAACCAAACTTGCCCTCGAGTCCAGCAATTAAAGTCAATGAATTGTTAAGTTTGTAGTTGCTCTCCAAATTCAAAAGCAAATAATTGCCTCCGGTATTTTTGTACTGATTGTCTTTGTCTTCCTCAATTAAATATTCTTCAAATCTTTCAATGGTCTCATAGCCCTTGTGTCTACCTGCAAACCCAAGCTCAAATCCAGGCGAAAATATTAAATCCCATTTTTGTTTATTTAATATGCTATAATAGAATTGGATTGGAATCGACCATGCTTGATGCACTTGATACCGTATATTGTTTGTTTGATTTGCATATTCAAAAATTACGGTACTTGTACTTTCAGTTATACTTCCATCCGGATGAAAGGTGATTAAGCTCACAACATCTTCTTGTTCTTGAAAATAAACATTGGCAAGATGAGAAGATCTTTCTGACAATCTCCAATATCTTAGACCAGCCGCAATGGCAATTTTAGATGATATTTGATATTTTAATTGCCCATCTATTTGCCAAGTTTCTAATTGCTTTTCTGCGTCAATTTTTCTGTTTAATGTTTGTTCGTGCTCTTCGCTTACTCTTTCATAAATTCTTTTGGATGTCAATACTCCGCCTTTCAGATTGAAACTTAGTCTTTCATTCACCAATGATTTCTTGTTGGCTGAACTCAACTCATTTACAATATTTTCGGGTTGAGTAGAATTTAACGTTTGATCTTTATTGACATCAAATATTTTTTCAGAAATCTCAACCGAATCCTCTGATTCAAATTCTTTCCTTGTTGGCATGGAAACAATTTGATCCTCCTCTTCAAATATCTTTATTGTCAGTTCATTCTCCTCAATTTCATTGCTGTCATCTGAACCTTCATTTATTATTGAACTTGATTCAGCCTTAACATCATTTAGTGTACTAATGGTTGTAATCCTATCGTCATTGGCTAATGTGTTCTTTTCAATACTATTATTGAATACATCATCATTTTCTATTCTCTCATTTTCTATTCTCTCATTTTCAATTCCATCATTTGCCACTTTCGTAAATGTTTTGACTGCTTCAACATATTTACTTTGATCAGAATATAGTTTTGGCTTATCATTATCTTGGCTTGTGAAATTTTCTTTTTGAGTAGAAACCAATTCATGCATGGAGTCTTTTTTTTCTGAATACAATTCGTCTTTATCAAAGAGCAATTGTTCTTTTGAAATAGTAGGAATGCTCGAAACTCCTGTGTTCATACTTTCTTTCAATGCTAAATTTGATGTTACTTTATCGCTTTCATTTTGATTTTGAAATATGAAGTAAAATGCAAAAGGTAATATTAGCAGCCCTACCCACCAGAAATAAATTAGCTTTCTTGATTTCCTAGGCAATTTTTGCTCTAGGTTATCCCAAATTTTGAGACTATCAACTTCAGGCTCAAAATCTTGAAACTTTTTATTTATATTATCTTCAAATTGCTTTAAGTCCATTGTGTTTTACATTATTTATGATGGCAAATTTTTCTTTCAACATCTTTCTTGCCTTCGAAAGATGTGCTCTGGATGTTGATTCATCAATCGACAAAATGGCTGCGATCTCCTTGTGCGAGTATTGATCAAGTACAAACATTTTAAATACTTGTTGTGATGCAGCAGGAACAAAACTCAACAAACTGAGTACTTCTTCACAGGTCATTTTATCAATAGCCTGAGAGGATTCTGATGCCTTCACTAAGTTGGAAACTGAATCAATCTCTGCATGAAATTTCCGCTTGCGAGTTGCCTTCCATGCTGTTCTTACTACAATTGTTTTCAACCAAGCTTCGATTTGCCCTTGGTTTTTATAATTTGTCAATGAATTAAAAATACTCAACCAACTGTCCTGCAACACCTCTTCAGCATCAGACACATTGCCCATGTATTTCAATGCAACAGCATAAAGTTTACGATTGTACATCTTAAAGAATTGCTTTTGGCTTTTGCGATTTCCTTTAAGACAGTTGGTAATTATATCTTGTATCTGATCAGGCATTTATATTAATTACTGGACAGTTGCAATGAAATTCCCAGAGACCTCACCATTGTAAGAAAAACTTCCTACAATCTGTTCGCCTGGCACCTCTGTATAATGTTCTATCGTTACTGAAATTTGATTTTCTGCATTAAGGTTCATTCCTGACCAATAACTAGAGAATAAATTTCCTCCAAAATTATTTTCACTAAAACCTTTCACGCCAAGTATTGCATATTGATCATTACCTCCAATTAAATCTTGAGCGATAATAGTAATCTCAGCAGAAGAAATATTGGCTTTACAATCTAACATAGTATGTGTATCTGCGCCCAAAGCAATGATAAACAAATCTTCTGTTAAACTTTCTTCACAGGCGCTAATATCCAATTCCAAATCATCAGATTGAATCAAGATTTCTTCTGTACCTCCCGTCAGCTCATCTAGATCATAGGCAATCAAAGTTGCTGCATGATCAATGCCCTGACAGTTTATTATATCCAATGAATAGGATCCATCTTCACCTACATAATCAAGATAAGTTTGATCACCAAGCTCAAGAACAACATAGCCATTCTCGATCGTTCCGGTTGATGGACAGGACACGACTCCTGAAATATTGACCTCGTTTAAACTTCCAGAACCTATCGGAACAACGATATCCACTGATTCATCCTCAGCAACTGCTTGAATAACTGTACTATAGAGTTCATCTCCACAAAAAGTGGTCAAAGAAACTTCTAAGTTTTGTCCTGCTGGCACTAGGTCACAATACACTCCCTGAGGACCAACAAAGACTGATGCATAACCAAATCCATCGGCGAACACCGTTAGGTTGACATTACCAACTGGATCACCAAAATTATCCACAATGTTGAAGCATAAGTTTGTTAAATTAAACGGAATATCACAGTTCCACCAACTAAAGTGTGGTACATCTGCCAAGTATGCTCCATTTTCTAAAATTGCTACACCTTCGTGGTCCCAGTTTCCGGTAGATTCATTAAAATGCCATAAATCTATTTGTTCTTCGGCATCAGAAAGCATCTCAGAAGGAATTGGAAATCTTAGTGTAGATTTAATTCCCTCAGCGAGATTTAATTCTTGACCTGCCTCTCCTCTAAGTTCAACTGCAATCATTCCAAAAGACCTGAGGGCAAACAAATCATCATTCTGATTGCCTACCAAAGCTCCAGGAGAAAGTTCAGGCATTCTGTCATCTGACGGATTTATCCAATAGGAATAAAAATCAACTTGACCAGAATAGAGATTTCCAGAATCATCGATTAATCCATCTGAAGGAATAATTATTCTGCTCCCGTCATTCATAATTTGATCCATGCCTTCTGATGCATTAAACTGATTATAATTATGAAATGGCACAAGTGTTAACTCAATAGAATATGTTTGATTCTCATTTGCATAAATAGAGGTGCCACCAACAAAATACCCTTCTGCTTCTATTTTAACATACAATCCAGTTTCAGGAGCGCTAAGGTTAGAGAGTGAGAATACCCCATTCTCTGAAGTAATAGCCTGTTGTCCAGCCGCTTGCACCAATGCTCCTTCTACTGATTCTCCTTCGACATTTTTTACAATTCCTTGAAGTTCAATATTATAAACTTCGATTGATTCAAATTCATTTGAAATCAGAATGGTTTTGGGATCTGAAACATCATCCTTTCTACAGGAAGTCACTGCGAGCGTGATCAATAGTGCTATCAAAAGTTTGTTAAATCGCATAGTTTGCATTTTTTACTAATATAATGTGTGTAAAGTTTGGAAACGCTTACTTGGGTAAAGGATTTTTTTTGGTAAGTGGGGCCTCTCTAATTTTAAAGCCTCCACTTGAGGTTGAGGTTTAAAATTTTTTCTACATGATTAAGGTGAAATCTAAACGCAAAGGGAATTTTGGTTTAGATGACTCTAATGTAAGTTGAAGGTATAATTTCCAAATTGAAAGGTGTGATTGTTATTATTAGTGATGACAAGCTGACATAGCAATATAGATTATTATCAAAAACTGAATTTTGAATGGAATTCTTGCAATATTCGTTTTAACTTCTTATGTGAAATATTCAAGGTTTTTGTCTTAATATGATAGGGAGATCCTATTTCATCATAATATTCTTTAAACATTGATTGCTTTAGGCTGTGTTTTTCATTTTCAATGATTACTTCAGGGTTTTTCATTTCTATTACGATGCTTTTTTCATGCTCAATACGTTTGGTCGAGAAACCGCGTATGTCTTTCCAGTCTATAAAATAGACTAAGTGCTTTCCTGCAAAGACTTTCAAATAGGATTTATTTAGATACAGCATTATTTCGGGATCAGTTATTTTTCTGATGCCTATTGGGATAGCAGCACCGAAAAACAGACATGTGATTAGACCAAAAAATGCCATTGCTAAACTCTCTTTATAGGATGTCATTAAAAATATACCTATCGCAACGAAGCCAATGGCAGCAAGTACTAAAAAGGAATTCTTTACTCTACTTTCGTAAAAAGTTAATTCTTCGAAGGTCACCATATATTTTTTTATTAGCTTTTAACAAAGCGTTGTAGAACATATTGATTGTTGCCTTTTATTTTGAGTCTCAAAAAATATATTCCTGACAATAGGGAACCAAGATCTAGCTGAGTTAAATTTTTGTACCCAGATTCTAGTAAAATTAATTTGCCTTGAGCATTATAGATGGTTAGTTCATCAATATCCTCATCAAGTTGTATGTTAAGGACATCAACAACTGGATTAGGGTATAAGCTGACTGGGATATCTACAAAGTCATCTTTTACATTGAGTATTACGTCGGTTGTGTACAAACGATCTGGATCATGATTAATACGAAAGTCAGCACCGGGAATACCCATGGTGATCGTATTGGGATGTCCGTAATATTGATATGCAATATTAGTCAACAAGTTAGACTCATTTGGATCCAACAAGGTATCACTTATATAATTCAAATTTTCTTCGCCAAAATAATAAATTTCGTAGAAATCTGAACTTATCAAATTTAGAAGTTGAACAGAGGTGTCTGATTGGTTGGTGTAAAATACATCTACATGAAATGCATCTTCGACAAAATAAATGGTGTCGCCATTGCTGTTGATCCAAGTATCAAGCGTGTCGCTATTGGATAAGTATATACTAAAACTATCTATGGCTACTAATCTACTTTCATAATCTCGTTCCTCAGTAAAAGAATAGTTTCTTATTAATAGCTGCGATATATCTATGTCTTCAAGAATATAGGAATTGATTGAAAGAATAGAATTGTCGTCCAAATGATGAAAGGCATTCAATTCTTCATTCTCAAGAACCCCTGAATGTAAAAGTTCTTCCGATTCACCTTCTACAATTTTATAAAACTCATAGGTATTTCCATAAGTATTCAAAACGGTTAATATTGAATCTTGAATATGAACTTGGTAAAATGAATTGGGTTCTGCTTGAAATTGCCATTCAAATTCCAAATTGCTAAAATCATCATTCCAACGCTGAACCATCCCTTGGTATAACACATCATTATAAAGACCTTCATTTTTTATTTCAAAAATTTCGGCTGGCATAGATTGTATCGTATCAAAAGTATTGCCATTGATCTTTACAACTAAACTATCTTCATAAATGTAAACATCACGATTGTCATTTTGAAATAATCGCATTTGATAATTAGCAGGTCTCATTTGCGTAAGCTGAACCTTATCAGAATAATACAAGTAATCATAATCTATTAAGTAATAAGAATCCTCATCAATCTTTGCAACGGAATGCGGATATGTATTACTATCAACTTCTTCATCAAGAATATACGAATGCAAGGTATCTACAAAAAACTCACTGCCGTTATATGCAACATGTAGAAATCCGGAAACGCAAACATCATAGTCAAACATTGAATGCAAGAAAAGATCAAATGTTCCATCAGAAAATTCTCGAAGATCTGTTTGTCCATAATAACTTCCAAGTATTTGATCAAGCTTGTTATGCTCTGAATCAACCAAATTAACTGTTGTCATTGGCCAACTGTCTTGACTTGAAACATATAGCATTTGATGATCCATTATTTTGGATTCAAGGTGCCTGCTTGTCGCAGTTCGATGATCCAGAAATTCAAAATCTATTGAAATTTGCGCTACACTATTAAAGAAGATAAAACAAGTAAAAAATAACGAAAAAAAAATCAGCTTACTATTCATGATTATTATGTTGTTCAGAACCTAAGATAAGCTTAAAATAATGGCAAGAAATAAATCAAGGCGACTTTTAAATTGAATATAACTAATTAACAATCATTATAATATAAAGGGACGCTGACTTTCGACAGCATCCCCTCTATTATAATATTTATGGATTTATCCTATAACGTAAATTAACAGCGGCACGTCTTCTTTTTTTTGCCAATTCTATTTTTGTCCTTCATTTTATTTAGGTAATCTGGAACAAAAGGCACTTTGCAGGCCGTTTCTCCAACATTGACAGATACTTTACCGATTTTCTCTGCCGTTTTCATAGCATGATCTGTTAAAGAAGAAATGGCTCCCCCGACCGCTAACACAAAACCATTCATAGCATATCTTACTCTATTGGGTTGGTCATGGATTGTCTTTCCAACTTGATTGAGCATTTCTTTAATCTTTTTAAGATCTAAATCTGCGTCATCTTTCATGCTCACAATACATCCCCAGGTTGCCCAACCAGAGGATGCAATGTTTTCTTTTTTGGAATTAATCCATTCATCGGCCAAGGATTCTGCATGTTTTGTTTCAGAAGCGACCCAAGGTACGGTATACTCGCTGGTCATATACCATTCTGAAGCTTTCACCCATTTCTTCAAATCGGATTTGGTCATTTTTGTTTCATCGGCGATCAATCCTGCAAAATACATGGCATCTCCATTTCCGGTTGCAAATAGATCTAGTGAAAGTGCATAATCCTTTTTAATTTTTTTCACGATCTTTTTCATGTCACCAACTTTGACTCCAAAAATTGGGCAATTGGCTCCATGTTTTTTGTAAATTTTTCTGGTTTGTTCGGAGCCCATGGACTCTAAATCTTTCATTACCTCTTTTGCGGTCATAAGTATTATTTGTTGTTAATTTCTATTAAGAAAGTAGCCTAGCCAAAGACCAACTAGACCCCACTGAACAATTGCATCGATAAGGTCTGGAATTGTTGAAGTTTCAAACCAAATACTATTTAGATAAGGTCCAGTAAAGTAACCTATCAAACCAACAAACAAAGAAGCCATCACAGATGTTCCCATGTTCAAATCAGGAATTTTCATCAGTATCCAAATAAGTAAAAAGACAGATACAATATCAATGATTAAACCACGTGTCATATTCATTGGCATACTCATACTCCATTTTTCATGGTATTTAATTTGCATCCAAGGTTGCCCTGCTAAGCTTTCTTGCAGCTTGGTTTGATCATCTGGGCTTGCTCCTTTTGGAACAGTTGGAATCATGTATTCACCTTCAGGTAATTTGCCTTTCAAAAATTCATAGATCTCATCTTGATTAGAAGTATAGCTATTTTGACTGTAGTGCAGGTTCATCAATCCCCATGATGCGAATTGCCACAAGAAAAGAATAATTCCACCCACTAAAGCTGCTAAAAGTGACTTCTTCATAATTATTTTGTTTTGGTTAATAACTAGTACACATAGTAATTTAAATATTTTGGATGAAAAAGGAATAGAATAAAGTTTATTTTTGCAGGAAAAAATTGAATTCTTTATTAACAGATACTATCATAGCACTTTCCACTCCACAAGGAGAAGGGGCAATTGGAGTAATTAGATTATCAGGTCCAAAAGCCATCGACATGGTTGATGAAAATTTTGCTGGAGCGAATCTCATCAAATCTGAGGCAAACACAGTCCACTATGGTAAAATAAAAAATAAAAACGGTGAGATCATCGACGAATGTTTGGCAACGATATTTAGAGCCCCAAGATCCTATACGAAAGAAGACGTAGTTGAAATCAGTTGTCATGGATCATCTTACATTATTCAAAAAATAATAGAACTTTTCTTATCCCAAGGAGCAAGAGCTGCAAATCCTGGAGAATTTACATTAAGAGCTTTTCTAAATGGTCAATTGGACTTGGCTCAGGCGGAAGCTGTGGCTGATCTTATAGCTTCAAAAACAGAAAGTCAACACCAATTGGCCATCAATCAGATGAGAGGAGGTGTCTCAAAAATGATTGGGCAATTGCGCCAACAATTGATTGAGTTTGCCAGTCTTATAGAATTAGAAAATGACTTTGGAGAAGAAGATGTTGAATTTGCGGACAGACAAGGATTAAAAGATCTGGTCAATAAAATTCTCAAAATAATTCTTGAACTCCAATCAACATTTCAATATGGTAACGCTGTTAAGGAGGGATTTGCAGTGGCCATTATTGGTGCACCTAATGTTGGGAAATCAACATTACTCAATGCCTTATTAAATGAAGATCGCGCCATCGTTAGTGATATAGCGGGAACCACAAGAGATGTGGTCGAAGATAGTATTCAGATTGATGGGATCCTTTTCAGGTTTTTAGATACTGCAGGACTAAGAGAAACCACTGATAAAATTGAAAGTATTGGAATTGAAAAAACAAAGGAAGAAGTGGCAAAAGCAAGGATTATAATTTTTGTTGCAGAAATCGAAGAAGACCATTTACAAATTGTAAATGCATACAAGGAAATTCCGATTCTTAACAAACAATCAAGCATAATCATTCTTAATAAGGCCGACGCATTTCATACTTGTCACAGCTATGATGTAGAAGAAGCAGTGAGTACACTAACCAATAGAACACCCTGCATCGCAATTTCTGCAAAAGAAAAAACACATATCGACAAACTTAAAAAACAATTGGTTGAAATTGCTAAAAATTCCAAAACTCAGGCAAGCACCATATTATCAAATACCCGTCATTTTGCAGCCCTGAATGAAACAAAAAATTCCTTGGAAGCAGTAATCACGGGCTTGGACAATCAGGTTCCATCAGATTTGGTGGCCATGGATATAAGACATGCGCTACATCATCTAGGTGAGATATCTGGAGAGATCAGCACGGATGATTTATTAGAAAGTATTTTTAGCAATTTCTGTATTGGAAAGTGAAGTGGAAAATACTCAATAAACGTTGAACAAATAAAACCCTCACAAATATCTATTATTCAATAGCTTTTATATTTTATTTATTTCATATTCGTATTTCACTTAGCTAATATTTTCCCTAAATTGTACCTCGTACAGTTTCAACGAAATGGAGATTAATCATCTCCCCTTTTTTGAAACAACCTGAAACATCAGGAAACAAGGTAAAACATTCTGAAACAAATTTATGAAAATTTGACTTCCAAAGTCCGCGTTTTAAGGGTCTGTATCTATTGCCATGAAGAAGTCGATTTCTAAACGTCATTGGATTATTTAAAAGAGCTTTTCAAGTGATTATGAGTTGAAGTACAACAAGTTCTACATTGGACCAGCAGAAAATGGTAGAGCATACAACTTTATGGTAGTACGACCACGGAAAAGCCATGCTCAGCTAGATATAAAATTGCCAAAGTCAGAAAAAGTAGATAAGATCATTGAAGATAACCAGCTTGATGACATGGGCTATGACAAGAGATATAATGCTTATCGGATTCGATTAGCAAAGGGAGAAGTTCAAGAGAAGAAAGAGGTTATAACCAGCTTATTGAAACAAGCGGAGAATAGTTTTAGGTGAGACTTAGTTACTTAACACATTGTATTTACTCTGAAATAAAACAAAAAAACAAAAGTAGAAAGATCCTATTGGAAATATTGGGTGTACCATCTTTTCCTTCGCACTTAAATATGAAATGTGTTGATCTTTCACAGCCTTAATAGAATCATCAATGAACTTTATACCTGTTTGCTTATCATAGCCATCTGGATTTGCCATATCAAGAATCAGATTCATTGCGACAAAAAAAGCCAGCTCAGCATTCTTTCTACGTAATTCTTTCTCAGATATATCTCCTATGATCGGCTGGATTGTAACAATTGTCAATGCCATCAAAGAGGCCATTTTAAATTTATTAACTTTTTTAGGTATTAAAGGCTTAACATGATTACTTAGAATCTTGTAATACACACCAGTGATTTTGAGGGGAGCACCATCAATGAAACTAAATGGACCTTTGTTTGCATTATATACTTCTAAAGCACGTTGTACCTCTCTCTCCCTTTTCTCAAGGTCAAAAGTTTGTAAATATGAATCCATGAAGGTAGAGAGAATTAGAAATCAAGTATAGCTAGGGCTAAATCTGAGTTTTTTGGTTGACTAAACAATTCAAACTTAGCAACATCTTCTTCATTGTTGTTAATTAAGACATCAATACTTTCAGCAAAATCAACATCAATACATGTTTCAACATTTGCATGAGTGTCAATGTAGTCTTTAATAGACTCCAACCTTGTTGTTATGTCCTTTTTCATTGTTCTTAGCTAGATCGTTAGTTTTGATGTTATATATTAGATATATATAATATAACTATATAAAACTAAAAATATTTCCTTAAAGGTATGCAAAACTATGGTAATAAAGTCATTTAGTCAATGTTACTATATAAACCAAAAACTAGTCCAATAAGTTCGAAATGTATCTTATTTGTACCTAAAATTTAATTCATTGATTATCAATTATATACACTTTCTGTCTGAAAGTAGATTGCAAAATATTATACAACTAAAAAAATTAGTTTTGAATCAAATAT